>NZ_WSNW01000001.1:836089-1436089 GCF_009767585.1 Coprobacillus cateniformis
ATTATTAAAGATATTGTTTGGCAATATCTTTTCTTATTTATAAATTCTTGAATAAAGATCCGTTTCTAAAGTTCTAAAATTATTCATTATTGAATCATAGCTATATATATCAAAAATTCCTAAATCTCTTAAAAAACAAATTTGATTTTTTAATTCTTCAATTTCTTTTACGGTACCATTAAAATATCTTATTTTTTCATCAAGTGTAAATTTATTATTAAAATAATCTTCACAAAAACTAGAAATAATTGTTTTCATTCCTTCAATTCGTGCATTTATTTTATCTTGCATTTCCATTTCTACAATAAAATCATATGAACAACCTTTAAATTTTTTTGATTTATAATTTGCAATCATTCTATTATTATCTTCTATTGTAAATGCATATCCATCTTCTTTAGCAAGAAAATCAAGCTGTTTCACAAAATTACTTACCGCTTTGTGAAGTAGATTTAAAGTTATATCTTTTTCCACCTTAACATTTACATTAATCTCCATTGTTTTACCTCCTTATCATATGAAAAAGGAACTAACATTTTTTTATTAGTTCCTTACCTTTAATTTAACATTTGAATAAGCAAAAGCAATATCAATAATATACAACGTTTTCTCATTTTCAACAACATAATACAGTAATTTGAATTTATCTATATATGCAATTCTTAATAAATCATTATTGTAAAATGTTGGTTTACTTCTTGGAAAATCACATATCATTTTTGTTATTCTTTTTGATATTCCATTTAAATTTATATTATTTTCTCTAAAAAATATTAATACACTTTCATCAAATTCAATTTTATACACTTATCTTATTGTTCCATGAACTTTAAAGCCTCTTCAAGAGAATATGTTTTTCTCTTTCCAGCTTTAATATCTAAAACTTTTTGATACTGTTCTTTCACATATGGATCATCACAGTTTTTGATTAATTCTTCTACTTCTAACGTTTCATCTACAGTCTCCATATATTTCACCTCTTTACAATAAGTATATCATATTTTTTAAAGATTTATATATCTTTTTTTTAATCCAATAGATTTGCTTGAATTTTATTGCTTAACAGTTCTTCAAGTTTAACCAGTTCTTCATAATGACTATTTGCATACTTGAAGAATGGTTCACCTACATCTCTTGTTCTTGCTTCAACTAAATTAATTGCATTCCAAGCAATTTCTTTCAATACTAACACATCCGACATATCCATTGTAACACATGTTTTGCTTAACGATATATAATCTTCTGGTCGTTCATCTGCAAGAATTGAATTAAAAACCTCAACATATAATTCATCTGAAATCATTTCATCAATATCAGGCAAATATCCAAGAGTACATCTTAAATACCCTAATACATATTCTTCAACAACATCTAATACTGTATTACATTCTTTTAATAACTCTGCTACTATCATAACTTTTGCCTCCATATGAAAAGAACAATATTATTTTTTAATACTGTTCTTTATAAATAACTATTTAAAATTAATATCGTTTAACAATATCAATATATTTACTTTTTCTTTTTTTGATTATCGGTTATCGTCCTGATTAATTATAGATGGTATCAAACCATATAATTTTTTTAGCTATGTCATTTATTAAATAAATCACATAACATTTCTATCGCTAAAAATTATAAAACAATAACTATTTTTTTATAAGTCGCGAACCTTTGATAACGCAGATTGGAACTGCTTTTATTCACTTGTCAAGGTTCTGTTTCAAAATTTATTTTATTATTTCTTTTGTTGCTCCTGTTGCATTTGAGCGACTGGATCAGCAACTTGTTTCATGGATTGAACGATTTTTTCAACCTCTTTGATATCTACTTCTTTAACGGTCTCTGCTTTATAGCTTTGCACTAATTGAGCAAATCCATTACCACCACTCACGTAATGTCCTACGACAACATCTTCAAAATCAACAAATACTTTTCCTAGAGGGTTGTTATTCATTTTATGAGTTAAGACATCTAACAAACCTTTATTAGGACCTGTAGCTGTAACGTTAACAGTAATTTGTTTATTATTGAAGTGATTTGTGCACTTCACAGCAAACACGTTATACTTGGTATTTCTACCATCAACTTTTGCACTCTTTTCAGATGGAGCATATCCATTAAACTCCATAATAAGTAAACGCTCACTTAATTTATTGACAACAAAGTCAGTTAAAGCTAATTCTCTTTCGATAGTATTTACAATTTTCAACATATTTTCTTCACCTATTTAACCTTTTCTATTTTCTTTTTACTAGTTTCTATTTACTAGTTTCTATTTTCTTAACTTTTCAAATTTTTATTATTTTTTTGATTTGTAACGAGACTTAAATGTTTTGATATTTATATTGCTAATCTATTTGTTATCTCCTTTCTACAGCAATACACTTGATTTAATATCTGTAGAAATAAAGATTTATAATTACATTCATTTTTATAAACAAAAAACTCATGCAAACTATGTTATCTAAAACATAATTCACATGAGTATGTGTCTTATTGGTGGAGCTTAGCGGGATCGAACCGCTGACCTCCTGCGTGCAAGGCAGGCGCTCTCCCAGCTGAGCTAAAGCCCCAATTCCTATATAATTTATATATGGTGGGCCTGAATGGATTTGAACCATCGACCTCACCCTTATCAGGGGTGCGCTCTAACCAACTGAGCTACAGGCCCATATAATAACAGAAATTAATGGTGGGCCTGAATGGATTTGAACCATCGACCTCACCCTTATCAGGGGTGCGCTCTAACCAACTGAGCTACAGGCCCATTAATGACTGCCCTAATATATTAGCATAGCACCTATTTTTCGTCAATACTTTTTTGTATTTTTTTCAATTAAAATCGACTCTTCAAATTTACATATTCTTTCTATTTACTTAAGAAAAGAGATAAGTGATCACTTACCTCTTCATATCATTTAATTCTAATAATGCTTTCACTGCATTTTCATCTGGAACTGGTGGTACAAATTCCGCCTTTGCAAAATAGAAGCCTTGAACATAATCTATATTCAAATAGAAGGCTACAGTTAGCTCTTGATATGTCTCAACACCCTCAGCAATGACTTTCTTATTTCTTTCATGACAATAAGCGACAATATTTTCTACAATTTTCTGTTTGTCAATATCTTTATCAATGTCTCTAATTAAATCCATATCAATTTTAACATAATCAGGATTGACGATTAAAAGATTACGATTACTATTATAACCACTTCCATAATCATCCAAAGCTGTCTCAGCATTCCAGTGTGTTAAGATTTCTTTTTTAGCTTCAAAACAATTTTTATTATGTTCCTCATCTTCTGTAACTTCTAATACAACTTGACCTAGTATATCTGAATATTTCTTTTCCAAATTTTCTATTTCAAATAATGGTAGAATTTGATTAGATATAGAATTAATAAAAATCTTCTGTGTTGAAGAAACATCACCATTGCGATAATATTCTGCATAAGCACGCAGTGCTTCTTGCCATGTTAAAGTCTCTATTTTATTTAACTGAAGTTCAAGTTTTGCAAGTGAGATAATCTCTTGAGTATCCCTCAGTGTTGGATGTGTTGAACGCATTAAAGCTTCATAACCAAAGACATTTCCTGTATGCATCTCAATAATAGGTTGAAATGCATATTTTATCATTCGACCATCAATCAATTGATAATAGTCTAATCTTTTCTTCATAATATATGAATTATTCTCATAATCTGTAACATTAAACATTGCTATTTCACCCTTACCAGAATGTTTAACAGAATACATAGCATAATCAGAATAACGTTGGAGTTCTTCAAATTGAGTACTATCGCTTGGATACCATGCAATACCACCTGAAAGGTAAACCTTCACTTCTTTATGATTAGATAAAGTCAATATACTTTGAGCAATACCTTGTTTAAGAATTTTTAACTGCTCATTTATATCTTCTTTTGTATCATAACCATAATAAAATAGATAGAATTCATCACCAGATGTTCGTGAAACAATTGTACTTTCAGGTGAAAACTTTTTAAATATATTTGCTGCTCCTTTAATATACGCATCTCCACAATCATGGCCATATTTATCATTAATAGATTTCAAATTATCTAAATCCATCATAACTAATGCCGCAATTTTTAGTTTTTGAACATCTATACTGAATAATCTTTTCATTTTTCGTTGAAATGCACGACGATTGATGAGTCCTGTTAAAACATCATGATCTCTTTCATGTTCAATAACTTGTCGTTCTTTAATCATATCGCTAATTTCTTCAACCAATCCAACATATTTATGTTGATTTTGTGTATAACGTAATCGTAAATATATATTTTCATTTTGGGATTGAATATGATAGATATATTCATTTGCATTTTGAGTTGGTGATGCACAATTATCAAACACTTGAAATAGTTTTTTAAATTCTTTTGGAGTCATCGTCTTTGTATCAACATGATTCATCATAAAAATATCAAAGAACCCATCAGTTAGAAATAATTCATCCTTATCAAAATCCACTTCAAATCCAGCTAGATTTGTATTAGCCAAACGAATAATATTTGTAAAACGTGTTGCAGAATCTAATACATCATTACTCATCTTTTCAATTGCTTGAATAAGCTGATCAATCTCAATAATATTTGTTTTTTCTATATTAACATGTGATACTGCCTTTGAAGAATAAGAAATGCGACGAGCCAAATCTATAACTGGCTCCGCAATAAATCTTGCAAGAACAAATGATAAAGCTGCTCCTATGAGAATGATAAATGCTATAACAACATAAAACACACTCATAAGATGTTCTGTAAAACCATATAGTTCGCTCTTATCAATAATCCCCATCAATACCCATTTTTGACTTTCATATGGTGTATTACTATTATAAAGTTTTAATATATGAGGAGAGCAATAGATTGAATTATTGATATAAACTTCATTTTCACCTGACACATTAAGTATCGAAAATTGATCAATTTCACGTGAATAATAAGGTCCATTTAAAAACATTGATTGATATGTATTCTCTTTTGTTTGTAATGCAAGCATATAGCCACCATTACCACTATTTGATAATTCATCATAAGCTAATGTTTTTTGTAAATAAGCAAATGAAATATCAATTCCTATCATACCATATATTTTTTGATTATAAATAAGTGGTAAGACATAAGAAATTCGATAATTCTCACTATTATAGAGTTTATAAGGCTGTAGCCAGCATCCAACATCTTTTATATCAAAATCTGGATTTTCTAAAACCAAATGAAAGTTTTGAAATAATTCTTTATATTTATTCATATCTTCTTGACGAAATTCAAAAGATGGTTGCCAAGATGTATCAGTTGGTATATTTAAATTATCAATCAATTGCACTGGACAACGCGCCAATAACAAATCAGAATTTCCTGATTCATATGAACCTTCTGGATCATTATCCATAACATAAAAACCAGGATAATGCTGTGTATCACTTGCTGTGAATTGACCATCACTTAAAAGAATATACGCACCTGTTGTTCCATGATTCCTCAAAAGTGTAATCACTTCACCTGATACTTTCTTTAATAGCAATTGACTATCATCAGATGAATGAGAGAGTTTCTCTAATGATATTTGATTTGTTTTTACTAAATTTTCAGTAATAGCATTAATTCTATCTATTTCCACATCTAAATTAGACCATTTTGAAACCATTGAAGTTTGTAAATCATGAGAACGATTTGAAACCTGTTGATCAAAAAGATTTCGACTATTATCATCTAATTCACCAAGAATATCATAATAACTCGCTATTCCTACAATAAAACATGCAATTAAAGAAACCAGTAAACACATTGGTATAAAAATACGTCTAAATAATGAGTTCTTCTTTATTTTCGAACTTTTCTTTTCTCTCATCAGTCTATCCTACGATATCCTTTAATCCCTCATATACCTCTTTATACCATTTTTCAAAATTTTCATTATTATCGTATGCTGCAAAAACTTCATCCTGACTCTTACCTGATTCCAAAGCATGTTCAACTTTTTGACGATCTGATTTTGCTTTATCTTGTAAACATTTTTCTAATTGGGAACGAAGTTCAGTTCCATTTTCAAAGGCTTTTGTTGTGTAAAGTTCCATATTATTAACAGTATTCACTGAAACCTCTATAACTTCTTTCATTAAATCAGAATGAATATCTGTTGTTTTTTCAATAGTATCAATTTGATTTGCTTTTTTTGTTACTGGAAGATACCCTGAATCTATTGAAAATTGAATGTTTTGTTCCTGCTGTGTAAACCACTTTAAAAATTCTACAGAGCCTTCAATATGGGCAGCATCACCATTTGTAACAACCATACCTGCCCCTTGTTGAACTGCATATCTTTTCCCATCTTTAAACAACGGAACTTCCATAACCTTGACTTCTATTGGATAGCTTTCTTCATCATTGACAATAACTTGATTTGGAAAAAATGTTGCACCAGAAGAAGATCCAACAAAACTGATAATGTTTCCAAGTTTCACATCATCACTTCTAAATCGACCTTCAGCAGCAAAATATCCATGAATATATGGTGTATAATAATAATCCCATAATTTTCTAACAGCTGTTTTATCAAAGTCTAATGTTGCTTTACCATCTTTGACTTGAATAATATCATGACCTAATTGCTTCAATCCTATAACAATATAATTGGCAAACGCATCTCTACCAAAAAATGCTTTTCCATCATTTGGTGTTGATGTCAATCCATCAGTATACTCATAATACTTCTTTGAGACCTCAACCAATCCTTCAATTGTTGATAAATCTTCTATTTGAACTCCAGTGGCATTCGCAAATTGATTAAAATCAGTCATATTCAACATCATAATTTCTGTTGATTTCGCAGTTGGAAAAATTTTTAATCCCCCATTAAACTGTCCTTCTTCAATATAACCAGGAATATATTGAGAAAGTTCTTGTTCTGTAAAATGTAAACTTAAATCCTCAACAATTCCTAAAGCATCAACTTGATATGCAGTATCAGCATATGCTGCAAAAATATCTGGAACTTCTTGAGCTCCCACTTTTTTATTTGCTGCATCTCGTACACTTTGACCAAGTTCATTGACATTACCAAAACCTGTAACTTCAACAATAATACCCTTTTCTTTCCCTACTGTTGCATTAAATGATTCAACCAAACCATTAAATGATTCCATTTGCTTGCCAGTATAATAGTTCCATAATTTAACTGTTATTGGCTTATCTGGGTCCAAATAAGTTTTTGATGTACACCCCATACACAAAAGAAGTGCTAAGCAACATATCATTTTTAAACTTCTTTTCATAATAAAACTCCCCTTCATTCATAACTTAATCATACCATTATTCAAAGGAGTTTACAATATTTTCCTATCCCCCAGAGGACAAGGACTTCTGATAATTCTCAATTCCATCACTTATAGCCACTGCTAATTTCTTATGATATTTAGCGCTTTTTAATTGTCCACGTTCATTTGCATTAGAAAGGAACCCACACTCGACCAAAACGCCTGTGGATTGTGTAGCACGCAAAACATAAAACCCACAAGAAGAAGTAGGCTTCTTTGTTCCTGTAACAGGTTTCATACTATCATGTATACATTTTGCCAAACGCTCTCCCTCTTGGCTTTTTCTATAATAAAAAACTTGTGACCCCCAAGCCCCTGAAGATGATGAATTTAAATGAATACTTAAAAAAAGATCAGGTTTATATTCATCTATCTTCAAAACTCTTAAATACATATCATCTTGTTTTGAATAGTTATAATTACGTCTTGTCATATCCTGATCATCAGTACGTGTCAGATAAACAGTTGCCCCTCTAGACTCCAATTCACTTTTTAAAGCATAACAAATCTTCAAATTTAATTCATCTTCATTGACTTTTCCAACACTTGCGCCATTATCTAATCCACCATGTCCAGGATCTAACACAATAACTTTTTTAGCTAGACTTTGTGATGATGAAACACTGACAACTGGTTTGTACATCAACGAACACAATGCAAACAACATAATAAACGGTATTACTTTTTTCATATCATCACCCATATTATCATATGTTTTGATTACAATCGTATTCCATAAATCAAATATTTTATACTTTCTCAAATAAATACTTGTGAAAATTTAAAAAAGCATCTAAAATTCAATAATTCTAGACGCTATTTTTATTAATATTCTATTTCGTCAGCACCAAAAAGAGTTTTTACACACGAAAGCGCTTCATCATAATGAGAATATGGTACATAAAACTGATAAGTCTCTAACATTGGTCCTATCTTCAATGACATTCCTGCTCCCATTGAACTGGCACAATAATAAGGAACATGATGTTCTTCTAAGAGTTCTTTTAACATATCGGCATCGGCCCAAAGTTGTTTCTTTTCTATCAAGAAACAATCATCATCTAAATGTGCCTCTTTTAATTTTTCACCACATTGTAAACAGATATCCTGATCATAAATCAAGTGACATTTTTGACAATAATATTTCATTATTACTCACTCCTTTTCTCACTCATATTTCAAGTATATTTTTATAGATAAAATAAGTGCTGATATAACTTTGGATATTCCTGAAATTCTCTTTTTTCATCTATATAATCCTGATGTTCTTTTAAGTCATAGATATCTTATAAAAGTTTTAATAACTCTAATGGTGTTTCAAATATATAAGTTGGCTCATCTATTCCCTTACTAGAAACACTTCCCCACTTTGCATATCCAAAGTCCATATGTGCATTTTGTGAAGCCAAATAATCTGAAAGAGCATCACCAATATAAATTGCCTCACTAGGCTTGACATTAATCCTTTTCAAACACTCAAACAATGGTTCTGGATCAGGTTTATGTTTATCTGTATCATCAGCTAATATAGCAACCTGCATGTATTGATCTAAACCTTTATCAACAAAATCAATTTGATACTGTTTTGTTGTTTTAGCAGAAACAACAGCTTGAATAATTTTCCCATCAAATGCTTTAAATACATCTTCAAAACCATCATATAAAGTTGCTCCTTCTTCATATTCATTAACATATTGAACCCATCTTGCATAAGTTTTTTCTTTATCTTTAACTTGTAGTTCTTCCATAACCTTCATACCAGGATATGGTGCAAACTTTAATACGTCTTCAAATGTCCAGTCTTCGCCTGTTTCTTCTTTAATAATTTTTATTAATGGATACATATTCATATTTAATGTATTTAAAACTGTTCCATCTATATCATAAATAATTGCTTTATATTTTTTCATCTGTTTCTCCTACTTTTCTTATGAGTTTATGTTCGAAATATTGTTCTTGAAAGGCAATGGCACTTTCAATCTCTTCATCAGTATATTTATAAGACGATGCTACGACCCACTTGTCTTCAACATCATTTATCCTATGAATAACAGCAATCACTTCACCTTCAAATTTATCAATAGGTTTTTCAACCCCAAGAATATATGCATCTTGTTCTTCACCATCACCACCCATAACATCAGGTATATAACCATAATTAATAGGATAATATAAATCTGGATGTTCAGGATGATAAGTTCCCATTTTCCTATCAACAATCACTTTTACGCTCATTGTTAATCCTCTACAAGTTCTTTTAAACGACCTGCATACTCACTTTCCTGAGACCCCTTCATATCAGAAGAATTCTTAAATTTATTAACTGCGCCTTTAGCTCGTACAATTGACTGTAAAGTTCCTGCTCCTGCAATACATCCACCAGGACAAGCCATACCTTCCAATAAATAACCATCATAAATACCTTTTTTTGCATCTTTTAACATTTGTCTGCATTTCTGTAAACTTTCTTCAGCATGAACTTTGACATCTAAATCTGGATGTTCTTGATGAATACAATTGACAACTGCCTGAGCAACACCACCACTTATAGCAAAGCCACGTCCATCAGCACTTGCTCCAGTTAATTCTTCTGTTTCAGTAAAATCATCAAAATGAATATCTTTGGCTTCAAACATTCCCATAACTTCTTCAAATGTCAAAACAAAATCAACATCACTTCTTACAGATTTTCGAGATGCTTCCAATTTTTTAGCAGCACATGGACCAATAAATGCAACTTTACAATGTGGGTGGTCCTGTTTAATCATTCGAGCAGTTAAAACCATAGGTGTTAATGCCATAGATATATAAGATTTAAATTCTGGAAAGAGTTTTTTCGCCATAACTGACCAGGCTGGGCAACATGATGTTCCCATAAAGGGCTGTTGATTTGGAACCTTTTCTAAAAAATCTTCTGCTTCTTCAATAGTACACAAATCAGCACCTATTGCAACTTCTACAACATCTTCAAATCCAATGGCTTTCATTGCGCCTTTTAATTTCTCAGGTGTCACTTTTGGACCAAGCTGTCCAACAAACGCTGGTGCAATAGCAGCAACAACTGAATATCCCTGATTCATTGCTGTAATTAACTGAAAAATTTGCCCCTTATCACTAATTGCTCCAAATGGACAATTCACTAAACACATACCACATGATACACATTTATCATAATCAATATCAGCATGACCATGTTCATCTGTTTGAATTGCATCCATACCACAAGCCTTAGCACATGGACGTTCCATTTTCATAATAGCACCATATGGACAATTCTTTATACATAATCCACACTTAATACATTTTTCTTGATCGATAATACTGCGCCCATTAATAATGTCTATTGCTCCTTTTGGACAGACCTCTTTACAAGGATGAGCCAAACATCCCTGGCAAGCATCTGTCACCTTAATCACATTATCTGGACAAGCATGACATGCAAACTTAATAATATTAATTAAAGGTGGCTCATAATACTTTTCAGCAATAGCACTTTCACTAATTCCAGTTGATAAAATAGTATGTTGATCAACAGGTCGCAATGGTAATCCCATTGCTAAACGTAATCTTTCACCAACGATTGCACGTTCTAGGAAAATACTTTCACGATAAGTCGCAACTTCTCCAGGAATAATCTTATATGGCAATTCTTCAATGACCGAATAATCTCCATCATATGCCATACGAGCAATTTCAGTAAAAATCTTTCGACGAATATCTGTAACTGATGAATAGACTCCTCTCATAACTCCATACCTCCTATTTCTCTTATATCATAACATTTTTACGTTTCAAGCAAAATAGAAAGAGTCTATAAGATAAAAAAAGAAAGACATTTTAACAAGTCTTCCTTACATATGTGATTATTTGGTCATCATAATTTCTTTTTTGAAATCGTAATTTTTCCAACAAACGTTGTGAAGCTATATTTTTCTGAAAAGGTTTAGCATAAACATATTGAACATTCTTCTCAATATACAACTGCTGTATAAACTTTTCAAGAGCAATTCCCATAATACCCTGATTCCAATAATGAACATCTAGCCAATAAGCAAGTTTTACAACATTTTGGCTATCAAAAAATCCACCTATACATCCAACAATTTCCCCATCCAAAAGAACAGCTTTCACATCATCATGAGACTGACTCAATATTTCCACCATTTTTACACATTCATCTAATGTTTTTGGAAAACCTTTATCCATATATTGATATAGTTCATGAGAAAAAGAGTGTTTATAAAATATTTCTCCATCATTTTTATTCCAACAACGAAATGTGATAGGCAGATACTTTTGATAAAGGATATCTCTTGCATCTTTTATATTTTGATGAGGATAGAGTAATTGATGATTTTCAAAAAGATAACGAATATATTCATAACAAGCTTTATCTAATGATATTTCAAGTCCTTTTTCAATGCGTTCTAGATAGGGTGGTATTCCTTCTTGATCCCAAGCAATTTTATCAGCTAAAAATAAGATCATATCATATGATGACGGACTCGCTTTTAAAGTTGTATGACAAGCAATAGCACTTAAAATACGTTCATCCCAAATATCAAATATATCTTGTGCAATCCATTGAGAGACCATTTGATGTAGCAAAAATGGATATTTCTCTTCTGCTTTATCTAATAAATAATTATTTTCAATAGCCATTTTTTTCATATCATTTGGATTTATTATCACACTTATGTCATGTAATAATGCACTTTGTAAACAGATATCCTCATTCACATGAAATTGTTTAGCTAATTGTTGGCTCTTTTGAGCAACTGCTAATATATGTTCTTTTGTTTTAATCTTATGATGTGAATCTAATAACTGACAAACATTGAAAACAAGACTTTCATTCTTTTCTATCATATTTACATCTACATACGCATTAAAATCAATCATCTTACTTACTCCTCTTCAATTTTATGAATAATAATGACAACAACTTGTAATGAGATATCTTTTCCTAGACAATCCAAACATTCTTCCCAATATATATAGAAAAACTATATGATCCAACCTATTTTCTCAAATGATAAGATATAGGATGTGTCTCTATATCAATGATTTGTTTCAATCAAAAACTTAACATTGATTTCTTTCCTTCCAAAATGAATTTAATGATTTCTTCTGTTTCAAAATGATCATAATCACCATCAGGATAATAATATATAATCCTCTGTGCCTCATTTCTCTTTTAGCACTCTAATCATTTTTCTTCACCATAAATCTTGATAAATTTAGCAAATGTGCGGACTCTTAACTTATTGAGCATATGATTATCACATGGAAACTTATAGCATTCAAAGCAACCATTAAATCTTTCTTTTTGACAGCATTGAAAACACTGACACTACTCTTTATCTTTACATCCAACTTTGCGACAACCTGGACAATCTTCTGCTTCACTACAAAGACAGCAAGCTAATCCACAATAAACCAATCCTTTTCTTCATTCACTATATTTTCTCCTTATGGCTTAATATAAGCAAATCCCTGATTTTGTTTGACAGCCAATTCAACAACGCCAGCTCTCACCACAAATACACCAAATATAAGTTGATGAGATGATAATGATTGTGCATTTAAAGCATTTTGACATGCAACAACCGTAACACCATTATCAATCATAAAAAGGATATCATGCTCAATATCACTCTCTTTTTTTAAATCAGTGACTGCAATACTATTTGCTAAAACCTCAATTTCAAATAATTCATTATTTTCTTGCGCATATGATAACATGTTTTTCACATTTGCTATACATTTTTGCCATTTCTCTAATTCGTCTACATGATAAATAACTTTCATATTCATTCTCCCCCATTATATTTATTTTTCATCATATCCTTAAGACTATATCGTATATGCTGATCTCTACCAATACATGTCTTAGAATACAATAAAGAATTCATAATTGCCTCTTCTCCAGCATCAATGGCTGCCCTAAAAACAAAATCAATACAATTTTCATGAATCTCTTGAATTGTCAAAAAATCCTGATGATATTGATGTGGTATCACTTGAGCTGTTGAAAAAGCAATCGCAATATCTCCACTCCCATTCCCAAGATGTGAACCTAAACGACTTAAGGGTACACTCATTCTTTTACAAACCCTTTTTAATTGTCGTGATGACATTGGAATATCAGTTGCAATAACCATTATAATTGAACCCTGCTCAAGAATATCAGAACTACACTCCTGATGAAAAGGTATAAAATCTTTCATTAAACCAAAATTGGATAGTACCAAAATACCAATAGTATAGTCTTTTTGATTCAGTGTCACAATACGTGAACCTGAACCAATTCCACCTTTCATCTCAAAACATGACATGCCACTTCCAGCACCCACGCTTCCCTGCTCAAATATAATATTAGCATTTTGAATGGCTTCAAAAACATGTTGCTGCGTAATTGCACATGCTCTAATATCATTTAAATAACCATCATTGCATTCACCAACCACAACATTAACTGTACCAGTCTCTTTACCGATTGTTTTATCAATTGATAACATATATTGAACCAATGCCTGCTGAACAGTTCCTACACTTAATGTATTTGTCAATGCAATAGGACTTTCTAATGTTCCCAACTCATTTATCTGGAGCAATCCTGTTGTCTTTCCAAAACCATTAATAACATGACTCGCAGCAATCAATTTGTTTTGAAAGATATTATCATGACTAGGTAACACCACAGTCACACCTGTATGCAAATGTTCACTTTCTAAAGTACAATGTCCAACTCTTATACCCTTTACATCTGTAATTGAATTATGTTTTCCTTTTTTCATATATCCCTCTCTTTTGATCTCAATGTATCTTATTATCAATTATACTTAATAATTCGACAAAAAACAATCAACACTTCTTCACACGTTTTTCTTTAAAAGATAAGAAGATGTGTTACAATAGAGAATAAAGAAATGAGGGATTGATATGTCAAAAACATTAGTATTAGCTGAAAAACCATCTGTTGGTAGAGATATTGCAAGAGTTTTAAAATGTCATAAAAAAATAAATGGAGCATTAGAAGGAAATCAATATATTGTGACTTGGGCATTAGGTCATTTGGTAACATTAGCTGATCCAGAAGCTTATGATAAAAAATATAAAAGTTGGAACATGGATGATTTACCTATTATGCCTAAAAAAGTTTCACTTGTTGTGATTGGAAAAACAGCGAAGCAATATAATGCGGTTAAAACCCAAATGTTACGTCAGGATGTCAAAGACATTGTCATTGCGACGGATGCAGGTCGTGAAGGTGAGTTGGTTGCAAGATGGATTATTGATAAAGCTCATGTCAAAAAACCTTTAAAACGATTATGGATTTCATCAGTAACAGATAAAGCTATTTTAGAAGGCTTTAAACATTTAAAAGATGCTAAGAATTATGAATCATTATATCAAAGTGCTTATAGTCGCAGTATTGCAGATTGGTTTGTTGGTATTAATGCAACACGTGCTCTCACATGTAAATATAATGCACAATTATCTTGCGGAAGAGTTCAAACGCCTACCCTTGCTATGATTGCAAAACAAGAAGATAATATTAAACATTTTGTATCTCAAGATTATTATGGAATAAAAGTTCTTGCAAATGATGTATGGTGGACTTGGCAATCTGCGCAAAAAGAAACACGTATTTTTTCACATGAAAAAGTAGTAACACTTCAGCAAAAAATTTGCAATCAACCACTAAAAGTGACTGATGTGAAAAAAACCTCTAAAAAAACTTATGCACCTTTGCTTTATGATTTAACAGAACTACAGCGTGATGCAAATAGGATATATGGATATTCCGCTAAAGAGACGCTTTCAATTATGCAAAACCTTTATGAATATCATAAGGTTTTAACATATCCTCGAACTGATTCTCGTTATTTAACAGATGATATTGTTGAAACAATTAAAGAAAGATTAGAAGCATCACGAGGTGGTGACTATGATAATATCATTCATAAGATTTTAAAGAAACGAATAAAGAAACAATCACACTTTGTCAACAATAGCAAGGTGAGTGATCACCATGCGATTATTCCAACTGAAGAACCAGCAATGTTAGGAAGTTTTACTGATGGAGAAAGCAAAATATATGACTTGGTTTTAAAGCGTTTCTTATCTGTTCTTTTACCTGCATATGAATATGAACAAACGATAATGACTGGTTCTATAGCAAATGAAATATTTATGACTAAGGGAAAAACTGAAAAAGCTATGGGTTGGAAAGAAGTTTATGGAAAAACTTTAGATGAGGATGAAGATGATCAAACGCTTCCAATTATTCAAATACAACAAACATTACAAGTCACTGAGATAAAAGAAACAACAGATCAAACACAGCCACCTGCTTACTTTAATGAGGCTACACTTTTATCAGCAATGGAAAATCCAGTTAAATTTATGCAAGCTTCTTCTAAAACTTTAAATGAAACTTTAAAGAACACTGGTGGTTTAGGGACTGTTGCGACTCGTGCTGATATTATTGATAAGCTATTCAATACCTTTCTTATTGAAAAAAGAGGACAAGATATTCATGTCACTGCCAAAGGAAGACAATTATTATCACTTGTTCCTAATGATTTACGTTATCCAGAATTAACTGCCAAATGGGAATTAGAACTCTCACAAATTGCTCAAGGAAAGAAACAATCACAAAAATTCATACAAGACATTCGTCAATATACAGAAGTTATTATTCAAGAAATCAATGAAAGTCAAGCAACTTATAAACATGATAATTTAACAACAAAAAAATGTCCTGAATGTGGTCAACCACTTCTTAAAGTCAATGGAAAAAAGGGTGAAATGTTGATTTGTTCCAATCGTGAATGTAAGCATCGTGAAACTTTATCTTTGGTAACAAATGCAAGATGCCCTAATTGTCATAAAAAATTAGAACTTGTTGGTTCCGGTGATAAACAAATGTTTGTCTGTAAAACATGTGGTTATCGACAACAAATGAGTGCTTTTAAAAAAGAGCGTGAAACAAAGAAAAACATGGCAAATAAGCAAGATGTCAAAAAATATTTAAAACAACAAAAACAGGCATCAACTAGTGTTGAAGATTCACCATTTGCTGCTCTTCTTGCTTTAAAGGACAACTTAAAATAGAAAGAAAAACATTCATCGACTGAATGTTTTTTTAACAATACCATTTGACTTTCACAGGATTGACTTCATCATTAACAGCAATCAATTGAAAAGAATAAAGGATGTCCTTAAATTTTTCTTTAGCAAGTTGATCATATTTTTGCTTTGATTCAAATAATCCGACTTCACTATACACAATTGCAGCAACTGCATAAAAAGTAAATCCCAATGCATTTGTTGGTGTATCATATGTTGCACATGCTGTTAAAATAGCACGTATAGCTGCCATATTAACAGGATCATGAACATCTTTTAAAATGACTTTTGTATCTTTGAGAACTTTTTTTAATTCTTGAGATGTTCTCTCTTGATTGATATATTGTCGTGAAGTCTGGATTGCTATTTTCATATCCTCAACAAAAGCATGATGACATAACATGAGTACATGTTCTTCCACATAATCCAATGCCCATTTTGCTAGTGTACTTGCACTTTGGGTTTCAATCATATTCATTAAAGATACAAGAGTTGTATCATTAATATTTCCTAACATTTTTCTTAAGCCTGCCATAATATTTAAGATGATTCTATAATAATCTATATAAGAATCATGCGACTCCTTTCTTTATTTATAATCATAACATATTTTAAAATCACTAATAGTTAACTTTTATTCTTTATTTTCTATAACTCTCTTTTTTTATATCTTTAATGAGAGGTCATTTTAATTATAAAGTGTTATACTAGAAGTAGATGATGGAGGTACATATGGAATGGATTGATCGTTTTAATCAAGCAATTGATTATATAGAAGAACATCTCATAACTGAAATAAATTATGAAGAACTTGCCAAAATAACAAACTGCTCTAGATATCATTTTCAAAAAATATTTCTCTATATGACAAGTATATCACTCAATGAATATATTCGTAAACGTCGTATGTCTCTTGCTGCTGTTGATCTACAAGATCTCAAAATGAGAATTGTTGATATAGCTTTTAAATATGGTTATGAATCACCCACCGCCTTTAATCGAGCTTTTCAATCAATACATGGAATTGCCCCCTCAACACTCAGAAAAGAAGGAATTGAACTTGTTGCTTTTCCACCCCTTCATTTTTCATTTTCTATTCAAGGATTAGAAGAACTCCATTTTAGAATCGAAAATAAACAATCTTTTCAGATTATCGGAAAAAGTTTTCCTTTAAATAAAGAACTATCAGAAAATTTCTTAAAGATTCCTAAACATTGGAATCAAGCTTTAGCTGATGGCACATTAAAACAATTAATGGAAATAAACAATTGTATGCCAACAGGACTATTAGGAGTCAGTATACATTATCACGACGACTGGAGATATTTTATTGCAGTAAGTTCAACACTATCCCATCCACAATTTGAAGAATATACAATTGATAAGGCAATGTGGGCAGTCTTTTCAGGTCAAGGCAGCAATAAAACTCTTCAGGATTTAGAACGCCGTGTTATTACAGAATGGTTACCAACCTCAGGTTATGAGTACGCTGATATCCCAGATATAGAAGTTTATATTAAGGCGGATCCTCAAGATGCTATTTATGAATATTGGTTGCCAATTATAAAAAAATAAAGGAGTTATAAATATGGTCATGACAAATATTAAAGCAACATTTGCATGTGATATCAAAACAGTATGGAAAATAATCACTTCACTTGAAGATTATGCCTGGCGAAGTGATATTTCAAAGATTGAAATTGTAAAACCACATCAACAATTTATTGAATATACAAAGGATCTTTATCCAACGATATTTACAATTACAGTATTTGAACCTTATCAACGTTATGAATTTAAAATGGAAAATAGTCGTATGATAGGTTATTGGACTGGTTTATTCAATCATAAGGATGGTTTCACAACAATTAATTTTACTGAAGATGTTACTCCAAAAAAGACTTATATGAAGCCATTTGTGAAAGGCTATCTCAAAAAGCAACAACAAACATATATTCATGATTTAAAGAAGGTATTAGAGACTCTATGAATTATCAAGACATTATTCATCAACTTCATAACTTATCTTCTGAAAAATATAAATCGCATATCATAAAAATGGGAATTCCTGCATTAAATTGCTTAGGCGTTCCTCTCCAAGATATTCGTCAGCTTGCAAAAACAATTGGACATTCAAATCAACTTGGCTTTCAATTATGGAAAAGCCAATATCATGATGCGAAATTGCTAGCAGTTTTGATTTTTGAATATAAGCAGATGACATTTGATGATATTAATCTTCTCATAAAAGATGTTATATCTTGGGATTTATGTAATCATCTTTGTAAAAATCTTATTATCAAGATAAAGGGATATCAGTTACTGATTCCACAATGGGTAACATCTCAGCATATTTATGTCAAAAGAGCAGCTTTTGTTTTATTAGCATGTGATGTGATTCACAATAAAAACATCCTTGATTCAACTTTAGATACTTATCTTCATTTTATTAGAGATTATTCACATGATGAACATATCCATATTAAGAAAGCAATTTCTACAGCTTTAAAAGAAATAGGCAAAAAAGATTTTGACTATCATGAAAAAGCATTATTATTATCATATGAATTGATTCAAGATGGAGATAAAGTCCAAAGATGGATTGCTAATGATGCAAAAAAAGAACTTGAAAAACTTGTGAAAGTTCAAGGGCGATCAAGATTAATATCACGTCATTCATTAATGGGTAAAGAGGAGCATTAAAGGACAAAATGATTTTGTCCTTTTTGTCTTAATAAATAATTTTCATCATTGTTTGAATATCCTCAGAAGCCATTTGGAATTTTGATTTTTCAATCAGTATATTAGCCCCTGTCATAATATATGAAGGAATGATTCTTACATCATTAAAATAGAATTCACTATCTCTAAGTTTGTATGTAGACATAGCTGGAATAACATTTTTCTTTGTTATTTTCTTTGTAATCATATTAAAAGCTTTTTTAGAGACATCTCCCATCAGCATAATTACCCTTACATTTGGAAATAAAGCAATTTCTTTTTCTAAAAATAGCAGATTAGCTTCAATAACTTCTCTTGGAATGGTGTATTCTGTTTTTGGTATCTTTACAGCATTTGTGATATAAACCCCTAAATCAAGTATGTCCTTAATTGAAGATACATTATACCCAGCTTTTTGAAAAAGTGGTATTGTTGTTTTGAGATAATCTGCATCATATTGTCCATAAAAATCCTGATATGGATCTGCTGGTACAACTTCATTAATCATGATTGCTTTTATTGATAGAGGATCAACATCAATATCATTAAATTGAAAATGTTTTGAGGTATCATTGATTTTCTCTAGTTCTTTTTTTATATTCACATTTTCTGCTCCTTTCTTTTTTCTAAGATTACTCTCTATTGATTATAAACTATTTTATCATAGTAAACTTGACAGAGTCTGTCATGAATATGAATAAATTTGTCTAAAAACTCTAAAGAAAATAAAACCTTAGTTAAAGATTATGAACCGTTTTTTGGAGTCTTATATAAAGATTCTTTTCAATCATATAAATATCTTGGATTGATTGGGACATCTTTTTTAAGAGTCTTACATCACCATCTAAAGATAACTGCCACAAATCATCAGCAAGCAAATCCCACTGATGTGAAACATCTATAAATTGTTGGCCTATACTATTTAATATGTCAGCATTCACTATTAATGAAGCCTCAATTAGAAATTCACCATAGAGTTGGCGAAAAATACCTCCTCCAGTTCCCCCATCATGAGAAATTTGAAAATAATTCGTTACTCCTGCTGTACGTAGCTTATAATCACTAAACTGTTTCCATTTAAGAATCTCTTTAGAAAATTTCCAAATTCCATTGATGCCTAATAACTGTGCTGGTGGATTTAACATAGTTTCACAAGTTTCCAAAATGGCTTCTTTTATTGTTAATTTATCAATCTTTTGATAATCATGAAAATCAAACATCAAATACTTGTATGAAGCTGGAAAAGGTCTATGTGAACTACAACGTGCTCTTTCTAACTCATCATAATGAACAAGATGATAGTCTTGATTGATCTTACCTGTAGGAACTCTAATAGGAAAATCATGATTATCTCTATCACTAACCCAAAATTCTCTTGTTTCGTCATCATATCCATATAAAACAACCGCATGTCCCCCAAAATGACTATTTGGATTCATACCAAGATAATGTAAATAAGGCATATCAACATAGATTAATACTGGATGATTTTCATCTATCATTTTCTTTGTCATGTTAAATATACGTGTATAATCTTTACCAGATTTACACTTAATTGTGATATGTAGACGCTTGGCTAATTTTTCTTCAAATTCAAATACTTTCGTTCTCCCATTAATCATTGGAGATATAGATTGATTTAAATATAAAAAAGATAAACCCGATGCAATTCCAAAAATCATAGCTTCTGATATAGGATAATCATAATAAGAAAGAACTTGTTTCAGTGCATTTGTAATACAATGTTTACCTCCTTGAGGTATAAAATCCTCAATAATTTTTTTCATACATTACTCCTTTGTTGTTTCTAAAGGTAAAAGAATTTCAGTTACATAATTATCAGGATTCCCCTTGAAGATTGTACCTGGTCCCTTTATATAGATTTCTCTTGATGGTGTGAATGTTTCTATATGATGTGTATTCACATACTCAAACATTGCCTGATATGCCAAATATAAAGTCTCATAACTTCCATAGTGTGTAGTTCGTAAAGCTTTCACTTGAGGTAATATCTTACAACGAATGGCCTTATTATCAATCTCTTTTTTTATAGGTACACATAATTCTATA
Source organism: Coprobacillus cateniformis (assembly GCF_009767585.1). Lineage (NCBI taxonomy): Bacteria > Bacillati > Bacillota > Erysipelotrichia > Erysipelotrichales > Coprobacillaceae > Coprobacillus > Coprobacillus cateniformis. Next base: position 857,367 of record NZ_WSNW01000001.1, read on the forward strand.
TCAGCACTTTCGACACACTCTTCATCAAAATAACAATTAAAATGATACCCATTTTTGTTATTTTTAACTGCTTTATAAAGTTGTGGAACATATTTATCAAGTTCTGTATATTGACCTCTAAAGTGAATAGAGGCAACCAGTATTTCATCTATTGTCACAGTATCAATTTGATAATGATTGCAACATGTTTTGTTATGAAAGGTTGATAATTGTGTGTTCATTCTTTTTATAAATTCTTTTTCTTTAGAAATATTTGTTTCTATAATTTTAATTTTTTCATTTAATATATACATAAGATCATCATGACTGTGAACATTTTCAACTACATCCTTAATTTCCATTATTGAAAAATCTAAAGATCTTAAGTATTTTATCAATTGTGCTTTTTTAAGATTATCATCATTATAATAACGATATTGATTCTCTTCATTTCTAAAAGCTGGTTGAAGAATCCCTTCTTGATCATAATATCGTAATGCTTTTACAGTTAATCCAGAAATTTTAGAAAACTGATTAATTTTGTACATATTTACCTCCTCTATTGAGAGTATAAACTATCCCCCACATGGTAATGTCAAGAAAATTATAACTTAATCCTATTCTTTTCTCAAGAATGGAACTTGCTGGTATCAATTATTCATAAAGAAACTGAATAGGTTGGCACCTATTCAGTATACTTTATAATCATTATTGTTTAGCCTTAACAATCTATATGAGATATGCTTTGAAGTTTTGCCTGTAGAACAGATTCTAACCTTGCAACTGATCCTACTAAGGATTTTACAGAATCATTTAACATTAATAGTTGATCAGAACGTATATCATCTATACTTACAAATTTTTGAATTTTTTCACCTTCAGCATTTAAAATATGAGAAAGTGCTGTTTCTTGCATTGCAACTGATTGAATAATGTCTGTAATCGCCTGACATCTTGCTGTCAAAATATGAACAACAATTGTAGAAGTGTTATTATCTGGATTTGGATCAGGCGTAGAAGATACGACAGTGGCTGTATTACTAAATGAAGACATTGCACTTGTACTTACAGTTCCACGTATAGCAATAAGTCTTGTTTCTTGATTCATAAGCGTTCCAATATTAAGACTCCCTGTCCAAGGTAAGAAAGTGACTCCACCATCAACTGAGTATTCTGCGTTTAAAAATAATGAAGGAATAGTATCATTTAAAGTAACACTTTCTGCTGATGATGGTCCTGCATTATGAATACTTATTTCAAATGTCAACAGTTCACCAGGAGTTACAGGATTAGGACTGGCCGTCTTTATCACAGAAATATCTGCTAATGTTTGTATAGTTACAGCAACTTCATTAGAAGTCACTTCAAAAACTCCTGGAATACCACCTTCTACTGGTGTGTAAGAATATGTGATATTTGCACTATTAAGAGTTGGATTAACAGCTGGTACAGAATCAGCTCTTGCTTCAAAAGTAACAGTAACACTTCCCCCTCCAGGAATATCTGGTAAAGCGAAACCAACGTTAGGATTAGCCGTCATAAATGATATATTATTAATAACAACACTTCCTGTTACAAATGTTAATACGTCTGGAATTGTATCCTGAAAAGATAAATTTGTAAGTGGACTTGTACATTGATTTGTGAGTGTTATGCTATACTCAACAGTTTCTCCCACATTAACAATTGATTTATTTACTGTTTTCACAGGAATAAATTCACGAACTAATATCTCTGTTAAAGAAATATCATCAATAGCATAATCATTTCCAATAACCTCTGGCCCCTCACTTAGGAATTCAACTGTTAAACTCGTATTATTTTGAGAATTAATAACTGTCCCTATTTGCTTCCATTCTGGAGCATTTGTATTAACTGGGATAAGTGCTCCTAAAGTTGCATCATATATTATATTGTTATTTTCATCTAAAATACGAACTCCCAATTCAGGATTAGGATATCCTGTTACCTTAAACAGATTTAATATCCATGCTGTGAAAAGATAATTCGTATTTGGCTGAACCAAAACAAGACTTCGAAAAAAGACCGCACCTGGATTAAAACCATTTACAATCATCATTCTACCAGTCTCATTTCCAACAGTGTGATCAGCTATTCTCCACCAGGCACCAATGGTGGAACTCATTGAATCTGTCATTATATTTTGAACAGTGTATTCTCCATCTAATGGTGTAAATTGAGATGGATTAGGCAATACATAAGTGAAATCGGGTGTTACTCCTGGATATGGTTCACTAGGTGCACCAGTATTGGCTGGTGTTCCTGCAGTAAATTCACCAAAAGTCCCATTATCAGCATCTGTTATTAAATTCACATCAGTTGTTATTGCACAGTTATCTAATATTTCTTCAATAGGTGTATAAATGACAGGTCCATTTAAGAAATTCTGATTTATTAAATCAGTTCCTGTGACTGTTACTAAAAGTGTATCTGGTGTTAATGAATCTAGATTTGTTGATCCAATGGGTGGATTCATAACAGAAGTAATAGGTGGATTGACTCCTTCTGGTATTGTTCCTACAATAGCATTATTAAAGTCACCAGGGCTTGCTACACCACCAGTAGTTCCATATGATTCAACAATTCTATATTGACCATTTGGTACATTTATAAAGACATAGTTCCCATTTGTATCAGTAAGCACAGTTAATCTTACATTCGTTGTAATGTTTTGTAGAACAACAGGAATATTTGATATTCCTGAATCCCCAGATGTGATTGTTGCACTTCTATCTCTATCAAAAACAATTCTACCTGAAATATTTGCCATAGTATAATTCACCTCCTTCCTCGTTATTATTTGAATTGAAAGGAAGTTAAGATGTTTTATTTCCTCCTAATAAATTGAATTGTGAGACAGTTTCAGTGATAGGACTATCTAAATCAAAAAGTTCGAGTTTTGCTTGAAGTAGCATTTCTAATCTTGCTATGGTATTTGTCATATTCTCAACAGATTTATTAACCATGAGGAGTTCCTCAGGTGTAACTCCTTCCATTGCAACAACAGCTTGAATTTTTTCTCCTTCTGCATTTAAGATATGTGAAAGGGCTGCTTCCTGTAATGCTACTGATTCTATTAAATCTGTAATAGCCTGTTCTCTTGAACCCGTTCCAGGAGTAATAACTGGCATTCCCATAATAATCACCTCCAATCCTTTCAGTTGAAGTTTTTGGCTTAAAATCTACCATAATCCTTCATCTTATACTATGCAAAATACAAAAGGATTGTTCAGTATAAAAATAGTCACCTTCCATTATTTTCTTCATATAATAAAGTGATATATCATCAAAGAAATTGTATAAATTGGAGGTATTAAAATGGATATACTCAATTTAGAATTGATAAAAACTTTACCACAAAATCATCACTTACTTTATAAAGGAATGGCATTTGATGGTCAATTTTATTATTTAACAGTTCCTGAAGAAAAAATGATTTATGTAATGGATAACCAATACAACTTTATAAGAAGCCATAATGTTTCAAGACCTTTTGCTGCAATTTGTTATAATAACAAAAAACAATGTTTCTTTGCAGTAGATATAAGAGAAAAAGATTATATTTATCAATTAAATAATCATTTAGAAGAAATAAATTATTTTTATATAGATAAACCAAAGACAACAACATCAAAAATTCATAATCTTTCATATAATTTAAATCATGATACTTTAGTTGTTGTTTATAATGAATTTGTATTAGAACTATCAGATAATCATTCAATTGTTCACATCATTGATGATGAGAACATAAATCACTATTGTCAATTGACTATTTTTCCTCCATTCCATATTTCAATTATTCAATCCAAAGGAAAACAATATTTATGTCTTTCTACAACTGATAAATGTTGCATAAAAAAATATTGTATTCCCCATGAATATAGAATTAATGACTTTATTTTAAACCAAACTTCTGACTCCCAAAATCTTGAGCTTATTATATTAGCAACTCAGTGCTCATGTCAGCCATGTTTACTTCACTGTATAATCAATATAGAGATATGTCCTTGTAATGATTGTGAGCAATCAGATAAGTGTCAAGAGACAAAAAGATGCAACTGTCAACATTCAAATCATTGTTGTATGCCTTGTATTAATCAAAGTATCTGTGATTTAATTGAATCAATTGCTCTTCAAGAAACTGCACTTTCTCATATTTTAAATGCTGAAGGAGAAAAATTGCAACACGCTATAAAAATGGCTAATAACATATGTGAACTCATAGAGATTGATAACTCTGTTCAAATGACAATTAACAATGTGATGCTACTAGAAAATGTATTATATACAAAACTCAATACATTACAAAATCTGTGTTTACCGAAATGTTCTTGTTTAGAAAAATGCGGACTTCAGTAATATGCAAAACATAAAAGATGTTCATAATTGAACATCTTGAAGTCCATTATACTTTCTTAAATAGTTAGACTTTGTAACTATCGTATGGTATGTTGCCCATTTTTTATCTTGAAAAGAAAAGGAATCTTTTATGACATTATCTTTTGAAAATCCTAATTTCTAAAACTTTTAGTCATATAGTTTATATCAAAAACATTTAATAATACCAATAGAACATCTGTTTTTTCAAAAGCATATTGTTTTGATTCCTTTTGAATTTTAAGTCATAAATCATTTGAGTTTTACTCTGTTATTAGGTATAGTATACGATTTGTACACTATAAAGCATAAATATTTATAATCCTTATGATCAATATAAGTTCTTAATTCCATAATATATTCTTTCATCCTATATTAAGTTTTATTATTTTACAATAGATAAGTAACTACACAAAAAAGTTATCATTTTCTATCCCACAATGATCAAATAAAAGATTCTCCTTACATTGTTGATGTTCGTATATCTTCATTTCAACTTGCCCTAATAAACTCTCTTCAACATTACGCAACATAATACCATTTTCTGGTGCATCTAATGTATAAGTTAATCCTGTTTTGATTTTGAATTCAATTCTATACTGATGTTGTTTAATCACTAAATAATAGATATCACCAATGATTTCTCTCTGGGTGATACTTGCTCCATAATATGAAGCAATCTGATATTGTTGACCATCAATAACTATAACCATTATAATACCTGTGAATGGAAAAAATTTCAGTGGAATTGTGGCACACGATAGAAATAGAATTGCTTTTTTTGTAAGCAGCAGTTTGATTGAACCCATATATATTTCTTTGGAAAAGAATTTCCCCAATCTTTTTCTTGATAAATAATACCTTGAATATTATAAATCTGATTTTGATATTTCATGTAACCATGTGTTTGACTTTCTAAATTAAGAATCGCATGATTACATTGCATATTTTTAAGATACGCAAATGGTCCCATAATTGTTGGTGCATATTTTGTTGTTTGAATATGCAAAGGCATATCTAACTCTAAATCTATGACTGTTGATAATTTTGAATCTTCAATATGAATATAATGTTTTTTAAATATTGAATTTTTTATAGATATAGAAAAAGGCTCTTCTTGATATACAAAATCTTTTATATCATAACTTACCTTTTCCATTGATTGACATAATGTATGAAACACTTGAATAAATGCTTCCTGTTTATCTTGTGTTTTTGCTATTCCAATAATAACAGCAGCTGAAACTTGATTATCTACCACACGAAAATACCAACCTTCAAAGGCTGGTATTTTATGACTTTGATGCAATTGCCATTCTTGTTCATATGAAATCATAATATCACCCCAATAATGATATGTATCATCACAAGTTATTATTCCTAAAGATTTCATTTGAAATAAAGTTTTATGTATGAGTTTCTTCCATTATTTTCTCCAACACACTTTCTAATATGATTCACAAAATTCACAATTCTATAATTCCAGATTTACTTTCTATTTATCTTTAAATTTTATTTCAAGAATTCCTATGGAATATCATTCTAACAATGTTTGAAAATTAGGAACAATTACACTACAATGTAAAACTTCATCTTCTTCCTAATAAAACTCATCATATTCAAACCATACAATTGATTATGCTGGTTCATACCCTATTAATATGTATACTTTTTTAGAATCTGCTTTGCTTTCTTAGCAGTTGTTGTGTTTTTAGCGTTTAAACATGTCTTGATAAAATCTAACAACCTTTCATCTTTCTTTCTATCCAAGAGAGACTCAAAATATTCCATACTATAAAAATGAAAACGATCTTTTTGCTTATCAGTATAATCTTTTATCATATTTTCATCTAAAAACAATGAAATAATTTCTTCCTCTAAATCAGGACGATATTGACTCATAATAATAATATCCTTCATTGCTTCTAGACCTGTCAAAACTTTAACATCTTTAATTTGAGAAAAATACTCTTTTTTAATCTTATCAAATTTATTTTGACTATCGACAGGAATCAGATTTGTAATAATCCAATGAAAAATATTACGATGATAAGAATTCTTATGATAACGCAAACTTACAAATAAATCCCAGTATTCATAAAAGAGTTCTGGATTCGTTAAACTAACTGCATTGATTAAATAATAGCTACGATAATAAACATTAATATGTGTTTGTTCTATGAGATTTTGAATAAGTTTCTCACGTATATCCTTACTTTCTACAACTACTGATATATAATCATCTATATGAAATTCTTTTTCTTGAAATGCTTTCAATATCTCTTCGTAATTCAATAATATATCCTCCTTTATTATTTCCATACATATTTATGATCATGTAATGAATAAATTATATCTTTTTACTTTTGACTATAAAGTATTATAGGCAATCTCATCGTATGATGAAATATTTTTTCTTTTTTCAAATAAACCATATCAACTAATTGTTTTCCATCTTCATACATTGAATGGCAATCATCATCTCAAACAAACATTTCAACCATATATCCAATTCTAATTTTTTATATTTGGAAACTAATGTGTTCTATGAAAACTATAATTTATCATAAAAGTTCTCTGCACATTCTCAATTCTCAACTGTGATATGAACATGATCAATGATTGAATGGATAGTATTCCCTCCATAAACTTATATATATTTTTCACTTTATATAAGCCATAAATCATCTAATTCTCAATAATTATAATAGTATGCATTATTACAAATAAACTCTATATCTGCTTGATGACAGTAATCCTCAAATGTCTTCGTTCTATTATCTTCTTCAAATTGATAATAACATATATAAAGCGTTTCAAAATATTCTAATTGCTTTCTGAATTTCTCATTAACATCTTTTTCTGAAATAATCTTTTTGCATTGTTTCACTGCATTTTCCATAGCTTCTTTTGTAATAAGACACCCATTTGGGAAATGATGTGATCCCCAGGCTAGAATCTCAATCCACATATAAAAAAATAATTCAACTGTTTTTGTATCACACTTTTCACTTAAATAAGCTTTTTCAAGCATATTCCTTGCATAATTTACACCAAATTTATCATTTTTATATAATTCATAAAACCATCTTAATTGAGGCATTTTGTTTTCTAAACACTCTGAATAAAGATAGTCTCTTAAAAACACATCCAATGCATAAGGAATTCTCCCATTACCACGCTTACAAAAATCATATCCTTGTTCATCACAGAGCTCCTTTGTGAAGTGAAATAATACATCACGCAGCTTATCCTTATCCCATTGAGAAAGAGAGATAACATAATCTTGAATATACTTATTCGCTTGTTTTTTTAATCCTCTTTCATATAACTGATAATATTCCAACAAACTATTTATAAATACATGATAATCCATTATTCCACCTCAACTCTCTATATCCTACATTTTCAGATGATAAACTTAAATCCTAGAACAATAAAAATTTTATCTTTTATTATTTTTCTACAACTTGTTTACGAGTCAATCAAATCATCCCTACACGATACACATAAATAAGACCTTCATAATTTTAATCACATATTAAGAATTATAAAATCACTAATAATCATTAATATTATATCATTACTCCAGTATTTAAGCATTTCTTTTTTTATATTCCCACTATTTCACTATGTTCAAAACGTAATGAAATACAAAACATAAAAGTAAGAAATAATCTCCTCTATAATTTCAAATCAAGAGATTGCTTCTTACTATTACTTATTTAATCTTCATTAAAGATGATAAAACTTGATATTGTAAAAACTATTAGAAAATAAGTTCATAAGCAAGTTTCGGACTATCTTGGAAAATAACTGTACCACAATATTTATAACCTTCTCGTTCTAAAATATGTTGCATTGCTTTATTATGGGGATCTGTATCCACGCGAATAGCAAATACATTTTTAGATATACATAATTTTTTTACAAGCTGAAGAGTTGCTTTTGATGCTCCTTTTCCTCTCCCCTCTTTTCCAAAAGCCATCCTATGGATAACAGCGTAATCATGAGAGCTAAACCAGCTTCCATTGATATTGTTATAAGCAGGTTCACCAGCAAAATCAATGCAAAGATATCCAAATGGTAAATTATTGAAACTTAGTATATAACCTCTTTCTTCTTGAATATCTTCAATGACTGTATCTATATTTGGATAATTTTCAGTCCATTGTATAAAACCTTGTTGATTCTGATATTTTCTAGCATCATTAATAAAAGTAAAACACATTTTCGCTTCATTCATTTTTGCGAGTCTCATTTCAATCATTACATACCTCCTTACAGTCATATTTTTCAGAGCAAACTTATTCATTTAGACAATTTTAATGATTATGACAATATATATTTGGCTTTCATTTCAGTTAACCATGTTTCAATTGCTTGCACTAATATATATTGTTGTTGCAAAACGGCTAAACCTGTTTCAGGAATATCAGATAATGCTACTTTTTCATCAAGATTTTCTTCTAAATACATTTTAAGAGTTTTAATATTGTCTTCAATACGTATTAAGCAAGATTTTTGACCTTCTAATGGAAGACTAGATAAATTAACAATAACCGCATTGAAATCTAAAAAAAAGTGAATAGGATGTGATGCAATCTCATACATAAGAGTTTCAAATTTCTTTTCTCCATTTTTAGTAAGTGAGTAGATTGCTTTCTCTGGCATTTTTCCAACTTTGACACAATGGCTACTGATATAACCTTTTTCTTCAAGTTGAATAACCTTTTTATAGATTGATGGTGTACTAATTTTTACCCATTTAGAAATATTACGATACTCTACTAATTTTTGAATATCATAAGCACTTAGTGATTCTTTCTTTAGTATTCCTAATACAATTAAATCTATAGTTGCCATAAGTTCCTCCTTTTTTATTGACAAATAGTATAATTTATAGTAGTATAACTTTCATCTTCTGTATACTATAATTTATAGTACTATAAGTTATTTCTTATGTCAAGCGAAAGGAGAATGACACATGAATCAAAATAACAAAAAATTGGAATTACTAGGCAGTATTCCAATTCAAAAAGCACTATTAACTCTTGGATTACCAACTATGATTGGTATGCTCATCAATGCACTCTATAATATAGTTGATACCTACTTTGTTGGTGGACTTGGAACACATCAAATGGGTGCAGTTACGGTCGTATTTCCACTAGGGCAGATTATTGTTGGTTTAGGACTATTATTTGGCAATGGGGCCGCTGCTTATCTATCAAGACTTCTTGGATGTGGAGATAAAGACACTGCCAATAAGGTTACAAGCACAGCTCTCTATAGCAGTCTCTTTGTTGGAGCAATTATGATTATTTTCTCAGTCATCTTTTTAAAACCCATTCTTAAACAGATTGGTGCCATTGATAATGTTATGCCTTATGCAATGACCTATGCTCGTATTTACATTACATTCTCTATTTTTAATATATTTAATGTCACAATGAATAACATTGTCTCAAGTGAAGGATCTGCAAAAACAGCAATGAGTGCATTATTAGCAGGTGCTCTATTAAATGTTATATTAGATCCAATTTTTATTTATACATTTGATTATGGAATTGCTGGTGCTGCCATCGCTACTGCTATTTCACAAATTGTCTCTACTTTCGTTTATTTACGTTATATTCTACTTAAGAAAAGTATCTTTAATTACAGTATTAAAGAATGTCAATTTTCTAAACAGATTATGTCAGAAATTTTAAAAATAGGAATTCCTACGCTTATTTTTCAGTTACTCACAAGTCTTTCTATAGGAATGATGAATGATGCAGCAAAAAATTATGGTAATTCTGCACTTGCAGCCATGGGTCCATTAACGAAAATAATGTCAATGGGAAGTCTAGTTGTCTTTGGGTTCTTAAAAGGATTCCAACCAATAGCAGGATTCAGTTATGGTGCAAAGAAGTTTGATCGTTTGTTTAAGGCTATTAAAATATCTATATTATGGTCTACGATATTTTGTGGAATTTTTGCTTTAATTAGTATAATATTTCCTACACAAATGATGTCATTATTCACTAAAGGTGATATAGAAATGGTTAAGATTGGTTCAGTTGCATTAAGAGCTCAAGGAATTACTTTTATATTCTTTGGCTTCTATACAGTGTATTCATTCCTATTTCTTGTTATGGGGAAAGCAAAAGAAGGATGTATTTTAGGTGCATGTAGACAAGGTATTTGCTTTATACCTCTCATACTTATCTTACCAAAATATTGGGGATTATATGGTATTTTGTATGCTCAACCAATTGCTGATATACTCTGTGCTGTTATCACTGTATTTATGGCTATTAAACTTCATAAAGACCTAATTACAGCAAAAAAACAGTTTCTTTCAAAAAATACAGTATCATCGATTTGATGTGAGTGGTAATCATGAATTTAAATTATAAATTGAAAAAACCAATCATCTGGATAAAATTCAATGATTGGACTTTTTCATCTTGAGTTACTATTTCCTTTATTCTCATCATTCACTTCCGTATATTCTTTTATTGTATAACAACATTTTCAATGACTATATCTGCTTGACTCAATAGAATGATTTTCATTATATTTATCTATTTCATAAATCAATTTATACAGAGAATAGATATTTTCACTTTCATCTCTTTCCAATATTCAGTTTTCTCAAAAAATAGGATAAGATCTAAGAGATTAGTAATCTTATCACCATCCCATACATGATTGTGCCAAAATACGCCTGCTTCTTTCATTGGTCCAAGACTTTCTTGATACAAAGTATAACGAATTCTAGAATTTTATATAATCAATACTATAGATAAGTCTTTACACTTTCACTCATTTTATTTTAAATATTGACAAGGGCTTAAATTTCTTAATGACCATCAAAAAACAAATTATTTTATTTCAAAATGCATATAAGTAAAATTCGAAATCATCTATGTTATATTCATAAAATATAGATATTTTGTTTTATGTGCTCAAATACCAAGTATATCCAAACTTATCAAGTACTTCCGCTCCACCATCGTTATCATGCGGAACTGGATGTGGTAGAAATTCCTGAACAAGTGTACCACCTTCTGCGAGTTTTTCAGATACTTCTTCAATCACTTTTCTAGATGGTAACACAAAACAAATTGCCATACCTGAAATCACTACTGCTCCTTCTATATCTGCTCCCATAATACACCCATCATATTTAGTAAAAGTAATAGTTGCATGCATAATAGGATTATTAGGATTATTTTCTCGTCTTACAAAAACAGTTTTTCCACCACCAAAAACTCTGGCATAAAATTCAAATGCTTCTTCACACTTTCCATGAAATGTTAAATAAGGAGTTAACAAAAGAACCACCTCCTGTTTGTTGAACTTCATATATATTATTATATATTTAATAATTCATTATTTCATTGTAAAAATAAGACATAGGTTTAAATATTGAATATTATAAGATAAAAACACATCAATGAATATCATTTTCTTATTGAATTATAAAAAATCAATACCATCTCTAGATTTATATTCACTAATTAAATTGAAGATAATTCAATGTCATATATATCATTAATTATTATCTTGCTTCCATTTGATAATAAAATAATATTTTCATAATCATCTATCTTTTTAACATGTTCTATAACAGTGATATATTTACCACCTTCTTTTTTAGAATCTGGAATAAAATATGTTATTGTTACATTTGGACAATTCTTTATATTTTGACGAATTCTCTGTAATGCATTATTAATTATTTCTTGTTGACAGGTATCTAACTCTTTCTTTTCAGTCGTTAAACGTTCTGTTTCTACAATACGTTCCTTATGGCCTGTTAATGCTGCAAATGGTGCAAATTGCGCTGCTCTATCACGTGTGGACATTTGTGGGTGCTTCTTTGAAATATGACGTGGCATATTGATAATATCATCATATTTATGAATATCTTCTTTCATACGACACCTCCAATATTTAGGCCTTATGCCCTCCAATAGTTCCATTACGTGTAATTGCTGTGGCACCTTCTTCAAGGTCCATAGCCTTTAAAACAGAATTCTTTCCATATTTTTTCTTTATTTCTAATGTCGCTTGTTGCAGTCTTTTATCTTTTTCCAATTCTTCTTTTTGTCTTTTTCGTTGTTTTTCTAAAGCATCATAGTCTACAAACAAATCCATCTGTTCAATGACTTCTTGATTTGCAACTAAACTTTCATCGAGAACATGATTCGCAGAAATATGAATTCTTCTAATATAAAGTCTTTTATCTACAATTTTGTCATAAACATCTAATACTTTATCAATCATTAATAATGAAGATGATGTTGACATTCCAAGATGAATTGTTTTGTGGGCATGTTTAGGTATTTTACGACCATAGTAATCTGTTGTGACTTCACCTTTATATTTGGATTGATTATGTGAAAGATTGCCTTTATCATAACCTACTGTCAATGTTATCTGATCTGTAACAAGTTGCTTATCAACAAGATTAAGAGCAAGTTGGTCAACCATCTCTTTGACAACTAGCCTTGCTTTCTCAAAATTGTAAGGCTCACTCAAAACTTGCCCACTACCAATACTTTGATGATCAGGTTTATATGACTTAATATCTTTCATAGAACATGATTCATATCCCCATGCATGGTCAATCAGCAATTCTGCATTAATGCCAAATTCATCATATAATATATCTTCATTATGTATAGAACATCTTGCAATGTCTCCCATCGTATATAATCCTAATTTCTCTAGTCTTTTCGTATATCCTCTGCCTACTCTCCAAAAATCTATTAATGGCTTATGATTCCATAAATATTGTCGATATCTCAATTCATTTAACTGAGCAATTCTTACACCATCCTCATCTGGTCTAACATGTTTAGCAACTATATCCATAGCAATTTTACATAAGTACAAATTTGTTCCAATCCCAGCTGTTGCTGTCATTCCAGTTGTTTGAAAGATATCTATTATCATTCTTTTTGTAAACTCTCTTGCTGTCATTTTACTATTTTTCAAATAGCTCGTTATATCTGCAAATATCTCATCAATTGAATAAACATGAATATCCTGTGGAGATAAGTATTTTAAATAGACTTGATAAATTCTTGCACTGTAATCAATATAAAATGACATTCGAGGTGTTGCAATTATATAAACAAGTTCTAAATTGGGATTTCTCTGTAATTCTTGTTCATCAAAAGATGTACCCGAAAATTGATGTTTTGTTGCTTTTTTCATTCTTTGTTTATTAACTTCTTTTACTTTTTGTACAACCTCAAACAATCTTGCTCTCCCACCTATACCATACTTTTTTAAGGAGGGTGAAACTGCTAAACATATTGTTTTTTCTGTTCTACTTGAATCAGCAACAACTAAATGAGTTGTCAATGGATCAAGACCTCTTTCCCTACACTCAACAGATGCATAAAAAGATTTTAAATCAATTGCCACATAGATATGATTATTCCTTTTCACCTGTTACCTCCTAAAAATATCATATTTGTCTTTTAAACCATACATAACATGTTATACCGTTTCAAAGTCATATTTATAAATTTAATGAATTATCTCACTAAATTGCAGTTTAAAAGAGTTGGTATAATCATCTCATATCTATTATTGACAAACACTACTAAAAAAGTCACCCATATTATGAGGTTTTAATAGTTTTATGTAACTTGTAAGGGAAGACAATAGAACAATATCTTTTTAACCCATTATGCTTAGTATTTAAGTATACATGATATCACATATAATACATTATCACTTCTCTTAGTAATTTGTGATAATTTCTTTGTTAATATATCTTTATATGTAACCTATTCTCTTGTCGAATATTTAATAGAAATCAACTCCATTTTTATAAACAAATCATATCATATAAAGTTGCATATATCAATATATTATGCAACTTTATAAAAATGAATAATTGATCATGTCTCATGTCTTGAAATAAAAAATGGTATTTCATCAACACCCTAAAGATGTGGATGAAATACCTATCAGAATAAAATAAAAACTTAACTATAATCATATTTTTCTATTAAAAATGACTTTTTATCTGAATTTACAGCAAATAGTTATTTTCTCGATTTGCAACTTGGAAATCAACTAATTTGTATGTTGCATATCCTCCGATAATCAAAGGTTCCATGAGACAAAGTTTTTCTGCTTCTTCACGACTTTCTGCTTTTAAAATATACATACCAGCCATCCCTGGATAACCTTTAAAAACACCACAAATTTCCAACTTCCCCTCATCATCTAACCTTCTTATGTTATCAACATGTTCTGTGACAACTTTTTTTGTTAACCTATTATAACTTTTGCTCTTCTCAAGCATTACCATGTACATCAATTTACCCATACAACTTTCTCCTCCATGAATTCTAATTTTTTTATAAAACCGCTACTGTTTTTCATTGTGCCCAATAATCTATACAAGGATTATTTTCAGCACCAATAATACTTTCTCTTTCAAAATCATAATCAAGAAAAGCTTCACTATTTAAATAAAAAACATTCTTAAGATAAAATGTAATTATAGTTTTAAAACACAGTTCTACAGAAGCATGCATTTTTTGAAAGCCATCGTCTGGCGAATAATGGAAAATAGTTTACTTATTGCTATTTGTTATCATATAACAGATATAGCAAGATGAATAGTCAGCTAATAGAGGAATAATTGTTCTCATTTGGAATTCTCTTATATCGTCTGAAACTAACATTTGTAAGAGAGTGTAATACTCACTTTCTAATTATATAATATGTATCAACCTATAACCAGGTATAAAATCCATATATTTTTGATTTTCTGTATTTCTATATGTTCCTGCTACTTCTCCATATATAGTTTGAAAAACTTTAGGAACAATAGAAATGATCTTATTCAAGGTTTAACTCCATGTCTGACTTGCAATCTCCAAACTATCTTTATAACCATTTCTCATTTTATCTGACAAAGAAAGATACTCCTTTACTAATGCATTTATCATTATTTTGCAATTCCTCCTTAACTTCTCATTTCCTATCAATAAGATGGAATTCGTATTATTAAAAATGACAAAGCATAATATATTCTTCCTCATTTTCATTTACAATTACAAATCCTATTTTTTGATACAGTTTAATAGCATAGTTTTCTTTTTGTACAGCAAGCGATGCTTGTTTATACCCTCTGAATCTCAAAATACGGAGCATTTCTTTCATTAAATCAGTACCTATTCCCAATCCCCGATAATCTTTATATAGGGCTATCGCAAGAGATGGGGTATCATTGTCTATATGTCCATAATCATTCATAATGCGTCCCCATACTAGACCGATAACTTTCTTATCAATTTCTGCAACCAAACCTATATCATCTTCTCTCTTTCCAAAGTCAGTTATATATATCTGTAATTCTGGCCGATTAATAATTGATCTCGATGGTGCAGGCACACCCTCTGGTACAAAGATTGCTTCGTACAAAAAATCTTTAAGCAAGCTATATTCACTCTCTCTTATTGTTCTTATTTTATAGTCCATAACCGCCTCCTGCAAAATTCAATTTATTAAATTATTTTTAATAAAACTTCAATGACAATAGTATGAATACAGATTCCTCAAATTATAGTCATCACTATTACTGGATTAATAGAAATGATATGACTTAATAAAATCATTAACCCCCAATACTATAGATGCACCACCTTCTATTCTACAATGTAAAATAATATTTTTCACTCCACTATATATCTATATAAATGGGATCCTTCCTTTTATGATTATAACCAGACCAAAAACATTAAATAAACATCCTATAATAAAAGTAATTTTCATAATCTTAATATTCTTCAAATTCTTATTTATCAATCCAAAACCAAATATATGTTTCTCCCCCAATAATTTAAACTGTTTATTTTTATGTCATCACAACATTCTCCAATATCAGGCTGTGAAATCATCAAACCACATAATATGCTCACTTTCACAAATTTATATTTTTAGACTATTTCTGAACTCAAAATAACATTTGCAAACTTCTTGTTTAATGAAGCCATATATACATTTTGAATAAGCGTCGCTGGTAATGTAACACCATTCCATTCTAAATCTTTAGTTGCACAACCATCCGATATCAGTGTAATTTGATAGCCATAATCTTTAGCAGCTCTAACAGTTGTATCAATATATATATGTGTCATCATCCCACAAACAACTAACTCTGTTATCTCACTCTCTATCAGTTTATGATGCAAATTTGTTTCATAAAAACTATTTGGATAATGTTTTTCAATAACTGTTTGTAAGTGGTAAACAAGGATTTCGCCTTCTAACTATTCAAGGGATTTATTTATAGAATTATAGAACATTACTAAACTTGTACTCAGCAACACACCACCAATAATATCCGTAAACCAATGCACACCTGATATTAATCTTCCAATCACCATAAGTGAGGTAAATACCAAAATAGCATACTTAACAACTTTTCTTACCTTTTCATTATGAATACGCTTATTCATTTGTATAATGGCTGTTGGCATAACACACATCACTAATAGTGTTGTTGATGAAGGATAAGACGCTTCTAGATAACCATTAATCAATACTGGTCTATAATTGATTGCAAACACCTCAAATAAAATATATGTGGTAAATACTATGATGTAGAAACCTCCAAGAATCAAAATATCATAATCTACCTTGAACAAGTTTTTTCTTTTTATTAACTGTACAAGTCCGAGTATTGCAAATCCTAGTACGACAGACACTGGTAATAATCCCAACCAGTCAGTAATGACATATATCAGCATATGTGTTCCAGTAAGATTATGAAAGAATTCATTAAACGTTGCAAAACCTACTGCGGAATCTCTTGGTCCTATCATCTGTACATCCACATAACAAATTGCCATTGTCCATAAAATAAACAAGAGGAATAAACCTCCTGTTATCACAAAATTTTTTCTCTGTTTTTTCATTTTTTATCCATCCTTTCGTGTTTGGCTTTTGCCTAAACACAATATAGTCGATGGCATAAAAATATGAAAGAATTGGTGCGTCACATATCTGATACGATTCGTGTCATGTCCATTTTATAAGCATCAAAGTCTTTATAATCATAAAAACCAAAATGAAAGTCCCTGCATATGGTTGACGACTAAGCATAAAAAATAATGTTGCTAAGACACTCAAACTTAAAGATAGTTTGCTTTTTATTCTAATCCAAAAAAGTGTTGTACAATTTTGAAGCGCCAATGTTATAACTCCACATAATATCAATCCAATGACAATAATCATATAAGGAACAATTATGTAACTTTCAGCTTTGGTATAAGATAACAAGGAAACGGATTCTATTACATCTCCAGTATTTTGTGCGAATATTGGTAGGAAAAAATATGTCGCTACTGAACAATCTAGTAAACCAAATACCAAATCTCTAAAATGATGGATTCTTTGTTTACTATCCTCTTGTGCAACAGTAAAGATTTCTTCCCTTGAAAGTAAATCATCAAGGGATATTGCAAAAAATTTGATATTTCTTTTAAAGAATCAATGCTTGGATATCCTCTACCTGATTCCCATTTTGAAATAGCTGTTCTTGATACAAACAACATTTCAGCAAGTTGTTCTTGTGTCAAATTTTTATTCTTTCGAAGTTCCTGTAATTTCTCATTAAACTCCATTCTGTCATCTCCTCGCTATACAATGTTGCATTCCAACTCAACTGATTCTAATTAGATATTATCTAAACCTATTATAACAGAATTGTTGATTTCTTAAAAAACATTTTCATCATATCAATGACTATAATACTTCTTTCTATCCAATTAACAACATGTTCAAATTGTACACCAAAAATTATCTATTTCTCATTATGATAAACCATTCAGCTTCATATAAAAAACAGTTTATATTTTACGCCAAAAGCTACATTAATCTCTGTACAAGTTTGTTACCTTACTACAAACTCCACACATACACACTCATGTGCGTATATGCAAACAAACAAAAAACCCATAAATGGGTCTTTCGTGTATGTACATAGTTGTATGTAAGCATTGAAACCTAAGTTTTCTATTATACTATTGATACCAAATATACTTTAAAATAAACACCTGTCAAATAACTTTTCTCTCTATTTTTCATCTTTTAACTTTATAGGAACATATCTTTGCATTTGTCGATATCCAAGTCCTTTTTCTATATCCTGTTGATACGCATTGTTTTCATCTAAATACGGCATATTAAACATAAACTTTCTATTCTTATCTATTTCAAAATTAGTATTTTCAATCCATTGAAATATTTTCTCTTGAACTTTTTGAATGCTCTCATCATCTTCATCTATACTAACAGCCATAGCATATAAACCACCTTTAAAATCAATGATTTCCATCGGACTAACATCCTCTTGTTTGATATCATCCTTAATTGCACAAATCATTTCACCTAAAGTATCATCTACTACCATTGTGAAATCCAAACAATCAAATATAATCGTTCGAAAAAGGTGATAGTGCTGCCATAATTGAAACATGTATCCACCATTTTTAAAAATATCTTCCCATGAATGGATTCCCGTAGTTATTGCTTTAAATGAAGGAACTCTAACAACCATGATATCGGGTACTTTTTTATCTAATTTATTTGTGACTTCAATAAGACGGGAAACATTGGATGGCTTCCCTATATAATCAACATTGGTAATCTGCATCTCTATCTCTTTTGCTTTGTCATATAATTGTTTAATGTCCGACTCGACCGTAAAGTTTAATGTTTCAATTTCTTGTATGAAATCAAACACTATTTCTTTAAGCTGATACAATAATGATATTTCATCATCTATACTTTCTATTTTCTTTTTTAATACATCTAAAACCACCTCTGATCCAGTTGTATCAAAGATACGCTTAATGTCCTTGATGCTTATATTTAATTTACGTAGTATCAAGATTTGCTCAATTCGCCTAATTGCATCCTCATCATACATTCTATAGGACACTTCATCACTACGGATACTTGTCAATAACCCTATATCTTCATAGTAGCGTAATGTTCTCGCTGTAATATCATACCTATTGGAAATATCTCTAATCTTTATTAATTTGTCCATAATATATGCTCTCCTTCTAAAGTATAATTATATTATATAGGGTTCCCTAAAGGAAGAGTCAATATTTATATTCAAAATAAGCAAATCTTGAGAGCATATTCGCTTTATTGCTATTACTGCTGTCTCTATCATAATAATCCCGCTAGATACAGTTTAATTTTTCTATAAACTTTAAAGATTTCTGCATATTGCATAAGTTTAGAAATATTCTTATATTTTTTAAAATATTCCTTAAATGCTACTTGTTTATCTTGGAATTAATACTTATCCTGAAAATATCACAAATTGTTCTTTCTAGATCATAACAACGAACAATATGTCCATTAGGGTTAGTTACTTCTATGATACCAATTTGATATCTATCCTTAATAGAAGTGTATTCTTTAATTCCCTATTTTGTTAAATGATTAACTTTATATCCATATGGTAGTGTCACTAAATAATATAATGGTTCTCTATCTGACATATCCAACAAATAACTTGGTGATTCATGGAAAAAAACAGCTTTAGAATATTTATATGATAAAACATAAAAATAATCTATCCATAAATCAGTATATATATACAATCCTCTAGTAATCCTTTTATAGTTATTCTTTTTTAAGAATTCTAAACAGTATTGTTTAGAAACACCTAAATCAATTATATCTTTTAGCATAATAATTCCTTCATTATCATTTGAATATCTCACCATGATTTCACTCTCATTCATTTTATCACCTTACTTTCATACTATATATTATAATTAAACGTAGTTTAAAGCTAAATATGATGATATTATTCATAGAAAGAAAATAAACAATGTTAGTAAAGAATTGAAATTCTTTAAAAAATTATTTCTTATTTGTCGTTTGTAATTACAAAAAGAAAACTAGATTTTTTCAATATATACATTATTTCATCATACCAATGACTATAATACTTCTTTCTATCCGATTAACGATATGTTCAAATTGAACACCAAACAATCTCCTATAAAAACATCATATATTATATACTAAAAGTTACGCCAAAATTCTGCGTAAAAATATGAAATTTGTTACCTATTTGTTAAACTATGTGTGTCTACCACCATCACACACACTCATGAAAGCAACAAAAAACCCCATAAATGGGGCTTTCGTGAGTGTACATAGTTGTACGTAAGTGTAGAAAACAGGTGTTTTCTATCTGCTTTATAAAGTAATGGAATATATTTATCTAATTCTGTATATTGACCTGTAAAACGAATAGATGCAACCTGTATTTCATTTAGTGTAACAGTATCAATTTGATAATGATTTAGAGATGTTTTCTTCTGATTCACTGATAAATTCGTATTTATTCTTTCAATCAATTCTTTTTCTTTTGAAATATTTGTTTCTATAAGTTTTATTTTTTCATTGCGTACACACATAAGATCATCATGATTCTGAATATGTTCAACAACATCTTAGATTTCCATTATTGAGAAATCTAACGATCTTAAGGACTTTATCAATTGTGACTTTTTAAGATCTTCCTCATTATAATAACGATATTGATTATCTTCATTTCTAAATGTGGGTTGGAGAATGTTTTCTTGATCATAATAACGTAATGCTTTTACTGTTAATCCAGAAATTTTAGAAAACTGGCTAATTCTATACATATTTACCTCCTCTGCTCACAGTATAAACTATCCTCCACACAGTAAGGTCAAGTAGATTATAACTTTTTTGATATCTTTAAATATTATCTAATAGATATCAAAACCTATTTTGTGAGTTTTATATCATAGAAATAATCTTTTTATGTAAACATAAACTTTTAATAGCAATTCAATAAACTCGTACAAGCCTGTAAACTTGCTTATATCATATGCCAAAAATAATAAGTCTTTTCATAAATAGAGTAGATGCTCAAAATTGAACATCTACACATCACCTCTTTTTAGATATGCTGTTTTTGTAACTGTCATATGACATCTAGCCCATTTTTCATCTTGAAAAGAAAAGGCATCTTTTAGAATAGAGTTTTCAATAAAACCTAATTTTTGATAACATTTTTTAGCTCCATAATTTATATCAAAAACATTTAATGACACTGAAAGTACCCCAGTTTTTTCAAAAGCATAGTTCAATGCCAATGCTAACATTTGAGTTCCATAACCTCTTCCACGTATCTCATTATTTAACATAATAAATTTAAGAAATCCTGTCTTCTCAGCAACATCAACAATATATATAAAGAAGCCAATTGGAATATCACTTTCATCAGTTACAGTATAAGCACATTGTCCTGATGCTTTTTGAAAAGTAAGTAATAAATGATTTAGGTTCTCCTCTGTTATTGGATATGGTATCCGATTTGCACACCATAAAGCATGAATTCTTTCATTATTTATCCATGACGATAGATGCTTATAATCTTTTTGATTGATGTAATTTCTTATGTTCATGGCACATTCTCCCTCTCATAATATGCTTTTATTATAACATTATCTTTTATTCATTTATAGGAAATGAATAACTAATCAAAAAAAATTACTTTCTATTCCACAATGATTAAATGAAAGAGATTCCTTACATTGTTTATACTCATATAATTTTATGTCCACTTCGCCCAATAAACTTTCTTCAACATTACGAAGCATTATACCATTTTCCGGTGCATCCAATATAAATGTTTATCCTGTTCTCATTTTGATTTCAATTCTATACTGTCGTTGTTCAATAACCAAATAATAAACATCTCCTATTCTTTCTACTGTGTTAAGAACTGCACCATAATAAAAAACAAACTGATATTGCTTATCATCAATAACCAAAACCATAATAATTCCTGTAAATTGGAAAAGCTTCAATGGAATTGTTGCACATGACAGAAATAGAATTGCTTCTTTTTGTAAACAGCAGTTTGATTGTAACCATATATCTTTTTGGAAAAGGGTTGCTCCAATCCTTTTCTTGATAAATGAAACCTTGAATATCATAAATTTGATTTTGATATTTTAGATAATCATGTGTTTGACTTTCTAAATTAATAATTGCATGATTACATTGCATATTTTTAAGATATGCAAATGGTCCCATGATTGTAGGTGCATATCGAGTTCTTTCAATATGCAAAGGCATGTTTAATTCTAAATCGATAATTGTTGATAATCTTTAATCATCAATATAAATATAATGTTTTTTAAATATTGAATCCTTTATAGATATAGCAAAAGGTTCTTCCTGATATACAAAATCTTTTATATCATAACTGACTTTTTCCATTGATTGACATAATGTATAAAAAACTTCCCACTTGTCTTGTGTTTTAGCTATTCCAATAATAACAGCAACTGAGACCTGATCATCAACAATACGAAAATACCAACCATCAAAGGCTGACATTTTCGTGTTGTTGATGTAATTGTAATTCTTGTTCATATGAAATCATAATATCACCCCAATAATGATATGTATCATCGCTAGTTATTATTCCTAAAGATTTCATTTGAAATAAAGACTTTTATATAAGCTTCTTTTACTCTATTTTCTAACATTCCTTCCAATTGAATTGGTTTATAACAATATTTAATTATCTATATTCTATTTTATCCTTTAACACATCTTTATTCTTGCAACACTATCTAACATAAATATCCCTCTTATGAATATTTTTAATGATTCTACACTTTTTATCTTCTAATTTATTTATCATATTGTGTTTTTAAATAAAACATAGTTATTGTCTAATCAGGATCAGCACAGTACATATATATTCACCAAACTCACACAAACAGCAAAAAACCCCATAAACATGGGGTTTCGTGAGTGTACATAGTTGTACGTAAGCGTTGAAAACTGAGTTTTCTATCTCTTACTAAATTGTGGTGCTCTACGAGCTGCTTTAAGTCCATATTTCTTTCTTTCTTTAACACGTGAATCACGAGTTAATAATCCAGCTGCTTTTAATACTGGTCTATAATCAGAACCAGCTTCTAATAAAGCTCTAGAAATACCATGACGGATTGCACCAGCTTGACCAGTGTATCCTCCACCATAAACATTAACAGACACATCAAACTTACCAGTTGTTCCAGTTAATTCAAGTGGTTGGTTGACGATCATTAATAATACATCAGATGGTAAATAATCTTTTGCTTCTCTACCATTGATAACGATTTTTCCTGCACCCGGTGTTAAAATAACACGTGCTACTGAAGACTTTCTACGTCCAGTTCCTCTGTATTGTACATTAGCCATTTATCTCTCGTCCTCCTTATCCCTTGATTTTCATTTCTACTGGTTTTTGTGCTGCGTGTGGATGTTCACTACCAGTGTATACAAATAATTTCATCCCTTGTTTTCTTCCAAGTGTGTTATGAGGTAACATACCTTTAACAGCTGCTTCTACAAATCCTGTAGGGTCTGCTTCTTGGAATTGGCGAGCAGTTTTCACTTTTAAACCACCTAACCAACCTGAATGATGATAGTATTTTACTGAATCTAATTTTTTACCTGTCATCACTACTTTTTCTGCATTAACGATAATTACATAATCACCAGTATCTACATGTGGTGTAAATGTTGGTTTATGTTTTCCTCTTAATACAGTTGCTACTTCTGATGCTAAGCGACCTAAAGTTAAACCTTCAGCATCAACTACATACCATTTACGTTCAATTGTGGCTTCTTTAGCCATAGTTGTTTGTCTCATTTTTAATCCTCCTGTAGTTTCCGGGGCTACAAACGTTAAAATAAGGCACTTTCTATTATAGCAATATCGTTGATTTTGTCAATATAAATTTGAATATGTCTTCTATCATTTATAAGATATTTCATTTAATGATATAATATAGTAATCTTGTGTATTTGTAATAATCAAGTAGTTATCTTCTGTAATAAAACATTCTATATATTCTTCTGTTCCTAAATAATCTAATTCTTTAACTTTATTTTCATTAAAATCTACTATAACAATTTTTTTATTGTCAAAAGAACTAAATACAATATATCTATTCTTAAATACAGCATAGTCATATGTTTTAAAATTAATATCAATTGTTTGTTTTCTATTTTGATAAATATCGTTAATTATTGTTTTGTTTTCATCAAACTCCAATGTAAAAGTTGATGCTGATGGATAGATACATTCAACATTTAAATTTGTTGATTTTAATGTCGTTAAATCAATAATACAAGTCTTGTTATTATTATTAAATGTAATCAATTTTTTATCATCTAAAAAACTAAATTCATTGCTATGTGCATAAGCAGGCAAATCTTTTAATGCTCTTTCTTGATGTGTTTTGGTATTATAAACAGTCCAATACTTATCTGTCTTATTAATTAATATATATGTTGTTTCTGGTGATATAGCAAAATTTACTGAATCATTATCTTTAGTTAATTTTTTAACATCCTGGTTTTTTAAATTCAATGAACATAAATTGGTATCTGATGAACCAAAATACATAATATCTCCATTGAGATACATAAGTGAATAGACAATATAACCTTTCTCATTAAATGTTAAAATTTGATTCTGATAACGAACATAGTCAAATGAATAATTTTGATTTTGATATACTCCTTCCATATGTTTGATTTCCTGTTCAATATATTTTCCATTTTGTAAAACAAAGATATTATCTATGACTTGTTCATTGTTACTTTCATGATAATAATACAAGAATGAATTTATAAATGTACATTGTTTGTCTATTTTATAAATTGGTTCAACTGATTTTATTTGAAACTGCTGATAAATCCATGAACGAAATTCTTCATTATACGCATAAATTACAGTAAAAGATGAAAAACACAATATCATAATAAGTCCTGTTATAACTAATTTATTCATATAAAAAACTTTCTTTTTATGTGGCTGACTTAGCATCTCATGTTTCCAATCATTAGGTGTTTGAATATAATCAAATTCTTTAAATTTATTCATAAAAATCACCAACCTTTTTTCTTAATAGTTCTCTCCCTCTTTTTAAATATGACTTAATTGTATTTTGATTCATCTGTAATATTTCACTTATTTCTTGAATATGATATCCCTCATAATAATATAAATATAAAATATTTCTATATTTCTTTGGAAGTTTTAAAACTTCAGGAAGTAATGTCAATTCTTGTTTGTTGTCAATCATAATGATTTTATCTATATCTATAGTCAATCTATAAAACACTCTTCTATAATTCCGACACTCATTAATACAAACTCTTATAAGCCATGCTTTAAGATGTTCTTCACTACAAAATTCAATATCTTTCTCAAATAACTTCATAAAAACATTTTGATAACAATCTTTTGCATCATCACTATTACGTAAGTTAACAATGCATATTCTTGTAATCATATCACTATATGTTTCAAGAACATCTTCAAAACTCATTCCCAATATTATCTTTTGCATCGCCATTCCCTCCCCTCATTATCAATACAATTGAGTATAATAAAAAGTTGCAAAAAAAGAAAGATTTTTTATCTTTCTTTTATCTTATATCATATTCAGATTGAAATTTCTTAAAATCTCCTTGTAAAAAATCAAAATGATCAATTAAATGTAACCGATGATCTTGTGCAAACTTTATCATTTGATTGTACATAGCATCATTAAAATCGGATGGATCATGTGCATCAAATCCTATGATAACATCATTTCCAACTTCGCTTGCTATATCCCAAAAATGAGCATTTGGATATAAAAATAATTGTTCACCATTAATATTTTTAAGTCCCCTACGCATTCCACCGGCATTAATTTCTAATGGAATGTTTAAATCCTTTGCCTTCTGGCAAATTCGTCTTGAGACAGTCTGTACATCTAAATCGAACTGATTATATCCTATTAAGAATAAATCTGGGTGCGCTAAATAACTAAATAAGTTTGTTTCAAGAGCCTTTTCAACATCATTACAATAGAGATAAATATCTTTCTTTGTCATTTTCTCTTTACCAAAATAATCATTAGAAATACAATGTTTATGAAAATGATGCCCTAATATCAAATAATCAACCTTATGTTCATATAATAGTTTTTGATAATAATCAAAATAAACAGAGAGTCCTTCTGCTTCAAATCCTTTATAAATTTTTATTTTATCTTCATATGACTTTTGATATTGTGATAAAAGTTCTAAATGTGTTTCCATATCTCTATATGGCATTCTCATATTAGGACCATCTTTTATAATAGCTTTTAATAAACTCAATAAACTTCTCACTCCTCTTACTGAAGGTAAGGAGCGAATTAAATGCTTTCGATAATGAGGAAAAGGAACATGACAGCACATTCCCAATTCTTCTATTCCCATATCTATAGCAGCCTGAATCATATCTTCCTCATTACCATTTGCATGGCCACAACGATATGTATGTGTATGATAATTAGTCTTCTTCATAATATACCTCTTGTAAATATAATCCCTGTGGTTTAGCTTTAAATAAACATTTCTTAGTTCCACAACTTTCTAACATTTCTGACAATATTTCCTTGGAAATGCGTTTTGCACCTACTTGAATAATTCCTCCAACAAGATGTCTGACCATATATCTTCTAAAACCATTGCCAATGAGACGGAATGTTATTATTCCATCTTCCTCTACAATATCAAAAGTATATAGTGTTCGAATAGTATTTCCATACTGGTCATAACTACAAAAAGATGCAAAATTATGTTCACCTATAAATATTTGGGATGCTTCTCTCATGAGTTCTATATCAAGTTGTCTTCCATATTGGAAAACATAATTTGTATCAAATGGATTATATTCTTTTGTACTTAATAAATAACGATACTCTTTTTTTATTGCACTATAACGTGAATGGAACTCATCATCTGTATAAGATGCATCTAATATATATATATCATTTGGCATAAAGTGATTAATTGCTCTTTTCCATTGTTGTGGTGGTAAGTCTTTTTTTGTATCAAAATGAAAAACTTGATGGACTGCATGTACCTTGGCATCGGTTCTTCCAGAAGCATGAATAATAACTTCTTCCTCATTTATCTTTTTCAATGCTTTCTGTATTTCTCCCTGTACAGTTCTTTCTTTATCCTGAACTTGAAAGCCATGGAATCGGCTTCCATCATAACTGACAACACATTTTACTCTCATAAAACAATACTCATAGTAATTAAAACTGTACACATAGCTAAAACACTTAATAACGAAACTGTATCAGCCAATTGCCAATGAAGCTGTTTATATCTTGTACGTTTTGCTTCTGGATTATAATTACGACTTTCCATTGCGTTTGCTAAATCTTCTGCTCTTTGAAATGCAGATATAAAAAGTGGAATGATGAGGGAAACAATAGACATAATTTTATCTTTTAAACGCCCTTCTGAGAATTCAACACCGCGACTTGCTTGTGCTTTCATAATCCTTTGTGTTTCTTCCAAGAGAGTTGGAATAAAACGTAAAGCAATAGAAATCATCATTGCAACTTCATGAGTAGGAAATCCTACTTTCTTAAATGGAGATAAAAGATGCTCTATTCCTAATGTTAGATCTAATGGCTTTGTGGTCGCTGTCAAAACTGTTGTCATAATGATAATGAGAATAAGACGTATAAATATATATGCTGTTTGTAACAGAGCTTGGTCATAAATTTTAATGAAACCAAACGAAAACAATAGATTTCCTCTTTGAATAAATAAGAGATTAAAAAACATTAAGAAAAGCATCATAAATAACATTGGTTTAATTGCTTTTAATATCTGTGAGATTTTAATATGTGATAAAATAATCATGAATATAACAAAGAGACCTAAAATTCCATAACCTAAAAATCCTGCATCAAAGAAAACAGCAATTAACAAAAGTAATAATGATCCAATTTTCAAACGAGGATCTAAACGATGGATAAAACTATCAATTGGTAGATATCTACCAAACATCATATTATTCATTAATTTGCCCTCCTATTTCTTCAATTAATTGATTAATATCTTTAAGTGAAGGATCAATATGATAACCATTTGCATTTAATTCTAAAATAAATGATGTAATCATTGGCAAATCTATACTTAGTGATGTTAAATATTCCGTTTCTCTAAATAATTCATCTACAGTCACATGTTTCTCTACACGCCCTTTGTTCATGACCACAACATCGTCACAATATTCTAAGACTTGATTCATGTCATGAGAAACTAAAATAACTGTTTTTCCCTGTTGATTAATTTTTTGAAATAAATTGAGCATTTCTTTAGCTCCTTGAGGATCCAATCCAGCTGTTGGTTCATCTAGTATGAGAATATCTGGATTCATTGCTAAAATTCCGGCTATAGCGACTCTACGTTTTTGACCACCTGATAAATCAAAAGGTGACTTTTCTAAATATGATTCATCTAATCCAACCAATTCTAGTGTTTCTTTAGCAATTTCAATAGCCTCTTCTTCATTAACACCAAAATTCTTTGGTCCAAAGATAATATCCTTTAAGATTGTTTCTTCAAATAATTGATACTCAGGGAACTGGAAAACTAACCCAGCTTTTTTTCTTAAAGGTTTTAATGTTTCTGGTTTATCTGTTGCTGTAATCAAAATATCATCTACCTTTATTTCACCTGCCGTAGGTAATAATAATGCATTTATATGCTGTATAAGCGTAGACTTACCGCTTCCTGTATGTCCTATTAGAGCTGTCATACTACCTGTTTTGATATTCAAATCAATGCCTTTTAAGGCATGATAAGAGAATGGTGTATTTTCACTATATGTATGTTCTACTTCTTTGAATGTAATTGACATAATTCTTTCACCAACTTTTCTTTATCTATATAGTCATTCACTTGAATTCCTTTACTTTGAAGACCTTTTGATATTTTATATGCAAAAGGAATATCTAAAGATAGAGATTCAATTTGTTGTTGTTTCATTAATACATTTTCAGGTGTTCCAGTATCAATAATATGTCCATCTCCTAATAAAATGACATAGTCAGACATGGCTGCCTCTTCAATATCATGTGTAATTGACAAAATAGTCATATTTTTGTCTTTATTTAATTGGTGAACCAATGCGTTGATTTCTGTTTTTCCTTTAGGATCAAGCATACTTGTTGATTCATCTAGAATGATAATAGATGGGCTCATTGCTAAGATTCCTGCAATAGCCACACGCTGCTTTTGACCTCCGGAAAGCTTAGTTGGTTCATGGTCTAAAAATTCTAACATATTTACCTTCTTAGCATACTCATGTATGATATCATCCATAAGTGCTGGATCAACACATGTATTCTCTAACCCAAACGCAATATCATCTCTAACTGTAGCACCAATGAATTGATTATCTGGATTTTGAAATACAATTCCTATCTGATTTCTCACTTCACTTAAGGTTTCCTCTGTAAGAGTTATACCTCCAACAATAATATCACCACTCTTCTTTTCTAATAATCCCATTAAGAGCTTAGCAATAGTACTTTTGCCACTTCCATTGTGTCCCAATATAGTTGTATATGAACCTTTTTGAATTTCAAAAGATATATCTTCAATTGTTTTTGAACCTTCTTCATATTCAAAAGATAAATGCTTAATTTCTATTATTTTCTCCATGGTTTTTCCTCCAAGTATTACAATTTTATTATGATTATTAAATCTTGTCAACCAAATACATAAGAAAAGGGATTTTTCTAAAATCCCCAATATATCATACTTATTCTTCATCAATATATTCAAATCCAGAGATACGATCATCTATTTCTTTAGCAATATTAATCTTCTCATCTAGATTCTTCTTATAATTTAATGAGAAGATACATCCATACAAAATATCAAGCAAACACTTCACGGATGTTGAAGATGCAAAGTCACCAATTTTTGTATGTAACATTTCACGTGATGATATTCTTAAAGCAACATCAGCTAATCTTGAAAGTTCATTATCTGCAATACTTGTGATTGCAATCATTGGGGTTTTCTTTTCTTTAAGCATATGAGCGATCCTTAATACAAATTCTGTTTGACCTGAATATGAAATTAAAATTGCACAGTGCTTTTGATTACTCATGGCTGCTTGAACTTTAGCATCACCTGGCAAACTGCATATATGTGTGTGTTTATGAATAAAAAACATTTTCTCTGCAAAAAGCTGAGCTAATAGAACTTTTTCAGAAACTCCATAAATATCAATTTCCTCAGTATCTCTTAGCAATCTCATAGCTTTATACAAATGATCATGGTCAAGTAATGAAATAGTATCTTGGATAGTTTCAGTTTCAAGTGTTGATATATTGTGAGCAATTGTCATGAAATCATCACTCACAACAAAAGGTATACTTGCATCAACCTCTTGTGATGAATATAAATATTCTAACTCTTTCAAGTAATCTTCCTTAAAAGCATTCCATCCTGAGTATCCAAGTTTTTTTGCAATTCTTATTAACAATGGGGCAGATGTGTAGGTTTGTTGCGCTATATAACTTACTGACATGTCTCTTATCTTCTCACCCTGTTCAAGAATATATTTGACAATAACAGCTTCACTTGTTGAAAAATGTACTTTTTCAATTTTATGAGTAATTAACATGATATCACCCCTTTTGATTATTATACTCTTATTTTTGAAAGTGTAAATAAAAAGTCTTATGATAACTCATAAGACCTCTTGATTTAATGTTTCTTTTTAGAAAGTTGCTGTTCTTTTAAAGCATTTGTCATTTCACTTAAATGTTCTTTTTCTTTGTTCAACTCTTCATACATTTCTTCAGTGTTTAATTTTTTATGTGGCTCTGCAACTTTTTCTTCACCAAATGTTTGCTTTAATGAATCTTCTGCTTCAACTACCAATTTTTCTCTTAAAACCTCTAATGACTCATGTTTCTTTTCTTCTTCAACCTTCTTAGTTTCGATTTCTTTTTCTAATTCTTCTTTATCTAAAACGACATCATGACCTCTAAATGCCTCATCAGTCACTTCTTTGCCATCCTCAAAATGACTTTCATATGCCTCTTTAGCTTCATTAATAATTTGTTCTTGTGTTTTCATATATATCTCCTTCTTTCTTTTGACACTGTTATATTATTCTTATTTTCATAAAATGACCATACTTTTCTCACAAATAGAAATAACATTAACAAAATCAATTGAAAGTATTGGCTATTTTTGTTAAAAACGTTAACAAAAAAAGTGATGTATTATCATCACTTCAAATGTATTATTAGAATAAACCAATAATAGCCATTGGTGCATTATCACCTTTACGATTATATGTTTTTAAAACACGAGTGTATCCACTACTTTTTTCTGCAAATTGAGGTGCAACCTCATCAAATAATTTTTGAACTGCAGTTTTACCAGTTGCTGGATCTACAACATCTTGTAATATTTCAGCAGCTTGTCTTCTTGCATGTAAATCTCCACGTTTAGCTAAAGTGATTAATTCGTCAACGATTGAACGAACTTCTTTTGCTCTAGTTACTGTTGTTTCAATTTTTCCATACATGATAACATCTGTAGCTAAGTTACGTAACATTGCTTTTCTATGAGATGATACACGCCCTAATTTTCTATTTTGTGCCATAGATTAGTGCTCCTTCCAATATTTTCTTAGAATTAATCGATAGGTTTAAACCCTAATCCTAATTCCACTAATTTTTCTTTCACTTCTTTTAAAGATTTCTTACCTAAGTTTCTAACTTTAATCATATCGTCTTCACTCTTAGCAGCAAGTTCTTGAACTGTTTGAATACCAGCTCTCTTTAAGCAGTTATAAGAACGTACAGATAAATCTAACTCTTCAATTGTCATATCTAGTACTTTGTTACTTGTATCTTCTTCTGTTTCGCTCATAACTTCCATGTTCATAGCCATATCAGTTAATTCAACGAACATATTTAAGTGTTCCACTAAAATCTTAGCAGCTAATGCCAAAGCTTCATGTGGTTGAACTGATCCATCAGTTGTAATTTCTAAAGTCAATTGGTCATATTTTGCACTTTGACCAACACGTGTTGGTTCAGTTGCATATGCGACTTTTACGACTGGTGAATAGATTGAGTCAGTCGCAATTACACCGATAGTATTGATCAATTTCTTGTTTTGATCAGCACTCATGTATCCTCTATCTCTATGAGCATACATTTCCATATAGAAATGTGCTCCTTCAGCAACATGAGCGATTTCTAAGTCATTTGAAATCATTGTGACATTAGATGGACATTGAATATCAGCACCTGTTACAACAGCAGGTCCTTTCACATCAATAATCATTGTAACATCATCATCACCATCAATTGAAAATACCAACTTTTTGATATTTAAAATAATTGAAGTGACATCTTCTACTACACCATCTACTGCTGAAAATTCATGGATGGCTCCTTGAACTTTCACAGCATGTACTGCACAACCTGGAATAGATGATAATAATACTCTACGCAATGAGTTTCCTAAAGTTGTTCCAAAACCTCTTTCTAATGGTTCGATGACAAACTTACCATAGTTATCACTTTCATCATATTCAGCGACATTAAAATTTGCTTTTTCAAACTTTTGCATTATTTCCCTCCTCACTTAGAAATAAATACTTGTTTACTTCATTATCCACGAGGACGTTTTGGTGGACGACACCCGTTATGTGGAATTGGTGTTACATCATTAATTGCTGTAACTTCTAATCCAGCAGCTTGTAAAGCTCTTACAGCAGCTTCACGTCCTGGACCAGGACCTTTTACACATACTTCTACAGATTTCATACCATGATCCATAGATGCTTTAGCAGCAGCTTCAGCAGCCATTTGAGCTGCATATGGAGTTGACTTTCTTGAACCTTTAAATCCAAGAGCACCAGCACTAGACCAAGTCAAAACATTACCATGTTCATCAGTTACAGTAACAATAGTGTTATTGAAAGTTGAATGTACATGTGCGACACCTTTTGCTATATTCTTCTTAACGCGTCTTTTACCACGAGTATTTGTTTTTGCTTTTGCCATTTTCGTTCAACCTCCTATTTCTTCTTACCAGCAATTGGACGAGCTTTACCCTTACGAGTACGAGCATTAGTTTTTGTTTTTTGTCCACGAACTGGAAGTCCTTTACGATGACGAATTCCTCTATAGCTACCGATTTCCATTAAACGTTTAATGTTTAATGCAGTATCTCTACGAAGGTCTCCTTCAACTTTAAATTTTTCTACTTCTTTTCTAATTTTTCCTTCTTCTTCTTCAGTTAAATCTTTAACTCTTGTATCTTCACTGATTCCAGTAGCTTCACAGATTTTTTTAGCTGTAGTTGCTCCAATACCATAGATATAAGTTAAAGAAACTACCACACGTTTATCACGTGGGATATCAACACCTGCTATACGAGCCATGTTTTACTTCCTCCTATTAACCTTGTCTTTGTTTATGTTTAGGGTTTTCACAGATTACCATTACTTTACCCTTACGTTTAATTACTCTGCATTTGTCACAGATTGGTTTTACAGATGGTCTTACTTTCATCTTAATCTTTACCTCCTTTTGGAAGATTTCCTATTTATGTCTAAATGTAATTCGCCCACGTGTTAAATCATATGGAGAAATTTCTACGGTTACTTTATCCCCCGGTAAAATGCGAATGTAATTCATACGGATTTTACCAGAAACGTGAGCCAGGATAACCGCTCCATTTGCCAACTCTACTTGGAACATTGCATTTGGTAATGTTTCTAGCACAGTTGCTTCTACTTCAATAACGTCATCTTTTTTTGCCATTGATTATAAACTCCCTTTTAAAGTTTTGTCAAAATCTCATACCCATCACTTGTAATCACGATAGTATGTTCATAGTGAGCTGCAAGAGATCGATCTCTCGTGACAACAGTCCAATCATCATCTAAGACATCTGTTTCACATCTCCCTAAATGAGCCATTGGCTCAATTGCAAGAGCCATTCCCTCTTTTAATCTAGGTCCTCTGCCAGGTGCACCATAATTTGGAACAGCTGGATCTTCATGAACTTGGCTGCCAATTCCATGACCAGTATAATCACGTGGTGTTGAACACCCATGACTTTCTAGATATATTTGTACAGCATGAGATATATCTGATAAACGATTGCCAGGTTTGACTTGAGCAAGACCTGCATATAGCGATTCTTCTGTCACTTTCATCAAATGAGCAGCATCTTCACTAATCTGACCAACAGCATATGTCCAAGCACTATCGCCATGATAGCCTTTATAACATGCGCCTACATCTACTGAAATAATATCTCCTTCTCTTAACTTTGTATTATCTGGAATCCCATGAACAACAACTTCATTTATAGAAGTACATACTGCTCCCGGAAAACCATATAAATTAAGAAATGAAGGTGTGGCCCCAGCATCACGAATAATCTTTTCACAGAATACATTAATATCTTGAGTTGTAACTCCAGGCTTAATATAATCCTTCAAGTGATCATGAACAAGTGCTACAATACGACCAGCTTCTCTCATTAATTCAATTTCTCTTTGGTCCTTTGTTACAATCATTATTTACCCTCCAAGCTTTTTTCAATGCTTTTAAAGACGTCTTCCATAGGTTGGTCACCATTAATATTAATGATTGTCCCTTTCATTGTATAATAATCAATCAAAGGTTTTGTTTGTTTGTTATAAGTATCAAGTCTGATTGTGACAGCTTCTTCGCTCTCATCTTCTCTTTGATACAATTCTCCACCACATTTATCACATACACCTTCAACTTTAGGTGGATTGAACTCTACGTGGAATGTTGCCCCACACTCTTTACATGTTCTTCTTCCAGATAATCTT
Organism: Coprobacillus cateniformis; assembly: GCF_009767585.1. Classification (NCBI taxonomy): domain Bacteria; kingdom Bacillati; phylum Bacillota; class Erysipelotrichia; order Erysipelotrichales; family Coprobacillaceae; genus Coprobacillus; species Coprobacillus cateniformis. The sequence continues at coordinate 892,549 of NZ_WSNW01000001.1, forward strand.
TTAACAAGTTTATCTTGAGGAATATCTAAATTAATAATTGCATCAATTGTAAAGTCGAATTCTTTTTCAATACTTTCAAGCTCTCTTGCTTGAACGATTGTTCTTGGGAAACCGTCTAAGATAAATCCATTTTCAAATGTATTCTCTTTCAAGTATTCCCTTACCATTTCAATTGTATAATCGTCTGGTACAAGGTGCCCAAATTGCATAAAATATTTTGCAATAACACCATATTTTGTTTGTTCACTTAATGCTTTTCTGAATAAGTCTCCAGTAGATATTTGTGTCAAACCAAACTTATTAACAAGTTTGTCAGCTTGAGTCCCTTTACCAGCACCAGGAGGCCCCATTAAAATAATGTTCATGTTCACACACTCCTTTATTATACTATTTTCTAATGTAACCATGATACTCTTTACGAGTAATCAATGTTTTAATTTGTTTTGTTGTTTCCAAAGCAACACCAGTAATGATAATTAATCCTGTTCCACCTAATGTCAATGCAGCATTAGATGTTTGTGACCAAATAACTGGAGTCATAATTGGGATAGCAGCAATAATCACTAAGAAAATTGATCCTACAACAGTAACTCTATTTAAAACTGTGCTAATGAACTTTTCAGTATCTAACCCAGTTCTTACACCAGGAATAGCACCACCATTCTTTTTTAAATCTTCACTAATTTTATGTGAATCAATTTGTAAATTAGAATAGAAGAATGCAAATAACACAATCATAACGAGATATAAGCAAAAACCTACTGGTTCTTGATAATTTAAAATTGAATCAATTGTTTTTGTAGTATTATTTTGAGCCATAAAACTGATAATTGTTCTTGGAGCAGCCAACACTGATGAAGCAAAGATAACTGGTAACACACCTGAACTATTAATTTTAATAGGCATATGTGTTGAGTCTTTTGTTCTCATTGTTGTATTAGAGTTTGTTGCATACATAATTGGTATTTTGCGAACAGCACCTTCATTGAAAACAACGAAGATAATAATTGCTAAATACACAATCACAAATAGCACATACCATAAGATACCAAGAACCATTGTCTGAGTTCCTTTATCAAAAGCAACTAAACTATTAAATGTAGAAATAAAGTTTGCTGGTAAGCTTGAAACAATTCCAGTAAAAATTAACAATGATGTACCATTTCCGATTCCCTTTTGAGTAATTTGATCACCAATCCACATTGCTAACATACTTCCTGCCATCATAACAACAATGACATAAGCGTAAGTCCAAACTGATGATGAATTCAAAATATTATACATATTATCATACGCATATGTTAATGAACCACCTTGAACAGCTGCTAAGATTAAAGTTACATAACGTGTAACTTTATCTTTTTTCTTCTTTCCAGTATTCCCCTCTTTTTGCCATTGCGCAAGAACAGGAATAACATCCATAGACAATAATTCAATAATAATAGATGCTGTAATATAAGGAGAAACTCCTAGTGAAAAGATTGAAAATCTTTCAAGCATCCCACCACCAAGCATGTTCATAATTCCCAAGATGCCAGTATTTGTAGCTCCAGCTGTTAATGCATCAGCATTAATAGAAGGAATTGTAATAGCAGCACCTAAACGGAATACAAACAACATACCTAATGTAAAGATAATTCTACGACGTAATTCACCTTTTTTAAAAACATTCTTAAAAAAGTTTAACATCTTAGATCACCTCAGTTTTTCCACCTGCAGCTTCAATAGCAGCAACAGCTGACTTAGAGAATTTGTGTGCTTTAACAGTTAAAGCAACTTTTAATTCACCGTTACCTAAAACTTTTAAACCATCCAATTCCTTTTTAATTAATCCACATTCCATTAATGCAGCAGTATCTACAACAGCTCCTGCTTCAAATTTATTTAAATCCTCAACGTTAACGATTGCATATTCAACTCTATTAAAGTTTGTGAAACCACGTTTTGGTAAACGCATGAATAATGGAGTTTGTCCACCTTCAAATCCAGGTTTCTTTCCACCACCAGCTCTTGCCTTTTGACCTTTTTGTCCTTTACCAGCAGTTTTACCAGTACCAGAACTTGTTCCACGACCAATACGCTTTCTTTCTTTACGCGCACCTTCTGTATATTGTAATTCGTGTAGCTTCATGTTTTTTACACCTCCTACTTACTTTCTTCGATTTTAACAAGGTGTCCTACAGTTTTAATCATACCTTGAATAAATTCATTGTTGACTTTTTCAACTGATTTGTTCATTTTTGTTAAACCTAACGCTTTAAGAGTATCCTTTTGATTCTTTTTTGCACCAATTGGACTTTTTACAAGCGTAATGATAACTTTTTCTTCTTTTGCCATTTCTTACGCTCCTCCTATCCGTAAATTTCTTCGATTTTTTTATCTCTCAATTCTGCAACTTGTTTAGCAGTTTTTAATGATGCTAATCCTTCCATAGTTGCACGAACCATGTTGATTGGAGTTCTAGATCCAAGTGATTTAGATAAGATATCTGAATATCCAGCTAATTCAACAACAGCACGAACTGGTCCACCAGCAATGATTCCAGTACCTTGAGATGCAGGTCTTAAGAATACATTTCCTGAACCAAACATACCATTCACTTCATGAGGAATAGTTCCATGAACCATAGGTACATTGATTACATTTCTCTTAGCTGCTTCAGATGCTTTTCTAATAGCATCAGGTACTTCGTTTGCTTTACCAGTTCCGAATCCAACACGTCCCTTTCTATCACCAATAACAACTAATGCTGCAAAGCGGAATTTACGTCCACCTTTTACAACTTTAGTAACACGGTTAATAGTAACAACACGTTCTTCGAATTCTTTTTCAACTTTAGGTCCGTTATTTCTTCTAGGACCGTTTTTTCTAGGTCCATTTCTTCTTGGCCCATTTTCTCTTGGTTTACGTTGTTCCATTCTTTAACCTCCTATTAGAATTTCAATCCAGCTTCTCTAGCAGCTTCAGCTAGTGCTTTCACACGACCATGATAGATGTATCCTCCACGATCGAATACTACATTTTCAATATTTTTTGCGATTGCTCTTTTAGCGATTTCTTTACCAACTTGAGTAGCAGCTTCTACATTTCCACCTTTTGCTAGTTTCATATCTACTGAAGATGCAGCAACTAAAGTTACTCCATTAACATCATCAATGATTTGTGCATGGATATGAGAGCTTGAACGGAATACATTTAAACGAGGACATTCAGGAGTTCCACTAATTTTGTTACGAACTCTTGCATGACGTTTAAGACGTAAATCGTTTCTTGACATAGTTTTAGCCATGATTAATAGCTCCTTCCTTTAAATATTAACTACTTCTTACCAGCAGTTTTACCTTCTTTTCTAATAATTCTTTCATCAACGTATTTGATACCTTTTCCTTTATAAGGTTCAGGTTTCTTAACAGCTCTAATTCTTGCAGCGATTTCTCCAACTCTTTCTTTAGAAATCCCAGAAACTTTAATAGTTGTTTGAGTAGGAGTTTCAATTTTAACTCCTTCTTCACCTTCGATTTCAACTTGATGAGAATATCCTACATTTAATACTAATTTATTTCCTTGCATAGCACCACGGTACCCAATACCAACGATTTCTAAATTCTTTTCGTATCCATTGTGTACACCTTCGATCATATTTGCAAGTAATGCTCTTGTTGTACCATGTAATTGTTTAACAGCTTTTTGTTCACTTGTTCTGCTTACTTTAATTTCAGTTCCATCCATCTCTACTTTGATTAATGGTGAAAACTGTCTGACTAAAGTCCCTTTTGAACCTGTTACTGTAATTGTGTTATCATTTGCAATTTCCACTTTTACACCTTCAGGTACATTGATAATTTTATTACCTACACGAGACATCAGTTACACCTCCTGTTTAATTTTTTTTATTACCAGATATATGCTAATACTTCTCCACCAACTTGTTTAGCTCTTGCTTCTTTATCAGTCATAAGCCCTTGAGAAGTTGATAATACAACGATTCCTAATCCATTTAATACTTTAGGGATTTCGTTTACTTTTGCATATTGACGTAAACCAGGTTTAGATACTCTCTTCAATCCTGTGATTACTCTTTCATTACCTTTGTATTTTAAAGTGATAACGATGTTTTTGATAACACCTTCGCCTTCAACTTTATATCCTTTAATAAATCCTTCGTTTTTCAAAATTTCAGCTAAGTCTGCTTTTAATTTTGATGCTGGAATAACAACTTCTGCATGACGTTGTTGATTAGCATTACGAATTCTTGTTAACATATCTGCGATTGGATCTGTAACCATTCACATGTCCTCCTTCCATTTGGGATTATTTGTTTACCAACTAGCTTTCTTTACTCCAGGAATTTCACCTTTATAAGCTAATTCTCTGAAACAAATACGGCATAATTTGAATTTTTTAATTACTGAATGTGGACGTCCACAACGTTCGCATCTTGTATACTCACGAACTTTGTATTTCTGAGGACGTTGTTGTTTAACTTTCATTGATGTTTTAGCCATTAATTAAGTCCTCCTTATTTGTGGAATGGCATTCCTAATTGTGCTAATAATTCACGACTTTCTTCGTCTGTTTTAGCAGTAGTTACGAATACAATATCCATTCCTCTTAATTTGTTTACTTTATCAAAATTGATTTCAGGGAAAATTAATTGTTCTTTAATACCTAAAGTATAATTTCCTCTTCCATCAAATGAGTTCTTAGGTACTCCTCTAAAGTCTCTTACACGAGGTAAAGAGATATTTACCAATTTATCTAAGAATTCATACATTCTTTCACCACGTAATGTTACTTTACATCCGATTGGCATACCTTCACGTAATTTGAATCCAGCGATTGATTTTTTAGCTGTAGTTACAACAGGTTTTTGTCCTGTAATAATTGTTAATTCTTCAACAGCTTCATCTAATAATTTAGAGTTACTTACTGCATCACCAACACCAATATTGATAACGATTTTTTCCATAGCTGGAACTTGCATTACTGAATTATAATTAAATTTAGTCATTAATGACTTACTAATTTCATTTTCATAACGTTCCTTTAGTCGGTTCATTATTTAACCTCCTTCCGATTACTTTTTCTTCTTTGTAGTTTTGTCTAATGCTTTACCTGTTTTTTTATTGATACGAACTTTTTGTTCATTTTCAATTCCGTATCCAATTTTAACAGTTTCTTTTGCTTTTGAATCATAGTATGCAACATTTGAAGCATGAATAGGAGCTTCTCTTGTTACAATTCCACCTTCTGGATCAGCCTGTGAAGGTTTAATGTGTTTAGTAACCATGTTAACACCTTCAACAATAACTTTATTTTCTTTTCTAAGAATTTGAATAACTTCTCCAGTTTTTCCTTTATCGCTACCAGCGATAACTTGAACTGTATCACCTACACGTAATTTCATCTTCTCGTTCTCCTCCTATAATACCTCAGGAGCTAATGATACGATTTTCATGAAATCTGCATCTCTTAACTCTCTTGCAACCGGTCCAAAGATACGAGTTCCTTTAGGTGAATTATCATCTTTAATGATTACACATGCATTATCATCGAACTTAATTAATGAACCGTTGTCACGGTTAACACCATATTTACTTCTTACGATAACAGCTTTAACTACTTCACCTTTTTTAACTGTACCACCTGGAGTCGCTTGTTTCACTGTAGCTACGACGATATCACCGATGTTACTAAATTTTCTATTTGAACCACCAAGGTTTCTTATTACTAGTACTTCTTTTGCTCCTGTATTGTCAGCAACTTTTAATCTGCTTTCATTTTGGATCATTTGAGTGACCTCCTTTCAGATTCTTTTCTTAAATAATTTCTGCTTTCTTAACAACTTCTACTAAACGGAAACGTTTAGTTGCAGATAATGGACGAGTTGCCATGATTTTGACAATGTCACCATCTCTTGCAATATTTTCTTCATCATGAGCCTTAAACTTTTTAGAAGATTTAACACGTTTTCCGTATAATTTGTGTTTAACATGAGTTTCTACTAAAACAGTAATTGTTTTATCCATCTTTGCAGAAATAACTGTTCCAGTATAAACTTTACGATTGTTTCTTTCCATATTCTTCTCCTTCTAATTATTTGTTTAATTCTCTTTCTCTAATAATTGTTTTAATCTTTGCAATATTTTTTCTCACTGTTCTAATACGAGCAGTATTTTCCAATTGACCAGTTGCTGCTTGGAATCTTAATCCAAATAACTCTTTCTTGTACTCTTCTACTTTGTTAAGTAATTCTTGAGTTTCTGTATTTCTAATATCTTGAACTGTCACAATTACTCACCTCTTCCAATAATCTTACATTTGATTGGTAGTTTATGAGATGCAAGTCTTAAAGCTTCTCTTGCAACTTCTTCTTCTACACCAGCGACTTCGAACATTACGCGTCCTGTTTTTACTACTGCTACCCATTCTTCTGGAGCACCTTTACCTGAACCCATACGGACTTCAAGAGGTTTCTTTGTTTTAGCTAAATGAGGGAAAATTCTAATCCAAACTTGACCACCACGTTTCATATAACGGTTCATAGCGATACGAGCTGCTTCGATTTGTCTTGAAGTAATCCAAGCACCTTCTTGAGCCTGTAATCCATATTCACCAAAAGAAACTTCAGTTCCACCTTTAGCTTTACCTTCATATTTAATTCTATGAGGTCTTCTATATTTAGTTCTCTTAGGCATCAACATGATTATTTATCCCCTTTCTTCTTTGCAGGAAGAATTTCTCCCTTACAAATCCAAACTTTTACTCCTAATTTTCCATAAGTTGTGTCAGCTTCTGCAGTCGCATAATCAATGTCAGCTCTTAATGTATGAAGAGGTACATTTCCTTCAGAATAACCTTCTGTTCTTGCCATATCAGCACCACCTAAACGACCTGATACACAAGTTTTAATTCCTTTAGCTCCAGCTCTCATAGCACTTTGGATTGCTCTTTTTTGAACTGTTCTAAATGAAGCACGGTTTTCTAATTGCTCAGCAATTCTGTTTGCAACAAGTTGTGCAACAACATCTGGATTTTTGATTTCAACAATATTGATAAACACTTGTTTATCCTTTACTAATTTAGTCACTTGTTTTCTTAAAGCATCAACTGCTTCACCATCTTTACCAATAACAACACCAGGTCTAGATGTATGAACAAAGATGTTAACTCTGTTTTTAGATCTTTCAATTTCAATATTAGCGACATAAGCGCCTTTTAACTTTGCATTTAAGAATTCACGAATTCTGATGTCTTCGTGTAATAATGAAGCAAAGTCTTTATCATTAGCGTACCATCTTGAATTCCAATCACGGTTTACGCCAACACGCAATCCGACTGGACTTACTTTTTGACCCATACTTTGCCCTCCTATCTTTCAGCAACCACACATGTAATGTGGCTTGTTCTCTTTAAAATTTGAGTACCGCTACCTTTTGCTCTAGCGCGGAATCTTTTTAATGTAGGACCTTCGTCTACATAGATTTCTTTAATAAATAATTTTTCTTCTTCTGCACCTTCATTGAAAACAGCATTTTGTGCAGCAGATTTTACGACTTTAATGATTGCAGGAGTCGCACTTTTGTTAGTATATTCTAAGATACCAAGTGCTTCTTTTAAGTTCTTACCTCTTACTAAGTCAACGACTAATCTAGCTTTTTGAGGTGAAACACGAATCATTTTAGCTTGTGCTCTTGCTTCCATGTTAATTTTCTCCTCTCTCTCTATTTACCTGACTTTTTATCATCAGCATCATGACCATGGTAAGTTCTAGTAGGAGCAAATTCTCCTAACTTATGTCCAACCATATCTTCAGTTACATAAACTGGGATATGTTCTCTTCCGTTGTATACTGCGAATGTGTGTTCAATAAATTGTGGGAAGATTGTAGAACGTCTTGACCATGTTTTAATGACTTCTTTTTTACTAGCAGCATTTAATGCTTCTACTTTTTTCATTAAGTGTTCATCCACGAATGGACCTTTTTTTAAACTTCTTGCCATATTCTATAACCTCCTTCTATTTACCGTTACGACGACGCACGATCATTTTATTTGAAGCTTTTTTACTATTTCTAGTTTTAACTCCAAGAGCTTTTTTACCCCAAGGAGTCATTGGAGCTTTACGACCAATTGAAGTTCTACCTTCACCACCACCATGAGGGTGATCATTAGGATTCATTACTGAACCACGTACTGTTGGTCTAATACCTCTCCATCTGTTACGACCAGCTTTACCATAGTTAACTAATCCATAGTCTTCGTTTCCAACAACACCAACTGTTGCTCTACAAACAGCTAAGAATTTTCTAACTTCACCAGAAGCTAATCTTACAGTGACATATTTTCCTTCTTTACCTAAGATTTGAGCAGACACACCAGCTGATCTAGCCACTTGTCCACCTTTACCTGGTTGCATTTCAATATTGTGAATAACTGTACCTTCAGGCATATTTCCCATTGGTAAACAGTTTCCAACAATGATATCAGCATTATCTCCTGATACGATTTTCATTCCTACTTCTAACCCTTTAGGAGCAAGAATATATCTCTTTTCACCATCTGCATAATGAATTAATGCAATGTTTGCTGATCTGTTAGGATCATATTCAATTGTTGCAACTGTTCCAACAATATCATCTTTATTACGTTTGAAATCGATAATACGATATAAACGTTTGTGTCCACCACCATGATGACGAGTAGTGATAACACCTTGATTATTACGTCCACCCTTTTTAGATAAACGGATAGTCAATGATTTCTCTGGCTTATTTGTTGTAATTTCTTCATAAGTTAAAGAAGTCATATTACGACGACCGTTTGTCGTAGGCTTGTATGCTTTAATAGCCATCTTTGTTCCTCCTTATTTTTCTTTTCTGGAATGGAGTTTCATTCCAATAGTCGAAGTTTTATTCTTCACCGAATAAATTAATTTCAGATCCTTCTTTTAATTTAACGATAGCTTTTCTTCTTTTGTTTGTTTTTCCAACGTATTTACCCATTCTTTTTGTTTTAGGTGCTACATTCATAATGTTTACACTTTCAACTTTTACATCAAACATTTTTTCAACTGCTTGTTTCACTTCTGTTTTGTTAGCAGTGATTTCTACATCAAATGTATATTTGTTTTCTGCTTGTTGTAACATTAAAGATTTTTCAGTAAGTACTGGTTTCTTTAAAACATCAGTAATATGTGCCATTATGCCAATACCTCCTCAACAGCCTTGATTGCACCTTCAGTTATAACTAACTTAGTACAATCTAAGATATCATATACGTTAAGACCTTTTGAATCAATAACTTTAACTCCAGGAATATTTCTTGCAGATAAAGTCACATTTTCATTAACTTCGTCCATAACGATTAATGTTTTTCTATTTGCTTCTAAATTTTCTAATACTTTAATCATATCTTTTGTTTTAGGAGCATTTAAAGTGATAGTATCTAATACTGTCATTTCATTATCAATAACTTTTTGACTTAAAGCCGATTTTAAAGCTAATTGTCTTACTTTTCTATTTAACTTAAATGTATAGCTTCTTGGTGTAGGACCAAATACAACTCCCCCACCTCTCCATTGTGGAGCGCGGATAGATCCTTGTCTAGCTCTACCTGTACCTTTTTGTCTCCATGGTTTTCTTCCTCCACCTCTGACTTCAGTACGGTTTTTGACTTTATGAGTTCCTTGTCTCCATGAAGCTCTTTGTAGTAAGACCATATCAAAGATTGCTTGGTTGTTTGGTTCGATACCAAATACTAATTCATTTAATTCTGTATCTTTTACTTGTTTACCTTCTTGGTTATATACTGCAACTTTTAACATTAGTTTTCCTCCTTTCGCTTCATTATTCAGCAGCAGCTTCAGCTGCTTCAGTAGTTTCTTCTACTACTGGGCTTTCTACGATTTCTTCTTCAGTTTCATAGACAATTAAATCTTCAGCAGGATTTACCTTACCGTTAGCTTTAACAGCTGTTTTCACAACTACTAAACCTTTTTTAGGACCTGGAATAGATCCACTGATTAATAAAACGTTGTTTTCTACATCTACTGCAACGATTTCTAAGTTTTGAACAGTTCTTGTTACATTCCCCATTTGTCCTGGTAACTTTTTACCTGGAGCGATTCTATTAGGAGCGATAGGACCCATTGAACCAACGATTCTGTGAGCACCTGAACCATGTCCCTTAGGACCAATACTTTGTCCATGTCTTTTTATAACACCTTGATAACCTTTACCTTTGCTAGTTCCAGTTACATCTACAACTTCACCAGCTACAAAGCTATCAACTTTAATTTCTTGACCAACTTCATAACTCATCATTTCGTCATAACGAAATTCTTTAATGAAGCGCTTAGGAGCTGTTTCAGCTTTTGCAACATGTCCTTTATGAGCTTTAGTTGCTAATTTTTCTCTCTTATCTTCAAAACCAACTTGGATTGCATCATATCCATCAGTAGCAACTGTCTTCTTTTGTAAAACAACATTTGAAGTTGCTTCTACAACAGTTACAGGGATAAGCTTTCCATCAGTAGTGAAAACTTGAGTCATTCCAATCTTACGACCTAAGATTCCTTTCATGAGTTACACCTCAACCTTTCCTTATAATTTAATTTCAATATCTACACCACTTGGTAATTCTAAACGAGTTAATACATCAACTGTTTCTGGTGTAGGATTCACAATGTCAATTAAACGTTTGTGAGTTCTGATTTCAAATTGTTCACGTGAATCTTTATACTTGTGTACCGCTCTTAAGATAGTATAAACTTCTTTTTCAGTTGGTAGAGGTACTGGACCTACTACTTGAGCACCTGATTTTTTAGCAGCTGCTACAATCTTTTCTGCAGAAGCATCTAAGATTTTGTGATCAAATGATTTCAATCTGATTCTAATTTTGTTGTTTGCCATGAATTATTCCTCCTTCTGTTTGCCAATTAAATTGGCTGCTCTGCACGAATTACCTGAAATCACCCTTCCGCTCATGACAACGGCTATCAGCGTTTCAGCAACCTCGCACTTCTTCGCATTTCACAACATGTGTATTTTACACTAAAAACATTGATAAATCAAGCGTTTTTTAACTTTTTTTCAAATATTTTATACTTACAATTCAAAGACTTTTTAATCATTTCTAACTCATGACTAATGACTCCTTTAAATTCATTTTCCATTAGAAATTGGCTTTATTTTATTTTCTATTTTCATTTTTAGACATCTATTATTTATTGTTCATCTCAAATTCCATAAATAAGGCAACATAATGATTAACTTTCTTTTTAATAAAAAAATCAGTAAATCCAATAAAGACTTACTGATTATATATATAAATTTTTAAAACAGTTCATAACTATCAATATCATAATTTATCTCTTAGATATTTTTTTCCTATAAATATTGCTACAAATCTGACTGACAAAACATTCAATAATACAAATCCTCCTAGATAGTCATTTGATATTTCTTATTTTTTGGTTTATTAGGATCTACAATAAAATGTTTAAACATAAACATTTTATCTCTTCTAAGCCTTTATAATTATTTGTTTCTTCAACAACTGCTTTTACATACCATATTCCTCTTGCTGATAAGACTTTATTCGTATATGTTCCTCTAGGGAATCACTATAGCTAAAGCTTACATCTCCTTATTTGGATCTTTCTGTTGATATATTTGCATTTTCACCATTTTCCATCCATTTATTTGGAGAGTATTGGTTTTCCTGCATCTATTATCAATCAACATTTCATACCTAAAGAATACTTCCTTGCTAGGTAATAGTTGGTTGTGATAAAGGTTTAGCTGAATAGAACAAGTTTAAATTTCTCATCATTTCTACATCAAATTTAATTTTACTACCTATTTTTGAGGGAGTTGAAGACAGATTCAAAACAAGTCGATTTCCTATACAATATAAAACTCTTAAATTGTGATTTTGACTCACATCTCACTCAGTTATTCCTCTGTAAGAACAAACTCGTACTCTTGATACAGTAAAAAGTTCTATTCCTTATATTTGTTTAATTAGCCATCACAAGAGACGTTATACCTCTAATTTCTGCAGCTATAAGTTCACCATCATTCGCTCTGGAAAAGTATTTTGATCACTAATGACTACATCACATTCATATGCTTCCATCCTGTGAAAATATTTCTATTCATCTGTCAATCTTTTAGAGTAGATTATCCACTTAATAGTCTACAACAGTTTTGTCAATTTTACAGAATATGTAGTTTAATATACAAAGTAGAAATAAGAAAGTATTAAGAAATACCTTTATTAAATCAGTTAGTAAAAAGCTCTCCTTTTTGGAGAACCTCTTAAAACAAAAAAAAGGATATCCAGTGTGGATATCCGAAGTGAACTGGCAGCTTGCTATTGTCGCGATTGCTCACTATCGTCGCCGTTATGATGCTTAACTTCTGTGTTCGGGATGGGTACAGGTGTTTCCATCATGCTATCGCTACCAGATCTCTCCTGGTGCCTTCCTCTCGGAGCACTCAAAACTGAACAGTAATCTCGCCTTCTTCTTGAACAACCTTCTTCTGGTTAAGTCCTCGACCTATTAGTATCAGTCAGCTTCGCACATCGCTGCGCTTACACCTCTGACCTATCAACCTCATCGTCTTTGAGGGGTCTTACTTCCGAAGAATGGGAAGTCTCATCTTGGAGGGGGCTTCACACTTAGATGCCTTCAGCGTTTATCCCTTCCAGACTTAGCTACCCAGCTGTGCCACTGGCGTGACAACTGGTGCACCATTGGTCTGTCCACCCCGGTCCTCTCGTACTGAGGGCAGCTCTCCTCAAACTTCCTACGCCCACGACAGATAGGGACCGAACTGTCTCACGACGTTCTGAACCCAGCTCGCGTACCGCTTTAATGGGCGAACAGCCCAACCCTTGGAACCGACTTCAGCTCCAGGATGCGATGAGCCGACATCGAGGTGCCAAACCTCCCCGTCGATGTGAACTCTTGGGGGAGATCAGCCTGTTATCCCCAGGGTAGCTTTTATCCGTTGAGCGACGGCCCTTCCATTCGGCACCGCCGGATCACTAAGCCCGACTTTCGTCCCTGCTCGACTTGTTGGTCTCGCAGTCAAACACCCTTTTGCCTTTGCACTCTACGCATGATTTCCAACCATGCTGAGGGTATCTTTGGGCGCCTCCGTTACTCTTTGGGAGGCGACCGCCCCAGTCAAACTGCCCACCTGACACTGTCCCGTCGCCAGCTTATGGCGTCCGGTTAGAACTTCAATACATGAAGGGTAGTATCCCAACGGCGACTCCTCGAATACTGGCGTATCCGTCTCTTCGTCTCCTACCTATCCTGTACATCATGCATCAAAATCCAATATCAAGCTACAGTAAAGCTCCATGGGGTCTTTCCGTCTAGTCGCGGGTAACCTGCATCTTCACAGGTACTAAGACTTCACCGAGTCTACAGCTGAGACAGCGCCCAAATCGTTACGCCTTTCGTGCGGGTCAGAACTTACCTGACAAGGAATTTCGCTACCTTAGGACCGTTATAGTTACGGCCGCCGTTTACTGGGGCTTCAATTCATGGCTTCGCTTGCGCTGACCACTCCTCTTAACCTTCCAGCACCGGGCAGGCGTCACCCCCTATACTTCGACTTGCGTCTTGGCAGAGAGCTGTGTTTTTGGTAAACAGTCGCTTGGGCCGTTTTACTGCGGCTCATCTCTCAATGAGCACTCCTTCTCCCGAAGTTACGGAGTCATTTTGCAGAGTTCCTTAGCTATAGTTCTCTCGCTCACCTTAGGATTCTCTCCTCACCCATGTGTGTCCATTTTCGGTACGGGCTGACAAAGAGTTGATTGCTAGAAGCTTTTCTTGGAAGCTTGCTTCGGCGACTTCTGTACTTATCGTAATGTTCCATACGCGTCACGCCTTCGGGTTTCAACATCCGGATTTGCCTGGATGTCCCCTACCTCGCTTGCACCAGCTATTCCAGCAGCTGGATCGCCTAGCCTGCTCCGTCACTCCATTGCCTCTTCATCAGGTACGGGAATCTCCACCCGTTGTCCATCGACTACGCCTTTCGGCCTCGCCTTAGGTCCCGACTTACCCAGAGCGGACGAACCTTCCTCTGGAAACCTTGGGTATTCGGTGCGTGGGATTCTCACCCACGTTCCGCTACTCACACCGGCATTCTCTCTTCCTGCCGCTCCACATGTCCTTGCGGTCATGCTTCCTCGCTGACAGGAACGCTCCCCTACCACTTATACTTGTCGTATAAATCCATAGCTTCGGTATTATGCTTAGCCCCGGTAAATTTTCGGCGCAGAGTCATTCGACCAGTGAGCTGTTACGCACTCTTTAAAGGGTGGCTGCTTCTGAGCCAACCTCCTGGTTGTCTGGACATCTCCACATCCTTTTCCACTTAGCATATATTTTGGGACCTTAGCTGATGGTCTGGGCTGTTTCCCTTTTGACTACGGACCTTATCACCCGCAGTCTGACTGCCAGATATGTTCCTGTGACATTCGGAGTTTGATTATATTCAGTACCTCGGGATGAGGCCATCACATATTCAGTGCTCTACCTTCACATAACTTTCACTCTGACGCTAGCCCTAAAGCTATTTCGGGGAGAACCAGCTATCTCCGAGTTCGTTTGGAATTTCACCCCTAGCCACAATTCATCCGCCAACGTTTCAACGGGGGTCGGTTCGGTCCTCCATCGGGTTTTACCCCAACTTCAACCTGATCATGGCTAGATCACTCGGTTTCGGGTCTATGACATACAACTCTCGCCCTATTCAGACTCGCTTTCGCTTCGGCTCCGCATCTCCTGCTTAACCTCGCTGCATATCATAACTCGCCGGCTCATTCTACAAAAGGCACGCCATCACCCCTTAACGGGCTCTGACTTCTTGTAAGCATATGGTTTCAGGTTCTCTTTCACTCCCCTCCCGGGGTTCTTTTCACCTTTCCCTCACGGTACTGGTTCACTATCGGTCACAAAGGAGTATTTAGCCTTTCGAGATGGTCCTCGATAATTCCGTCAGGATTCCACGTGCCCCGACGTACTCAGGTACTGTCTCGCATCACTTCACGATTTCGGATACGGGAATGTCACCCTCTTCGTCGCTCCTTCCCAGAAGCTTCTCCTATCATGTCATGTCTGCTTCGCTGACAGCCCTATAACCCCATCTTTGCGATGGTTTGGGCTCCTCCGCTTTCGCTCGCCGCTACTTACGGAATCGTTCTTTACTTTCTTCTCCTGCAGGTACTGAGATGTTTCAGTTCCCTGCGTCTCGCCACGCATCACTATTTATTCATCATGCGCTGACATCCCATTACGGATGCCGGGTTCCCCCATTCGGACATCGACGGGTCCTTGCCTGCTTACTGCTCGCCGTCGCGTTTCGCCGTTTGCTGCGTCCTTCTTCGCCTCTTTGTGCCTAGGCATTCGCCATACGCTCTTTCTTACTTAACCTAAAGTGTTCAAGTTCTACTTGTTTTTTTGTTTCGTGATCTCTCGATCACTCAGCTTGTTATCTTAGTTTTTTTACCACTTTGACTAGATGATTCAACCTTCTCATGAATTTCTATTCCTGATCTCGTTTCTTTCATCTTATCTTTTCGTTTGTAAAAAGTTTTGTTTTTACTAGATTACTATTCAGTTTTCAATGTTCCCTGAGTTCGCCCTCTTCAAGCTCACTCAAAACTAAACAGAAACTCACGCTCTTCTCCCTAGAAAGGAGGTGATCCATCCCCACGTTCCCGTAGGGATACCTTGTTACGACTTCACCCTAATCATCAGTCCCACCTTAGACAGCTCTCTCCTTGCGGTTAAGCCACCGGCTTCGGGTGTTACCAACTCTCATGGTGTGACGGGCGGTGTGTACAAGGCCCGAGAACGTATTCACCGCGACATTCTGATTCGCGATTACTAGCGATTCCAACTTCGTGCAGTCGAGTTGCAGACTGCAGTCCGAACTGAGAACGGGTTTTTGGGTTTCGCTCCACCTCGCGGCTTCGCTTCCCTTTGATCCGTCCATTGTAGCACGTGTGTAGCCCAGGTCATAAGGGGCATGATGATTTGACGTCATCCCCGCCTTCCTCCTCCTTGCAGAGGCAGTCTCGCTAGAGTCCCCAACTTAATGATGGTAACTAGCGACAAGGGTTGCGCTCGTTGCGGGACTTAACCCAACATCTCACGACACGAGCTGACGACAACCATGCACCACCTGTATCCCCTATAGCTATCTCTCTATCTCTAGAGCCTTTAGAGGTATGTCAAGACCTGGTAAGGTTCTTCGCGTTGCTTCGAATTAAACCACATGCTCCACCGCTTGTGCGGGCCCCCGTCAATTCCTTTGAGTTTCATTCTTGCGAACGTACTACTCAGGCGGAGTACTTATTGCGTTAACTGCAGCACTGAGGTTTGACCCCCAACACTTAGTACTCATCGTTTACGGCGTGGACTACTAGGGTATCTAATCCTATTTGCTCCCCACGCTTTCGGGACTGAGCGTCAGTTGCAGCCCAGATCGTCGCCTTCGCCACTGGTGTTCCTCCATATATCTACGCATTTCACCGCTACACATGGAATTCCACGATCCTCTACTGCACTCTAGCTATTTGGTTTCCACGGCTTACTGAAGTTTAGCTTCAGGCTTTCACCGCAGACCTCTATTGCCGCCTGCTCCCTCTTTACGCCCAATGATTCCGGATAACGCTCGCCACCTACGTATTACCGCGGCTGCTGGCACGTAGTTAGCCGTGGCTTTCTCATAAAGTACCGTCACTTATGAATCATTTCCTATTCATACCGTTCTTCCTTTATAACAGAGGTTTACATACCGAAATACTTCTTCCCTCACGCGGCGTTGCTCGGTCAGGGTTTCCCCCATTGCCGAAAATTCCCTACTGCTGCCTCCCGTAGGAGTCTGGGCCGTGTCTCAGTCCCAGTGTGGCCGTCCACCCTCTCAGGTCGGCTACGCATCGTCGCCTTGGTGAGCCGTTACCTCACCAACCAGCTAATGCGCCATAAGTCCATCCTCCTGCTATCCATACGGATATTTAATGAAGCGGTCATGCGACCCCTTCACCTATGCGGTCTTAGCTATCATTTCTAATAGTTATCCCCCTCATGAGGGCAGGTTACTTATGTATTACTCACCCGTTCGCCACTCACTGATAAAATCAGTGCGTTCGACTTGCATGTATTAGGCACGCCGCCAGCGTTCATCCTGAGCCAGGATCAAACTCTCCATTGTTTATCTCAAACAATAACTTGTTCTCTTGACTCTTTTTTCTTACTACTTTCTTTGACGTGTTTTCTGTTTAGTTTTCAATGTCCTTGTTTTCGATTTGTCGCATCTCTCTCGAGCCGACTTCTATATCTTACACGAATATAATAAATAAGTCAACAACTTTTTAAATATTTTTTCATTTTTTTATAAATACTTTATTCAATAAAGAAAAAGGTTTCTCTTTAGGAGAAACCTCATGAAAAGTCAAGTTATAATTAACCTACTTTTTTGTATAAATCTACAAACTCTTGTGCCAAGTCAATAACTACTAATGCAGTCATTAAATGGTCTTGAGCATGAACCATTAATAAATTTAATGGAGCTTTTTCTCCTCTAATTTCTGCTTGAATTAATTCAGTTTGAGCATGATGTGCTTCATTTACTGTTTCTTTAGCTTGTTGTAAAGATTCTGCAGCCTTATCTAGATCTCCAGCTTTTGCATATTGAATTGCTTCAATAGCTGAGCTACGTGCACTACCACTATTAACGATAAGGTTAATTACTACTTGTTCTTGTTCATCCATTTTTATTTCTCCTTTGATAAGCAAAATTCAGATTTTATCTGTACACTTATTTTACCAAATTGATGAAGCAATTTCAACAACTATCATGAAATAATCAATTTATCTCGGCTTTAACAGTGAAAAGTGATGAAGTGCTTTCACAATTCCATCCTTATCTACATCATCAGTAATAAAATCTGCGACATGCTTTGCCTCAATTGCAGCATTCCCCATTGCAATGCCTAAACCAACTTCTGATAACATCTCAATATCATTACGACCATCCCCAAAAGCCACTGTATCTTGAATTGATCTATTGAGATGCTTCACTAACTCTAAAATTCCCTTAGCTTTTGATTCACCTCTTAAAGTCAGATCAAAAGAAAATTCACTTTGATGTCTTTGAATATTAAAATAAGGTGATAATGCATTCACCATTGGCTCTATATCCTCCTTAGAATTAATGACAATCATCCCAATATATGTTTCAATATTCTTAAAATCAAAACTATCAACTATCGTTTCGTCTTTCATTCCCCAATTGTCTTTAAATTCAATATGTTTAGGATTGGTTTTATTCAAAACATAAATATAATCATTTCCTTCAAAATAATATGCCATATTTCTTTCTAAACAAAGCTCATGTGTCTTTTGAATGGCTTCACTTGGAATTATATTTTTATAAACACATTTACCTTGGTATTCTACATAGGCTCCATTACAAGTTACATACCCACTGAATGGATAATCCATAACACCATCAACAATAAAGCATTTACAACGCCCAGTCGCTAAAAAAACATCATCTCCTTGTTCTTTTAATTGATCTAAAGCAGAACGAGTTGAAGTCTGAATCGAATAAATATCCTTATTACAATCGATTAAAGTTCCATCTATATCAAAGAAAAATAATTGTTTCATTATAATACCTCCATTACTTGCTATTCTAGCATATTCAAAATTATAAATAAAGATATCTCTTATTTCTAAAAGATATCTTTGATTCCTATTATTTTTTATTAATCATCTGTTGGATTTGGCACATTTGTATAAACTTGACTTCCATTAAAACCACTTATACATGTTCCATTTGTGTAACTTAAGATAAAATTATCTTTTGTTATCCATCCAGTACCAACTTCACCAGTTTCAGGATTTTTACCACTACTGACAAATCCCCCTACTCCGTTGATAACACTATTTATCTTTACCAATGGGCCATCCGTTTTCGCAAATGTTTGAATACATGCATTTTCAATTAAAACATTTTGACGATTAGGAACTTCAATAGCATTATCTAATTCAATGGCTGCTCCATTTGTATTAATGAAGACATTATATATACCTAATCCTACTGCATAGTGTTCCTTTACTTTATTTGCTACTTTATATGATGCATAGCCTTTCACTGTTCCATTATGGCTCATCCAATCACTCTGATTTTGAGGATCATAAGCCGTTTCATTCTGATAAAAATAGGTTGCTCCCTTTTCGCCATTCCATAATGTTGTGTAATCTTGGAAATGTTCATTAAACAAACCATAACATGTCACGCTATCACCATTAACAACAAGTCCATGTCTAGATTCATTTCCTTCCCAGCCAACTCCAGCTCCATGATCAGCACGCCAAATCCAGAAATGGTCTCCTATCACATTATCACTATTGATTTCTAAAGCTATATCTGCTTTTGTTAAACTTTTTGTTGTTCCACCAACTCTGAAAAACAAATCGGCAAGTAATGTTGGATTTTTTGAATGATCAATGTTCGATCCTGATTGACCCACTTTTAACAAATAATCTGAATATGTACCTGCATCAAAAATGATTCCTGCTAAAGTCACTCCATCAACATCAGCCACTTCCATAGCAGCATATGTATTATCTGGTATGATAGATGCCATTCCACTTCCCAATAAAATTGTATTTGGACGATTCACTTTGATAACTTCCTCAGCATGATAGATTCCTGGAGTAAAGAAGATGTGCTTACCATCATTTAACGCCTGATTAATCTCAGTTGCTTTATTCCCTTCTTTAGCAATGTAGAAATCATTTAAAGAAAGAGTTTTCCCTTTGCCCATATCTGATTCTGACCAACTTATCCCTTTTGTATTTTGATTAAGTTCAGGTACAAAAACCTTATATTCTCCATTCTCAAAATATAAAAATGGTTTTTCTCTTATCATTGGTGTGGTTGTAATATTTGTATAGCACTGTCTTGACCCATCACTATTAGCAATATCCCAATTGGTATAACCATTATTGTTCATCAATGGAGTTTTTAACTTGCTTTCCAACTCATTACAGTCAACACCTTGATAAAAAGCATTTAAAGTCACTCCATAAGTCCCACGTGTTATTTTATTATTTCTACTATAGAATTGTTGTTGTGAAAAAGATCCATATCCTAGCATATTTCCATTATCATTAAATCCTCCAGAAAAATAACTATCAGCTACATAACCACCTGATGCCCAACCATAATTCCAATCAAATTGTCCTGCCCGTTCTGAATATATCCTACGCAATGGAGCAGCTTGAGCCACTCCCCAATTGAACTTATCTGGACTCCATGAACTTGCATGCCCCTGATTATTTCCCGTATTAATAATAGAAAGGTTTTCTGCTGAACGCCAGAAATTACATGTTGCATTATTCCATTGTCCATCTGCATTTGGATCTTTATTTGGATTCCCATCTAAATAAGCTGGAACTTCCATATTATTTAATTTCACATCATATGGGCTCTTTCCTAAACCAGCCACTTGTGTATAAAACCCAATTTTCATACATTGTGTTTGTGTATAATCACCTGGCTTGAAATAGAACGAATATCGATTCTCATTAAACTGAGCATCATTAGCGTAATCATTTTGTCTGCTAAAAACTTCAGCAACAACCTGATCAATTTTTGAAATCTCATCAGTCGGAGCAAAAATAAACATATTCTCTCCAAACATAGTCGTTTCTAAAGATGTATATTCATCAGAAAGTTCTGATTGACCTTTATCATTTATAGCAACAACTTTATAATAATGACTATATTTATCATCGATTTGGCTAACCGTAAACTCTGTTGCCTGTTGAACTGTCGCAATCTTTTTATATCCTTCTTTATCAAATGCAGATCTGGCATGATAAATTGCATAAGCATTTGCTCCAGAAACAGCATTCCAATTTAACTTCAAGTTATTATCTTCTTGTATGCAAGATAGTCCTGTCACTTTATCTAGTCGTGTTGTCTCATTGTTAGTAACAAACTTTTGAGATTCACTTTGTGAATAAGGCGAATTTCCATTGACAGTTCGAATACTTACACTATATTCAGTTGCTTTTTTTAAACCGGATACTTTTAAAGAATTATGAATTGTTTCTTGGCTCACAATTTCTTTGGCATCTCCACCTATTGCTGTTGGAGTGACAACAACTTGATATCCAGTATACAATGTCTTCTCAACACCTTCCCATGTTATACTTACTGAGTTTTCTTCAACATTTGTAATATTAACATCAATCACACGAGATGGTCTTAGCGGCGTATGAACAATAAACTTCTCATTATCTGTGAGTTCACCATTATATCCTCGTTTTAACTTATTCTCAACTACTGAGTAATAAGACTTATTTTCTGAACTTTGAAATGAGATGGTCCCATCCCCATTAGGAACAACAATAATCGATTCCCACCCACTCGAAATAAGTGCATTATTCAAGAATACATAATCACTTGATCCTGTTTTCCAAGCCAATTCTGGATAAACCTTTGATTGAAAGTTAGTCACCTCTCTATTGTCAAAAGTACCATATCCAATCTGATTGAAACGGCAATCTTCAGGAATTTGACCATTCTCTTTTTGCCCATCAACAGTTAAAGCGTCTCCATTTTTCCCACTTGCTCTGATTAACTTTTGAGTCGCTTTACTCTCAAAATAAAGACTCGTATCACTATATTTAGCTTGTATAATATAAAATGAACTTGCTATATTTACATTATCCGTTAACTTCATTTGCTCTTGTTCATCAATATATACCCATTTTCCACTATAAGCTTTCAATTGAACTGCATCTTTATTCAAACTATCTTCAACTGCAGTCAAAGCCTCCCAACCACTAGGGGTAGAGGGTTTATTACCGTTACAATGAATAAATGCACTACTGCTATCCTGGCAAATCACTTGACCAGAAGCGCTATTGATAAATGTAATCAATTGGGGGTTATCACTGTTTGCCCAATACTTAAAGAGTGCACTTGCTGGTAATTCATTTCCATCTTTTCCTAAATTCTTTGTTATCATTGGTTCATTAGCATCAATTGCACTTTGAAGAACCTGTCCAGTTTTCGCATCAACTATGTAGCAATAACCGTCATTAGGTAAATATTCCTCTTTTGAAACATAAGTTGCTGCATAAACAGACATCGGTATCAACGATAAGATCATTGCTACCATTAAAAGCATAGAGATTAATTTCTTTTTTCCTTTCATATATCTTTCCTCCCTTTATCTCTGCTTTTACTTTATCATATAAACAAAGTCAGTAGAGATATTCTCCTCATTGTGGAACATGTTACCATCTTTGGTAACAAAAAAAGTGTATTTACATACACTTCATTGATGGATATGACGATATTTGTCAATTTTTGTAAGTTCCCTTGCGACTCTTTCAATTATATAAACAACAGGAACTTGAGTAGAGATGTTATATGTCTGTGGTAATATAATATTTTTGACACAATAGCAGATGCTTAAATCAGCCATTTTCTCTATAGTCGATTCTTGACTATCAGTAATAACAAGTATTTGATAATGTTTGTTTTGATAATGTTTAATCTGATCAATAACTTCTTTTGTTTCACCACTTACAGATAAAACAATAAGTACATTCTTATAATCATCATTTTGTGGTGCTGGATAAAATGGATCATCAATGCATTGACTGTAATATCCAATATTAGAAAAAAATCTCGCACCATATTTGCCTAACGCACCACTTGTTCCTATTCCCAAAAAAAGAATGTGTAATGATTGCGATATAATCTTAGCAAACTGAATAATTTTATCCTGAAATTCCTCACTCTTTGAAAACTCAAGAAACTCCGAAAGCATTTTGATTTCACTGTCCATTGTAGGTATCTTATTGTTTTCAACAAATTGTTTAAGCTCCCATTTAAATTCATTGAACCCCTCACAGCCACATTTTTGAGTAAAACGAAAAACAGTTGTTGTTGATACATGGCATTTTTCTGCAACTTGTCTAATATTCATTTTATAAATTTGCTCTACATTCTTGATAATATAATTATATATGCCTATTTCTGTTGTATTAAGACTTGCTATTTGCTGATATGTAAAAATCACAATTTCATCTCCCTCTTATAGCCTATTCTAGCACAGAGAAACAAAAAAAGGTATCCTGACAGATACCTTTTTAAATATTGAAAATTGATTATTCGATAACTTCTGAAACGTTACCAGCACCAACTGTTCTACCACCTTCACGGATTGAGAATTTAGTTCCGTTTTCAATAGCGATTGGAGCGATTAATTCAACTGTTAATTCAACGTTATCTCCTGGCATAACCATTTCTACACCTTCTGGTAATTCGATAACTCCAGTTACGTCAGTAGTTCTGAAGTAGAATTGAGGTCTATAGTTTCCGAAGAATGGAGTATGACGTCCACCTTCATCTTTAGATAAGATATACACTTGACATTTGAATTTTTTGTGTGGGTGTACTGATCCAGGTTTAGCTAATACTTGTCCACGTTGGATTTCTTCTCTGTTGACACCTCTTAATAATACCCCTACGTTATCTCCTGCTTCAGCATAGTCTAATAATTTACGGAACATTTCAATTCCTGTAGCAACTGTGTTAGCAGTATCATGAATACCAACGATTTCGATTGGATCATTTAATTTTAATTGTCCTCTTTCAACACGTCCAGTAGCAACTGTTCCACGTCCAGTGATAGTGAATACATCTTCAACTGGCATTAAGAATGGTTTATCAGTGTCACGAGTTGGAGTAGGAATATATGAATCTACAGCAGCCATTAATTCATGGATAGCTGGAACCCATTTTGGATCTCCTTCTAATGCTTTTAAAGCTGATCCACGGATGATTGGAGTATCATCTCCAGGGAATTCATATTCATTTAATAATTCTCTTACTTCCATTTCAACTAATTCGATTAATTCATCATCATCAACCATATCACATTTGTTTAAGAATACAATAATGTATGGTACACCTACTTGACGAGATAATAAGATATGTTCTCTAGTTTGAGGCATAGGACCATCTGTAGCAGCAACTACTAAGATAGCACCATCCATTTGTGCAGCACCAGTAATCATGTTTTTGATGTAGTCTGCATGGCCTGGACAGTCAACGTGTGCATAGTGACGAGTTTCAGTTTGGTATTCAACGTGTGCAGTGTTGATTGTGATTCCACGTTCTTTTTCTTCTGGTGCAGCATCGATAGCAGCATAATCCATTGCTTGAGCTTGTCCATCTTTAGATAATACTGTAGTGATAGCTGCAGTTAAAGTTGTTTTACCATGGTCAACGTGACCAATAGTTCCGATATTAACATGCGCTTTAGAGCGGTCAAATTTTTCTTTAGCCATTATAAGCTTCCTCCTATATAAGTTTGTTTAAATTTTTACATATACATTCTAAATGATTTACTACAAAAATGCAATAACTTTCATTAGAATTAATTGTTTCCACCATTTTTCTTAATGATTTCTTCTTTGATTGATTTTGGTACTGGTTCATAACGATCAAATTGCATAGTATAGTTTCCACGACCTTGTGTAAATGATCTTAAATCAGTAACATATCCAAACATTTCAGATAAAGGTACACTTGCTTGTACTAAAACAGCATTTCCTCTTTCTTCCTGTCCTTCAATCATACCACGTCTAGATGAAA
Source organism: Coprobacillus cateniformis (assembly GCF_009767585.1). Taxonomy (NCBI): domain Bacteria; kingdom Bacillati; phylum Bacillota; class Erysipelotrichia; order Erysipelotrichales; family Coprobacillaceae; genus Coprobacillus; species Coprobacillus cateniformis. The sequence goes on from NZ_WSNW01000001.1 coordinate 917,273, forward strand.
TATCACCCATAACGCTTCCTAAATATTCTGCAGGCGCAGTGATTTCAACAGCCATAATTGGTTCTAAGATAACTGGATCACATTTTTTACCAGCAGCTTTTAAAGCTAAACTTGCAGCAACTTTATATGCCATCTCTGATGAATCGACATCATGGTAAGAACCGTCGAATAATGTTGCTTTAATATCTAAGATTGGATATCCAGCAATCATACCGTTTTGTAAAGCATCTTCAAGACCAGATTTTACAGAACTGATATATTCTCTAGGTACTGTTCCACCAACAACAGCATCAACGAATTCAAATCCTTTACCTTCATTAGGTTCAAATTTGATCCATACGTGACCATATTGTCCACGACCACCTGATTGTCTTACAAACTTACCTTCACAATCAGCAGTTCCTCTAATTGTTTCTCTATAAGCAACTTGAGGAGCACCAACGTTAGCTTCTACTTTAAATTCTCTCTTTAAACGATCAACAATAACATCTAAGTGTAATTCACCTACACCAGCGATAATTGTATCACCAGTTTCAGGGTTAGTTGTCACTCTGAATGTTGGATCTTCTTCAGCTAATCTTGCTAAACCATTTCCTAATTTATCTTGATCTTGTTTAGTCTTTGGTTCAATAGCTAATTCAATAACTGGTTCAGGGAATTCCATTTTTTCAAGAATAATAAAATTCTTTTCATCACAGATAGTATCACCAGTTGTTGTGTTTTTAAACCCAACAGCAGCTGCGATATCTCCTGCATAAACTTCATCGATTTCTTTACGTGTATTAGCATGCATCTGTAAGATACGTCCTAAACGTTCTTTCTTATCTTTAGTTGAATTCAAGATATAAGAACCTGATGAAATTTTACCAGAATATACACGGAAGAAAGTTAATTTTCCAACAAAAGGATCTGCCATGATTTTGAATGCTAATGCTGAGAATGGTTCTTCATCACTTGCATGTCTTTCAATTTCATTTCCATCTTCATCTTCACCTTTAATAGATGGGACATCAGTTGGAGCTGGTAAGAAGTCAATAACTGCATCCAACATTGTTTGAACACCTTTATCTTTATATGCAGAACCACACAATACTGGGAATAACTCAACAGCTAATACCCCTTTACGGATAGCAGCTTTAATTTCTTCCTCAGTTACTGGTTCCTCTTCTAAAACCTTCATCATTAAATCATCATCAAATGAAGCAGCAGCTTCAACCATTTTTTGACGATATTCTTCAGCTTGAGCTTTCATGTTTTCTGGGATTTCAGAGTAAACAACGTTTTCTCCTTTCACACCTTCAAAATGAACAGCTTGCATTTTGATTAAGTCAATCAATCCTTCAAATGTATCTTCTGCACCAATTGGTAATTGAATAGCAACTGCATTTGCATCTAATCTTTTACCGATTGATTCAACAGACATAATGAAGTCTGCACCAGTTGCATCCATTTTATTACAGAATACAATTCTAGGTACTCCATAAGTTGTTGCTTGACGCCAAACTGTTTCAGTTTGAGGTTCAACTCCAGCTTTAGAGTCTAATACTGTAACAGCACCATCAAGTACACGTAATGAACGTTCTACTTCAACAGTGAAGTCTACATGGCCTGGAGTGTCAATAATATTAACACGGTGTCCATTCCACTGAGCAGTTGTTGCTGCTGAAGTGATTGTGATACCACGTTCTTGTTCTTGCTCCATCCAGTCCATTTGTGAAGCACCATCATGTGTTTCACCAATCTTATGAATCTTACCTGTGTAATAAAGAACACGTTCAGTTGTTGTTGTTTTACCAGCATCAATATGAGCCATGATTCCAATATTACGAGTGTTTTCTAACGAAAATTCACGAGCCATAATTTTCTCCTTTCAAATAGTATCTTTATATTACCAACGGAAATGTGCGAATGCTTTATTAGCTTCTGCCATCTTATGAGTATCTTCTTTCTTCTTTACAGAAGCTCCAGTCCCATTAGATGCATCAACGATTTCATTAGCTAAACGGTCAACCATATTCTTTTCGTTTCTTAAACGAGAATAGTTTACTAACCATCTTAATCCTAATGTCATTCTTCTTTCTGGAGATACTTCAACAGGCACTTGATAGTTAGCACCACCAATACGTCTTACTTTTAATTCAAGTACAGGCATAATGTTGTTGATTGCTTGGTCAAATACTTCCATAGCAGGATTTCCAGTTTTTGCTTCAACTTTTTGGAAAGCATCATATAAGATGTTTTGAGCAACACCTTTTTTTCCATCAAGCATGATATTGTTAATTAATTTTGTAACTACCTTTGAATTATAAATTGGATCTGGTAGTACGTCTCTTTTTGCTACGCGTCCTCTTCTTGACATCGGTTATTCCTCCTATCTCTTATTTTTTAGGTCTTTTTGCTCCATAACGAGAGCGTCCTTGCATACGATCTTTTACACCAGCACAGTCCATAGTACCACGAATAATATGGTAACGAACCCCTGGTAAGTCTTTAACACGTCCTCCACGAATTAAAACAACACTATGTTCTTGTAAGTTATGTCCAATTCCTGGAATATATGCTGTTACTTCCATACCGTTTGATAAACGAACACGGGCATATTTACGCAAAGCCGAGTTAGGTTTCTTAGGTGTCATAGTCGCAACACGTGTACAAACACCACGTTTTTGAGGTGAACTAATATTTGTTGGTTTTTTTAACAATGAGTTATATCCTCTATTTAACGCAGGTGATTTAGATTTAGTAGTTTTTTCACTACGTCCTTTTCTGACTAATTGATTAATTGTAGGCATATTTTTCTCCTTTCCTTTCTTGTTAACACACAATTCCGGGTGTTTCATTTTTCACCAGAATAAATGCACTCCACTAAGAGTACCGAGGATGATTATAGGTGAATTTAGATATAAAGTCAACACTTTTTTACAAAAAATATTGATTTTATCATAGAAAAAGGAATTGTAAATAAAAAGACAGTAATCATCATATAGATTTCACTGTCTTCTTCAATGAAGATATCATCTTCACATCTTCATTATAATAATTTTCACAGTTATATGTGTAGTTACTATAGAATTATGGTTTATTTACTTAAAAATATTTGTTTTATTTTTTCTTTTTTCTCTAGTGTCACATCTAAATATTTTTCTAAATAATTGGGGATTGACCCAGCCAATTTTATCATTTCATCAATTGCTGCATCAAAATAAACTTCCTTGGTTTGCATAAGACCTGATAAATATTCTAATACAAATGGATCATTAGTATATTGTCTATATTCATTCATCCTTTTTTCATTTCTTGATGCCATGCACTCTTTCGTTAACATATATTCCTCTTTTACTTTTTCCAAACTGACATCAAGAATAAATAAAGTGATAATAGTTGCAAAACCAGTTCTATCCTTTCCACCTTTACAATGATGTAATAAAGGAAGATTGTTTTCATCAGTAAGTAAATTTATAAATGATGTATATTGTTTGTTAGCATAAGAACTATTGACCAATTCACGCATCTGCTCACTCATCTCATCAGAACGTGCTTTTAATTGCAATCTTCCTTCCTGAGTACTTGATATTTTTATAAGCGCATCAATTTTTTGTTGATCATCGACAATGTTTCCACTAGCAAGATTTGCAACTTCAGCATTAGGAGATAAGTTTATTTCCTTAACCCCTTCTATTTTTATATCTGGAGCTTTTATGACTTCTTGTTTTCCTCTAAAATCAACAATTGTTTTTAAACCCAAATGCTTAAGATATTCAACATCTTGTATAGTTATTTTATTTAATGCATCTGAACGAATCATACGATTATAGCAAATGCATTTTCCTTCTTTGTTAAGAATACCACCAATATCACGGGTGTTAAATGTTCCCTCTAATGTTATTATTCTTGTCATGAAACAATCTCCTCTTTTGCCTGTAATTCATTTTGTGCTTCTTCAGCACATTTACGTTTATCTAATACCTTAAAGAATGGTAAATAAAGAAGGAAGATTGCAATCATTTGGATAGTTTGAACAACTGCCCCTTGCCATCCAGCTGCTAAGAAACCACCGATGAGAGGTGGAGCAACCCATGGTACTGCAATACTGACAATTGACATGAATCCTATTTTTATAGCAAAATAAGCAATTAATAATGAAATAACTGGAGCAAGTGACATTGGAATCAAGATAATTGGGTTAAAGACCATTGGAATTCCAAACTTCATCGGTTCACTAATTCCAAACAATCCTGGTACAACTGCTATTTTTCCAACTGCCTTTAATTGTTTTGATTTAGACATAAATGCTAACATTGCTGATAAAACACAGTGTCTTGGTCCTTTAAATGCTTCTAAAAAATATGAATTGACTGCATTTGTTGCTGGTAATCCTGCTGCTACGTTAGAAGCATTTTCTATAGCTCCTGGCATAAATAAAGTATTATTGGCAGCACTTGTAACATTGCTTCCATGAATGCCAAAGAACCAAAAGAACTCACCTAATAATGCTAATAAAACCATTGCCCAAATAGAATTTCCCAAACCTTCTAATGGTGCTTGTAAAACAGCATAAACAGCTGAATGTACATCACCATAAGATGTCATAGAAAACAACGCACCAATGAGAATAAAGAAAGAAGCAACACCAATAGCAGGTATTAATGATTCAAATGAAGCTGTTATTGCTGGCGGAACACTGGCAGGCATTTTAATTTTTGGTCCTTTCTCTGCCAATAAATAAAACAAATATGTAGCTAACAATGCAACAATAATTCCAACAAACATTCCTCTTGAACCTAGATATGTTGTTGTAAAAACTTTTATAACTTTTTCCCCAATCATTGCTTCTGTCATTGGCGTGACTATAAAGAATGAGACAATAGAAACCAATACAGCATTGAGTTGATTGACTTTCAACAATCTCGCCATATCATACGCTAATGAAACAACAAGATAAATTGTAATAATATCGTTTGTCATTTTAGATCCAATAGTAATAATTGAACCAATTCCTGAACTTTCTAAAAATGCTAGCCATGGATCAATCGGTAAACTAATTAATAAAGTCACAATTGAACCAATCATAATGACTGGTAATAGCCTCGCCATTCCAGATGCAATTGTTTTGACAACTAAATTTCCTGAGAATTTACTTACCGCTTTACTTAACTTTTGTGCAAATGTACCTTTCATAACTATCCTCTCCCTTATTCAACTTTTTCTAAGACTTCAGCTAATACTTTTTCCCCATTCATCATTCCATAATCCATCATGTCAATCGTAAAAACAGGCATATTTAAATCTGAAGATAAATCTTCTAATTTATGTGCAATTTGAGGCGCTAATAATAAAACATCAGAATCTAACTGTTCAAAAATATTGTCTTCCCCAACTGCTAATATTTCAATATTCAAATTCTTTGCAACAGCTGCCTCTTTCATGCGTTGCACAAGCATACTTGTAGAAAATCCACCAGAACATGCTAATAAAATTTTCTTGATCATAATCTTTCCTCCATTTTCTTATTCAATTCTTCTGCATAAGCAACCATTTCCTCGACCATATCTCTAATAGCCATAGCTGTCATTAAGTGATCCTGAGCATGTACCATTAATAAACTCACTTGGTGTTTTTCTCCAGTCATTTCTTTTTGAATCAGTCTGGTTTGAACATTATGCGCTAAAATCATGGATTGACTCACTTGTTTCAGTTGCTCTTTAGCCTTTTCAAACTCTCCCTTTCTTGCTGACTTTAAAGCCAATAGACACTTGGAACGTGCATCTCCAGCATTTAATATAATTGTCATAATCTCTTCTTCCATAATATATACTCCTTACAAAAACTCCTTTAAAAACACCCTCAATTTCTGGTATGTATTTATAAGTTCTAATTGTTTGATTTTATTACTATCGTTCATCAACTTAATTAAAAAATCGCTAATTTCCTGATGCAATAATAAATGTCCCTTTTTCACATTGATTACAAATATGCATTTCACTTCTTTATCGTGAAATACTGTAGGCTTTTCCAGCAAAACAATACCAACACTATCAATATTTCCCATTGGCTGAAGACTATGTGGAGAAGCAATACCCGTATCATATACAGTTGAAAAGCGTTTCTCTCTTTCTAATACAGAATCTTTAAATCCTTGTTTTGCATAGCCTTTATCTACCATTCTTTCACACATTTTTGTTATTAAATCGAGATAATCCCCATTCTTTACAACCCAAAACAAATCTTCATAAAACAAATCTTGTAACCCTAAGACATTGTTTGTATATTGTTCTCCTGAAAAAATTATTTCATTTTTTATTTTATGGAAATCTTTTTCGTCTAAATTCTGATGAATCACTACAACTTTGTTTTGTCCTTTTTCTAAACAAACAGGCTCTGTTGAAATAATCAGTTCTATTTCTTCCATATCATGTTTAGCAACTGACATATGTGGAATGACCATAATATTAGCCAAAGGAAAGTAAGACTGAATTTTTGTTTTAATTAGTAATGTCGAACTTTTCATGCTATCAGCAATAAAAACAATCTTTTTAATACTTTGCATCTTAGCCTGATTTTCTCTTTCAATATGTGTAGCAAAATGCAATGCAAGATATCCAATTTCATCACGCGACAATTGATATTCATTTAATTCCTCATGATAATCTATAAATCGCATAGCGACTAAAAAAGCATTCATATATTGTACAGAAACTGATTTGACTAATGAATCACTCAATGTTAATCCATATGTTACACGCATAATTAATGGATGCAAATGTAATAATAAGTTTTCCTTTAAGACTGTATCTTCGCTAAAATTTGTATCAAAATCTTTATCAACCTTAATCAACGCTTCACGAATAGATTTTGCCAGTTTCATTTTCTGATCAAGTGGCACCATTTCAGAACTGGCTTTTCCGAAAATTTGTGATGCAACTAAATCAATTTCATCATTCGTGATTTGAATTGAATATTGGTTTTCTATAAAGGAGAGTAATTCTTTGGTAATCGCAAATATTTTTATATCAATTAAACTCTTATTAATCTTAATTTCATTAATATAATTCTTCTGTAATATTCTATAAATTAAGATTTTAAGATGAAACAATATGGATTCTATTGCATTGTTTGTCATAATAATATTATATTCATTTAATAAAGAGATAAAGTGATCTGTAACCAAATCAAAATCTAACTTCTCAATAAATTCAAAGAACTCTAAATGAACATTTTGATTCTCTATGACTTTTCTACTAATTCTAGACAACATTTGTCTAATATTTTTTTCATTCCCAGACACTCTAATTCCATAATGAGAGCGAGATTCTAAATGTAACTCACTGTGTTTTAACTCCTTTTTGACATCATTCATATCATTAATGACTGTACTCCGACTGACATCTAGAATTTCAGCAATTTGATTTATAGAAATAAATCCAGTGTTTTGTAATAACAAAAATAGTATTAATGATATGCGATATTCTTTTTTAGCAATGAACTGTTGGAAATCATTATTGAATTGGTGTAAATAAGATTGATATTTTGTATCATCTATTATTTGTAGAAAATATCCTCGCTTACTGACAGTAATAATTTGAAATCCATTTTTATCTCCCGCATCTCTTAACTCACTTAAAAATTCCCTCACTTTTCTTTCTGAAAAACCAAGATGATTTTTAAGTTCTTCTAGAGTTATAATGTCCTGAGATTGAAATAAATCTAATATTTTTTTATTCACGTTACCCATCTCCCAAATTCATTATAGCATTGCCGATATTCTTATAACAGTTTGAAAGATGCATAAATAATTTGTCGATTTGTATACTAATCACGATATTGTTTGACATTACCTTTAATTATACCTTGAAATCAGTAAAATAATTTCTTTTATGTTTTCATAAATCATCACTTCCATCATCTTGTTTATCGACATAGATAAAATCATAAACTATTGATAAACTTATAGATCAACACGAGACCACGTAAAATATCCTATATAATCAACACGATCTTCTAAAATAGCTTTTTTCAATTCACTGATATGTTCTAGAAGAAAGCAAATTCGATAATCATCTTCAATATGTCCAGCGTTATCACTTACCTAATCCATTTTCTGTCATTAAGATTGAAAGTCTATTTATTATATAAGTAGAGAGTCCTGCTTGCCCTGTTTAAAAATTAATACGATTCATTTCATTAAAAGTCACTTAGTATTTGACTTGATCTTTATTCTTAACACTTTTACAAAAATGTAGATACAAGTCAATTATATTTTTGATATTAATACAAAAAAACATCCATTTATATTGGATGTTTAATAAACATATGGAGTTTAAAAAAGCGAGGTAAACAATATACCTCGCTTAATAATACAGTTATCTACTCTCTTAGATTTCTTCAACTGATGCAAACTGTTCTTCAGTTTCACCACTTAATAAATCTTCTGATAATGTTTCAGCTTCTAATTTTTCAGCAGCTTCTAATTCAATACGTTTTCTCTCTGCTTCTAACTCTCTTGCTATTGTCTCAGGAGATTTTAACGCACCTCTTAATCCAGTACCAGCTGGTAATAATTTACCAATGATAACATTTTCCTTTAATCCAATTAAATCATCAACTTTACCTTTAATTGCAGCATCAGTTAAGATTTTTGTTGTTTCTTGGAATGATGCAGCAGATAAGAATGATTCTGTTTCAAGTGAAGCTTTTGTAATACCAAGCAAGATTGGTCTTCCAACTGCTGGATGCTTACCATTCTTAAGAACATCTTTGTTTAATTCAGTAAATCTTTCTGTATTCACATGTGTTCCTGGAAGTGCACCAGTGTCTCCACCTTCAACAATTCTCATCTTCTTCAACATTTGTCTAACAATAACTTCGATATGTTTATCAGAAATCTCGATACCTTGTAAACGATAGACTTTTTGAACTTCTTTTAAGATATAGTTTTCAACTGCTTCAACATCAGCAACACCTAACAATTCCTTAGGATCAATAGACCCTTCAGTAATCTTAGAACCAATACCGACTTCATCCCCAACAGAAACTCTAAGTTTTGCACCATAAGGAGCCAAGTAACTCTTTGTTTCTAATAAGTTAGAGACAACAACTTCAGCACGACCATTGTTATCAATGATGTTTGAAACTTCACCTTCAATTTCAGAAATAATAGATTTTGCTTTCGGATTTCTTGCTTCAAATAACTCTTGAATACGAGGTAACCCTTGAGTGATATCAGCACCACCAGCAACCCCACCCATGTGGAATGTACGCATTGTTAACTGTGTACCAGGTTCACCAATAGATTGAGCTGCCATAATTCCGATTGCTTCACCTAATAAGACTTCTTCTCCAGTCGCTAAGTTACGACCATAACATTTTCTACAGATTCCACCTTTGGCTTTACATCCAAGGACAGATCTAATTTCAACTTCTTTAATTCCAGCATCAGTGACTTCTTTTGCATTTGTTTCATCAAGCATTTCACCTGCTTTTACAATCATTTCACCTGTCACTGGATGAATAATATCTTTTTGTGAATAACGTCCAACTAATCTGTCATATAATGGAACAATAACAGAATTATCAGAAGTATTGTATAATTCACTAACCATAAATCCTCTATCTGTACCACAATCATCTTCAGTAATGATGACCTCTTGTGCAACATCTACCAAACGTCTTGTTAAGTAACCTGAATCGGCTGTTTTCAAGGCTGTATCAGTAGAACCTTTACGGGCACCATGGGTAGAAATAAAGAATTCTGATGCAGTTAAACCTTCTCTAAATGAAGACTTGATAGGAAGTTCAATTGTTTCTCCTTTAGGGTTTGACATCAATCCACGCATACCTACCAACTGTGTAAAGTTAGAGATATTTCCACGGGCACCTGAGTCAGACATGATGAAGATTGGATTCTTAGTATCAGCTTCGAACTCTTCTTTAACGACACCTTGAACTTGATCTTTAACACTTTCCCAAAGTTTAACAACTGCATTCTTTCTCTCTTCTTCAGTTAACTTACCTTTACGATATAATCCCTTGATTCTTTCAAGTTTTTCATCAGCTTCTTCAAATAAAACATATTTACTTTGTGGAACTTGAATATCATATACAGAAACTGTAATCCCTGCAATTGTTGAATAATAGAATCCTTGATCTTTCAATTTATCAAGCATTGCAGTTGTATCAGTTGTTTTGCTTGTCTTAAATACTTGATTAATGATATTTCCTAAAGCTTTTTTACCAAATGGTTTGATAATTGGTTGACTCTCAATATAAGCTTTAATATCTGTTCCTAATGGAACAAAATATTTATTAGGTGTCGCATCTAAATTCTCAACACTTGTATCATTAATAAATGGGAATGCTCCATCAAAGATTTGATTGAAAATAATTTTTCCAACACTTGTAATTAAATAACTATCATTTTGTAATTTTGTAAATGTTTGGTTATTTAATGATTTTCCTCTAATTGCAACTCTTGTGTGTAAATGAACAGTTTTTGCATCATAAGCCATTAAAACTTCATTCACATCAGCAAAGACAGTTCCTTCACCAATTTTACCAGCTTCTTCTAATGTTAAATAATAATTTCCTAACACCATATCCTGTGAAGGTGTAACAATTGGTTTTCCATCTTTTGGACCTAAGATATTGCTAGAACCAAGCATTAACTGTCTTGCTTCTTGGATTGCTTCTTCTCCTAAAGGAACATGGACAGCCATTTGGTCACCATCGAAATCGGCATTGAAAGCAGGCGTAACAAGTGGATGAAGACGAATTGCACGTCCCTCTACCAACTTAGGTTCGAATGCTTGAATACCTAATCTATGAAGTGTAGGTGCACGGTTTAATAAAACTGGATGTTCTTTAATAACCTCTTCTACGATTGGCCAAATTGAATCTTCCATCTTATCAATCAATCTTTCCGCTGCCTTAATATTTGTCGCAATTTGTTCTCTTACCAATCCACTAATAACAAATGGTTTGAATAAGTTCAAAGCCATCTCACGTGGAATACCACATTGATACATCTTTAAATCAGGTCCTACAGCGATAACTGAACGTCCAGAATAATCAACACGTTTACCAAGTAAGTTTTGACGGAAACGTCCCTGTTTTCCTTTAAGTGTATGACTTAAAGATTTTAATGGTCTACCACCAGCACCTGTAATTGGTTTAGAACGACGTCCATTATCAATTAAAGCATCAACAGCTTCTTGCAACATACGTTTTTCATTTTGCACGATAATTGATGGTGTTCCTAATTCTAATAATTTCTTTAAACGATTATTACGTGTAATAACACGTCTATACAAATCATTCAAATCACTTGTTGCAAAACGTCCACCATCCAACTGTAACATTGGTCTTAAATCAGGTGGAATAACAGGAAGAACATCAAGAATCATCCATTCTGGCTGATTCATTGAAGATCTAAATGCTTCTAATGCCTCAAGTCTTTTAATTAATTTTGCACGCCTTTGCCCTTGTGCTTCCTTTAATTCTTTAGTAACTGTTTCAAATTCTTCATCAAGATCAACTTTTTGAAGTAAAATCTTAATTGCTTCAGCACCAGTTTTGGCTTCAAACTGATTTCCGAATTTTTCATAACAGTTACGATAATCTCTTTCAGATAAAACTTGTTTGTATTCTAATGGTGTACTCCCTTTATCTGTTACAACATAAGATACGAAATAAATAATTTCTTCTAATTGTTTAGGAGACATATCAAGAATAAGACCCATTCTCGAAGGAATCCCTTTTAGATACCAGATGTGAGCAACTGGAGTTGCTAATTCAATATGTCCCATACGTTCACGACGTACAGAAGATTTAGTGACTTCTACACCACAACGATCACAGACAACACCTTTATATCTCACTTTTTTGTATTTACCACAGCTACATTCCCAATCCTTAGATGGTCCAAAAATCTTTTCACAGAAGAGACCATCCTTTTCTGGTTTTTGAGAACGATAATTAATAGTTTCAGGTTTTTTAACTTCACCATAAGACCATTCACGAATTTTTTCTGGAGAAGCTAATCCAATTTGGATTGCTGAAAAGTTATTGACATCTGCCATTCATTGTTTCCTCCTATTCTTCGTTACTTTCTTCTTCATCATCAGTGAAGAGATCATCAATTACAGATTCTAAATCGTCAAATGATTCATCTTCCTCTTCAAAATCTCCTTCAACTTCTTCCTCCACAACTTCTTGAGTTGCTTCAGCAGGTTCTGGAGTTGTATCAATTGAAGTTGGGAAACGACGTTCTTCATCTTCAATTTTTCTTTCATCTAATTCATTACCATCTTCATCCAACATTTGAATATCTAAAGCAAGAGCTTGTAATTCTTTCTTTAAAACTCTAAATGATTCTGGTAATCCAGGTTCTGGTAATTTTTGACCTTTAACAATCGCTTCATAAGTCTTCACACGACCAACAACATCATCAGACTTCACTGTTAAGATTTCTCGTAATGTATAAGCAGCACCATAAGCTTCGAGTGCCCAGACTTCCATTTCTCCAAATCTTTGTCCACCATTTTGAGCTTTACCTCCAAGTGGCTGTTGAGTAACTAACGAATAAGGTCCTACAGATCTTGCATGTAATTTATCATCAACCATGTGGGCTAACTTAATCATGTACATAATTCCAACACATACATTAGAATCAAAGTATTCTCCTGTACGCCCAGAAATAACTGGCTGTTTACCATCAACTGGCATTCCTGCCTCTTTCATGATATTTTCTAAGTCTTTAGAATTAATACCATCGAAAGCTGGAGTTGCATAATATAATCCTAATTCTCTTGCTGCATAACCTAAATGCAACTCAAGAACTTGTCCAATGTTCATACGAGATGGTACCCCTAGTGGGTTTAACATAATGTCTAAGACAGTTCCATCTTCTAAGTGTGGCATATCTTCAACTGGTAAAATACGAGAGATAACCCCTTTGTTACCATGACGACCAGCCATTTTATCTCCTTCAGAGATTTTACGTTTTTGAACGATGTAGACTTTCACAACCTTGTTAACACCTGGTTGTAATTCATCGCCTTTCTTTCTTTCAAAAACCTTAATATCGTGAACAATTCCTGCTCCACCATGTGGAACTCTTAATGAATTATCTTTAACTTCTCTAGATTTTTCACCAAAGATAGCTAATAATAATTTTTCCTCTGCTGATAATTCTGCTTGTCCTTTTGGAGTCACCTTCCCAACTAAGATATCTCCTTCTTTTACTTCAGCACCAATCATGATAATCCCTTCACTGTTCAAGTTCTTACGCGCTTCTTCACCAACGTTAGGAATATCTCTTGTAATTTCTTCTGGCCCTAATTTTGTATCACGACATTCAATACTATATTCTTCAATATGAATAGATGTATAAACATCTTCTTTGACTAATCTTTCAGACATGATAACAGCATCTTCATAATTATAACCGTTCCATGTCATGAATCCTACCAAGACGTTCTGTCCTAAAGCCAATTCCCCTAATTCCATAGATGGACCATCAGCTAAAACTTGACCTTTCAGTACTTTATCACCTGTCTTGATAATTGGTCTATGATTAATACATGTTCCTGCATTTGAGATTGCGAATTTTGTTAAACGATAATTTCTAGGTCCATCATTTTCTTCAACAACAATCTTTCTTGCATCAACATAAGTGACAATACCATCTGCTTTTGCAACAATTGCAGCTCCAGAGTCTCTAGCAGCCTGATATTCCATACCTGTACCAACAAGTGGTGTATGTGGATTTAACAATGGGACTGCCTGACGTTGCATGTTGGCCCCCATCAATGCACGTGTAGCATCATCATTTTCAAGGAATGGAATGCATGATGTGGCAACTGAAACAATCTGTTTAGGCGAAATATCAATAAAATCAACTTCACTTGGTTTTGCCATAATATTTTCACCTAAGTGACGAGAAATCACTTGTTCATCTAAAATTTCATTATTTTCACCAATTTGTACTTTTGCTTGAGCAATAATATAATTCTTTTCTTCATCAGCTGTTAAATAACGAACATCACTTTCATCAATGATACTATTATTGACTTTACGATATGGTGTTTCAATAAATCCATACTTATTAATCTTCGCATAAGAAGCCAATGTTGAAATTAACCCGATATTTGGACCTTCAGGTGTTTCAATCGGACAAATACGACCATAATGTGAAGGATGGACATCACGCACTTCATATCCAGCTCTATCTCTAGACAAACCACCTGGTCCTAACGCAGACAAACGACGTTTATTTGTTAACTCTGCAAGAGGATTAATTTGATCCATGAATTGAGATAATTGTGAAGATGAGAAGAATTCTTTCATTGCAGCTGTTAATGGACGAATGTTTGTTAATGATTGAGGAGTCACACTATCAACTTCTGATAATGACATTCTTTCTTTAACAACTCTCTCCATTCTAGATAAACCAATTCTAAATTGATTTTGAATTAATTCCCCAACAGAACGTACACGTCTATTTCCTAAATGATCAATATCATCTAATAAACCAATTCTACTCATTAAACTCACTCTGTCATCACTTGCCAAATCTAATGAATCATAGATATCAACTAAGTTTAACATATATGAATAAGCAGCTAACATATCAGAAATAGTAACAAATTTACAATCTAAAGATAAATCAGTTCCAACAACTTTCATTTTCTTAGATTGAGATTCATCAACATAAACTTCAACAACTTGAATTTTTCCATTTGACTTCAAGAAATCATTTGTTTTCACATCTACAGTATGTGCTCCAGCTTCAAAAACAGGTTTCAAAAGATCTACTTTATCTTTTGTTAAAACTGTTCCTTCTTTCATAACCACATGACCATCAACATCAACAATATCTTGCGCCAATACACGATTTGTAATTCTATCTAACAGACTTAACTTTTTCCCAAATTTAAAGCGTCCAGCACGTGCAAGATCATATCTTTTTGCATCAAAAAATCTTGTGTACAACAAAGTATTTGCACCTTCTAATGTAGCTGGTTCACCTGGTCTTAATTTATTGTAAATCTCAATTAAAGCTTCATCAGTGTTATGAGTTGGATCTTTTGCCAATGTATTTCTAATAAACTCATGATCACCTAAAACTTCAATAATTTCTTCATCACTGCTTAATCCTAAAGCACGTAAAAGGATAGTACCCGGAATCTTACGAGTACGGTCAATACGTACATTTAAAATGTCTTTTGCATCATTTTCAAACTCTAACCATGTTCCTCTTGAAGGAATAACACTTCCTGTAAACACAGTTTTCCCACTCTTATCCATAGCATCAGCAAAATATGCTCCAGGTGAACGTACTAATTGTGAAACAATAACACGTTCAGCTCCATTGATAATAAATGTTCCTGAGTCAGTCATTAATGGGAAATCCCCCATAAAGACTTCGTTTTCTTTAATTTCTCCAGTTCCGTTATTAATCAAACGGAGAGTAGCACGAATCGGCGCTGAATAGTTGGCATCTCTATCCTTCGCTTCATCTACTGAATATTTTGGTTCATCAAAACGACAATCCACAAATTCCAATGTTAATGTTTCATTGAAGTTACTAATAGGATAAACATCATTAAAAACCTCTTTAATCCCTTCATTTTTGAACCATTCATATGAATTTGTTTGAATTTCTACCAAATTAGGAAGTTCCAAAGAACCACTAATTCTTGAATAATTGCGACGATTAATACGACTTTTTGCTTGAGTTACATTCTTTTCCAAGTCCGCTTCACTCCTTATTAATTATCTCTATCTCCATCTTGAAAGCATAGCAAAAAACACTGCTTTTTATACATGAGTAGGCATTGTATTATACTAGCATAGTCAATAGTGTTAGTCAATACCAAATCTCAAATTTCAAAATTTCTTTTGAAATCTTAAAAATCAGTGTTTCTTATAGATTTTAATATAAAATACCCTTTATCTCTTTTGATAATTTCACAATTACCAAAAACTTCATTCATTTTCTTTTGTGCTGATGGCGCTCCTTGCTTCTTTTGAATGACAACAATTAACTCACCATTCTCATTCAGAAAATCAAATGCCTTTTCTAAAATCTCAAAGACAACTTTTTTACCAGCACGTATCGGCGGATTAGAAACAATAACATCAAAAGTTCCAACAACATTTTCATAAGCAAAACTCAAATAAGCTTTTATGTCTTCAACATCATTGTATTGACATGATTGATTTGCCAAATGAACTGCACGCTCATTGACATCAACCATCTCAACATGTAACCATGGATATTCTTTCTTCAAAGAAACCCCTAAAGTTCCATAGCCACATCCAACATCTAATAACGATCTTTGATTTGCTTGAATGTCCATACAGTCTAATAGGACTCTTGATCCATAATCTACACGTTCCTTTGAGAAAACACCAATGTCACTTATAAAAGTTAATTGATGTTTTCGATATTGAAAAGGGATACGTGTTTCATGAGTTTCTAAATCAACATTGTTTGTATAATAATGTGACATATTTTTCTCCTAGAAAAAAAGCCCTTAAGTAGGGCTTTTATTTGTATAACAATTATTTAACTTCTACGCTAGCTCCAGCAGCTTCTAATTGTTCTTTAATCTTAGCTCCTTCTTCAGCAGGAATATCTTTCTTGATTTCTGCAGGAGTTTTGTCTACTAAACCTTTAGCTTCAACTAATCCTAAACCAGTGATTTCTCTTACAGCTTTGATAACTGCAACTTTAGTAGCACCAACATCAGTTAATGTTACTGTTACGTTAGCAGGTGCAGCATCTGCAGCAGCAGCATCACCAGCAACTACAGCTACAGGTGCAGCAGCAGTTACATCAAATTTTTCTTCGATTGCTTTTACTAAATCATTTAATTCTAAAATTGTAGCTTCTTCTAAGTAAGCTAAGATATCTTCATGTGTTAATTTTGCCATTTTATTTTCCTCCATTAATAATTTTTAATTAACTATTCAGCAGCGGGTGCTGCTTCTCCTCTTGCATCTGCAACAGCTTGTAATACTCTTGCAACTTTAGCAACTGGCTCTTTCATGCATGCAAGCAACATTGAGTACATACCTTCACGATTAGGTAATTTAGCCACTGCCATAACTTCTTCCTGAGGTAAGAATTTACCTTCAACATATCCAGCTTTAATCACTAAAGCTTCATGTCCTTTTGCGAACTCTGCTAAGATTCTAGCAGGAGCTACCGCATCTTCATGTCCAAAAGCAATTGCGTTAGGTCCAACAAGGAATTCGTTTAATTCATTCATACCTTCTTGTTCAGCAGCTCTTTGAACTAATTTGTTCTTATAGACTTTGAATCCAACGTTTTCAGCTCTTAATGCTTTACGTAATTCAGTCATATCAGCAACTGTTAATCCACGGTATTCAACAACGATTGAAGATTGTGCAGCTTTAAAGCTTTCAGCAATTTCAGAAACGACTTGTTGTTTTGCTTCAATAATTTCTTTTGACATTGTTACACCTCCTATATAATTTTATATATGCAACAATATATCCGTTAAAAAACTCCCACGTAAAAGCGAGGGAGTTTGTCAATGTGAGTTGACAATATCACCTCGGCAACATGATTAAGGTTTCCCCGTTGCTGTCTACGGTATATTGATTGCGATAATCTATGATCTTCTTATTATAAAGAAGACTGAACTTTTACACTTGGTCCCATAGTTGTAGAAACAACGACGTTTTTCATGTAAGTTCCTTTAGCAGAAGATGGTTTAGATTTAACTAATAAATCATAAACAACTTTAAAGTTTTCTGCTAATTGAGCATCTTCAAATGATACTCTTCCAATTGGCATATGAACATTACCATCTTTATCAGTACGATAAGTCACTTTACCAGCTTTTGTTTCTTGAACAGCTTTTGTAACATCCATAGTTACTGTTCCTGTTTTAGGGTTAGGCATTAAACCTTTAGGTCCTAAGATACGACCTAATTTACCTAATTCAGCCATCATATCTGGTGTAGCAATCATAACTTCGAAATCTAACCATCCTTTTTGGATATCTTCCAAGATTTCTTTTCCACCAACAACATCAGCTCCAGCAGCTTTTGCTTCTTCAACTTTAGCTCCTTGAGTGATGACTAATACTTTTTTTGTTTTTCCAGTTCCGTGTGGTAATACAATTGCCCCACGTAATTGTTGATCTGCATGTCTTGTGTCTAATCCTAATTTGAATACAACATCAACACTTGCATCGAATTTTACATTACTTGTTTTCTTTACCAAAGCAACTGCTTCTTCAATTGGGTATGCTTTACCTTTTTCAATAAGAGCAGCGGCTTCTTGATATCTTTTACCTTTGTTAGCCATTTTCTTTTCTCCTCTTCATTAAATTAGGCATCTAAGCCTTCAACTTTTACACCCATGTTTCTAGCAGTACCTGCAACAATTTTCATTGCACCTTCTAGATCGATTGCATTTAAATCTTGCATTTTGTATTCAGCGATTTCTTTTAATTTATCAGCTGATAATGTAGCGACTGTTACCTTAGCATCAGAAGCTGCTTTCTTAATTCCACATGCTTTCTTAATCATTTCAGCAGTTGGAGCAGTCTTTAATACAAAATCAAAGTTCTTGTCATCATAAATTGTTAAAACAACTGGTACAGTTTCACCCATACGATCTTTTGTTTGATCATTGAATGCTGTACAGAACTTTGGCATTTGAATACCAGCACCTGCTAAAGCTGGACCTGGTTTTGCCCCACCAGCTGGGAATTGAATTTTCATAACTCTTACGACTTTCTTGCTCACGCGACACACCTCCTATTAAAATTTGTCCGTGCTGTGGTCAGTTGGATGTCAATCCTCCCACGCATAGTAACACATATTGCGTCGATTAATTATTATACACAATCATTTCAATAATGCAAGCATTTTTATTGAATTTATCAAACTTTTTTAAAAAGAAAAGACACTTAAGTGTCTTATTATAATTCTACTTTTTCTAATTGAATCAATTCAACTTCCATAGGTGTTGCATTTCCCAAGAAATCAACAAGAACAGTTGCAACTTCTTTTTCACGATCAATAGATTCAACTTTCCCTTGTTTACCAGCAAAAGGACCTGATAAAACTTTCACTTCATCACCTTCAGCATAGTTTATTTCAAGTTGTGTCGTTTGAATTCCCATTCTTTTTAGAATTGGATCAATTTCATGTTTTTGTAATGGGAAAGGTTTTGCCCCACCACCTGACGAACCGATAAATCCTGTAACCCCTGATGTATTACGGACAACATACCAAGCTTCATCTGTCATAATCATCTCTACCAAAACATAACCTGGGAACATATTTTTTGTTTTATTAATCTTTTTCCCATCTTTAATTTCAGTTTCAACATGTTCAGGAATAACAATATTAAACAGACAATCTTGAAGTCCCATTGATTCAACACGTTTTTCTAAGTTTTCTTTAACTTTATTTTCATGACCTGAGTATGTGTTGACAACATACCAGCGTCTTCCTTCTTCATTCATCCCTGGCATACTAATTCATCCCCAATGCTTTCAAAATTACAGCGATAATTGCATCGCTACCATAAAAGTAAACTCCAAATAAAAAACAGAATACCAATACAACCATAGCATTATATGCCAATTCTTTTTTAGTCAACCAATGAATATTCTTGATTTCACTACGTACACCCTTAAGTGTGAACCACTCTTTTAGTTTCATGTCCATCCTCCTATTTCGATTCCTTATGCAAAGTATGCTTTCCACATTTCTTGCAATATTTGTTTAGCTCCAATCTTTCTACATTCAAACGCTTATTTTTTGTAATTGAATAATTACGTGACAAACATTCTGTACAAACTAAAATCACTTTTTGTTTCATGCCTATCACTCCTTTTCCGTTATTATAATTTAACACATTTATTTTCACTCGTCAATGGCTTAGACTTTTTATGGTACCGATATACTGCATTATAGACACTCCTTACAGAAATATCAAGGATATCTGCAATTTCTTGTTGAGGATAACCATCATGAATATAACGGATAATCATCAATTCTTTGGGGGAAGCTACCTTTTTTACACATAACTGATATTCTTCCTCGGTTTCTTTAATCTTCAATATTGAAGACGGTTGATATTGCCAAGAAGGATCACCAATCAATTCTGCAAATTGCATCTCATCTTCTGGGTATACTGTTTCATCCAATGATACAAATGTAAAATAACGGCTCAATTGTTTTCTTTTCATTTGATAAACAAAAGAAAGCATCCTCTTCCTCATCACATGATACATAAATGTTTTCAAACTTGTCTTCTGATCCGCTCGATAACAATCTAATAATCCAGAAAAACACGCCATAGCCACTTGAAGATAATCTTCAAAATCATATTCTCCCTGTGAGTACCCAATAAATGGGAATATCCACCTTCTGACAATAAGATAATAACGTTTATATAATACTTCTTGAGCTGCTTCACTTCCACACCTCATCAAATAAACCAATTCATCATCGCTTATGTAACGTTCCACGTTACCTCCTTTCTACTTGAAAGGGTGACGAGAATTATATACCTGATAAAGAATAAGTGCTGTCGCAACTGATGCATTTAAAGAAGTCACATGTCCTGTCATTGGTAAAACAACATTCATATCACAATGAGATTTTACTAGTTTCGATATTCCAAAACCTTCTGACCCCACCACAATAACAAGCGGCATATTGTAATCAATAGCACGATAGTCCTGTGATTCATTCAACTCGCAGCCAACAACCCAAAAGCCACGCTTTTTTAAATCATCAAGAGTTCTTGATAAATTTGTAACTTGTGCAACTTTAACATAATCTATGGCGCCAGTAGAAACTTTCGCAACTGTCGAAGTTAACCCAACACTACGATTTTTACCAATAATAACACCATCAACTTCTATGGCATCACACGTTCTTAAGATGGCTCCTAGATTATGTGGATCTTCCAATCCATCTAACATCAATAATAGTGGTTGTTTCCCTTTAGGAATTGCATCAATAATTTCATCAATTGAAGAATATCCATACCCTTCTGTTTGAGCCACTACACCTTGATGCACAACATTTCCAACAAGCTGATTTAAGACACCCTTATGAGCAACAATATTCACTTTTGCATTCTTTGCTTTAGCCAAAGATAAAAGTTTTTCATCTTTAGCATTCTTCATCATATAAATCTCATAAACTGGCTTTTCACCCTTCAAAGATTCTAAAACTGTATTTTTACCATAAATATATTGTCTCATATTTTACCCCTTTACTTGTCTCAAATTCGTCTCAAATTCATCTCATAAATTTCTCATTACAAACTCTTTGTATAACTCAAATATTTCTTGAATCCTTTTTTCTTTCTTTAATAAATACAAATGACCAATTAATGCTTCAAACCCTGAAGACTGATTATGCGTAATCACACTTGTATTTTTCATAACTCTCGTATTCTTAGCATTACGTCCTCTTTTATAAATACGAATTTCATCTTCATCTACCCACTCATGAAGCATTGCCTCTTTCATAAAAGCAGCTTGTGCCTTAGCACTCACAAACTGAATAGCTGCCTTTTGCAATAAGTCAGGTTTCGTTATTTCTTGATCAACAATTAAATATTCTCTTACATAAACCTCAAAAACACCATCACCTAAATAAGCCAAAGCTAATGGATTTATCAATTCTGGTCTCATTCTAAATAATTCCTCTCATTTGAAGCTGACCTCTTAATTCATCTGCCTTATCAAAATTCTTATTCGCTTTTTCTTCTAACCATTTTTCATATAACACAATATCATTATCACTTAATTGCTTCATTTCATGAACAAAGCCCATCACATCTAACATCTGAATTAATGTTTGATATTCTCTTGAAATAACTTGATTATCTTTATCTTTTACACGCATAGATTGATTCAAAACCTTTACTTGATTCAATATTTGAGTAAGTGCTAATGATGTATTTAAATCATCACTTAATGCCTCAACCATAGTGTCAACAGTTTCTTTTGAATATTCCTCTTGTTGATAATGTTGAACTTGTAAATATAAAGATGTCTGTTTTAAAACATTTTCAACTTTTTCAACTTCTTTTTTGACACTTGTTAAAACTTCTTCAGTAAAATTTAATGGATTACGATAATGAGTTGACAACATCAACCATTTAAAAACATTGCATCCTAACGTTTCAATTAAATCTTTAGCCCACAAAACATTCCCTAATGATTTTGACATCTTTTGATTATCAATATTAATCATTTGATTATGCATCCAAACATTAGCTATTGGATGGTGATGACACGCCATAGATTGAGCAATTTCATTTTCATGATGTGGAAACTTCAAATCTTGCCCACCACCATGAATATCAATACGTCCATCATCAAAAATATCATTAATCATAACGACACATTCTGTATGCCATCCTGGTCTTCCTTTAGACCATGGACTTTCAAATTGAATTCCTTCATCAGTTTTCTTCCACAACGCAAAGTCAGTTGATGACTCTTTTTTATCATTTTCATCAACTCTCTCACTTGCTCCAGCAATTAAATCTTCTACTTTAATCCCTGATAACATTCCATATTCATTTATCTTTGTGACTCTAAAATAAACATCTCCATCAACTTCATAAGCAAAACCTTGGTCAACCAAACTTTGAATAAAGTCAATAATCGGCTGCATTGTTTCAGTTACACGTGGTGAGTATGTTGGAAACAGCAAATTCAATCCACTTCTTATATCATTATAAGCCTTGATATATTTATCTGTTAATTCCTTTTCTGTAATTCCCTCTTCCTTTGCTGCTTTAATAATTTTATCATCAACATCAGTAAAATTAGAAACAAATGTCACCTTATAGCCAAGATATTCAAATGTTCTTCTGAGAATATCAAAAACAATGAGTGGTCTAGCATTGCCAATATGCGCATGATCATAAACTGTTGGTCCACAGACATAAATACTCACTTCACCTTGTTTAATTGGAACAAATTCCTCTTTCTTATTTGTTAATGTATTAAAAACTTTCATAATGACCTCCTTATAAATAAAAAAGCAGATGATAAAGAACACATTGTGTCTATCCACTTTATCATATGCTTAATTCACACTTTTAACGCAAGTTCACGTTCTTTCTTTTCAAAAGACTCAGGTTAGTGCATCAAAAATCATTCATTAAGTCATTCCCAGCATCAGACTCTCTCTTTAAACTTCATAATTTTATCATTCTCACCTATAATTTATTTATACTATAACAAATTCATTTTTATTTATCAAGTCTATTCCTCTTTATGAACCTTTAAAGAATTAAGATATTGTGAAATAATACTAATTTCATCATCATAAACCTTTTGTGGTGCTTGATAACTTAAAACATATTCAGAATTAGCAGTAAAGTAAACCAAATGCTTAAATTTAATGCCAGTTGATTGATAAGTTCCTGTAAATTCCTGACAATTTAAACCACTATCTATTTTTAAATTTTTATAGCCAACATCAATGGCACCATCTTCCTCTAATTGACCAGCATATAATTCAGGCATATCATCAATTTCATTATCAGTATCATCAATGATTGTTTGATATGACATCACTTCTTGTTCTCTTACAAATTGAACAATTGCTTTATTCTCAACAGATGTATCCATCTTAAAATCCTTAGGATAATAAAACGAAACTTGATCTGCAACCTCATATAACGTTCCATCTTTTTCCAAAAAGACAGTCTCAGATTTCTTCCCACAAGCAAAAACAGTTAATAATAATGTGACAATAGTAACGACTTTTAAACAAGCGCGCATATC
Source organism: Coprobacillus cateniformis (assembly GCF_009767585.1). Classification (NCBI taxonomy): domain Bacteria; kingdom Bacillati; phylum Bacillota; class Erysipelotrichia; order Erysipelotrichales; family Coprobacillaceae; genus Coprobacillus; species Coprobacillus cateniformis. The sequence continues at coordinate 941,083 of NZ_WSNW01000001.1, forward strand.
TTTACCGCCTCCTTACCATCCTTTATTGTACTAAACATTATTTAAGAAAGCAATTAAAAATCTATTTTCACACAAAAGAGATAGGTTCCCCTATCTCTTTTGCTTAATCTAACAATGAATTAAAAACTTTCAAATAGGCATCAGCACTTTTATCCCAGTCAAGTTTCGCTTCCATTGCACGATGTACTAAACCTTGCCACTTCTCTTTATCAGCATATATACGTAATGCATAATCAATAATATCCATCATTTCATGCGCATTATAATTTGTAAAACTAAATCCCATTCCTGTATTTTCAAATTCATTGTACGGTTCAACACTATCTTTTAATCCACCAGTTTCTCTAACAAGAGGAATTGTTCCATAACGTAATGACATCATTTGTGACAAACCACAAGGTTCAAACAATGAAGGCATTAAGAACATATCACACCCTGCATAAATACGACATGATAATCCGAAATCGTACTTCAAATTCAAAGATAATTTTTGTGTATGATAAGCTGCCATAGCTTTGAGTGGTTCCTCATATTTTTGATCTCCAGCACCTAAAATAACAACTTGTACATCACGTTTCATTAATTCATCCATACGATCAATAATTAAATCTAAACCTTTTTGCCAAGTTAATCTTGTAACAATCCCAATTAATGGAACATCTGGATTCACTGGTAATCCACATTCAGCCTGAAGAGCTGTTTTGTTGTTAACTTTCTTTTCATCAACTGTCGTCATATCAAAGTGTTCAACAATTTCAGGATCAGTTGATGGATTGATAGTTTCATAATCAATACCATTTAAAATACCATACAAATCATGTCTACGCATCTGCAAAATGCTTTGTAATCCCTCACCAAAACTATCTGTTAATATTTCTTGAGCATAAGTTGGTGAAACAGTTGTCACTACATCACTATAATAAATAGCTGCTTTCATCATATTAAAACATCCATCATTACGACAATTCCCATTATAATATAAGTAATTATCTAATCCAAAATGGTCACTTAATAATTTTGGATCACATTTTCCTTGATAAGCAATATTATGAATTGTAAATACAATTTTAATTCCCTGATAATATTCATAATAAGCATATCTTTCCTTATAAAGAGTTGCAATCATTGCAGTTTGCCAGTCATGTAAATGTAAAATATCTGGTTTGATATCAACATGTGACATTAATTCTAAAACTGCAAAATCAAAGAATGCAAATCTTTCATTATCATCATCATATCCATAAAGACCTGGTCTTCTAAAATATTGTTCATTATCAATAAAATAATAAGTGACACCATCATGCTTTGCAGTAAAAACACCACAATAGCACTTTCTCCATCCTACCCAAATATCATAACTTGCAACATATTCCAACGTCTCAGCCAACTTCATATCTTGATATTTTGGTAAAACAACAATACACTCATGACCTTTTTGAACAAGTGCCTTAGGTAATGACCCCAAAACATCTGCCAAACCACCAGATTTGATATATGGATTTGCTTCACTTGTTGCGAAAACAATTCTCATTATACAACATCTCCTTCTTTGACGTACAGTGGCTCACCTACGCTTACCAGTTCCTTTTTCTTTTCTATACGTGCATCTTTATCAATTATCACATTTTCTAAATGTGCTCCAGCACTCACATGTGATCCATTAAGAATAATACAGTTTTTAACAACAGCATTTTTACCAATCACAACATTACGTGATAAAATACTTCCCTCAACATCACCATCAACAATGACACCATTAGCAACAAATGACTTTTTCACTTGAGCATTCTTTAAATATTTTGTTGGTGGAGTATCATTTGTATTGGTGAAAATAGGCCAAGTACTCTTAAACACCTGTGTTGAAATATCCATATCCAAAAATTCCATACTCACTTTATAATAAGATTCATAAGAATCAATACATCTTGCAAATCCTTTATATTCATAAGCCATAATTCTTCTTTCATCACATAGATATGCCAAAGTATCTTTTAAATCAAAGAATGAACTGATTTTCTTTGCATACTTTAATAACTCTAATAACACTTTTGCATTCACAACATATGTTTCTAAAGAAATATTTCTTTCTTTACGATTTCCTTTGTTTTGTTTAATTTCAGTCACTTGTTTTCCTTTTAACCTTAAATAATCTGAACCTACAAAAGTTTCATTAGCATTGTTAATACGCTGATAAACAACTGTAATCTCAGCTCCTGATTTCGCATGAGCTTCTACAACTTCAGCATAATTCATTGTTGTAATAATATGTGCAGGTGCAATGACAACATAATCAGCTTTTGCTTTTTGTAAAAACGCAATGTTTTCAATTAAATTATTAACATCATGATTATATAAAGCATTATTTGCACATTTTTCATTATAGAGAAGCGAAACCCCTCCAGATTTAGAGTTAAAGTTCCAAGAGTTACCATTCCCCAAATGTTTAAATAAAGATCTCGGTTTTTCTTTAATCAAAACACCAACCGTATCAACATTTGAGTTAGACATATTTGATAAAACAAAATCAATAATACCATAACGACCCAAGAAGCTTACCGAAGCAACTGGTCTTCTTTCCGTTAATCCTTCATAAGATACATCAGAGTGTAAATTTACTAATCCTACTACTTTTGCCATATTCTTAACCCCCTATTTCGCGTTGTCACTAACAAGTTCAACTGTTTTAGCTTCCTTGTTGACAACTTTCTTCGCTTTGATTACAACACCTTCATCGACAATGGCTTTATAGATTTCTGCTCCCTCTTCCACCAATACTCCTGGCATGAGCACAGAATCAACAACTTTTGCACCTTCACCAATATAAACGTTGTTGAATAAAACAGAACCAGTGACATCACCATTGACTATACAACCTTGTGTAACAAGGGAATTTTTCACACTTGCTTCTTCTCCAATAATCTGAGGCTTACTCAATGTATCTTCAGTATAAATTTTCCAATCTTTCTTAATATTATAAAGATCTAATTCCTTATCATCTAATAAATCCATATTGGCTTGCCATAAACTTTCAACAGTTCCAACATCTTTCCAATATCCAGCAAATTCATAAGCATATAATTTCTTACCTTCATTTAACATCATTGGAATAATATTCATACCAAAATCATGCTTACTACTTTCATCTTTAGCATCCTCAATTAAATATTTTCTTAATTCTTTATAAGTGAAAATATAAATACCCATAGATGCTAATGTAGATTTAGGTTTTTCTGGTTTTTCTTCAAATTCATAAATTGTACCATCTTTATTGGTATTCATAATTCCAAAACGACTTGCCTCTTTCATAGAAACATTTAAGACAGCCACTGTTAAATCAGCACCTTTTGCTTTATGTGCATTTAACATATCTGCATAATCCATTTTATAAATATGGTCTCCTGAAAGAATCAAAACATATTCAGGATCATATTGATCTAGGAAACTGATATTCTGATAAATAGCATCTGCCGTACCAGCATACCAAGTTGCTCCAACCTCTCCTCTTTCACGAGCTGGTAAAATAGCGGCTAATGAACTATTTCCATCAAGCCCCCACTTAGATCCAGCACCTACATACGTTCCTAATAAAACTGATTCATACTGTGTCAAAACTCCAACAATATCAATTCCTGAGTTGGCACAATTGCTTAATGGAAAATCAATAATTCTGTATTTTCCTCCAAAGTACACAGCTGGTTTCGCAACTTTAGCTGTTAATGCTTCAAGACGCGTTCCTCGACCACCTGCTAGAATCATTGCAACAATTTCTTTACCCATAATTTCTCCTCCTTGACTTTAATGTGAAAGTGCTTACCTATATCTTTATTTTAACACAAAGCATTTTAAAAAAACATAAATTCGTGTCATTTTCAAAAAGAAAAAATTCGCCAAATTCTATGAAATAAAAATAGTGTTGAACGTACCATTATTTTTTAAATAATAGGCAATTATTTTGATTTCATGCATATAGTAAAAAGAGGTGATGAACTTGTCCCCAAGAATCGCATTTAACGAGAATGACGTCGAATTATTGGCAAGAATCATGAAAGCGGAAGCCTTAGGCGAAGGTGATGAAGGTATGTTGATGGTTGGTAACGTCATTGTCAATCGTGTTGTGGCAAATTGTGATGTTTTTAGAGATACTCGCAACATTTCTGAAGTCGTCTATCAGAAGAATGCTTTTTCTGGTGTTGGCCAACCATTATTTAATCAACCAGTCAATGCCAAAGAACGTGAACTCGCATTAAGAAATATCGACGGTTATCGTGTTGAACCAGCTTATAGCGCTTTATGGTTTAAGAACCCCGGTTCTAACACTGCATGTCCTGATCAATTTTATGGGCAATTAACCGGACGGTATAAAAATCATTGTTTTTATGCCCCAGGTGGGAAATTAAATTGTGACTTGTAGGAGGGTCTATGGATACTAACAATCAATCTATTTTACAAGGCAGTCAAACAACTCAATCATCATTACCATCTCCAATTGCTGCCCAAACATATCTTGAAAACATATTACGTTTAAATATTGGAAAACTTGGAACGTTTTATTTCACTTATACTGGTAGTACTGACTGGCGTGACCGTGCTTATAAAGGGACTATTGAACAAGTTGGTCGAGACCACTTTATCGTTCGTGATCCTAAAAATCAAAAGTACTATATCTTCCAGTTTGTCTATTTTGACTGGGCTGAATTTGATGAGCCTCTTAATTTTAATACCAGATAAGCAAAAAGGATATTGCATACAACAATGCAATATCCTTATTTTTTTAATCCTACCAGATATTTTCTAACTCTAGATATAAAATGCAAAGATCCCGTAATAACAATATGACTCTTTTTGATATAGGCCGTCTGTAAAGCCTCAACAAAATTATCAACAATAATTAAATGTGGCTGTGATTCAACTGTTGTAATATCAATTGCTCTGTCATCATTAAATGTTGTTAAATATACTGTATAACCTTCTTTTAACATAAGGTCTAACATCGGTTGAACATCTTTATCATCTAAGCAAGAAAAGATAATACTAATATTTTCTTCTTTTTTGACACGTAGAGTTTGAATCAGAGCCTTGATTCCAGGTAAATTATGGGCACCATCAATTTCAACTGTTCCATCTTGATAAGGCAAAGTTTCATAGCGACCTTTCCAGGCTGCATTTTCAATAGCAGATGTTGTTAACTGGGTATCTAAAGTGATTAACTTAGAGGCAATCGTTAAAGCCAAACGAGCATTAGTCACTTGATAGATTCCTTGATTTTTAAGTGTAAATGCCATATTTCGATATCTAAAATGGAATGGATAACGTGAAACCTGATATTCTGGAACGACATACATAACTGCTTCTTGAACATCACATTGTTCTTGTAAACGTGCTAAAATCGTTCCTTTTGCTTCACTTGTAATAAACATTTGATGAGGTTTAATAATTCCCATTTTTTCATTAATAATATCATAGATACTCTCACCTAGCTGTTTTTGATGATCCATACCAATATTTGTAATCGCACTAATAATTGGATCAATAACATTTGTCTTATCATGCAAGCCACCAATCCCCGTTTCAATAATACGATAATCTAAATCTAAAGACTGAAAATAAGCAAGCATAATTAAAACATCAATTTCAAACATAGATAAACCATCTTCTTCAATGATATCATAATATTGATTAACATATTTCAATAAATCCTCATCACTGATAGGTTGATCATCTACTCTAATACGGTCATTATGACAAATAAGATAAGGTGATGTAAATGTTCCAACACGAAATCCATGCGCATTTAAAATACTTCTTAAATAATTCACTGTTGACCCTTTTCCATTGGTCCCTGCAATATGTATCATATTTTTTTGTTTCATATGAATATGGCATCTATTTAATGTATCTCTAAATTGATCAACAGTTCTTTTATTTCTCTTTGATTCTATATAAGCGATTGCTTCTTCAACTTGTGTAAACATCATTGAATCCTCCAATCTATTGGTTGTATTCCTTGACTTATCAAAAACTGATTTGTTTTAGAAAAAGGTTTTGAACCAAAAAAACCACGATATGCTGATAAGGGAGAGGGATGCGGACTCGTAATGACACAATGTTTTGTTTGATCTATCATTCTTGCCTTATCAATGGCTTGTCTTCCCCAAAGAATAAATACTAATGGCTTTTCTCTTTGATTCATAGCTTGAATAATATGATTTGTAAAGACTTCCCAACCTTTTTCTTTATGTGAATTTGCACGGTGTGCCTGTACTGTTAAAACTGTATTCAATAATAAAACTCCTTGATGTGCCCAAGATGTTAAATCTCCATGACTTGGAATTTCAATACCTACGTCATCATGTGCTTCTTTATAAATATTCACAAGACTTGGTGGTGTTTGTACCCCTCGCTCAACGCTAAAGGCCAATCCATTGGCTTGATGTTCTTCATGATATGGATCCTGGCCAATAATGACAACCTTGATATCATCATAGTCTTGAAAATTAAAACAATGGAAAACTCTATTTCTAGGTGGATAAATAATCTTTGTTGCGTATTCTTGATTAACAAAAGCTTCTAGTTCTTTGTAATAAGGCTGTTGCCTTTCATTTTGAATAATTGTCTTAAAATCCATAATTATAAAATAAACCTTTCTATAACTTCTGCAACAACACCCTGATTATTATCCGCTTTCGTTACAATATCACAAGCCTTTTTCACATCATCCACTGCATTCGCAGCAGCAACTGATAATCCTGCCACCTGTAACATAGACATATCATTATAGTTATCTCCTACAGCAATTGTCTCTTCTATGCCAATTCCTAAAATTTCTGCCAAATGTTTTAATCCAGCACCTTTATCTACCCCTAATTTATTAAATTCCATATAACGATTAGAAGAATAACTTACGGCACACTCACCTTCCCAAATATGTTTCATTTGAGGTTCTAAACTCATTAAATAAGGAACATCTGTATTTTGATATAAAATCTTTGAAATTGGCTGATCTTTTAAGAAATCAATTGTATTTTCTTCCATAATAACACATTCTACTTTTTGATTCTGAATTCTTTGGGCTTCTGATTCAGATAGATTGAACACATAAACTGTATCCTTTGTATAGATATGTTGACAAACATGACAATCTAATCCAAACTCAAATATTTCTTTTGTTTTCTCAAAAGAAAGTCCCTCAAAAAATAATATTTGATTATCTTTATTTTCTGTTAAAGCACCACCATTAAATGAAATCACATATTCACCAAGTTCATCATATAAACCCAAAGTTTTCAAATCATGTTGGATCGACATAAAGCCTCTTCCTGTTGCTGGAACAAATTTAACACCCTTCTCTTTCGCCTTTAAAATCATATCAATATTATGCTGACAAATTTGATGATTATCATTTAACAATGTTTCATCCATATCACTTGCTATTAACTTATACATTCTTAAACTCACCATCCCTTTCAATAAATTTCTCAATAACTTCAGCAACAGCTCCCTGATCATAATCAACAGTCGTTACATAATCTGACATTGCTTTGATATCATCTGTAGCTCCATCTACACAAACACCTAGTCCTGCTGTTTCTATCATTGAAGTGTCATTATAATTATCACCTATAGCAATTGTTTCAGTTTGACTGATTCCTAAATAATCAGCTAACCATAGCAATGCTGAACCTTTACTTACATCTAAGGGATTAAACTCTAAATATCGATATGATGAATAACTAACTGCAAAACGCCCTTTGGTAACATCAACTAAGTCTTCTTCTATCTTTTTTAAATAAGGCATATCACGTTTTTCAAAAAGAATTTTTGCTATCTTTGCCTCCTTTAAGAAGTCCATATTATAATCCTCAATAACTTCAAATCTTGCTTTCTGAGCAGTTTTTCTAGCAACCTCATCAGGATCAGCCTTAAATATATAACAACAATCCAAAGTAAATATCATGACACATACATCATAGTCTTTCCCTATGTCAAACAATGTCTTCGTATCTTCAAAAGTCAAACCATTAAAATAAAGAATGTGATTGTCTTTATTTTCTACAATTAATCCACCATTAAAACATATAGAATACTCTCCTGCCTTTTGATATGTACCTAATTCCTGAAGAATTTCTCCAATCATATTAAAAGCCCTACCTGTTGCTGGAACAAACTTAACACCTTTAGATTCCAATTTCCCAACAGCAGCACGATTCACTTCTGGGACATGATGATCGACTAATAAAGTTTCATCCAAATCCGATAAAATCATTTTATACATTTTCATTACCTCCATAAAAGAAATCCATAAACAAAGGAACACGTTGGCGCCATTGAGCCTCATTATGCTCAGCCCCCTCAAAATAACGATATTCTAAACTCTCAACTTTATCCTTTAACATGCTATAAATATCATTATTACTTTCAATATACCATTCATCAATACGGGCGTCCCCACACCCTTCAAACTCGCCTAAATCAAAATAGAATCTTTCTAATTCCTGATAATTATGTTTTTCAATAAGATCAGTAAATTCATCCATATAAAACCAAAAAGCAGTAGACAGTGCAGCACACTTATGAAAAACTTCTGGATATTCTAATGCAGCATATGCACTAATCACACCCCCCATAGAACTTCCAACAATTCCAGTGTCTTCACGGATTGTACGAAAACGTTGATCTATATATGTCTTTAAATCATCAATAAGCCATTTGACATATGCTATGCCTTCACCACCAATAATCTTATTCTTAATTCCTGTTTCCTGATAAGAAAATGCCTCATTAATTTTCCATGGTCCATATTCATCCATTCTCTTAAATCCAGCTTCATTACATGGAATAGCAACCATGATAATATCTAAATCCATGTTTTCTACATAATCTAAAAAACCCCAACTGATACCACAATATGATAGTTCGTCAAAAAATGCATTTTGACCATCTTGAATATATAAAACAGGATAATGTTTATCTTCTTGATAATAGCGTTTAGGAAGATAGACAGTTATTTTGCGATCTCTTTTTAACGCTTCCATCTGCATACGAAATGATACAATCATAATTTTCCTCCTGCAACACAAAAAAATAAGCACAAGCTTATTTCTTTGAATCTGGTAATTTTACCACTTCTTCTCCATCCTTAGAGAAGATATAATGATCTCTAGCATAACGTGCTACATAATCATCATCATTTAAAAGTTTAACCTGTTCAGATAAATCTTTTTTTTCTTTTAATAATTCAGCTTTTTTACTCTCTAAATGAGCCATTTCCTTTTTTTGCCCAAAGACACGATAAGCATTCATCCCTAAAGTATAAATTAAAATAGCAGAAATGCCTAAGTATATAAATCCTATGAATCTTCTGTATCCTGGTCCTTTTTTCTTTGCCATTTTAATTTCACCTTCTTCACTCTTTTTTGTATTATACCATTAATATAACGAAAAAAGAAGACAAAAGGTGCGATAATTCTTTTCAAAATACGAACAAAGATCTCTAAATGATACAAAATATAATAAGCATAATATCTTTGATAGAACAAATATCCAATAAAAATCATAACAAAGAAATAAAGTCTCAAAATACCATCATTTAAAATAACCAAACCATAAAAGTATAAAATACCAAACAATACACCAATTCCAACCTGTAAAATATATCGAAAAATATATGGAATCTTATACAAAAAACGATTAATGACATGATAAACACCACTCATTACAAAACCAAAAAGAAATGAATAAAACAGACATTGAAACTGTGTCAATAAATCCATTATTTCAACAGTTTACTAAAGCCTTTTTCCTTTTGATGAGATTTCTTCTTGTCTGAAACATAACTCATACTATCAATATTCCCTTTAATACTCACTTCGTTTTGATCCTGATCCAAGCGAACTAAAGTCAATTCACTTCCAGTAATATTTAAATACCCTAATGAAGTTTCAATTAAAAATTCATACGAATCAAAACTTTCTATTTTCTTCACACCAGTCAATTCTAAACTTTTACGATCTTTTAGACAAATATGATGATAAGGTGTTTGTTCAAAATGTAAACTATTATTATCCATAGATAGACCTCCTCACAACAACATATGCTCAACATAAAAAATTAGACCTTTATCTTCTTTTCATTTATGATAGTATTTATTTTTTGAAGTCTATCTTTTTATGAAGCAGAGAAATGATCCTACAACAAAAAAAGAAGAAGTTTAATCAATGAATACTTCTTCTTTTCTCTTTTCTTCTATAATTTCATATAACATTGTACTATCATCTTTAAGGACATGATCTTTTAAATCCTTCACTTGAACAACTAAAATACTGCGTCCAAATTCAATTTCAATGATATCACCAATCTTCAGTTTTGTAGAGGGTTTAGCCATTTTGCCATTAACCTTCACACGTGAAGATTCACTAATTTCTTTAGACACTGTCCTTCTTTTGATAATTCTTGATACTTTTAAAAACTTATCTAACCGCATGTCTCCATCTCCTGCTCAATAACCTCCTTCACAAATTGAAGAAGTGTTTCATCAATCATATAATATGGTGTTTCATCTGTCAACATTAATAATGCACCTAGATTTTCCTGTGTACCTTTTAATGGTAAAATTGTCACCTTTTCAACATCATCCACAAATTCCAACATTGTTTCAATAGTATCTTCTTCTTTTTCAATCATTAAAGCAAAATCTTTTGTAATTGGCTTTCTTTGATATTTTGCTAGCCCATTAGATGAACATGCAATAATATTCTTCTTATCACATAACAAAAAAGTGTTATGATACTTTTTGTATAATCTTTCTAATAAAAGTTCTACTGCTGAACCCATTTTATTTAACATTGAGAACTTTGTTAAAATAATCTTCTCATCTTCCAATGCAAATGAGATACTTTCTCCTTCTCGCATCATTAATTGCTTTCTAATTTCTTTTGGAATAACAATTCTTCCTAATTCATCAATTCTTCTTACCATACCAGTTGTTTTCATAATTTTACCTCACTTGAAATATTCGTTTGATATTATTATGTCCACTCCTAAGTCAATTAAACGTTGATATTCTTTAAAATTTGGAACTGTCCAAGTTGCAATAATCTTGTTATGTTGTTTTAACTCTTGAACTCTTTTTTCATTCAAGAATGTATATCTTGGATGGAATGCCAAAATATTGTTTTCTAGCAACTCTTGATATTTCTTTTTATATTTAAATTCCATTAAATATCCAACATAAGCATCTGGATTTAACTCTTTTATTTTTAATAGAGTAGGTAAATAAAATGATGAATAATAGACTTTGTCTTCAACACCTAATTCCTTGACAAGTTTTAAGACTTTTGCTTCAATACCATCATAATGAATAACATCTGTTTTTAACTCAATATTGACTACAAACTCTTTATCCTGTATAAATTCTAAGAGTTCTTTTAAAGTCGGTATAGGATATTCACCATAAGCTTTATAATTAAAATTATAATTTCTCAACTCTTTTAATGTATGGTCCTTAACATAACCTTTACCAGTACTTGTACGATTTATTTTTTCATCATGAATCAAAACAAGTTCATCATCTAAAGTTAAATGAACATCTGTTTCAACACCATCAAATCCTTGTTCATAAGCTTTGATAAAAGCTTCCATTGTATTTTCTGGATATTTAGCACTATATCCTCTATGGGCTAATTTTTTCATCGTATATCCCTTTCTTTATGCTATAATGATTATACTATAATTCGGAGGTAACGAAAATGATTAAAGCTATCTTTTTTGATATTGATGGAACATTATTATCTCACACAACACGTAGTGTTCCATATTCCACTCAAATTGCATTACAGCACCTAAAAGAAAAAGGAATTTATACTTTTATTGCAACTGGTCGTCATATATCTGAAATGGTTGATTTACCTATACATGACTTAGAATTTGAAGGATACATTACACTCAATGGACAATATTGCTATAATCGAGATGGTATCATTTATGATTTACCTATTCATTCTCATGATATTCACAATATTTTAAAACTCATTGATAAACATCCTTTCCCTTGCATATTTGTAGAAAAAGAACTTATGTATATTAATTATCATAATGATGCAGTTCAAATTGTTCAAGATGCCATTTCAACACCATTGCCTGATATTCAAGATATAAATCGCGCTTATTCACATCCTATCTATCAAGTTATTCCATATGATATAACATCTCAAAAAGAAAATATCATCCTAGATATTATGCCTCATTGTCAAAAAACACGTTGGCATGAATTGGCTATAGACATTATACCTAAAACAGGTGGAAAACAAAATGGCATTCGTGAAGTATTAAAACATTATGATATTCAACCTGAAGAAACGATGGCATTTGGAGATGGTCATAATGATATTGATATGTTTGAATTCGTTGGGCTTTCTATTGCTATGGGAAATGCAACTCAAGAATTAAAGGAAGTTGCCAGTGATGTAACAGATGATATTGATCACGATGGTATATATAATGCATTGGTTAAATACAATATACTTCAAAAGGACTAAACATGCTAATGCCAAATAAAAAGAGAACGAATTAAAAATTCGTCCTCTTTTTATTTGGCATTAGCATTAATTTAAAAACACCCAATTTATAGTCATCAGCACTGTTAACCAACTTTTTTACTAGGAATATCTTTTTGTATAAATTTTCACGGAAAGTATATAACTTCCTATGAGAGTCATAACAGCAAGAATTATTCCTATCATTAATAATATATTATGATTTACGTTCACAATACTCATAACATCAAAATTAAAGAAACTGAGAATATAAATAATAGCAGCAGCAACCATAAATATCATATACATAATAGAACCTTTTTTATTTCCCAATAAATAAAATCCAGTATAACAAATACCAAAGAAAATCAATCCTACTATAATACCTAAAATCCATAATTGTAGAGCTGGTATGAACTCTGCAACACCAGTGAAATAATAATATAAGGTTACTACTAACGAAAACAAATAGAATACACTTTGAGTCATTAACCCACCAATATACTTAGATAGGACAATTTGTTTTTTTGTCATTGGGAATGTGAGTTGCATTTTATCAAAGTTAGATTGTTCATCCTGCTCCATTGTCATTTGTAATAAAGCTGATCCAGAAACAGGAATTGCTAAAGCAACAGTTAGAGCAAGTCCATAATAATTAGGAAAAAAGATAACAATTCCAATTGAAACAATAATATTTGCTAACATTGAAATAATATTCTTTGGTAAAAAAGCAATCAAGTAATCTTTATAAATAATTCCTCTCATAAAACACGTTCCCCCCTTATATAAAATAGCATCAAGTCTTCAACATCAGCTTTCTCAACAATGGCATCTGTATGAACTTTCATAAAATCCTGTCTATTGTGAATTAATACACGATATTCAAATTCCTCTTTTTTGTATGCTATAACATCTTCTTTATTTAAAATCTCAAACATCTGTTTGCCACATCTTAATATTCCATAGTTATCCTGAATATCTTCATACGTCTTAGTAAACAACAGTTCACCTTCATGTACAAATGAAATATAATCCGCAACTTTATCCAAATCACTTGTAATATGTGAAGATATTAAAACAGCATTTTCATCATTAACTATATAATCTTTTAAAATATCTAATATTTCTTCTCTGACAACTGGATCCAATCCACTTGTTGCTTCATCTAAAATTAAAAGTTTTGGATTATGTGAAAAAGCAACTGCAAAACTCAACTTCATTTTCATTCCTTTAGAGAACTCTTTAATTTTTTTATCTTTAGATAAATGAAATTGATTTAAATACTTTAAATATGTTTCTTGATTCCAATTCTTATAAATCTTTGACATCATTATTCCAATCTTATCTGGTTTCATATTAGGATTAAAATGACATTCATCAAAAATCACTGCTATATCTTCTTTAACAACACTTTCATATTGATAAACATCCTTATTAAATATCTTAATATCACCTTCATCTTTTTTAGCAATATTCAAAATAGTATTAATAATTGTAGATTTCCCAGCTCCATTTTCACCAATTAATCCCATAATTGTTCCTTTTGGAATCTTTAACGAAATATCTTTTACACAAAAATCTTTATATCTTTTTGTTAAATGATTAATTTCTAATGCATAATCCATACTTATTCCTCCTCATAAATCACTGTTAATGTTTTTATCATATTCTCTAAAGAAACATCATAAATCTTAGCGATTTTCACAATATCTTCAATTTTTTCTTCAATGATCCGTAACTGCTCTTCCTTAATAAAATCCTTATTTTGAGCAGATACAAATGTCCCTTTTCCTGCGACTGTTTCAATAAAACCATCTTTCTGCAAATCTTCATAAGCATGTTGTGCTGTAATTACACTGACATGCAATGATTTGGCCAAATTTCGCATTGATGGCATTGAATCACCTGTTTTGAGTGTTCCATCTATAATCATTGTTTTAATTTGTGAAGTAATTTGTTGATATATAGGCTCGTTCGAACTATTGCTTAATATAATTTCCATACTTTCACCACCATACTGTACTTATCATACAAGTACAGTATATACACTTGTATGCAATTTGTCAAGACGCAAACGTAAAAAGCAGTCTCTTGTATAAGAAACTGCCAAACTATATATATTATACTTTTTAGAGCGGTACGAACTCTTTCTAAATTTCAGTTACACAACAATATTAAAGCTTCTATCATTTTCATTGTTATTATAGAAATGTTCGCTGCCTTCATCATATTTTTGATCTTCACATATTCATCATCTACTTCTTCGCTTTCACCAATAACATCATTGGTCTTCGTAGTTCATCTTTCATCCCAGGAATATCTAACATATCTGACGATGGCTTAGCTTCTTCAATAACTTCAATTTGAAAACCTGCTTTAAGGAGTTCCATGAGAATTTGTGTCAATGTATGATGTTGCTTTGTAACCGTTTTTCCTAAAAAGTGTGTGACGCGTTCACCTGTCATGAAATATTGATCAATTGGCCAATATAATGGTTTTCCTTGTTCATCATAAATCCATTCCTGATTGACACTCCCTGTAAATATAGGATGTTCAATATTGAAAATAAAGACACCATCTTTTTTTAATGTCTTATATACATTCTTATAAACCTGACTTAAATCTTTAACATAATGTAAGACCAGATTTGAAACTACACAATCATATGTATTCGCTGGATATTCATATGTATCCAATCCACAAACCCTATATGTAATACGTGTATCTCTATTTCTCGTTTGTGCCTCTTGAATCATTTTCTCACTTAAATCAATCCCTAAAACTTGCTTAGCTCCACATTCAACAGCATATTGACAATGCCATCCATATCCACAACCTAAATCTAATACTGTTTTTTCTTTTAAATCTGGAAACATAACTTTTAACTGGTGCCATTCACCAGCCCCATCTAATCCTTTTTGACTACGCGCCATTTTCGCATATTCTTCAAAAAACTCTTCATTATCATATATATTACTCATGACAATCTCCTCCTATATTCATTAATATTTCTTGATAACGCTGTGTTGCTAAGGCACTTGGCTTTCCTTTTTCACAAAAAGATAATTTAGCTAATTTTGGAACCACACGTTCTACTACAATTTGTCCATCTAATAATTTGGATTGTAATACTTGGAAAGCCTCTAAAAACCTTGGATCATGTCTGGCTGACTTATAGAACGATAACACATAAACATAATGGAAAAGGTTATATCCTCTAAACGGATACTCAACTTGCATAAAAAGTTTGCCAATCCCATAGTGACAGGGGCTAATTGGTTTTCTTATTACCCAATGTTCTAACAAAAAATGAACAGCTTTATCTAGTGCTTTATTTTCATTAAAATGCTTTGTAAAACGGAATGCATCTAAAACAATAAGTGTTGTATTAGGTGTAGAATAATTTGTTTCTTCCCCTCTTCCAAAACTATATTTATAACATTTCCATCCCCCATCATCCTCTTGGGTATTCAAAAAGTATTGAAATGAGTTCTGAACTCTTTGGTCTTGAGAATATCCCATATGACAAAGTGTTTGTAAAGCAAGTGCAGTATGACAAGGATAGATTCCTCCTGAAGGTGATATTTTAAACCGACCATCTTCTTTATATACACTCAAAATAAGAGTAGCCACTCTCTTCATAATCTCATCCTCAGGTGATACTCCTAATTCCAACAAAAAGTTCACACTCTCCAAGGTAGTAAATGGGGCACCTTTTAATAATTTCTTATCTTCAGTTGTCCATAAATCATCACCATTATCATATCTGTGCGATAAAATGATTTCTATATCTTTTTGATAACTTTTTTTATTCATAGTCTTATTCCTCATTATTGTCTATAATATAAACATGCGATTTTAGCAATCTTTGCTTTGTTATTTCAAACTGATTTATAGATTTAAAACCTATATAATAAGTTAGAAAGTCTATAGAGAAGTCTAGTCGAATACCCTCAATTGCTAAGATGTCAACACATTGATTTCCATCAATAGCAACAAGTTGAATATGGAGTATATTGTTTTCTTTTAATAAATTTACAATTTTTGATTATGAAACAAGCTTGCTTTCTCTTTCTCAAAAATATAATCAGAAACAACCAATAGTCCTTCTACAAATCCAGATGCATTGTTTCTTTCGCCTTCCTTTATTTTTAATATAGATAACCACTTCTTATCTCTATACACTTTCTTGAATCTTTCAATTCATTTTATCTATAAGTTTTGGGTGATAACTATATTGATTCTTTTTACATATCAATAACAATGAGTGCAGTTTTTTCTATTATATAAATCCTCATTGACTGTAAATTTATTTTCTCTTCTTATATTTTTCTTTTGCATACTCATATGATTCTTGTATCAATGGTTTCAATTTTCCAAATGTCTCTGGAGTTGGATTAAGAACACAGATCCAACTCATCCATGCATATACAGGATGAGGCATGATTTGATTCAACGAAGTGAAATCACAATTCATATCAACCATCTCTCCAGCCGCTGGTCTTTTAGGCGTTGCTCCAAACAAATCAATAAATGTTTTCTTGCGAATCCCTAAATTAACGCGAAACACACCTTCTCTATTTATTTGTGAACCCTTATCATTTTGACCATCTTTATCCTTAATCGTTAAAATATACACCCCTCTTTGAAGAAGCCCTTCAGGATTATAATAAATTCCTCTTTCTCCCCAGCTTTCTACCATGACAACTCCTTTAAGATTGTCCAAGCAATATTGTAATATCTCTTCTGCATTCATAGAATAATCCTCCTTATTTTACAAATATTTCTCAATACGACTTTGTTCTATAACTGTTTTCCCAAGTACTGTCAATGCCATTGTAGGACAATTATTAACGCAGCGATAACACATTGTACATTGATGATGAGAAGTCGCAACACCAGCCTTTAAATCAATATTTTTCATTGGGCATAATTCAACACATTTTCCACATCCTATACACTTTGATATGTCTATTTTTAATTTATCATTATATTTTTTAGTTTTATTATAGAAGTATAATCTTTGTCCAAACAAGCCTGCCAAATGATAGAAAAAACCTAACCCAACCTGTGAAGGTTGGCCCATCTTCAAATTCATAACAGCCTCTTCAATCCTATGAGTTGCCGAAATAACAAGTTCTTTATTCACATCCAACGGACGTTTTAATGCCTTTTCATCACCAATCGAATCAGGCATTTTTAAATGTAATCCCCCAACAATAGTAGCTCCATATTGTTTTAACTGGCGTGCCAATAGCCCAGCGCCATCACCACTAAAAAGCCCCATTGTTGCTATTACAAAAATATGTTTGCCTTTCCATAAATCAGCATGATTATCAATAAAATCTTTAACATACTTTGGTATTTGACTATATTGTACAGGATAGCCAAAAACAATCTCGTGACTCTTTAAAATATAGCTCTCAATATTGTCATCCTCTATTGAATATGTTTCAGAATTATCCTTATATTTCCTCATAAATGTTTCTACACAGTATCTTGTATTTCCTGTTCCACTAAAATAAATACCTATCATCTTTAGCAACCTCCTTATGACGTCTATTCTATCACGTCTCTATTCTAATGTCATTTTAAAATAAAAAGATGAAACAAATGAAATGTTTCATCTTCACATACTATTGTGTTAACACATCAGTGATTACAGGAACAACTTGTTTCTTTCTAGAAATAACACCTGGAAGACTTGCCTGTTGTTCAACCAAATCAATCTTGAATGCTGTTTCGACATAATCAGGACGTGGACCAGCAACAAACACTTCACTTGTAGCATTAATAACATCAGTTAATAACAACATAGCAAATTGCATATGATTATCCACTGCAACCTTTTCCATATATGCCAACATTTCAGCCTTATATGGCGCAAATCCTTCAATATCCATTGTGTTGACTTGAGCCACTCCAACAGAAACATCTCCAAAACTAAACTTCTTATAATCTTGATTAAAAATCTCTTCAACAGTTTTTCCAACCAACGAAGTTCCAGCTTTAAACATGTCCATTCCAAAGTCTTTAATATCCACATTAGCAATAGCTGCTAATTCTTTAGCCATCTTTGTATCAGTTGGTGTACATGTAGGAGATTTGAATAAAAGCGTATCACTTATAATAGCCCCTAGCATAAGTCCAGCCATATCAGCAGGTATTTCAATACCTTGCTCCTTATAACATTTAGCAACAATCGTTGCTGTACATCCAACTGGTTCTGCTCTAAACATGACAGGTCCAATTGTTTGAATATCTGCAACTCTATGGTGATCAATAATTTCTAAGATCTCTGCATCCTCAATTCCATCAATAGATTGTCCTCTTTCATTATGATCAACTTGAATCACTTTTTTTCTCATTCCATTTAAGACTTGGAAACGGGAAACTGACCCTACAACTCTTCCCATAAAATCTAAAACAGGATAACTTCTATAACGTGTTTCACTCATCACTTCTTTCACATAATCTAAAGTATCATCTGTTGAAAATGTTGTTAACCCACCTTTTTGCATAACATATTCAACAGGAATAGATTGAATAATTTGTTGTGATGACATAAATGTATTAAATGGCGTTGAAATAACACTAATATGAGCTTCCATACATTTATTTAATAAAGCATCATCAATTGATAATAATCCTGTTAGAATAATTAAAGAAACTTTCCCTTCAATCAAATGTTCAACAGCTTCATCTCTATCTCCACCAACAATAACAACATCATTTTCATGAATGCGTTTCATGGCTTCTTCTCCAGTCATGGCAGCAATATGTACTTCACCTTTAATTGTTTTTAAGGATTTATCTAAATATAAAATACTTGCATCTAATGTATCAATAACATTTTCAATTGGTGTATTGGCTTCTTTAAGAATTTCACTATTCCAATCATCCATATATCCTTCAATAATATTAGATGTAGACAATAACCCTAACAATTGACTATGGTCATCTAAAACAGGTGCACTTTTTAAATTTTGTTGTTTCATTAAGGCCCAAGCAGTTTTTAAAGTCAATTCCTTTGAAAAAACAGTTACTTTATCATAATCCAAGTCTTCAACTTTTTGTTTAACAGTCTTTAACAAAACAGGTATCTCTACACCAAATCTCTTCAAAATAAACTCAGTTTCCTTATTAACATCACCAAGTCTAACCGGCACAGCATTATAGCGTCCAGTTACAAATAATAAATGTGCATAAGCAATAGCACTGCAGATAGAATCACTATCTGGATTCTTGTGCCCACTTACAAAAACAATGTCTTTCATAAAATCCCCCTTACATTTTCTTTAAATAACGATAAATTGTTGGCTCACTAACAGCCAATTTTTCAGCAACAAGAACAATAGCTCCCTTTACCTTAAATGTACCCTTATCTTGTAAATATTTAACAACTTTAATCTTTTCTTCTACATTCAATCTTTCAACTAAGAAATAACTTGGAAATCCCATTTGTTCTAAGCATTCCTTTATGTATAAATCAATCATTTCATCTAATGGTGATGATAGAATCTCAATTGGATTATCTAATTTAAATTCAACATCCTTAGATTCCTTAATTCCTAAAATTCTCTTTAATGTAGACTCTAAATATTCATAGTCAGAAATATTCACATTAATACACAACATTCCTACTGGAACCTCATGCCCTTCTTCTTTTATAAAATAAGTTGCTGATCGTAACAGTTTTCCATCTGGACCAGTTGTTTTATAGTTCATTACGAAATCATGATCTTTATATTGTTTTGTCTCCAAATAGTGAATTGATAGATTAGAAAGTTTAGCACCAACCTCTCTGCCAGAAATATGACTGTTTGATATTGCTACTATTTCCTGTTCTTGAGAAGTCAAATCATGTAATGCAATTTCTACATTTTCACCTAAAGCTTCTCCCAAAAATTCTACTAATTTTCCATATGGTTCTAACAATTTATACATTATACCGCCTCCGATTGTCATTATACACTATTTTATTATAGACGACTAGTCTTTTTTATCATGATAAGAAATGATAATTTTTTGTAAAAGAAAACAACTTTTTTACATTCAAAAGTTGTTTCAAGTTATTTTTTATCAATATAAATATATGCTTTTGTGACAAGCATTCCCAGGGCATACCCGAAAACAGCTCCTGTTAATGCTCTTCTCAAATTGTTACTCATCATTCCCCAAAATGTTTGTAGACTTCCATCAATAATCATTGGTAACATGCAAAGGAAAATAACATACAAAGGAATTGTTTTTTTGTGTTTATAAGCAATATACAAAGTCATTATAAATAAAATAACAATAAATGTGCATCTATAACACAAAGGAAAACAAAAGCCTAAAATATGAGGAGCACGTTCAGCTATACCATTACACATAGGTATACTTCCAAACTGTGATAACCTCTGATATATAAAATCAATAAGACTACTCATAAGAAACTGTTTCTACAACAGCGTTAAAATCATTATGATTCCAATGAACTTCATCATCATATTGAGAAGCAATACCAACAATTCCACTCATGATACAACAAAACATCAAAACATAAAAAACAATATTAGCAATAAAGCCTTTGATACAAGATTTAGCACGCAATGGATATTCTTTGCTCCATACCAGATATAAGACAAGCCCAACAACTGGAATAAAAAAAGAAAGCAGTGCATAACCAAAACTTGATTCATCATCTGGTTTTTGATATGAACCTTGATAATTCTGATTAATAGGGTTATATCCATTTCCATTATTTTGGTCATGCGAATTGAGCTGTGCACCACAATAAGGGCAGAATTTCACATCTTCTTCAACCTGTTTTCCACATTGATAACAATACATATTGATTCCTCCTTTATATTTTTATTGTACTAAAATCTTATGAAAATGTAAAAGAAAAAAGTGCATATCATAGCGTCTACTATGAAGTTACACTTCTTTAACTATAAAACTTTCATTCCACCATACTTTCTGACTTTCAAAACGTGGCATGATCCTTCACCAAAATATTTCTCAATTTCTCTTTGATATGTGTCTACAAATTCATCTTCAACAAAAACTTGAATTGTTCCTGCAAATCCACCACCATGAATACGGCATACACCATTTGCTCCTAAAATATCTTCTGACAGTGCCAATGCGATGGAAACAGCTTGTTGATCAGTATTATGATTTGAATAAATATTTTGCAGATACTTAAAAGAACTTTCGCCAGAAGCTTTGATTGTCTTTTTAAAAGTATCAAAATCTCTATCATTTAAAGCTGATACAGCTTTCTCTACACGTTTATTCTCTTCAAAAAGATGAATCGTTCTTAAAACAGCTCTATCATTGATTGCGGTTCTTACTTCAGGTAATTTTTTATAGAACTCTGCTTCTTCAACATCTCTCAAGACCTCTTTCCCAAAATATTGAGCCACCTTTTTCATTTCATAAGGAATAGAAGCATAGTCATTTGTCAGATCTGCATGTGATGCATGAACATCAACAATACATAAACTGTGTTTAAATTCCGAAAAATCAACTTCTATCTTATTCACAATTGGATGTTCATTATCCTGAAAGTCAATATGAATAAGACTTCCCACTGAACAGGCACACTGGTCCATAAGACCGCATGGCTTTCCAAAATAAACATTCTCACTATATTGACCAACTTGTGCAATTGTCACTGGATTAATAGACATATTATTATACAGTCCAGAAAGTATTGTCCCAACAACAACTTCAAAAGCAGCTGAAGATGACAAACCAGACCCCTGTAAAACATCACTTGTCATATAAGCATTAAATCCACCAATCTTATATCCTAATTGCTGATATCTCGCACATACACCTCGAATAAGACCTTCTGAACTTTCAACTTCCTGATCTCTTTTTTCTAAATCCTTGATATTTACACCTTGAATATCATAGTCATCAGACAACACCTTAATTGTCTCTTTAGTTGGAGCAACCACAGCAATAATATCTAAATTAATTGCAGCAGCCAAAACTTCACCATGCTGATGATCTGTATGATTTCCACAAACTTCACTACGCCCTGGTGTACTATAAATTTCAACTTCCTGATCACCATACAATGAAATAAATTTTTCAATTGCTTGAACATATCTTTCTTTTTGATAACTTAATAAATGCTCATCAACATAAACATCTTTAAAAATAGAATTATATTTATGAGTCTGTATCTCCTGTATTAATAAACTTGCCTTTTTCATGATTTTATAACCTCAAACTTATATGATGTCATTTCATCATAAGTTTCACCTTTCTTTAATAATGTTGTCGGATTTTCTTCAATATGAATAGCATCTGGTAAATTTTGCGTTTCAATACAAACTGCATCTCTTTCATAATAATGTTGACCATATTTTCCTAAACGTCCATCTAAATAATTAGCTGTATAAATCTGCGCTCCAGGTAATGTTGTAGAAACAGTTAAACGTCTTCCAGT
This sequence comes from Coprobacillus cateniformis, assembly GCF_009767585.1. Taxonomy (NCBI): domain Bacteria; kingdom Bacillati; phylum Bacillota; class Erysipelotrichia; order Erysipelotrichales; family Coprobacillaceae; genus Coprobacillus; species Coprobacillus cateniformis. The sequence continues at coordinate 964,063 of NZ_WSNW01000001.1, forward strand.
TGCTGGATGTTCTAATATGACTTGATTTTGTTGGGTATTGAAAATAAATGGATGATCAAATCCTTTTCCTAATTGAAGCTGCTTATCATCTTTGATAATCTGCTCTCCTATTGTCGTTGGCTGTAAAAAATCAAAAGCAGTATCTTTTGTTTGTTGGAATTTTCCAGTTGGTAAACCATCTGAATCAATGCATGCATATTGATCTGCTTTCACTTGTAATAAATGATTATAAACATTTTCTTGCTTAGCAGACAAGTTAAAATAAGAATGATTAGTGATATTAATCAGTGTATCCTTATTTGTTGTTGCTAGATAGCGAATATGAAGTGTATCATCTTTTAATTCGTAAATAACTTTCAACTCTAAATCGCCAGGATAACCTTCTTCACCATCAGGTGAAGAATAATGAAATATAATTGTATATCCATCTCTTATTTCATAATCAAAAGTTTGATAACTAAATCCTTTTATACCGCCATGTAAATGATTAGGACCATTGTTAATAGCTAATGTATACTCTTCATTATTTAAAGAAAAATGCCCTTTTCCAATTCTATTTGCAACTCTCCCTACCAACGCTCCCAAATAAGCATCAAGTGTCTGATAACTTTTAAAATCATCATAACCTAAAACAACATCTCCAACATGACCATCTTTATCTTTCATTAAAATCTTTACAATTGTACAACCAAAATTAGAAACTACAATTTCCAATTCATCATTTTGCATAGAAATGAGATCAATACCATTATCTAAACTTTCTATGATTCTAATCATTTTTATTCCTCCTTCTTGTCAAATGATTTTACAAAACTTATAAACGCATCAATACCTTCTTCATTCATTTTAAAAACACCAGCATCTTCTAAAACATTAACAAACTTTCGTGTTAATGATTCAGCAATAATATTATCAACATTATCTTCATTGATTACATAACTTTCTTCAAGTTCCTGATACCATAATTGGTGTTTCTCTAAAACAGCATAATCTTCGATATGAGATTGATGCAAAAGACAGGCTCTTAATAATTCTAACTCATCTTTGAGGCGTGCCGGTAAGATTGCTAATCCCATAACTTCAATCAAACCTATATTTTCTTTTTTTATATGATGCAAATTCTGATGTGGATGGAATATACCATCTGGATACTTTTCGCTTGTACGATTGTTACGTAATACCAAATCCATTTGATATTCAGAATTCTTTCGACGAGCAATCGGTGTGACTGTATTATGTGGAATATCTCCAGTATGAGAAATGATATCTAAAGAAGGAAGTGAGTACATTTTCCATTGTTTCAAAACAGTCTCTGAAAAATCAACAATAGCAGCTTTATCTGATGAAGTTACTCTGATTGTGGATAATGGCCATTTCATGACTTCAATTGTCAATGTTGGGTAATTTTGAAGTTTGATTGTTTGAATAACCTCAGCACCTTCAATTGGAAAAGTGTATCTCCCTCCCTGAAAATGATCATGAGTCAAAATTGAACCACCAACAATTGGCAAATCAGCATTTGAACCTAGCATATAATGTGGAAATATTTCTATAAAAGATAACAAATGTGTAAATGTTTCTTTATTAATAACCATAGGTTTATGTTCTTGGTTAAAAACAATACAATGTTCATTGTAATAAACATATGGTGAATATTGTAAATAATAATGTGAATGATCTAATTCAACAGGAATAATTCTATGAGTTTGTCTAGCTGCTCGATTTAAATCACCTTTGAAGCCAACATTTTCTTTACATAACAAGCATCTTGGATACCCACTTGATTTGATAAGTTTTGCTTTTGCAATCTCTTGAGGGTCTTTTTCTGGCTTTGAAAGATTGATTGTGATTTCAATATTGCCATATTTATAATATCTTTTAAAACGAATATTCTTATCAGTTCGACTTTTTCTAATATAGTTAGATGCAATGGATAAACCATAATAATAATCTGTCGCAGCCTGTGGTTGAAATTGATATCGTTCATAAAATGTTTTCACAACTTCACTTGGTCGAGGCATTAAACAATTCATAATACGTGTATCAAATAAATCCCTTGATGTTATATTATTTTCAATAAATTTTTTTGCAACAGCATAATCAAGCATATTCTCTAAAATAGGTGTACATTCAGATAAAGTTTCATAAATATCTTCCCATTCAAAATCTTCCAATTGAAAAAGATCCAATAACAAATTAACAGTATAATCCTTATCTTCTTCTTGAATCATTCCATGCTCTAACCCAAAATGAATCAATCTATTGATTTCATGATTCATATAAACCCTCCTTCATTATTCTTATATTCTTATTTTAACATATTAGTAAACAAAGTCAATTCTTTTTACTAAATCATTAAATACATTTACTAAATATACAAAGACCTAATATTTATTCAATGAATGATTGCAAAAATAATGATGATACCAAACATGTTGTTTTATTGTATATCAATGAGAGAATATGTTCTTTATAAACAAGGATATAAAATAATAAAATCCTTTATATCTTAATTTGAAATATCATTCAATAAATCACTGTTCTGATTATAAAAAAACAGCATAAAAAATTGACAATATATACTTATTTAATAAAAAATATAATAATCTACATAAGTAAATGACTATATCAAAAAAAAGAAATAACTTTATATTGTTACTTCTTTGCATCAATACATTTTATAACTGACATTTCCCATTTCATTCAACTCAATTATTTTCTTTCTAGAACAGTATCATCCTTATAATATAACTTCATCATATTTTTAAGTTGAAAGAGTGCGCCTATAAGATTGGCATCATTACCATGTTGACATATCACAACTTTTGGTCTATTCAATGGGTAGTCATGATTTTGATAATAACTATTCATTTTCTCAATATATTTATTTATATATTTTCGTAATATTGGTTGTTTAGATATACCTCCACCAATAGCTATCATTTCCGGATCAAATATTGCTTGAAGATTAAATATTTGACGAACAAGCTTATTACAAAAATCATCAATCCCTTTTAAGACTTGTGGATTGTTTCTATTAGCCATTTCAAATATCTCCTTGCCAGTATATTGCTGTGTTGTATTCAGTGACTTTTGTACGGATTTAAGCAATCCAGAACTCCCATTTTCATGACACCATTCATCTTCTTCCGATTGAGTGCAGTATTTTGCAGTGCTTACACATGAAAACTCACCAGAAGCATATGATTTGCCAATATGAACCTTTCCATCAATGATTAAACATCCACCTATCCCTGTTCCAAGAACAATCATTACTGCATCACTTATCCCCTTTAAACATCCAAAACCAAGTTCTGCATACGCTGCACATTTGGCATCATTTCCGATTGTTATTGGCAAAGGGATTCTTTCTTGCAATATCTCAACAAGATTCATATCTTTAATAAAAGAAAAGGCTCCTCCTGTTTTCGCAAAACCAATCTCTGGATTAATGACTCCTGGCATTGAGATACCTATACCACTTATACTCCCTTTATACTTTTCATAAAATGAGTATATAGAATCTAAAAATTGTTCCTTATTTTCTGTAGGCGCAGGTATACTTCCTTTTTCCAAAAATGTCATAGAATCATCAATCAATCCATATTTTATGGCACTCCCACCAATATCTAATGTCAAATAAATCATTTTCCTCTCCTATCCCACTTCAAAACGATCTGTCAAATCTCGGCCATGTGTTGCTATGACTTTCTTATACCAATAAAAAGAATCCTTTCGATAACGCTTTAATTGTTTTAAATCAAATTCTTCTCTATCAACATAGATAAATCCATAACGTTTCACCATACCCTCATGTGTTGAAATCAGATCAATCGCTGACCAAGGACAATATCCCATCATTTCACAACCATCACTGATCGCTAATTGAATCTGTTCAATATGTTCTCTCAGATATTGAATACGATAAGAATCATGAACTCTCCCGTCAACCAATTGATCATAGGCTCCTATTCCATTCTCACAGACAATCATAGGTAATCTATATCGAGAATAAATTTCACGAATTGTTCCTCTAAAACCTACAGGATCTATTTCCCAGCCAAATTCTGTCATTTCTAAATATTCATTTCTGTATGCACGATATAATCCCGCTGCCCCTCCTGTTGTTTGTTGATCAGCAACTGGATTGTCAGTTTCTGTTCCATCACTTTCTTGGCATGTTGCCGTGTTATAGTAATTAAATCCAATAAAGTCTGGATGTCCATTTTTGAGAGCTTCCGCATCTCCATCGGCAAATTCTGGACACGCATCATTCTCTTGAAGATAAGCCCACACAAGGTTGTTATAGACACCATAGACTGATGCATCTAAATATAACCAGTTTCTTATTGCATTAAAATTTTGGGCTGCTATAACATCTTCTGGCCTGCAACTTGCAGCGTACACTAACGAGATATTTAGTGCTGGACCAATTTTTGCATCTGGATTCATGTCATGACATAAAGACATAACTTTTGCTTGGGCTACCAACATATAATGATTTTGTTGGTAAATCTCCTTCATTTCATTTGTACATCCTTTTGGTAAATGAAGTGCTCCAATAACCTGACCCGCTAAAGTCAACATATTTTGTTCATTGATTGTTAACCAATATTTAACTCTATCACCAAAGTTTTTGAATAAGACCCTAGCATATTCAAGAAACCATTCTACTGATTCAGGGCAACTCCAACCACCTTTTTCATCAAGAGCTGCTGGCATATCAAAATGAAACATTGTCACAAATGGAATAATATTGTATTTTAAACATTCATCTATTAATTGATTATAGAATTCTATTCCTTTAGGATTTATTTTTCCAGTTCCTTGAGGTAAAACTCTAGACCAAGAGATTGAAAAACGATATGTTTTAAATCCCATTTCTGCCATTAAAGCAATATCTTCTTTAAAATGATGATAATGATCAGCACAAACAGTCAAATCAGAAGTCCCTTCTGGCACTTCCTTCACATCTTGGCACGATGGTCCTTTCCCATCAACAAGGTTCGCACCTTCTACTTGATATGCTGAAGTACTCGCACCCCAAAGAAAATCATTATCAAACTTTACTAATTTTTTGTGTAACATAGTTCCTCCTTTATATACTTACCTCTTTCACCAGCATCCTTTTGAACAACTTCATGAACATCCCTAAACTTGGTCCAAATATAACCATTCCTATCACTGTTCCTATACCTATAGACCAAGGAATATCAGTAAAAAGAGTCATTACAATAATAATTGCAAACGAAAGAATATCAGCACATTGTCTTATCACATGAAACTTTAATGGAATCATTTTTGTAAGAGCATCACAAAATCCCTCTAAAGCAAAAGTCACTTCATCTAATACCATAATGAAAGCAACACCAACAACACAAACTTCAGTAGATATAATATACATGATGATTCGTCCTATAAAAGATTCAAATGGAAATATAAGAATATCATATAATACATAATTGATAACAATTCCAAGTAAGACACTTAATGGTATTTGTAAGAATTGAATCATTTTAAAATCTTTTCTTAAGATAATGATTTGTCCTAATACACAAACAATATTTAAAATCATCCCTAAAGTTCCAACCTCAATCCCAGTCAAAGAGTTAAGGGATGCGCTTAACGCATCCCATGCACCAACTCCTACATTCGCCTTCAGTGTAAAAGCAAAACCAATGCCGACAATCATAAAACTAAAAATAATCATGAAGTATTTTTTTATTTGAAGACTCATCTTATTACTGTCTGACATACGCTTTCACAAAACGAATTGTTTCTTCACTATCATATGGTCTAATTGTATATTCTTTTGCTTCACTTGGTAGAATGAATGTTTCTGCATAATGGACAATGAATGGTTCAAACGCATCAGTTGGACTTTCAACAACTGCCTGTGTCCCTTCAACTAAGTTCAACATGTGAACACCATCTTCACAATGATGATATGTTTTCTTTGAAGAAGTGAAGCGTCTTGTTTCAATAAATTCTAACTCATGCAAACCAGTTCTTTCTTCCAAATAATCATCTTCTTCATGAATAATCTGAATATTATTCACAAGATTATCCTTAACCCATTGTGTTGTACGATCCCATTGAATATTCTTTGCACCATCCTCAATATGAATTGGACGAGGGAGGCCGTCTAATCCTAATCGATCCCAATCCCACAACTTAAATGTGAAGATATATGGTGTTGCACTAATTTCTAAAACCATACAGTTAGAAGATGAACAGTGAACTGTCCCAGCTGGAATTAAATAATGATCATGTTTTTTCGCTTCAAAGAAATTCACATATCGATCTGCATCAAAAGACCCTTCACCCTTTTGTGCTTTATTTAAATCATCAATCATTTCATGAGGTTGAATATTATCCTTTAATCCTAAATAAACACCACCACCATCTTGACAATCCAATATATAATAACTTTCATCTTGAGTATAAGTCATCCCAAAATGTGATTTTATATATTCAGTCAGCGGATGCACCTGAAGACTCAAATTCTGTCCACCAATTGTATCAAGAAAATCAAAACGTATAGGAAACTCTGCTCCAAAACGACAATATGTTTTCATACCTAATAACTCACGTGGCTGGTACAATACCAAATCCATTGCAGGAATCTCAATACGTGTCTGATTATATTTTAAATAAAGACTGTTCTCTTCTGGAACACCATCAAAACTCCACGCAAAGTTATCTTGTTTTGAATCTAAACCACAGACTTCCTTCATCCATTGACCACCCCAGACACCAGGATCAAAATAAGGCACTAATCGAAATGGACGCTTTACAATTTGCCTTAATCCTGATCTCAACGCTTCACCTGTCAACATTTTTGGATTCCTTTTGATATTGCTGTCAATGAGATAATCTATATGATCAAACATCTTCATTTTTTGCTTATCAGCAATACGCCATTCAATGAAGAACCCTCTTTTGATTTTTCTCAAAGTATCTTCATCTTGATTATCTTGTTTAAAGTTTGGCATTCCTTCTCGATAACGGCATTGGATTTCCCATCTTGCCATATCACAATATATATAGAGATCACCCTGAGATATTAAACTTGCTCCAACCCCATAAATTAAAATTCTTTGCTTTGAAGACAGGACTTTTTTCATTTCAATACACTTTTGCTGATCTACAAAATCTTCCATCTTTCCATAATACATAACACCACGGACACGATCTTCAGTCAAATGCGATGCCATCATCTGACTCAACTTTTCTTGATTATAGAAAATATCTTCACTTCTTATCACAATTTCTGGATCATAAATATCTTGAATCATTTCCAAGATTTCATCATCAACTCCTGGATAACACTCTACAGTCATACAAAACTGAGATTCTTGACTATATTTTTCTAATTCATTTTTAATACCTTGAACATCAGCAAAGACTTGATCATCAAAACCATTTATTTTTATTTCAGGATATTTATCATAATTCATTTCACATCATTCCTATCTTTTTTCAAATTCAATTTGACCATTTCTTTTATATACACGATATCCAAATTCTCTTTTTTCAATAGCGTGATAATCATGTCCAGCTGATGTTGGCCAACATGCACCAACTTTTAAATCTTCATCACCTGTATTGACCAGTCGATGAGCAATTCTCCCATCAATATGATGTAAAGACCCTTCATAAACTTTTTCAGCCCAAGTATGACCTTCTTCATCCATCAACAATAATAATCCTACACCTGCAATTCCAAAATAAATTTCTGCACAATCTTTATTTACATGGAAATGTCCTTTTGTCATATTACATTCATTATGTGAATAAACAGGTTTCAACACTGTTAAGCCCCAATTCAGATTTCCTAAAATATCTTTTCCTTTTGAATATGAATAAACTTCATAGACAATAGGATCATCCTCTCTTTGTTTTTCATAAAGATAATTCACTTCATGATATCTTTTTGTATAGCTCTCTATATCCTTACCTTCTAATACACCATTTTGAATATGATGTATCACTGATGGTTCAATGACTTTCATAAATACCTCCTAGGGAATAAAATTTTCCCACTTTTCCTTTGCCAGTTGTGGCTGTGATACAAATAAGAATAAATCAGGATTTTCAACAAATTGCTGATAAATCGGAATTCCTTTACGAATACCAAATTCTTCATATATTCTTGGTTCTTTCACAATTAGCTGACTTTTCTGATAAAATTGATTTGCTATAAAATCAATTCTGTTTTCATTCACAATCGGGAACCAGGCGACCCCCTTATGTGCTCTCACTTCATCATAATCAAATCCATAATCTCTTACACACCATGCTCCAAAAGTGAGATTTTGTGTTATATCAGCAACAATTGTGGCATGTGCCCATCCCGGTGGGACAATCACAATATCACCTGGTTTTGCATAAACCGCAAAGCATCTTCCAGGATGATCTTGAGCAGTTTCCTGCATGTAAATATAAGCAGCACCACTCCAAATTTCATAAACTTCACATGTCGACATTCCACAAGATGGTGATACAGCATGAATGTGCCCTTGTGAACGAATTGGCTCTTTTCCTAATGTTCCTTTCGCATATGTCACTGCTCCATACAATAGATTTCGTTCAATCATATTTTGCTTATCGTCATCATTTCCTACATCCATCGCAATAGAGTAAACAACTGCAGGACCATCACATGTTGGCTCCATAAGATTCTTTCTTATAGCATCTAAACTTCTATTTTCAACTTCTGGTCCAAAAACATTTTGACCATATTGAAAGCCCAATGGTTCATAAGTTGGTTGAATATCAAATCCAGGATTAAACTTCATATTTAAGCCTCAGTTTGTCCAACTTGTTCTTGTTTTACCAATTGTTTATCATACATTTTTACAAATGGTAAGTAGATAAATGTTCCAATAATAACATTGACAATTTGTACAACTGCTCCCATTGGTGAACCAGTAATCAACCAACCTGAAATCAATGGAGGTGTTGTCCAAGGAATATCTGCACCTAATGGATAAGGGCATAATCCTGACTGCATGAATCCCCAAGTCACAAGCACAAAGACAGCCATTGTCACAACCCATGGAATCAATAACATAAAATTCAATACAACTGGTGACCCAAACACAATAGGTTCAGAAATATTAAAGCATGCTGATCCAATTGATAATTTACCCACAGCTTTTAATTGTTCACTCTTGGCACTGATTAAACAAGCAACAATCAAAGATACAAATTGCATCCAAATGAAACCTGTAAAGAATTGACCAGTAAAAATGTATTGAGGTGATTGTCCACTCTGTACAGCAGTTAAGTTTGCAATCATGGCCGCATTCCAAATTGGCGTCATAACAGAACCAGCAATATTTTGTCCATGTAACCCCATAAACCATAAAACCTGAATAAAAACAACAATAATAATTGAAGCAGGCAAACTTGTTCCCAATGCCATCAATGGTGTTTGGAAAACATTGAAGAAGAATGTATGTACATCTCCAAAAGAAGTAAATGACATTCCATACCTTACTGCTGCAAACACTAAGAATGTTGCTAAAGCTGGAATCAGCATTTTAAATGGTTCAGCTACCATTGGTGGTACTGACTCTGGCAATTTAATCGTCATTTTAGAGTTCATTAATTTATTATAAATAACACCTCCACCAAAACCGACAATCATTGCAGTTAATAAACCTTGTCCTCCTAACCATGTCATGGGAATATATGCAAATGCACCTTCCTCATTCCAACCCATAGGAGTCACAATTAAGAAACAGCAAATCATAACAATAGCTCCAAAAATACCTTCATGTTCTTCTTGTCTTGTATAATAATAACCAATAACACCAGCCAAGAATAATGCAACGATGCTTAATGTTGCACTTGACATGGCATCCAAGAAAGTAATAATCTCATTCAAAACATCAGCAGGAACAACATAATCAATGAATGGGAAATACGAAATAATTAATGCAATTGACCCAGCAATAGTCAATGGCATAACAGCAATAAATGATTTTTGCAATACCTTTAAGTACTTATTATTTGCAATCTTAGAACCTATAGGCATTAAAATACCTTCTAACTTACTTTGGAATTTATCCATACCTTTCTCTCCTCCTCATTACTAAATGTTATAACATTACAATGTTATTATAGCACAACTTATCAAGAATGCAATACTTTTATGTTAGAATGTTATAACATTCTAACATAAAATAAAAAATAAGATACTCAGTACCTTATTTTATTTCAAATCTATAACAAGTTCATATCCATTTGCAACATATCTAGAATATGTGTACTCAATTGGTATATCTTCAGAACTGCCCATACGAATACGATTCATAAGAGCCTCATTTCTTGTAACACCAAACATTTCTTTTTCTTTAGCAGTCATAAGAGCAGCAGTGATTTTCTCTTTAACATGTGTAATTGGATAGCCTGCTTGTTCAAGTTTTGCATACATAGATCCACTAAAATCTGTTTGATCATCTACTGGAACAATTGGATTGATATAAGACTCATAATGAGTCACAGGTTTTTCATCCACATATGTTTGACGAGTTAATTTCAAAACTGGTCGATTAACTGAGACTCCAAAGAAATAAGCAACATCAATAGGAGGTGTAGCATATTCAACGCTGATCACTCTTCGATCATTTGCATTATTTTTTTCTTCCACACCATTAAAAGAAGATTGAAAAGAAGTTGCTACAGTATTTTCACGCTTTAAAACAATAGTGCCTTTCCCTCTTTTTCTGGAAATCAGTTTAGCATTAATAAGTTTGTCCATAGCCTGACGTACTGTTACTCTAGAAACCTCAAACTCTTCCATCAAAGCCATCTCACTTGGTAAAACTTCACCTTCTTTGTAATCACCATTAAGAATGCGCGATTCCAAGATATCATAAAGCTGACTCCATAATGGTTTTTGTCCACTTTGAAAACTTAATTTCATGTTACTCCCTCTCTTCATTATAACTTCTTTTTATTATACACTATATTACCAATTTTTGTAAACTCTCATATATTATTCTTCAAAACCGTTAACTTTAGTTACATATTCGAACCAATCTGCACTCTTTTTACGTTTTGTTTCACCAGATTTCAAATCATATTCATAAAAACCATAACAATTTTTAAACTGATTCGATGGTGACCACAAATCAATAAATGACCACATATTATAACCTACAAGATTAACCCCTTCCTGTATTGCTTTATGAGCCCATTTTAAATGTTTCTTTACATAATCAATACGATAATCATCTTGGATTTGTCCTTCTTTATTCCTAAAACGATATTCATCCTGAATACCCATACCATTCTCTGTAATTCTCATTTCTGGATTTCCATATTTTTCTTTCATCAATATTAATGTATCATAAAGACACTTTGGATAAATCTCCCAGCCACGATCAGTATTCATTTGACGTCCATGCATAATATAGAGTTCACTAAATGAATCAAATGTTATTGGTGCTTCAGAATTTCTTTGATAAGTAGGACATTTCACTCTTTCAGGACTATAAATATTTAAACCTAATACAGAAATTGTATTGTTCGCTATGAAACTAGCATCCTCTTCATGAACTTCTATGTGAGCACCATATTCCTTTACAAAGGCTAACCATTCTTCATTAACTTTACCAAGTAACAAGGGTTCCTCATAAGACAATTGCATCATCAATTCCACACGATGCTTTGCTAAAAGATCTGCAGGATGCTGACTCCTTGCATAAATATGTCCATGATTCAATACAGTTCCTATTTTTCCTTGATAGTTTCCTTTCTTAAACACATCTACAACCTTTGCATGAGCAACAACCATGTGATAAATCGCATTGCTTGCTAAATTCCAATCTAATAAATTTGGATAGCACATATCATTTTGATACTTAAACATCACATCCACAATTGGTTCATTATATATATACCAGATATCTACATAATCACTAAATAGTTCAAAACATTTTTGACAATAATAAACAAACGGTTCAATAACATCACGTTTCGTAAACCCACCTTGCTTTTCAAACATTAAAGGCATATCAAACCAATATAAAACAATTGATAGTTCCATCCCTCTTTTTTTAAAAGATTGAAACATGTTCCTATAAAACTCGACAGCTTTTTGATTGATAGTTTTACCATCAGGTAACAATCTTGCCCATAGGATAGATGTTCTAAAACTGTTATGACCAATATCCTGAGCCAATTGAGCATACTTTTCATAATCCTCATACCAATTTAATGTTTCACTTGGACCAACCTCATTAAAAAAACGTTCAGGTGATAAACGATAGTATTCGTCCCATACTGTTGGTGCCTTCCCATCTTTATCAAATGCTCCTTCTGTTCCTTGAGCCCAAACTGCACTACCCCATTTAAAATTTTCTGGAAATGTATATTTCATATTTTTATCCTCTCATAATGTTAATTTTATTGTAATGTTATAACATTATGACTATAATATATCATATATCTTGAAATTGTCAATCATTTCCACAGTATTATTATTTCTTTTTCATCCGCTATCAAATATTTAACTATAAAGACTGATTTTTCATTGATGACAAATAACTGGTAAGAATACACAATATAGGATATCGACTTATATAATACAAATCGGGGATAAATCAAAAAGCTTACTCTTATAAAAGTCATAAGAATAAGCTTATCCAATCTTTATAACAAGAAGATTATCTATCTTCTTTTTTTAACGCCTCATCAATTGCTTGAGCAGCTGTTTTTCCAGCACCCATTGCCAAAATAACAGTTGCAGCCCCTGTCACAACATCGCCACCTGCATAAACGCCATCTTTAGACGTTTTCATTGTTTCTTCTTCAACAATAATTCCGCCCCATTTTTGCGTATCTAAACCAGGTGTTGTTTGTCTAATCAATGGGTTTGGACTTTGTCCAATGGAAACAATAACTGTTCCTGTTTCAATAACAAAGTTAGACCCTTCTTTAACAACTGGTCTTCTTCTACCGCTATCATCAGGTTCACCAAGTTCCATTTCTACACATTCCATTGATTTCACCCAGCCATCTTCACCTTCAATCTTCACTGGATTTGTTAATAACTTAAAGATAATACCTTCTTCTTTTGCATGATGAACTTCTTCAGCACGAGCAGGTACTTCCTCAGCACCTCTACGATAAACAATATATACCTCTTTAGCTCCTAAACGTTTAGCAGTTCTTGCAGCATCCATCGCCACATTTCCTGCTCCTATGACACACACTGTATCACTTATCTTAACAGGTGTTGGATGATTTGGAAATTCATACCCTTTCATCAAATTGACACGTGTTAAAAACTCGTTAGCAGCATAAACACCATTTAAGTTTTCGCCTGGGATTCCCTGAAAACGTGGTAATCCTGCCCCACTTCCTACGAAAATAGCTTCGTATCCTTGTTCTTGTAATTCATCAATTGTTATTGATCTTCCCACAACAACATTGGTTTGAAAATCAACACCCATTTGTGCAACTCCATCAACTTCTTGTTGAACCAAAGCTTTAGGCAAACGAAATTCAGGAATACCATAAGAAAGAACTCCCCCAGTTTTATGCAATGCTTCAAATACTGTAACATCATAACCTCTTTTGGCTAATTCCCCAGCACATGTAATTCCTGCTGGTCCACTTCCTACAACAGCAACCTTTTTACCATTTTTCTCAATTTTTATGTTTGTTTTTTGTCCATGATCACGATGATAATCAGCTACAAATCTTTCTAAACGACCTATACCGACTGATTCACCTTTAATAGCACGTACACATTTCCCTTCACATTGATTTTCCTGTGGACAAACACGTCCACAAATTGCTGGTAAGGCATTTTCCTTAGTAATAATGGCATAAGCTTCTTCAAAATTTCCTTTTGCCACTTCTGAAATAAATTCAGGAATAGGAACACCCACAGGGCATCCTTGTTTGCATGGCTGATGTCTACAATTTAAACAACGTGTTGCTTCTTCCATTGCTTGTTCTTTTGTATAACCTAATGAAACCTCATCAAAATTCTTATTTCTTACATCAGGTTCTTGTTCAGGTATTTTTACTTTTTCCAATGACATATTTGGCATTACTTTACACCTCCCATTAAGTTACACATACGGTTTGCATTCTCACTCACAGTATGTTCTTCTTCTTTAAACATTCTTTGACGGGCAATCAATTCATCAAAATCAACTTGTAGACCATCAAAATCAGGTCCATCAACACAAGCAAATTTAATCTTTCCATCTACACTTACACGACAACATCCACACATACCAGTTCCATCAATCATAATCGGATTTAATGAAACAGATGTTTTGATGTTATGTGGTTTTGTAACACCCACAACTGCTTTCATCATTGGTACAGGTCCAATCGCAATCACTTCATCTATATCTTCACCTTTTTCAATCAAGTCAGCTAAGACTTGTGTAACAAATCCTTTACGTCCTAAAGACCCATCATCAGTTGTAATATAGACATTCTTACAGAACTTTTTAAATTCATCAGCCCATAAGACATATTGAGTTTCTCTACCCCCAATAATAACATCTACATCAACACCCATTTCTGCCAAAGCTCTCAATTGTGGAAATAGTGGTGCACTTCCTACCCCACCTGCAACACCAACAACATGCTTTGATTGATGTAACTTTGTTGGTTCACCTAGTGGCCCAACAAAATCTGTTAACTCATCACCTTCATTTAAATTTGATAATTGTTGCGTAGAATAACCAACAATTTGATATATAATAGTAATCGTTTCTTTTTCACGATCAAAATCAGCAATTGTTAATGGGATTCTTTCACCATCTTCACCAACTCGTAAAATAATGAATTGACCTGGCTCACATTTTCTTGCTACAAATGGTGCATGAATCTCCATTAATTCAACAACATCATTTAGTTTCTCTTTACGTATAATTTTATACATTCACATCATCCCCTCTTCATAGTTGTGTTGTATTATATCATATAGTCATATTTTCCGCAATACGACATTGTTTTTTCTTTTATTAAAACTTGACCTATTCCTAATTTATGGATATGATATTTAGGAATGGAGGAAATTATGGATACAAAACTTATATTCTTTGATATAGATGGAACAATTTTAGATGAACATACTCATACTGTTCCACTATCTGCAATCAATGCTATTAAAAAAGCTCAACAAAATGGCCATCAATGTTTCATCAATACTGGCAGACCACGCTCTACAATAGATAAAATTATCACCGATTTACCTTTTGATGGTTTTATTTGTGGTTGTGGAACCTATATTGAGCATCATCACCAAGAACTCTTTCATACTGAACTCAGTGAAGAACAAAGACGACTTGTCATTCAATCATCATTTGAATGTAAAATTGAAGCAGTTCTTGAAGGCAAGGAAGGTGTTTACTTTCCTGAAAACTGTCAACATTCTTTCATCAAAGATATCAAGCATCAATATGAACAAAATGGTTTCCCAGTCTATACATATTCAAAAAATGATTTGATTATGTTTGATAAATATGCTGCTTGGTATTATGAAGACTCAAAAATTGATACATATCGCGAAACTCTTTCACCTTATTTTGAAATCATTCAAAGAGATGTTGATTTCTTAGAAATTATCCCACTGGATTATTCAAAAGCAAGTGGAATACAATTCATTACAGATTATCTTGGAAACTCTCTAGAAAACACAATCAGCATTGGCGATTCTACCAATGATATCGCTATGCTAAAATATACAAAAGATTCTGTTGCTATGGGGAACAGTAATCCATTACTTTTTGATATAGTCACATATATAACAAGTGATATTAATGATGATGGTATTAAAAACGCATTAAAACATTTTAACATTATTTAAAAAAACCTATTTCATATCATAGGTTTTTTTGTGATTTATTTCTTAATAATCATAGTTTCTTTTTCTTTATCAATACTTATGCTTTGATAATTCTGACTATTTGTACAGATAATGAGAGTCGTTATATCATAGTTGGCTTTCTCAATGCTTTTAAAATCAACTTTCATTAATCGATCTCCTTTTTTGACTTTATCCCCCTGTTTAACGTAACTTTCAAAATACTGACCATTTAATTCAACTGTATCAATACCAATATGAATAAGTAATTCTTCACCTTGTTTCGTCTGTATTCCAAGCGCATGCTTCGTTTGAGCAAGCACTACAATTGTACCATCGCATGGTGCATAGATATATTGATCATTTGGAATAATTGCATAACCTTTTCCCATTTTTTCATTTGCAAACGTTTCATCAGCAACCTGATCTAAAGATATCATTTTCCCTTTTACAGGCATTTCTATAACAAGATCAGTTGTCTTTGCTTTGCTCATTCCTAAAATATAACTCAGCACTGCAGCAATCATAAAAGTGCTCACAATACAAACACACATTAACAATAAATTTGCAATTGTTCCATCTGGATTTGCATAGACTGGTAAGGATGTAATTCCTGGCATAACAAAGGCAAAACATTTGGCTCCTAAAAGAGTTGTAAGAGCTCCACCAATACCATTAGCTACCATCGCCGCAATTAGTGGTGTTTTATTTACAATATTGACTGTAAACAATGCAGGTTCTGAAATTCCTAGAAATGCTGAGAAACTTGTCGTGAGGGCAGCAGCTCTCATCTTGCTATCTTTCATATGTAAGGCAGCTCCTAATGATGCTCCTGATTCAGCCATATTATGACAGAATGAAATAGGTAATAGGTAATCATAGCCAAGTGTTGTTATATTTGTAATTTGAATCGGCGATGTTGACTGGTGCATACCACATGTGACAATAAGTGGCATAAAGAAGCCTAGTAAGAATCCTGCCAAAACACCAAATGTGTCAAACATCCATACAATACCATCAGCTAAATAAATACCGCCATACGCCCCAATTGGAGCCAAAATCAGATATGTCAAAGGAATTGTAACAAGCAATGACACCGTTGGAACAATGACCATTTTTAAAACATTTGGAATAAATTTGTCTATAAAACGATAAACCATGGCAAGTAATCCAACTCCTAAAATAACTGGAAATACAGAATCAGCATACTTAAAAACCGGAATAACAAAACCCAAGAATGTAAAAGGGCTACTTCCAGCATCAACGGCTGCCACAAAAGTTGGATACATCAAAGCTCCAGCAACACAGATTCCTAAGTATTCATTCACTTTTAATTTCCGAGCAGAAGAAATAGCCAATAAAAATGGTAAGAAATAAAATGGAATATCTGAAATCAAATTCAGTATCACAAAAGTTCCACTATCAGTAGCTACCCAGCCAAAGCCATCAATCATAGCAATAATCCCTTTTAACATACCGCCTGCCACTAAAGCTGGTAAGATAGGAGAAAAGATACCAGTAACGATATCAAGAATTTTCTGAATATCAAATGTCTTTGTTGTTTTGACTTCATTATCATTCAAACCTCCTAAAAGAGGTTCTATCTCAATAAAGACATCGGCTACCATTGGTCCAATAATAATTTGATATTGATTATTTTTAATCTGTGTTCCAATAACACCCTCTAAATCCTCAATAGCTTTCATATCAGCCAATTCATTATTTTTGAGATTAAATCTTAACCTTGTTACACAATGTAATGCAGTTGTAATATTATCACACCCACCCAAAAAAGAAACAATCTGTTTTGCAAGTTCTTTATTTGTCATATGTCTAGTCCAGTTCCTTCCCATTAGATTTTATACATTTTTGATACCAATAAAAACTATCCTTACAATAACGTTTCCCTGATCCTTGTCCACCATTATCCAAATCAACATAAATAACACCATAACGCTTATCAATAGTTAAAGGCCCACAAGAAACAATGTCAATAATTCCCCACATCGTATAACCAATAATATCAACTCCATCAATAACTGCTTCCTTCATTTGAGTAATATGTGATTTCAGATAATCAATACGATAAGAATCATGAACAGTTCCATCACTTTCTAATACATCAGTTGTTCCCAAACCGTTCTCAGCAATCATTAATGGCAATCGATAACGATCATACATCTTATTCAACGTCACTCTTAATCCTATTGGGTCCATTTGCCAGCCCCATTCACTGGTATTTAAATATGGATTTTTATTTGCCATAATCAAATTTCCAGCTGTTTTTTCCCAAGTCTGATCACTCGTTGAAACTTGTGAAAAATAATATGAAAATGATAGGAAATCTACTAATCCTGATTTGAGAATCTCTGAATCTTTGATATCCATATTAATATGGATATCAAACATATCAAAATATCTCTCCATATATTGAGGATATTCACCACGCACCATAACATCAGTATAAAACCAATTCCCATACTGTTCATCCTGCAATGCTTGTAAAGCATCCTCTGGGCGACATGTGGCTGGATAAGTTTCAAATCTCGCAATCATTCCACCAATCATAACTCCTGGTAACATTTCATGACATAATTTGACTGTCATAGCATTCGCAATCAATTGGTGATGCAAACATTGGAATATAGCCTGATTCATATTTTCTTCTTCATCTTGAATTAAGCAAACACCATCCCAAGGTGCAAAACGACCAGCATTAAATTCATTAAAAGGTAACCAATAATCAACCAAATCCCCCAGTTCTTTAAACAAAGTTTCAGCATAGTGAACATAAAATTGAATAGTTTGACGATTTTTCCAACCACCATATTTTAAAACAAGATTAACTGGAATATCATAGTGTAAAATTGTTGCAAAAACTTTTATACCTTTTTTATGACATTCAGCAAACATATCTTTGTAATAATTGAGACCTTCTTGATTAGGCATTAAATCGTCACCATTAGGAAAAATTCGTGACCAACAAATAGATGTTCTAAATATTTTCATTCCCATTTTATGAAATAAATCAATATCTTGTTTATATTGATGATAAAAATCAATCCCTCTACGATTTGGATAATATGTCACATCCATGTCTTTTAAAGCTTGTTCAAATTCTGCTTTAGAAAACGGACACTTGTGGTGTTTTTCTTCAACCTGTTCACGATTCCAAGATGGATCTAAATAGCGTAGATCCTGTGTAGAAATACCTTTTCCTCCATCTAGGAAACCGCCATCAGCTTGCGAACATGATATTGCTCCACCCCATAAAAAATCTTTATTAAATCCTGTTTTCATATTTTCTCTCCTTTTCATTGAACTAGCTAGTTTTCAATGTTATTATAACAAGAGAGATAGTATTTGAAAATATCACATTATTATATTATTTATATCATTTTCACAGTTAGGAGAGATTATGAATATTCAAGATTTAGATGAATTCTTACATATTGATACTTCAGGAGAAAAATGGCATTTAAAGCATCCTGGTGAGCTAAGTCCATTTTATGCTCACTTACCACTTCACAATTATCAAAATATGCAATGTTATTATTTTGATTTTGCCAATACTTTAAAAACGGATCAAATTGGTGTTGTTAAAGAATCACGATATACGACTATCCCACCTCATTATCATAAAGATATGGAATTAAACTATATATACGAAGGAACTTGTACTTTTATTATTAATGGGAAAGAAGTTACCATGAATCAAGGTGACTTATGCATTCTTGATACAAATGTTGTTCATAGTGCAACAAGTTATAAATCTGCTAATGATATTGTGATTAATATTGTTTTTAAAAAAGAGTTTTTTAATAGCGTTTTTTTAAGCCGTTTATCACAAAAAGGAATTATCACAACCTTTTTACTAAACGCAATATCTAAAAATCGTCATCATAATCAATATATTATTTTTAATACTCAAAACAATTTTAAGTTTCATACACTTATCCAATTTTTACTTTGTGAATATTTTGGTCCTAGTCGCTGTTTTAACGAATTAATGCAAACCTATGTTTCAGCTATATTCCTTGAATTAATTAATACTCTTTATGATGACCAAGACACGAACTATAATGACAAAGCCAGTCAAGATATCCTCATTCCTATTTTAAATTATATAGAAGAAAATTATACACATTGTAAATTAGAAGATGTTTCTAAAAGATTTGGTTATAATCCTAATTATCTTAGTAATCTTCTCAAGAAAAAAACAGGGATGTCTTTTATTGAAATAAAAACATCACAGCAATTAACTGAAGGAGCATTTCTACTTACAAACTCTCAACTGACTATTAATGAAATCATCTATAAAGTAGGTTGTAATAACATCAATTATTTTTATAAAAAGTTTCATACGATGTATGGTATGACACCAAAAGAATATAGAACAGTTGCTAATGAACTATCGCATACATTTTAACTAATAACATGACATTCAAAAACAAAAAAAGAACGTGGGGAGACGTTCTTTTTGATTATAGACGAATATATGTTTAGGGAGAGGGGTCGCCTATAGTTTGTATTATTTGTCTTTTCTTAAGACACTTATACTATAACCCAATCATATGAATTCTCTGTGAACAGATATTCATATTTTTAAATTTTTTCTAGCTGTCCTTGATGAATTTTTAATTGAATATCTAAGCAGGCTGCAAAATCTTTTGAATGTGTAACAACAATAACACATTTATTTTTTTGGTGAGCTAAATTCATAAATGTTTGTATAATGCCCCGTGATGTTTCCTCATCTAAATTCCCAGTTGGTTCATCACATAGAATCAAATCAACATCCTTAGCCATAGCACGTGCAATAGCAATTCTTTGTTGTTGCCCACCCGATAATTTACGAATATCACGTTGACTTTCATCTTCGCTCAAACCAAGTTCCTTCAAAATATTTAAAGCATATTCTTTTTTGTTAGGAACTATTATACCTGATATTTCCATAGCATTTATAACATTTTGAACTGCATTCATATAAGTAATCAAATTGTATGACTGAAAAACAATAGAAACATTATTTTTTCGATATTTTGTAAGTCCTATTTTTTCAATATCTATACCTTTATATAAGATATGACCAGCCTTAGGTCTATCTAAACCACCTGCTAAAACAAGTGAAGTTGTCTTCCCACTACCAGATGCCCCAACAATAGCGTATATCTTTCCTTTTTCAAATTGATATGAAGCATTTTTTAAAATGTTAACTTGGCTTGAGCCATCTTTATAGTGATAACAAACATTTTCAAATGATAATACTATTTCATTATCCATGTTATCCCTCCTTCTTCACTAATATTTCTCTTGGTGACATTCTTAGAATATAAATTGATGGTAAGACAACAGATATTAAACATATTAATCCTGTAATTTCAGCAAGTTGAATAACTGTTGATGCTGTTAATGAGACATCCAACTCAGTATTTGCTGATGATGTCATAGCAGTTCCAAAGAAATCCAGTTTACCTGAGTTCTTGTTATTATTTTCTCCTTGATCATCACCATTAGAATTATCACCTGGTATTTCCATAATCATATGATTATTTTCACTTTGACTAGATTCCAACATTGAACTCACCACATTAGAAACCATCTTTCCTGTTCCTAAAGACAATCCAAAAGCCACTGTTGCAATCATTAAGACCTCTAATAATTGTTGTAGCATAATTTTTATTTTAGATTGCCCTAATGACAGGAAGACTCCAAATTCATAAAAACGTCCTCGCATAGTTAATATTAAAATTAAACAGAGAATTGCACTTCCAGCACCTACAACAACCCACAGAAATATTGTAGCGAACTGTTCCATGTTTTCTAATGAAGATATACTTCTTTGATAAATTTGGTCATTAGCATCCAATGTATATGTTTCAAAATCTATATCTGATGATGTTTGAGCTAATTCTTTGAAGGCATCTATATGCTTAGGATCATCTAAATAATAAGTCGCACTGGTCATTTCTGTAGTACTATTATTTAATTTTTGAGCAGTCAATAAACCTGTGTAAATTTGATTGATAGGATTTTGACGATTACTCATCATTCCACCTAACTGACTTGTTGTCTTAATCTCATAAATACCTACAATAGTTAATTTAACATCAATATCTTCATTATCACTATTGGTTGCTGTCACTATAAATGAATCACCAACCTTTAGATCGTTATCTGTTGCAAGATTAGATTCAATAACACAGTTTGTTGTTGATGAATCATCCTCATTCAAAAGACGTCCACTTTTTAAAATATAATTTTGATCAACAAAATCAGACAAATTTATCATCGTTGTATTCCCTACAACAGTGAAATCATTTTCATCCATCATTCGAGGTTGACTCACTTGATTAGTTTGATTATTTCCACTAGGCCTCTGCTGATTGGTATTAGAAGATATCGATGTTTCTGTCTTCGTCATCTCAACTGGTTCGACATCCTCACTTGTCACGCCAACACTCACTGTATAATTATAACTCTTTACATACTGAAGTGATTTTAATTGGTCAGCCATGGCAATAGTAATACTACTTATTGCCTCATCCATAGCTGCACCTTTATCTCGATTCTTCATCATATTTTGCATATTATAAGAAAGAGTCACATCACTGCCTAAAGAAGTCCTCACTTGATCCATAGATTTAGATGTTGCACTTTTAATTGCTAATCCTGAAATAACAAGATTAGCAATTACACACATTAAAACAAATAATAATATTGTTTTACCAATATTCTTTTTAATGCTTAACAATGCATTTTTTACCATTCCAATTCCTCCTTTATACATTTATAGTTTAAGAAGGTAATCTATGAAAATAATCAAGACATTGTGTGAAAAAGTAGGAATAATCTTTTATAGTTATGAAAAATCATATATAATATTTTTATTGAAGGAGGGTTTCAAATGATTAAACATATTGTTTGTTTTAAATTAAAGGATAACAGTTTAGAAAACTGTCAAAAAACATATGATATCTTAATGTCAATGAAAGGAAAAGTTGAGATGTTAAAGGATATCCAAGTTGGTATTGATTTCTTACATAGCGAAAGGTCCTACGATATTATATTAGAAACACTTTTAGCAGATGAAAACGCATTAGATGCATACCAAAATGATCCTTATCATTGTGATGTTGTCAAAAAACATATGCATGCTGTGAGAGAATCAAGCATAGCAATTGATTATTATATAGAAGAAAAGCAGAGTTAAATTAACTCTGCTTTACTGTTTCTATAAGTGGCAAAATATCACTTTCCTTAGCATAATTATGTGAATGTGCTATAGCCTCCATCATGCCTATCTCTTCTGCTGTTTTATCAGTTTTTTTCTTCAATGAATTATACATCATTTTTAACATCTTCTTTGAGAAAAATCCTAATTTATCATAGTCTAATCCAGCTTCAAAATAATAGAATGGGACATCTTTTCCAAATTGGGAAAGATTATCATTCTTTATTTTGTCAACAATCTCTGTTGCATCCTTTGAAATAGCTCCCGTTGCATAAATAATTGTTTTCTGACCTTGAATATATGGTTTAAAGTCTTTTAAACCATTCATTTTACCAGCCATTAGTCCTGCACCATAAATAACCAAATCATATCCTTCTAATGTTTTCAATTGATTTAAGGGAATAATATCACAGTTTAAAGCGGTTTGAATCCATTTGGCATATTGCTCAGAAAAACCAGTTTTACTCTTATAAACAACAATTATTTTCATTCTTTATTCTCCTTAATTTTTATCAAATTATTTTCCATCATTTTTATAACTTGTACTGTATCAGCAATTTGTTGTGGTGTTAATCCACTATATAAGTGCTTCATAAAAGCCATTTCCTGCTTTTCATATTTAACTTTCAAATCATTCATCTTATTGGTTTGTTTAATTCTCATTTTACGCTTATCTGTTTGATCACTTACAGTTATAAGAAACCCTTTTTCTTCCAGTTTGTTAATAATTTGTTTAACATTTTGATGTGAACTTCCCATCACTTCTGCTAATTGATTAACAGTAGGTTCTTCATCTTGGAAAAGACTTAAACAAATTAATAAGAAAAATTGTTTACACGTAATTTCATCATAAAAGGAATCACCTGCTGCTTGTAATCTGTTTCCAAACACAAAAAACAAACCAAACAAAATACGCTCATTATCCATCCCTTCTAATAATTGATTTCTATCCATTTTTATGCACTCCTTTTTGTAAAGCCTGACTTACAGCACTTTTAATAATTTCACTTGAATATGTTGCTCCACTTTTTACATCAACTTGATAGTTATTTTTCTGTATCATTGTTTTGACAATCTCTTCAGCAGGTTCTCCAAAACCATTATCATGCTGTAGGATTTCTATATTCTTCAGAGAATGATTTTCAACAGTTACATTCACTTTCACTTTGATTAACATTGTTTCAATATGACCTTCATATGTTCCATCTACAACATCATTCATAACAATATTAGCATATTCCAAATTTTGCACATCTTCTGTCTGCTTTTGAAACATCCAAAAGATAATGCAACCCACAATAACGATAACTCCTAAGATAATTAATAATATTTTTTTCATGCTTCCTCCATATAGGTAACACATTACCTATATAAGTAATATATTACATATATTTAATTTTGTCAATAAAAAAGATAAACCTTTAAGTTTACCTTTATCTATATAATGTTTTTAGCAAAACTCTTGAATTCTCCTTTTTAGCCTCTTCTTCAAAATAACTAAAATAAGTTCCAGGAGTTATAATACCATTCATATTCACAATATCTATACCAGATTTCCCAATTATATGGTCCGCTAGTAAAACACAATTATTTGTCATTACAAAATAATATTTAAAACGCCCTTTTTTAAATTTATAAAATGAAGCTTGTGTTGCTTTATATAAACGACTGGCATAATCATCTACATCTTTATTCAATTGGCAAGGAGGATTCCACGATACTAAATTATCTTTGAATGTAGAAATTGTTTCTTCTATACGCTGTTTTTGAATTTCATCTAAATATAATGAATAGCCAAAAATATGGCTCGTTGAATCATCCTGACAACAAAATGTGATATAAGTTTCTTTCTCAACTGTAAAGAGAACACCATCACCAATAGCACCAAATAATTGAGTAGAAGCTTCATCATAAGCCCCATAAGCAATAACTTCACCTTGATAGCAGATATCAACATGACCAATTGCTCCAAAACCCTCTTTACTAACATGAATCAAAACCTCTAAATCAGATTTCCCTTTATATTGAATTGATTCATCTTTCACCTCTAATTGTTCATTAATATATTCAATAAATAACCTTGGTAACAAAGCAGCAATAAAGTTAGGCATAGATACTCTTATACGCCTCTTTAATGTATTCTTACGATCTTCTGATAAAAGTTCACGAATTGCCCTACCAATATACTTCATTCCTAAATAAATGGTATAGACTGCAAAAATATAAGTCATCTCAATGGCATGTATACCTGGTGATAAGATAAATGTTATACCTACCACTAAGAGTACCACTGATGCGATTAAAAAAACCAATCGACCATTTACCCTCTCTTTCCTATAATAACAATAAGTAATCAAATAAGAAAAGCCTGTCATACAAATATATAATGCAAATAATACAACAACTAGGGATAATGGTAACTGCGGAAACAAAAGAAAACCTAAACCAAATCCAATTCTCATAAACGTTTGTATAAGATCGTGTTTATTTCCCTGAAATAATCTCACTAAACAAAAGAGTGCATCCACAAGAATAAATAATCCTAAAAATACAACAATCATATACATAAAGTATGATGAAAAAGAAAAAGCAAGTATACCAATAAAAACAAATAGTAAACCTAATAAAAATATAAGAAAAAAATAGAATTTATTTTTCATTCAAATTGTTCTTCTGTTCCTGCCTGAATGACATAAATATCATTTGGTATACACACAATAGAACGTGAACTTCCTTCACTTACCCAACCAACCTTTTCACAATCATGATTCGGACACTCAACATTGACTGCATGATATTTCTTATCTTTGACTTCTAAAGAAAATTTTCCATAATCCCCATCAAATGTATAAGTTTTATCAATCGAAATATCAATTTTCTCTATAACTTCATTATGATAATAGATTTCAATAACATCTTTTTCTCCCTGCATCATTTCAAATATAAAATATCCAATTCCAATAACAACCAACAATCCTATAATCAATATAATATCTTTCTTTTTCATAAACTATTCCTTTCCAACTAAACAATATATATGAGAAAGTGGAAAACACTTTAATAAAAAATACATTAATGTTGCTCCAGCAACATTGAGTAAGAAATCATCAATATCTCCACTTCCAATTCTTAAATAAACTTGTAAAATCTCTACACTCAAAACCATCATAATAATAGTTAAGATAAACCATCTTATTTTCCTTAGTTTAGGAAATAAAACAGGTAAAAAATAAGCCATTGGCATAAAAACAAGCATATTTCCTAATAGGTTTCCTAACAATGCTTCTAAAGTTACAACACCTTTTTGATAACCTCTAATAAAGAGATGAATTGTCTCAAAAGGGTCTAAATTTACATTATATTGAAAATAATCTTCAAAACTTAATGTTGCTTTCATAACTTTTCTTCCAAAGTCTGGATCTAGAAACAAAATATAAAACAAATTGAGACAATAAAGAATAAATAAAACCCAATGCATCTGTAAAAAACTTTTTTTCCTCTTTTCTTGATTTTGATAATTTGAATCAAAATAAACATATCCAACAATAGATGTTGTTTGAATCATAATTAATATTACTTTTTGCATTAATGTCAATTTTAATTCAATTGATAATATATACATAAACTGCATGCCAAAACTAATGACAATACATAACAAAAAAACATATTTTAATCGCTTAAGTATCTTTTCCATAAACATATGTTAAGGGAGACAGGAAAATAAGTCAATAAATTTATAAATGTTTATTCATTATTCTTTCATTCTATTTTTATGCGGTGTATAATATATATAGATATAGAATATGATTGACAAGGAGGAAACAACAAAATGTTAAAAATCATGTTAGCATGTAGTGCAGGTATGTCAACTAGTTTACTTGTAACTCGTATGCAAAAATCTGCTGATGAAAGAGGTATTGAATGTAAAATTTGGGCTGTTAGTGAAACAGCACTAACAACTGAATATGGAAATGAACCATGTGATGTTTTATTAATTGGTCCTCAAGTTAGATTCCGTTTGAATGCTATTAAAGAACAAACAAAAGGTGAAGTTCCTGTTGAAGTTATTGATATGCGTACTTATGGTATGATGGACGGTGCTAAAGTTTTAGACCAAGCTTTAAAAATGTATGAAGATTGGAAAAATAAATAACCCCTAGTCATTATAAAAAGAGAAGTGAGAAATCACTTCCCTTTTTATTTACATTAAAAATAACAAGCAGCTGAGCCATGGTATTTTGAATTTCCAAAAGCAAGAATAAGTATAAAAATAGGATAAAAAAATATCAACCCTAATGTAAATAATAATCCATGTTGAAAAACAACTGATAGTCTAAAAAGAATATAAATCAAAATAAAGATATTAAATATCGGAATAAGCATTGTCAAAACTAGCCAGCCACTTCCCAGTGTTAATTTGCAAAAGATATAAACATTGAAGAGTGGAATAATTGCATACCAACCTTTATATCCTGCTTTTTTAAAAATAGACCACCATGCAATCAAAGATACAATTGAAATTAATAAACCACCTGTCATCATGATTTGATAAACATCTTGCATAAGAAACCTCTCCTTTTTTCCATTATATAACAAGAGCAGAGAAAGTATATAAAAGAAAATTTTTATTTTATACTGGTTATCCCTTATTTTACCCAATACGTATATACTTACGAACATGTAACTGTATTTTCATTAAAACACATTAAGGACATACGGAAAAAGAATAATCAAAATAAATCAATGCTTTTAACACTTTAAAATCTTATATATTATGAAATGAGTACATGTACACGTATCATTTTATGTTTCAAAATTGACAAGAAAAAAGTACTACAAATCAATGTAGTACTTTAAATCTTTTATTATTTCTTTGGAGTTTCAGTAGCAAACTTAGATTCATAATCATAGATCATTCTTAAGATGGCTTCCATATCATGTACCATTGGCATTCTTGGATTTGCTGGAGTACATTGATCTTCATAAGCATTCATAGCCATTCTATGAACTGATTCTTCCCAAGCAGCTTTATCGATACCTTGAGATTTAATGTTGCAAGCAACACCAACTTTTGCACATAATTCTTCACATGCATCAGCAAACATAGCAACACCTTCAGCAGGAGTTTTTGGTTTTAATCCAATTAATTGTGCTAATTCCATGTATTTTATATCTGCTTTATAGTTTTCAATCTTTGGCCAGATATTTAATTTTGTTGGGATAGTTCCATTATATCTAATCACATGTGGTAATAAGATACCATTAGTACGACCATGAGGAACATGCCATTCTCCACCAATCTTATGAGCTAATGAGTGGTTCATACCTAAGAATGCATTAGCGAATGCCATACCAGCGATTGTTGCTGCATTATGCATTTTTTCTCTTGCTTCTGGATGATTATTTCCTTCTTTTACTGATAATTCTAAGTAATCAAATACTAATTTAACAGCTTGTTTTGCCCATCCATCAGTGAAATCAGATGCTAAGATAGAAACATAAGCTTCTACTGCATGAGTTAATACGTCAATTCCAGTATCAGCAGCAATTGATGCAGGTAAACTCATTACGAATTCTGGATCAATAATTGCAACTGTTGGAGTTAATGAATAGTCAGTTAATGGATATTTTTTATTTGCTTGTTTATCAGTGATAACTGCAAATGGAGTCACTTCAGATCCAGTTCCTGATGTTGTTGGAATACAAATCAATCTTGCTTTCTTACCTAATTCAGGGAATTTAAATGCACGTTTTCTTATATCCATGAATTTTTGTTTGATATCATCAAAGTTCACTTCTGGATGTTCATACATTAACCACATAACCTTTGCAGCATCCATTGAAGATCCTCCACCTAATGCAATAATAACATCTGGTTGGAATTTTCTCATGATTTCAACACCTTCATTAACTGTATCAATACTTGGATCTGGTTCTACATCAAAGTATAATTCCATATCAACTTTGTTACGTCTTCTTTTAATAACATCTTCAATCTTATCTACATAACCAAGATTGTACATACCTCTATCTGTTACAATCATAGCTTTTTCCATGACTTTCATGTCTCTTAAATATCTAATTGAATTTCTTTCAAAATAGATTTTTGGAGGAAGTTTAACCCATTGCATATTGTTGTTACGTCTCCCTATTCTCTTAATATTTAATAAGTTTACAGCACTTACGTTATTAGAAACTGAGTTGTGTCCATAAGAACCACATCCTAAAGTTAATGATGGAATAAATGCATTATAAACAGACCCAATACCACCAAATGTAGATGGTGCATTTTCAATAACACGAATTGCTTTACATTTTAAACCAAATTCAACTGAAATATCATGATTTTGAGTATGAATTGCAGCTGAGTGCCCTAAACCATTGAATTCAACCATTGCTGCTGATTTTGCAATACCATCTTCAGTAGAAGTTGCTTTTAAAACTGCTAATACTGGAGATAATTTTTCTCTTGTTAATGGTTCATTAGGACCAACTTCTTTACATTCAGCACAGATGATTTGAGTATCTTCTGGTACTTTGAATCCAGCTTGTTCAGCAATCCAAGTTGCATCTTTACCTACAACGTTAGGATTTAATTTTGCTTCATTCACTTTATCAGTGTAAGAAGTACATCCAAACATAAAGGCTTCAAGTTTTGCTTTTTCATCAGCGTTTACAAAGTGAACTTTGAAACGTGTAATTTCTTCTTTAAATTCCTTGTAAATTTCTTGGTCAACGATTGCAGCTTGTTCAGAAGCACAGATCATACCATTATCAAATGATTTTGATAAGACAATATCGTTAACAGCTCTTTTTAATACACAAGATTTTTCAACATATGCAGGAACGTTACCAGCACCTACACCTAAAGCAGGTTTACCACAAGAGTAAGCAGCTTTTACCATTGCATTACCACCAGTAGCTAAGATAGTTGCTACTCCAGGATGATTCATCAATGCAGTTGTTGCGTACATAGAACGTAATCCTAACCATTGAATACAGTCTTCAGGAGCACCTGCAGCAATTGCAGCATCTCTTACAACTTTTGCAGCTTGAACTGAACATTCATATGCTGATGGATGGAATGAGAAGATAATTGGATTTCTTGTTTTTAAAGAAATTAATGATTTGAAGATAACTGTAGAAGTTGGGTTTGTTGTTGGTACAATACCACAGATAACACCAACTGGTTCAGCGATTTCTGTTACACCAGTTAAAGGATCTTCATTGATAATTCCTACAGTTTTTAAATGACGAAGATTACTTGTTACATATTCGCAAGCGAATAAATTTTTTACAGCTTTGTCTTCAAAAACACCTCTACCTGTTTCTTTGACTGCAGCTTCTGCTAATACACCATGTTGGTCTAACCCAGCAACAGAACATTTTGCAACGATGTAGTCAACAGCATCTTGATCAAAAGATTCAAACTTATCAAGAGCCACTAATGCTTTTTGAACTAACTCATCAACATGTTGATCAATTTGTTCATTAGTTGGTTCTTCAACTTTTTTTACAGCTTTTTTTTCTGCCATTTTTTTTCCTCCAAAAAATTTTATTTTATTTTACATCGTTAATATACTATATTCCTTGTGAAAAAACAAGCAAGAGAATATAAAAAATAAAAGGAAAAGGCTTACATATGTAATGTAAACCCTTTCCCTCGTGAATTTTTTTACAAAATATATACCAAATAACAGACATATGATATTAACATTATAAAAGCACCATACTTTTTCAATTTCATATCTTTGCCAATAAAGATCATAAACATAACAATTGCTACAATGGCAATCAAGCCATCTAATAAGAAATTCGATGCAAATGGAATACCATGAGGAGCAACTAGAGATGCTGTCCCTAATACAAATAAAATATTAAAAATATTACTTCCAATAATATTTCCTATTGCAATATCATTTTTTCCTTTCAAAGAAGCACTTACAGATGTTACTAATTCTGGTAAAGAAGTTCCAATAGAGACAATTGTTAATCCAATAATGCGATCACTGACACCAAATGATTGGGCTATTGAACTCGCTGCATCAACTGTAACCTGACTCCCGATGACAACACAAATAATACCTAATACAATCAAAACAATCAGTTTCCACATACGATCATTATCATCTAATTCTGGCACATCATCTATAGCACTATCATCACCACGTTTTGTGAGGCGATATAAATAAAATAAGAACAATAGGAAGAACATCCATAGGATACCTCCATCCACCTTTGTAATACTACCATCCGGATATCCTAAGAACAATAGAGCAATTGTAATAACAATGACAAATGGTGTTTCAATAAAGAATGTTGATTTTTTGACTGCCAAGACACCAATCATGCCAGAAATACCAAGGATTAATAAAACATTTGCAATGTTACTTCCAATAATATTTCCAATCGCAATACCAGCTGTGCCTTTATAAGCCGATGCTATACTGACTGCTGCCTCTGGAGCACTTGTCCCAAAAGCCACAATTGTTAGCCCAATAACTATTTGAGGAATATGTAACATAGCAGCAACCTTGGATGCCCCTTCCACAAAAACATCAGCACCTTTAATCAATAATATAAATCCAACCACCAATAAAATAATATTTAATAACATCGTTTCCTCCCTTCAAAAGAAAAAGACACATTTATCTCATTTTATGAAACAAAGGTCTTGTTTATCACTCTTATCAATGACTTATCATCATAACCAAAGCATAAGTGTTTACATATAAATAGTATATCATAAATATAGAGTATTTTAAAGAATATAAGAGAATCATGAAAAGATTCCTTATTCTTTTTGAGTATTCACACAGATACTTAAACATAAACCAACAGCAGAAAAAATAATCCATCCTAATGATTGATTATACAATGGTATAGAATGCAACCATTGATAATTCAATCCCAAACTAGGTAATAAGCCAAGAATACTTCCAATACCAGTCAATAACATAGTGATTTGATAAACATATGTATATTTATGAATCCAAGGGTGTAAAAAAGCTAAAACGATTAAAACAATTGATAATGGATAAAGAAAATTTAATACAGGAACAGAAACTTGAAGAATCATATCTAACCCAATATTTGAAATGATCATACTCAAGCCAGCAAAGAGAAATGCCCATTTCTTATAACTAATTTGAGGAATAATTTCATAAAAATATTCACTACAACAACAAATCAAACCAATGCAAGTATTTAAACAAGCAATAAAGAAGGTTGCACCTAAGATAATAACTCCTGTATTCTTAAACAAATATTCAACAAACTGCATCAATGTTTGTGCACCATTTGAATGGTAACCATTGATATTACCAGCCAATCCCCCAATATGCAACAAAGCACAATAAACCAATGTCAAACAAAACCCAGCAATCAAGCCAGCTTTCATTGTTGAAGAAACAATCGTTTTTGAATCATGAATCCCTTTACTTTGAATATTTAAGGCTATAATAATCCCAAAATTCAATGCAGCAATGGTGTCCATTGTTTGATAACCATCTAAAAAACCTTGTATCAAAGAATGACTTGTATAAGGTTCAATGCTTGTTCCATATTGGAAAGTTCCTGCAAAAAAACTCCCAATAAATATAATACTAATTAAACATAAGAGAATTGGACATAAAACCTTACCTAAACGATCTGATAACTTTTCTGGGTTTAAAGCCATATACAACGCTATACCAAAAAATACAAATGAATAAATAAATTGAGCAATTTTTCCATAATTTCCAATAAAAGGAACAATTGTCATCTCAAATGATGTACTAGCAGTTCTAGGAATAGCTAAACAGGGCCCAATTGATAAATAAATAAGCAAAGTAAAGACAAATGCAAACTTTGGATGTACACGTCCAGCTAATGGCTTTAGCCCACCAGCCTTAGCTACAGCAATGACACCCAATACTGGTAAGCCAACTGCACTGATTATAAATCCGATCATCGCAAACCAAGCGAGTCCTCCTGCCTGCTCCCCTAAAAATGGTGGAAAGATTAAATTTCCTGCCCCAAAAAACATCGAAAATAATGTTAACCCTATAAACAAGAGTTCTTTTCTCTTTAATGTCTTCATAATTACACCTCAGTGTTTATTATTGTAACAAAATAAGAAAAGAATACAACTAAAATAATTGATAAATCATCACCATCAAAGGCATACTCACAATACTAAAAATAACACTCATAACATTCATAATACTGGCATATCCAGGATGTTTATTATAAAGTTGTGCAAATTGCGTTATTGTTGCAGCAGCAGGTGCACTTGCTGCTAAAATTGTAATCAAGAAAATTTGATTTGCATCAGATGAAATTGTTGATAATCCTGTGAACTGAAAGACCAATACAATGATAAATGGATAAACAATCAATCGCATAAAACAAATAAGATATGTTCTCTTTTCACTAAAGATATCTTTAAAATTCATTTCACCAATTAACATCCCAATAACAATCATTGCAAGTGGTCCAATCATGCTTCCTACTTTATCAAAAGTTGTCACAACCAATCCAGGTAATTGAAACTGAGATAAAAATAAAATAATTCCAATCATAATAGCAATCACATTGACATTTAAAAAAATCTTTTTTATATCATACTGCCTCTCATTACATACTAGACTTTTTGCATGTGTCCATAATAATATTGTTTGAACAATCATATATCCACTTGTATACAAGACCCATTCTTTCCCTAAAATAGCACCCACCAAAGGAATAATTAAATTACCAGAATTCGAATAAATAACAGTCGCTTTTTCAATAGGAACAAACCCAAATATTTTACTCAATAACTCTGTTAAAGGAATATAAATAACATGGACAATAAAAGCTCCTAATAAAGCCAGTCCTAAACCAAATAATTTATCTGGTGTAAATTCAATCATAAAAGATGTGAGGATAGCACAAGGTGAAACAACAAACAAAATAACTTTTGAAATAACTTTACTATCCTGTGTACTTAATGTTTTTGTTTTGACTAACATAAAACCTAAAAAAATCATAATAAATAACTGACAAATTTGTTGCATTAATAAAAAACTTAGTTCCATAATTAACCTCCAACCCAATCAGTATAAATTTATTTCAGGGTATATTCAACTGATTCAATAATAGAATTCACCTAATTTGAAAAAGTAATAACATTGTTATTACTTTTCAAATAAACAAGCACCATTTGTTTCAATGACTTTCTTATACCAATAAAATGATTTCTTAGGATAGCGTTTATATGTTCCATTTCCTAAATCATCACAATCTACATAAATGAAACCGTATCTCTTACTCATTTGTTTTGTTGATTCACTGACTATATCTATACATCCCCATGACGTGTATCCCAAACATTCTACACCATCAATTTCAATAGCAT
Organism: Coprobacillus cateniformis; assembly: GCF_009767585.1. Taxonomy (NCBI): domain Bacteria; kingdom Bacillati; phylum Bacillota; class Erysipelotrichia; order Erysipelotrichales; family Coprobacillaceae; genus Coprobacillus; species Coprobacillus cateniformis. Next base: position 998,524 of record NZ_WSNW01000001.1, read on the forward strand.
TGAGCATTTCTTTAAAATGCACATCAAAATAATTAATACGATATTGATCGTCAACAGTTCCATCAATTAGTTCATCTTTAGCTCCTAATCCATTTTCAACAATAAACAATGGTTTTCTATATCTGTCATATAAATCTACCATTGATATTCTCAGTCCGATTGGATCAATTTGCCAACCCCAATCACTCGCTGGTAAATATGGATTCTTAACTGCAGTTATTGTATTACCGACTGCTGTATCTAAACCTTCTACACTTTTTGCTGAACAAGATGACATATAATAACTAAAAGACACAAAGTCTACTGGATATTTCTTCATAATATTAAGATCATCTTTTTCCATCTGAATATTTAAGCCTTCATTTCTAAACTTTGCCAACAAATATGCTGGATATTCTCCAAACACTTGTGTATCACTATAACAATATGTGCTACGCATATCCTGTTGTGCTTGCAAGACATCTTCTGGTTTACATGTATATGGATAATATGTGAGTTTTGTTAACATACATCCCACCATTGATCCTGGTATTTTCTCATGACAGATCTTGGTTGCAAGAGCACTTGCTACAAATTGATGATGCATTGCTTGAAAAATAACTTCTGTAAAGTTTCTATCTGGGAATCTATCTTCTATAAGCCCTCCAGTTGTATATGGGTGTCTAATCATAGAGTCGACTTCATTAAATGTCAACCAGTATTTGACCTTGTTTTTATATCTTTCACAGATGACCTCTACATATCTGACAAACATATCAATCACTTCTCTTGATGCCCATCCATCATAATTGAGCGTGAGATGAATTGGCGGTTCATAATGAGACATTGTTACTAATGGCTCAATACCATATTTGATACATTCATCAAAAACATCATCATAGAATTTTAAACCTTCTTCATTAGGTTCAGTATCATCACCATGAGGAAAGATTCTAGACCAGGCAATTGACATACGATAAACCTTAAATCCCATTTCAGCAAACATTTTGATATCTTCTTTATAATGGTGATAACCATCAGATGCATGTCTTTTTGGATACAATGAATCATCAGTTGATTTTAAAGCATCTTCAATATCTTTTGAAGTTACTGCATTCTGTGCTTTATAATCCTGTACATCTACATCTAAGTGATGTCTTGCACAATCAGAGACACTCATCCCTTTTCCTCCTTCATTCCATCCACCTTCATATTGATTAGCAGCAGTAGCACCACCCCATAAAAATCCTTTTGGAAATTGTCTTGTCATAACATGACCTCCTTTATTTATCACTATTATACTTTATTTTTTATTATTTACTTGTCTTTGTCTTCATTTTGGAACAACTCTCCAAAATTAGAAACACATTGTATATAATTTTGGTATTCTCATTTCATTTTTTCATTTTGCCATTCAGCTCTTGCATTCATTAATTTTGAATAGACTTCTTCAATTGTATCCATATGATGTAACATTAACGAAGATATACAAATATCTAATACATATTGAACTGCTACTGTATATGTTGTGGTTTGTAATTCTAGCTGATTTCTACCATCCATGATTTGAATATTCTCATCTGTAATATTCGCTAATCTCATATCACTATTACAGGAAATAGAAAGGGTTTTAATACCGCTTTCTTTTAATCTTTTAGCTGCGTCTATGACCATAGGATTTTTACCTGTATGAGATAAGAGTATTCCTAAAGTAGGAATCTTTTGATATTCTAAATATTTAATATGTTCCCAATGTGAAGCATTATAAACAAAGCAGTCCTTATGTACGTTTTCAAATCGAAAAGCCATCATTTTTGCCAAATCATAATTAACACCATCTCCATATATTTCTATTCTTTTGGCTTGTTTCATTAAGTTTGTAATTCTGATAATCGTATTTCTTGATAACATACTTTTTGTATAATCCATAGTTTTTAAATAAACAAAAGGTAAAGTATTAATAATATCGTCTATGGATGATGATTCATCAAATGGCTTAGTTTTAACCATCTCTCTTTGTTTCATCATTTCTGGAAATTCTGAAGCATAGATAAATTTAAGATCAGCAAAACCTTTGACTTCTAGCTTTTTACATAATCGGATGACTGTAGATGATGAAGTATAACTGGCTTTAGCGAGTTCACTAACATTCATATCTAATAAATCTTTCGGATTGTCAAGAATATACTCAACGACTGCCTTTTCTTGAGATGTTAAATTCTTTAGTGCACACATTTTATCTATAATCATAACTCTCTTCTCCTTTGTTACAAGTATATCAAGTTTTTGTAATGATGTTTAAAATTTTAAGAAAATGAAAAAAGAAGCTGAGTAAAATCAGCCTCCTAATATTATCACATTAGCTCCACTAACTATGAAATCATTCTCTGTATGTATACTGGTTGTTCCTCCTCTGGTATATCAAATAAATCGAATGCTTCTTCTAGTGTATACCCTTTTTCAATGATCTTTTGTATCATCTCACTCTTCTCTTCTCTCCTCCCTCTGGCCTCGCCTTCAATAATACCCTCTTGAATACCCTCTTGCTTACCCTTTCTTTTAATCTCTTCCCAGATTTCACACATCTCTTTTCTCCCTCCTTCTGTCTCTTTAAAATAACTCACTCTTTTCCTTAAAAACTCATAATGCATATCACTTGTCTCACTACATAGAAAATCATGCATCAATCTCCCTAAGGCATTATCCTCCTGAATACTTGCATTGATATAGATGATCTCACTTCCATCATCAAATATCTGGTTATTCTCATCTATTGTTCTATGAACATGATAGATTGGTAACCCATATCCTAGGACATCCTCTTCTGTTATGAAGATGATAATCATATGAGGCAAGTCCTTCCATTCTTCTTTAGGATATGATGTACTGGCATCAATCAGACTTCCATGAAATCTTGCCCGTCTTGGATTGGCTCCAGTATAATCTCTTTGCACTTCAATATTGATATAATGATTTTCAGTTTTGACAAAGACATCAATACTGATAGACCTTCCAAGAATATTATTGATATCATACTGCACATGCCATTCAATGATTTCAATAGGCCTTTCTAAGATAATCTCAAGAAACTGAGTCAGACACTCCTTATCCTTGAAGACAATCCTCATGAAATCATCATCAATCACCTTGAGTCTGGAAATCGCATCCAGATATTCGGTATTCCTTTCACATACGAACACATCGTCAACCTCCTCTATTAAGATATAGAGAATCTTAAGCAGAGATAGTATCTATAAACAATATACCACAACAATTGCTTAAAGTAAACATCCAAAAAGATTCCCTTACTTATATATTCATCATTTCTTTGCTATTTTTCTTCTTTTTTAAGAAAATAAATTCACATGATAAATAATTATATAACAGTTAATAAAGAAGATAGCAAATTCAAGAAATATCATAGGTATAAATGAATTCAAAAAAGGACATGAGGAGAACACAAATAACCAAAAGTTTTGTACAAAAGAAAATAAAAAAAGAAACTTAACAAAATCAACTTTTAAAAGTTATTTTGCCATCGTTTCTTATTATTGCATAGAAATAAGAGCAAGCATATAGACAACACAAATCATTGTTTGACCAACACGTTCTGTTATGCAAAAGGGTGATTCCTTTTTCCAGATGCGGTAAAGAGCATAGGGAGGAAAAATAAGATTAAATAGGTATGTTAATACTTTATATTTTTCAAATGGTTTTATCGCATTTGGATCAGGTTTATTGAGTTGTTCTTTCATCTTCAAAATATTGATTTGTCTTGCAGTTAAACCTTCATATTTATTCTTTACTCTTTTTGACATAACATTTTTCCTCTATTCCTGAATTTGAACTTGTTTTTCTGCTTCACTTTTTGCCTGTTTATTGGTTGCAAATACAAATGGTAAATAAACAACTATAGAAATAACAATACAAATAGCTTGTGTAATGACAGCACCAATACTTCCTCCTGATCCAAGCCAAGCAATCAGCAATGGTGGTGTTGTCCATGGTACTGCATAAACCATTGTTCCACAAAAACCAATTGTTGTCATAACATAAGCAAATGATGCTGTGAGAATTGGTGTTAAAATAAATGGAATCATAAACATTGGGTTCAATACAATTGGTAAACCAAATGTCATTGTTTCATTAATATTAAATAAACCTGGTGCTAAAGATAACTTTGCAATAGCTTTATAATCATCACGCTTTGATGCAAATAATAAGGCAATAACCAAACCAATTGTAATACCAGCCCCACCCATTGTTGTAAAACAAGAAATAAATGTCTCATTTAAAATAAATTGTGGTGCTTGTCCGTTTTGAACCGCATCAGTATTAGAAACCACAGCTTCTAACATAGTCGCTTGATATACTGGTTTTAAAACTTGTGTTCCATGAATACCAATAACCCAGAATACACATGATAAACCAAATATTAATAAATATCCTGGCAGCCCAGTGAGAACACCACGTAATGGTGTTTGAATACAAGCACTAATCGCATTATATACAGAGATCCCAAATACAGTTTGGAATAATAAGCCAAAACCAGAAATCAGTAAGATTGTCACAACACCTGGAAATAAAACATTAAATGATTGTGATACATTTGTTGGAACTGTGTCAGGCATTTTAATACTCAACTTACCTGAATCAGCTAAACGACAATAGATCTCTATAGAAACCATTGCAACAATCATTCCAAGAAACAATCCTTGAGCATTAGTAAATTCTTTTGGGATAACATTAGCAACATTGATTAAATCATCCATACCTTCAACAGTGATATTTGTAAATGTATCACATAAACTGATATATGATGCTAATGCAATAATAGGAACAATAATTTCTTTATGTTTTAATTGTTTACCCAATTCAATTGCAATCAGAACTACAGTCCCAATTGTTAAAAAATTCAAAGTGGCATAATTGGCTGCTGTAAACATTCCTGTCAAGCCTTCTAACCAAGCCATTCCTGGCAGCTTCGCTAAAGAAATACCTGTTGTTGTCGTTGAACATACAACATTGGAAAATAGTGTACAGAATGCCCCAGTAATAATAATTGGAAGTAATGCAGTGAAAGCATTCTTAATTGCTGACATATGTCTTTGACTCGTAATCTTTGTAGCAACAATCAATAATTTTTCAGTAAGTCTATCACCTAAACTCATAAATACTCTCCTCTCGTTTGTTAACGTGAGTTTATTGTAAGGGTTTTCAAAGGGTTTTTGTATGTCTTTTTTCTTTTTTGGAATTAAGATGTCAAATTATGTTGATTATCACTTTGTTTATTGAAATTCCGTTCCAAAAACATTAAAATATTTTCATTTAATGAAAAAAGAAGCTAAGCTTCTTCTGTTATTATATTTAACTTTTCTTTGACTTCTTGATCAGTTAATCCATCGCATGATTTCATTAAATCAATTTCTTTTTCAAAATCTTTCTGATTCTTACTATTAAAATCAGAATTCTTTATTGTTTTGATATCTCCTGAAGTTTCTGAAAATTGATCATTTGTATAATAAGTAATTTCTTCTTGTGATATATAACCATCCTTATTAATAACTATTTGACTGATTGCATATCGTGTTTCTGTTTCTTCAATACCACCACCAGTTATTTCAGTCATCTTTAATTTTATAGTCAAAACAATTTGATTATCTTCATCTTTTCTCTCTACATTATAGACTTCATAATTCTTATCATTTAAATAATCAACATGTATTTTTTCTACAATATGAGAATAATCGTTCATGATATCATATTTATATGTATTATCATCACCTAAATAAAGTGAATGAAAATTATTTCCTTGCGTTATTGTATAAGATAATGTATTATATGCACCTTCTTCAAATACAGATTTAGAAACAAAACATAAATGATTATCTATTTTATAGATTTCATTATTCACAATATTTCCATTTTCATCAATATCACTTTTTACATAAGAAACATCATTATTCATCTTCTTTATAACTTCGCCTAGTGTTGCTTTACCATCCAAATTTTCATAAAGACCTTTTTGTGTTGATGAACCAGATGGTTTATCTGAACTCCCACACCCAACTAACATCACAGCGCACAAACATGCTATTATTCGCTTCAATTTCATATTTGTCCCTCCACTTATACTCATATAGTATACATTTTGGAAATTAATGTCAACAAAACAATTCTTAAGATTTTCTTAATATATAACCTACCTACATTTTTCTATTAGCAATCTCTACTTTCATTGTCCGTCCTTTAATAAGTGTATTGTTGAGTCTTTGAGCAACACTCTTACCTTTACCATTTAAAATATCTACATAACTACACATATCCTGAACTTGGATAATTCCAATATCATCACCATTAACATCTTCAAGAGCACAGATAGCTCCTACCAAATTTCCTGCTGCTATCTTTTTTCTTTTACCTACACTAAAATAAAGTCTCATAATATCTTCCTGTAAAACTTTATTTTTCTTTTCCTTTTGAACAACCATCTTTTTTAGTTCATTTAATGATTGACAATTAACAACCGTATTAAAAATAGATTCATTATCCTTTATATCAAATGATGTCTCTGTATAGTCTTCAATACACATACGACGTTTATAATCATCTTTACTCAATAATGAAATAGCAATTCCTGCTTTCCCAATCCTTGCTGTTCTGCCAATTCTATGAATATAATTTTGAGCTTCCCTAGGTAAATCATAATTTATAACATGAGAAATATTTTCAATATCAATTCCTCTTGCTGCTACATCAGTTGCAACTAAAAATTGAACTTTCCCTAAACGAAAATCATTCATATTTTCAAGACGATCAGTTTGTAACATACCTCCATGTATTTTATGCACAGATATACCATTTTTATATAACATATCATAAACTTCATTAACTCTTTCTTGTGTTTCACAAAAAATAATAGCACTTGAAGGCTTTTCATGAACAATCAGCTTTAAAAGAAAACCTGCTTTTTCATATGACATGACTTCATATGCATATGTTTCTATCTTTTGATTAATGACTTGAGATTGCTTTATATTGACCTGTACTGGATTTTTCATAAATTTTGCTGCGAGTTTTTTAATCTCTTCTGGTAAGGTTGCTGAAAAAAGACAAGTTGTTCTTTTGACTGGTAATTTTTCAATAATTTTTTCAACAGTTTCAATAAAACCCATATTTAGCATTTCATCCGCTTCATCTAAAACTAGATATTTTAAATGACTTGCATCAAATGTTCCTCTCTGTAAATGATCTAATATACGACCTGGTGTCGCTACAACAACATGTGTTTTTTGTTTTAAATCTTGTGTTTGAAACTTATATGGCTGTTTCCCAAAAATAGCTAAAGTCTTTATTTTTTTATAAGTGCCAATATTATCAAAATCTTCTTTTACCTGTATAGCAAGCTCTCTTGTTGGTGTTAATACCAGTACTTGTGGTTTATTCTCTTCCCAAACAACTGAATCTAAAAGCGGAATTGCAAAAGCTGCTGTCTTCCCACTTCCTGTCTTTGCTTTGACAATGACATCACGTTCTTGTTTTAACTCTGGGATGACTGCAGACTGGACTTCTGTTGCTTCACTATATCCTAACTTTTCAAGTGCATCTTGTATTCTTCCATCAATATTCAATTCTTTAAATTTCATAATTACCCTCGTTTCTACTTCCCTAGTATCCATGAATTCATCCAAACTTGCAAGAACTATTTAAAAATAAAGAAAAACTCATAACAAAAGTTATGAGTCCGAATCTTTATATTAATCTAATGCAGCAATCATAGCTTTATAAGAATCTTCTACTAAAGAAGCTCCACCAACCAATGCTCCATCAATGTCAGGTTGTTCTAATAATTCTTTTAATCCTTCAGGTTTCACAGATCCACCATATTGAATTCTTACTTTATCAGCAACTTCTTGACCATATAATTCAGCAACAACGCTTCTAATATATGCACAAACATCTTGTGCAATTTCATTCGTTGCAGTTTTACCTGTACCAATAGCCCATACTGGTTCATAAGCAATAACAACTCTTCCAGCACAGTTTGGACATACATCTTTGAAAGCAGCAACTGTTTGTGTCTTGACAACATCTTTAGTTGTTCCAGCTTCATATTCTTCCAATGTTTCACCAACACATACGATTGGAGTCATATCATTGTGTAAAACTTGTAACATTTTTGCATTGACTGTTTCATCAGTTTCACCAAAATATTGTCTTCTTTCAGAATGTCCTAAGATAACCCATTCAATTCCGATTTCTTTCAACATTTCAACACTGATTTCACCAGTATAAGCACCACTATCTTTAAAGTGACAGTTTTCAGCTGCAATAATTAAATTTTTTGCACCTTCTTTAGCAGCTTGTAAAGCTAAATATGGAGTAGCAATTCCCCAATCAGCATTATCATTACAAGCACTATCAACTGCAGCAACAAACGCTTTTGTATCTGCAATTGTTTTATTCATTTTCCAGTTTCCTACGATAATTGGTTTTCTCATTTTCATTCTCCCTAATTATTTATCATCAATAGCAGCAATACCAGGTAAAACTTTACCTTCCATGTATTCTAATGAAGCTCCTCCACCTGTAGAAATGTGAGAAACTTTATCTGCATATCCTAATTGCATAACAGCAGCAGCACTATCTCCACCACCAATAATTGTATTGGCATCATCTAAATTAGCTAATGCTTCACATACAGCAATTGTTCCTTTTGCAAATGGTTCCATTTCAAATACACCCATTGGTCCATTCCAGATAACTGTTTTTGCACCTGCTAAAGCATTTTTGATGTTTTCAACAGATTTAGGTCCAATGTCTAATCCCATATATCCTTCAGGTACATCTTCACCACAAACTTTGATATCACCTGTCTCTGCAAACGCATTATTGATAACAGAATCAACAGGTAAGATTAATTTATCTCCACCTTTAGCAATAATTTCTTTAGCAACTTCAATACGATCTTCTTCAACTAAAGAATTACCAATGTTATGTCCCATTGCTTTCATGAAAGTATAAGTCATACCTCCACCAACAATAACTTTGTCAGCAATCTTTAATAAGTTTTCAATAACTAAAATTTTATCAGAAACTTTAGCTCCACCTAAGATCGCTACCATAGGTCTTTCTGGATTACTTACAGCTTTTCCAATATATGCGATTTCTTTTTCTACTAAGAAACCAGCTGCTGATGGTAAGTGAGCAGGAATTCCCGCTGTAGAAGCATGAGCTCTATGTACAGAACCAAATGCATCTTCAACAAATACATCACCTAAAGATGCCCAGTATTTTCCAAGTTCTGGATCATTTTTACTTTCACCAGCTTCATAACGTGTATTTTGTACTAAAATAACTTGACCATTATTAGCTTCTTTCACTGCATTTTCAAGTTCAGCTCCTCTAGTACAATTAACGAATTTAACATCAACTCCTAATAATTCAGATAATCTAGGAGCAACAACAGCTAAATCATTTTTAGCTTTGTCTTCTTCAGTTTTTACTTTCCCTAAATGAGAAAATAATACAATTGCTTTTGGTCCTTCTGCTAATAAATATTTTAGAGTTGGTAAAGCAGCAACAATTCTGTTGTCGTTTGTAATTTCTCCTGTTTCTTTGTTTCTAGGTACATTGAAGTCAACACGAACTAAGACAGTTTTTCCAGCAACTTCAATATCTTTAATTGTTTTTTTATCCATTTTTCACATTCCTCCATGGTTGAATTATAACACTCTTACTGACGATTTTCAATCGCTTTCTTTGCTTATGTGAAGCATTTATCAAGGCTTTCTCTTATCTTTCATTATATCGCTATTTTTCGCATTTTCATATGAAGAAAAACGTTATGTTTTGTCTTTACATAACGTTTCCATTCTATCCATTTTCATGAATAGAATTGATAATATATTGATTCACTTCTTCTTCAGGAATTTGTAATAATATAGAAATCTCACTATTTAAAAAGTGTTCTGCCTGTATTCGATACGCTCTTTCAAAAGAATATGCTTTCTTCATTTTCTCTCTTACATAAACACTTTTAATAACTTTTACCCATTCAAGTTCATCATATTTCATCATTGCCTCTTGATAGAGTTCTTCTAAAACTTTCTTTTGAGGAGCATAAACTGTTCTTATAAATTCTATTCTCTCTAAAATATCTTTAATAGTTTCTAAAGAACAAATCTTTCTGATAATATGATGGTGATTTATATTTTTGATTTCCTGACTTATATAATCTTCTATAATGACTTGATTGTTCTCTACTTCTATAACTCTAGCAATACCATCTTGATAAACAATATAATCATTTTGATCATACATACATCTATACCTCATTAACTTCAAATTGATCACAAATAAAAGAAACAACATCTTCTTGTTCAATATCTAATACATAAGCAAATTCGTCATATAGAACTTTTTCTGCATCCTTAAAAAATTTATCATCAGCAGCATGAATTTTTTTACCATCTTTCTTTAACTCCTGTTGATATAAATAGAGTGTTCGAATCATTTTCATCAATTCTTTACGATTACCACTTTTTATAATCTCACGATATTTTTCTTTTCGCTGATTATCATTTTCAATCCAGCAATAGTCTTCATTAGGAAGTGTTCGAATTAATTCATGAATATCTTCAACCGAAAGAATTCTCTTGATCTTAGATACCAATTCTTCATTATCAATAGGTATATATACAATTGAATGTTCATTATATACAGGCTTTAATACATAATATTCAACAACCTTATTTGCAAATGAGCGCTTTGTTAAATCAGTTATCTTACATACGCCTTCATTCCCATATACCACCATATCGTTAATCTTATACATTCATCATCCTCCTTATAATAAAACAACGCATTACCTGCACCAACTGGATTTACGTTTGGGCAAACAACGCGTTGAGTTTCTTACATTATATCATACTTTTTTAAATAATGTCAGAAAGAAAATTCGTAAAATTCTGATTATCTTCGATATGCTTTGATAGGTTCTTTACGATTCGACAATAACTTATAAAGCGAAAGAAGAATACTGCAGATCCCAATGACACCAATTAAACAAGCTAAAATAAATTGCAATTCTCTAAAAATATCAAATACATGTAATATCCATAAACTAAACAATATCGATATAATAAGTATAGTCATCATCAGTTGTATCATTATTAATTTCTTTTTTTTCATCATCTCTATCACCTGTAGCCATAATAACATATTTATATGGAGTTTCTATGAAGAGTCAACTATTATTATAAATCACATATTTCAAAATAATGAATACTTTAAATTAGGTGATTCTATGAATAATGCTATTGAACCAGAAATGATTTATCAACTTGTAAATCAAGATTATACTTTTATTGATATAAGAGATCCACACCAATACAATCAACTGCATATTAAAAACTTTCTAAATATTCAACCTGATCAACTATTAAGAGATATCTTAACTTTTTCCAAATCAAAACCAATTGTTTTGATTTGTTATAGTGGAAAAAGAACTGAGGAACTCTCTCGTCAATTATCCCAATTAGGATTTCAAGCCTATTATATATCAGGAGGATTTCAAGCCTTTTTAAATGTGCAAAATGATATGTATTTTTAAAAGCCATCATAGATTGATGGCTTTTAGATTATGACTTTGACAATTGATAGAATGCCTCTAACCCTGCAAATTGACCTTGGGCTGACAATTCATCTTCAATTCTTAATAATTGATTGTATTTTGCAATACGATCTGTTCTTGAAGCAGAACCAGTTTTGATTTGTCCAGCGTTTGTAGCAACTGCAATATCAGCAATTGTTGTATCTTCTGTTTCACCAGAACGATGTGAAATAACTGCTGTATAATTAGCTTTTTGAGCCATTTCAATAGCTTCTAATGTTTCAGTTAATGTTCCAATCTGATTCACTTTAATTAAGATTGAATTCGCAACACCTCTTTCAATACCTTGTTGTAATCTTTTTGTATTTGTGACAAAGAAATCATCACCAACAAGTTGAACTTTACCACCTAACTTCTCAGTTAGATAATCCCATCCTTCCCAGTCATCTTGATCCAATCCATCTTCTATTGAAATAATTGGATACTTTTCACATAACTCAACATAGAAATCAACAAGTTCTTTTGATGTAAAAGATTTGTTGTTTTCACCAGGTAATGTATACATACCATCTTTATAGAATTCTGAACTGGCTACGTCCATTGCTAATTTCACATCAGTACCTGGTTGATATCCAGCTTTTTCAATAGCTTCTAGAATTGTTTGAATTGCTTCTTCATTAGATGCTAAATTCGGTGCAAAACCACCTTCATCACCAACTGCTGTATTTAATCCTTTAGCCTTCAAGACCTTCTTTAAAGCATGGAAAATTTCTGCTCCCATTCGAATTGTCTCTTTAAATGAACCTGCACTTACTGGCATAATCATAAATTCTTGGAAATCTACATTATTATCTGCATGTGCACCACCATTTATAATATTCATCATTGGTGTTGGTAAAACATGGGCATTAGCTCCACCAATATATTTATACAATGGGACATTTAAACTATCTGCTGCACATCTTGCAACTGCTAATGAAACACCAAGAATTGCATTTGCTCCTAATTTTCCTTTATTTGCAGTCCCGTCTAAGGCAATCATTGCTTCATCAATTTCTCTTTGGGCAGTGACATCTCTACCTACAATTTCTTTCGCAATAATTTCATTAACATTATCAACTGCTTTTGATACTCCTAACCCCAAATATCTATTTTGGTCTCCATCTCTTAATTCCACTGCTTCATGAACACCTGTAGATGCACCACTAGGGACAATGGCTCTACCAAATGCTCCATATTCACTGCTAACTTCAACTTCGACTGTTGGATTCCCACGAGAATCTAACACTTCTCTTGCATAGATACGACTAATTTTATCCATCTTTCGTCCTCCTTAAATAGAGTTCCTACCCTATGTGGTTGGCATAGGATAGAAAATCATTTATACACACAAAGTTAGTCTTCGCTAACCATATATAGAATAACACATCATTATTTTTTATGCAACATTTATGCATAAAAAGAAATGCCAAAAAAACTTTTTCAAATAATCGAAGTGAAAATTAACTCATTTATTGTCAAAATTGAGAAAACCATATGTTTTTTTAGCAGATCTTTTTCTTGTTTTTATAAAAAAGCACCTATCAATTTGTGATAAAGTGCTCTTTCCATATTATCGATTGACTGAAGATGCAATCTTATGATATGTCCAACGTTTACCTCTAATAGCAATAGATAATGTCATAATATTTTCTGGTAAAGCCATACCACACCATCCCGCATCACCAATATGTTGAATATCAATACCACATCGCTTATTCATTAATGCAATCTCTCTAATGGTTGCTTCATCACTACCTTCTTGAGATGTTCCAATTGCACTTAATGATAATGCACCTTTAGATTTAATGAATTGACAAGCTGTATGTAATTCTTTTTCAGTTAAACCAGGGACTGTATTCACAGCTGGCATTAAGATAATATCTGCTCCCGCTTCAATAAATCCTTCAATACTTTTCAAATCAACCAATGCTTCATCAATTCCAGAAGAATGCATTTTTCCAGCAATAATGAGACCACCAAAATATTCTTTTGCTAATAATATTGCTTTTTCGATAGATGCATGACTTACTCCAGTTCCAGGATTACCTGTTAAACAAATAAAGTCAAAACCAAGTTCTTTTGCTTTTATGAATGTCTCTTTTGTTGCATGACGTCCACTAGATATTTCATATCTATCTTCCATCATAGTAGCATCATTATCAATTGGTTCTAGATTACAACCTACAGGTCTTCCTATTAGTTTTTTTAATAACTGAACAGGTTGCTCTGTTTCTGGCAAACCCATAATTGTAGGATGATTGCAGTCAAAGACATTCAATAAGACCATATCACTTCCAAAAGAAACAGCCAATTCAGCATTTGTTAAATCTCCTAATAAAGGTGGAATTGCGCAGACTGTTTCAGTCATCACAGTTCTTCCTTCACATGCAAGAATAGATTGTTTTAATTCATCCTTGTTCATACTTAACATTTCACTTGTTGTACAATTTAATAATCTTTTCATAATCAAACCTCCATTTCTATTTTCTATTATACTCTTTTTTTCCTCATATGAAAGAAAACTGAATGATTTTCATCTTTCAGCTATATCTTTATCAAGATAACGATTTATAAAGTATGAGATGATTGTTGATAAGATAATACCACCTATCACAATGATAGAAATATACTGGAATAATCCCCATGTCATTGGCGCAAGTTGTAACCAATCCCAGAACAAACGAGTTGCAATAATAAATCCAATGACATCAATAATCAATACAAAACCTCTGTACCAGTTTACTGGACTATAAATACGATAAATCAAGTGGATAGCAATCATTGCAGTTGAGAAATAAAGAATTGTAAACAATTCATTTAAATTTAATCCTAATTGATCAGAAAAGATACTCATACAAATAACACTCAAAACAACTGCCATCGCATTTGGAACAGAATAACGTAAAGTATGACGTGCAATTGATTCTTTTTGTTTACTAATATTCTTTTCAAACAAAATCATAAATGATGGAAAACCTTCTACAAAGTTATCTAATAAAGTCATTTGAAAAGGAATAAATGGATAAGGCATATTCAATAAAACCATTGCTATGGCAATCAAAATTGTATAAATGGTTTTTAAATAGTACATAGAAGCAGAACGCTCCACATTATTAGTATCTAAACGTCCTTCTTTGACAACATCGACCATTGTAGATAATTCACCATTAATGACTACAAATTGAGATATTTGTTTAGCAGCATCTGACCCCGATCCCATTGCAATAGAAACATCTGCATCTTTCAATGCCAAGACATCATTCACTCCATCACCAGTCATCGCAACTTTTAATTTATGGCTTTGAAGCGCTAATATCATTTTGTGTTTTTGATGAGGCGTTGCTCGACCAATAACATTATAATTCATAATAGCATTTTCAATATCTTCATCTGTTTGTAATGTTGTTGCATCCAGATAATGGCTTGAATTTTCGACACCAGCTTGAGCTGCCAACGCACTCACAGTCACTGGATTATCACCTGAAATCACTTTAATAAGAACATCATTTTCTCTAAAGAAATCAATTGTTTCTTTAGCATCTGCTCTTAATGGATCAAGAATCACAATTGCTGCCATAGGTATTGCGTTTTTCAAATCATCTTGAAATGTTTCAAAATCAGGATGATGAGCAACAAGGAGAACACGTGCACCTTTTTGTTTTGCCACCTCAACACTTTGTGGCATTACCAAATCAGGTATAATAAATTCTGGAGCCCCTACAATTATTGTTCCTACGTTCTCTAAGAAAGAAGCACTCCATTTTCTAGCTGAAGAAAAAGAGACTCTATCCTTGGTGTCATATTTTGTATTTCCTTGGAAATATTTCGACAATGTTTGAAATGTTGCATTGTTATCAAGACTACCACTAACAAATGAAGACATAACATCATTAATATCATAAGGTAATTTATGGTCAAATAAAATGAGATCTTGAACTTCCATTTTTCCTTGTGTTAATGTCCCTGTTTTATCCAAGCATAATACATCAGCATGAGATAATGTTTCAATACTGAACATTTCTTGAACAAGAACCTCTTTTTTCCCTAATCGAACAATACTAGCAGCCATTGAAACACTTGTTAATAATACCAATCCTTTTGGCAACATCCCAAGCAATGCTGTAGAAGTATTAACTATAGCCATTGTCATTGACTCATCACGCACAATTAATGCTTGATATAACATCAATATACTCAATGGTAAAACAAGAAAACTTGTAAACTTTGTGACTTTATTAAAAAATGTCACAAGTTCAGAAATCACTGGTTTACGGTTTCTTGCTTCATTAGCAATCTTTGTTGCATAGTTATCTATTCCGACATGCTCTACTTCAGCATGACAAGCACCTGAAACAATAAAGCTCCCTGACAAAAGATGATCTCCAACTCTTTTTAAAACAGGATCAACTTCACCAGTAAGTAATGACTCATCAACCTCTACTGCTGTATCTAAAACTATAGAATCAGCAGATATTTGATTTCCTGTTTCTAAATAAATAACATCGCTAAGAACTATTTCTTCATTATCTATTTCTTGAATTTGGTCATCTCTTAAAACTTTTGTCTTTGGTGAGATAATTAAATTAAGTTTGGCTACCATATTTCTTGATCTTATTTCCTGATAAATTCTAATGACTGTATTAGAAGTTACAATAACGACAAAAAATAAACTAGACCATGCTTGAACCATAATTAAAGCAACAGCTATTACAAAATTGTATGCATTAAATAAATTAAAAACATGTTCAATGACAATTTGACGATAACTCTTTACGAGTGGCTTAGGAGATATATTCATATGTCCTAATTTCATTTCATTTTGAACTTGTTCATTTGTTAATCCTTTGACTTTTCTCACACTTACACCTACTTTTGTTTTCTATCATAACATATTTCTTTCAAAACTCATAATTATTCACATAAACTTTACATTATATTATCATATTGTTATAGATAATTTATGATTATTTTGTCTAATAATTTCTAAAGAAAAACGAAAGAATACTATAAATCATAATAAAATATAAAAATCTCTAATTATAAAATAATAATCAGAGATCATTAAATGATGAAACGAAGTTTGTGTGTGTGAGTTTTATCTTCTTATATTTAGTTTTCTGTTGTTTGAACTCCGCTTTCTTCACTTAATTTTTGTTTTTCAAGTAATTTAAAGAATGGATAATATAAACACATATCCAATACAATTAATCCGATAACCATAATAGCTGCTCTAAAATCCATACATCCCAATGCAGCTCCTAATGGTGCAGGAGTTGTCCATGGTGTTTCAATAACACCTTTTCCAACAATCTGAAATGCCATACACGCATAAGCAATAATAGAATTAATAACTGGTACAAAAATAAACGGTATCATCATTAATGGATTTAACACCATTGGTAATCCAAAGATAATTGGTTCATTAATATTAAAGATTGCTGGTCCTATTGAAAGTTTCCCCAAAGTTTTTAATTCCACTGATTTCGAACGAAGCAGTAAGATACATAATCCTAAAGTTGCTCCACCGCCACCCAGTGTTATCACATATGACCAAAATGGTTGTGTAAAGAAATGGGCAATGGGTTCACCAGCAGTAAATGCAGTAATATTAGCAACTAAATACATTTGCATAAAAGGCAATCTAATTGGTTGTGTAATGCTTGCACCATGTAATCCAAAGAACCAGAATGTCTGAGCAATAATTGTAATTAAACAAATTCCCAATAAAGAATCTAATCCTGAAATTGCTGGTGCTAAAAGTGTCATAATCATACTTGGTAACAATTCTCCACTCACATTTTGAATGAATAACGAAATAGCATAGAATGTAATAACACAGACAAATAATGGCATAATTGCATCAAATGAAGAACTAATCGCTGGTGGAACACCTTCTGGCATCTTAAAACGAATATTTTTAGCTAACATAAAATGCATAATTTCAACACAGCCAATAGCAACAATGATAGCTGTAAATATTCCCTTCGCATCTAAGAATGTCATTGGTATATAATTACCTGCCATACCTAATAAATCA
Organism: Coprobacillus cateniformis; assembly: GCF_009767585.1. Taxonomy (NCBI): domain Bacteria; kingdom Bacillati; phylum Bacillota; class Erysipelotrichia; order Erysipelotrichales; family Coprobacillaceae; genus Coprobacillus; species Coprobacillus cateniformis. The sequence goes on from NZ_WSNW01000001.1 coordinate 1,016,196, forward strand.
GTCATATTTGATCCTTCGCTTATAGCACTTGTAGGGACAGCAGATACAGCTGGTGATGTCACTATAAAAAAAACAGCTGTCGAAACAATTGCAGTATTTAATGTTGGCATCTTATATCTCTTAGCCAAATGATATGCAATAGCAAAGGCTACAAATAACCCCATTAAAGCCATCGTCATATTATATGGTAATTGCAGCATCGCTTTGTTAGCCTGTGCCCAATTATACCATCCTAACAACAAATCACTAATAAATCCCCAATTAGGTAACGTATCTGGTTTAAATGGCGGTGTTGAAATAATTAAACATACACCACCTAAGATAGATAACGGAATAGCAACAACCATTCCATCACGAATAGCAGCCAGATGTCTTTGATTCCCTAATTTATTTGCAATCGGTACAAGCGTACGATTTGCAAGTTCATTGAATTTTTCCATGAAATTCATGAATATTCCTCCCTCCTGAATCTGTACCCTGATTATATAATTATGGCTCTTACAAATTCAATTATTTTCCATATTGTCGAAAACATTTCCACAATGTGGAAATGAGTTGATAATGATCTATAATTGTTATATATTTATAAATTAGTGTTAAATTATTCGAAAAATCATAAATTTAAATATCAAAATATATTCTTGACACAAGTCTAAAAAAAATTATAATGGGACATGTGTGAGTATTATCTTCTTGTGAAAGATGTGTGAAAAACACAACGAGATCAAGGAGGAAAAAGTTTATGAAGTTAATTATTGAAGAAAATGAACAAAAAATGAGTGAAAGTGCTATGCACATTTTACTAGGTACAATGATGCAGGATAAGAGAGTTAATATTTCTTTAACTGCTGGGAAATCTCCAATCAATTTGTACAAGATGATGATTCCTTATGTCAAGGATCAAGAAAAATTTAAAGATATTGAGTATTACTTATTTGATGAAGCCCCATATCTTGATAAACCTTATGGCCCTAACTGGGAAGAAATGCAAGAATTATTCTTTAAAGATGCCCATATTCCTGCCAAAAGAATTCATACCACAACTATGGAAAACTGGGAAACATATGATCAGGAAATTCGTGATGCTGGTGGCATTGATGTTATGTTAATTGGACTAGGATTTGATGGCCATTTCTGTAGCAATTGTCCAAGATGTACACCAATGGATAGCTATACTTATCCAATGGACCGTGCAACAAAAAATGCTGCAAATCCTACATATCCAGCCAAACCACATTTACCTGTTACATTAACAATGGGTCCAAAAAGTTTAATGCGTGTTAAACATCTGGTCATGATTGTTACAGGCAAAGAAAAAGCTGAAATTTTAAAACAAGTCTTAGATTCACCGATTACAGATGAATTGCCAGCAACTGTCTTAAAACTTCATCCTAATTTTACAGTTATCTGTGATAAAGAAGCTGCTTCTTTATTAAATAGGGAAGATTATAAGAGACTTTAATTTTTATAAGGAAAACAACATCGTTCGTTTTCCTTTTATCAACTCTTTTCCAAAATCTGGAAAAGTTTTTTATTTCATGGAAATCCCTTGGTCTTATATATGGAGATTGATATACTTAACTATATAAAAAATGAGGTAAAAAATATGACTAAGAAAAAAACAATGATGACAAATAAATACGATATTATTGAAGTGAGAATGTGTAGGTTTTTTGCTATGGTGATTGATTGGTATCTTACCAATATGCTTGCTGTTATTCCTATCACTTTTTATTTTCGTGGAGACGATTACTTACAACCCTATATGTTTGAACTCAATGAATATAGTTTTCAAATTGGACTATTGCTTGGAATTTATGCAATTATCATTGGTATTGTCTATTATGTTGTCATTCCTAGTTTTGTTTGGAAAGGTCAGACATTAGGAAAGAAGCTATGTAAAATACAAGTCATTGATCAAAATGCCAATGAACTCACATTACAAACTATTTTAAAAAGAGAATTACTCGGTGCTGTTATTTTAGAAGGTGGAATCATTATAACTGCAACATACATAAGAAAATTACTACCTTTGTTTGGTTTAGCAAGTTTTGTAACACCACTTAAATATATTGCCTATGCACTTACAATTGTTTCTATTGGCTATGCATATTTTCAGCCAATGTCACAGGCATTCCACGATAAGATAGCTAATACTCTTGTCATAAAGAAATAAATTGTATTCTCCCAACTTTCATGATATATATAATATATATGTCGAAAAGAGGGAAAAACTATGTTTAATTTGATGATTATTCTATTATCTACTATTAATAGTGAACCAAAAGACTCTAATAATTATAAAATAGCAAAATTTATTATTGAAAATATTCATAATTTAGAGGAATTTACTTTAACTGATTTTGCCCAAAGTTGCTATGTTTCTAATTCCAGCATCTCACGTTTCTGCCGTGATATTGGCTTAAGGGATTTTCATGCTTTAAAGAATCAAATAGCTAGATTTGCGATTGAACACGAACATGCAAAAGGCAAATTCAACTTTAAAGATTTTGAAGCTCAATCCTTAAGTAAATCTTATATTTTGAGTGTTATAGATAATTTAAAAACACTTTATAATAGTCATATTGAAAATGATCTTGAGCATTTGGTAGAAGATATACACGCATATAAGAAAGTTGCTGCTTTTGGATATATGCAATCTGAAAATGTTGCTTTAAATCTACAATATGACTTACAAACAAATGGTAAAATACTTTTTACTTGTATCAAGTTTATTGATCAAGTTGATTATATCAATAATGCTGATGAAGAAACTTTAATTATTATCTTCTCAGAGTCCGGAACTTATTTTGATCGTGTCTTTCAGCGAACCAAACCATTTAAGAATTTAAAAATGAAACCTAAAATATATATGATAACATCTAATTTTAGTATCTCCCTCCCTTATATAGACGCATATGTCCGTTATCACAGTCGAAATGATTTCGCAAGTCATCCTTATCCTCTGATTATTATTTCAGATCTCATTTGCGTCCAGTATACAAAAATATTACAAGAAAAAAATAACAAAACAGCCTTATAGACAATTATTTATGTCTACAAGGCTATTTTTAATTATTCACTAATATCATTTTCATCAAAGACTTCATCAATAGGTGCTCCTGGTGCAACCATTGGGAACACTTTATCATCCTCTTGAATAATGCATTCAATAACAATTGGTCCATTATAATCAATGGCTTCTTGAATCGCAGGTAAAACTTCTTCTTTCTTTGTCACCCTAATAGCTTTACACCCTAAACCTTCAGCAACTTTACAAAAATCAACTTTATCATTTAAGATTGTTGCAGAATAACGTTTATCATAGAATAGTGTTTGCCATTGTCTAACCATACCTAAGACATGATTATTTAAAACAACTTGAATGATTGGAACATTATATCGAGATGCCGTTGCCAATTCATTGAGATTCATTCTAAAACATCCATCTCCAGCAATATTGAAAACAACTTGATCTGGCTTTCCATATTTTGCCCCCATAGAAGCCCCTAGACCGTATCCCATTGTTCCTAACCCACCACTTGTAATCAATTGGCGAGGTCTTCTAAAATGGTAATACTGAGCAGCCCACATTTGATTTTGGCCAACTTCTGTACAAATAATAGCATTACTATCTGTCATAGCTTCTATTTGTTCAATAACATAAGGTCCTGTTAAAATATCTGGATTATATGTTAATGGGAATTGTTCTTTTAACCCTCTGATTTCTTTTAACCATTGGGGATGATTTTGTTGTGCTAACAATAAGTTTAATGCCCCTAAAATACTCTTAGCATCTCCAACAATACCCAAGTCAACTGCAACATTCTTATTAATTTCTGCAGCATCAACATCAATATGAATAATCTTAGCATTTCTTGCAAATTTGGCTGTATTTCCAGTGACACGATCACTGAACCTAGCCCCCACAACAATTAATAAGTCACATCGAGAAACACCTAAATTACTCGTTTTTGTTCCATGCATCCCTAGCATTCCTGTATAACGTGGGTTAGTTCCATCATAAGCCCCTTTTCCCATCAATGAATCAGCTACAGGTGCATCAATTTTTTCTACAAATTCTTTAAGTTCTTCAGATGCTCCAGCGGCAATAGCTCCACCGCCAACAAACACAAATGGTCTTTCACTCTTTTCAATCATCTGAATAGCTTTCTTGATTGTCTCTGTTGGATAAGTATAACTACGTCTTTCAATGACTTCAGGAACTTGTGGTTTATAATCACCCTTTTTAATAGTGACATCTTTTGTAATATCAACGAGGACAGCCCCAGGTCTTCCTTCTTTAGCGATTTGAAATGCCTTACGAATAGTTGGAGCTAAATCCTCAATTTTCTTAACAATAAAGTTATGCTTAGTAATTGGCATTGTCACTCCAGCAATATCAACTTCTTGAAAGCTATCTTTTCCAAGTAATGAAACCGCCTGATTGGCTGTAATTGCAACAAGAGGAATCGAATCCATTTGTGCAGTTGCAATTCCAGTGACAAGATTTGTTGCTCCTGGACCACTTGTTGCTAGACAAACACCTACCTTACCAGTTGCACGAGCATATCCATCAGCAGCATGAGATGCACCTTGTTCATGAGAAGTCAAGATATGGTTAATCTTATCCTGATATTTATATAGACTATCATAGATTTCTAAAATTGTTCCACCAGGATACCCAAACACAGTATCAACACCTTGTTCAAGTAAGCATTCAACAACAATATCTGATCCTTTCATTTCCATAGTATCTTTCCTCCTCTTCTTTAATCTTTAACTTTTAAAACTGCTCCAGTGTTTGCTGAAGTAACCATTGCAGCATATTTCTTCAAATATCCTTTCACTTCAGGCATTTTAGGTTCCCAGTTTTTCTTTCTTTCTGCCATTTCCTCATCACTGACTAATAATTGAATACTATTATTCTCAATATCAATCTCAATCATATCTCCCTCTTGAACAAAAGCAATTGGTCCTCCAACTGCTGCTTCAGGAGAAACATGTCCAATTGATGCACCACGAGTCGCACCAGAGAAACGTCCATCAGTAATCAAAGCAACATCTTTATCTAACCCCATCCCAGCGATTTCACTTGTAGGGGATAACATTTCACGCATTCCTGGACCACCACGAGGTCCTTCATAACGAATCACAACGACATCACCAGCCACAATTTTACCTGCACGAATAGCCGCAATTGCATCTTCCTCACAATCAAAGACTCTTGCCGGTCCCTTATGTTGCATCATTTCTGGTGCCACTGCTGATTTCTTTACAACACAGCTATCTGGTGCTAAGTTCCCTTTTAAGACTGCAATACCACCAGTTTTGCTATAAGGATTAGTAATAGGTCTAATAATATTTGGGTCAAGATTGACACAACCCTCAATATTCTCTTTTAATGTTTTTGTTGTACATGTCATAACATCTGTATGCAAAATGCCTAAAGTATCTAATTCATTCATAACTGCATAAACCCCACCAGCCTCATTCAAATCTTCCATAAATGTATCTCCAGCAGGAGCTAAATGACATAAGTTAGGTGTTTTCTTGCTGATTTCATTGGCAATTTCTAAGTTCAAATCAACACCTGCTTCATAAGCAATTGCTGGTAAATGCAACATTGAGTTTGTTGAACATCCTAAAGCCATATCAACAGTTAAGGCATTCAAGAAAGCATTTGGTGTCATAATATCTCTTGGTTTAATATCTTTTTCTACCAATTCCATAATTTGCATTCCAGCATGTTTTGCCAGTCTAATTCTTTCACTATAAACAGCCGGAATTGTTCCATTTCCTTTTAATCCCATTCCAAGAACTTCTGTTAAACAATTCATAGAATTAGCAGTATACATACCTGAACATGATCCACAAGTAGGACAGGCTTTTTCTTCAAATTCTTTTAATTTTGCTTCAGTTATTTTACCTGAATTAAATTCTCCAACAGCTTCAAATAAAGTTGATAAACAAGTTTGTTTCCCATCTAATCTTCTACCAGCTAACATTGGTCCGCCACTTACAAAAATTGTTGGAATGTTTAATCTAGCAGCTGCCATTAATAATCCAGGAACATTTTTATCACAATTAGGAATCATAACCAATCCATCAAATTGATGTGCATTAGCTAAACATTCAGTACTGTCACAAATCAACTCTCTTGTAACCAATGAATATTTCATTCCTGTATGATTCATAGCAATCCCATCGCAAACTGCAATAGCTGGAACTTCAATTGGTGTTCCACCTGCCAAATAAATTCCTTTCTTGACTGCTTCGGCTATTTTATCTAAGTTCATATGTCCAGGAACAATTTCATTATAAGAATTAACAACTCCAATTAACGGTCTAGCTAGTTCTTCTTCTGTCATTCCTAATGCATTAAATAAAGATCTATGAGGTGCTCTTTCAACACCTGTTTTGACATTATCACTTTTCATGCTTTTCCTCCCTCTATAGTCTCTCAACTATCAAATCACCCATTTGTGAACACGATACCTTTGTCTGTCCATCAGACATAATATCAATTGTACGATATCCATCCTTTAAAACCTTTTCAATCGCTCTTTCAATAGCCTCTGCTTCTTGATCCATATCAAATGAATATCTTAACATCATAGCGGCTGAAAGAATTGTAGCAATTGGATTTGCAATATTTTTTCCTGCAATATCAGGTGCACTCCCATGGCTAGGTTCATACATTCCTAATTTATCATCTCTTAATGATGCACTAGATAACATTCCAATTGACCCTGTAACCATACTGGCTTCATCACTTAAAATATCTCCAAACATGTTTTCTGTTAAAATCACATCAAACTGACGAGGATTCTTAACCAATTGCATTGCACAATTATCCACTAACATATGTTCAACTTCAACACTAGGATAATCCTTAGCAACCTCATTCACAACTTTTCTCCATAAACGAGAAGTATCAAGAACATTCGCTTTATCAACGCTTGTTACTTTCTTTCTACGTTTCATGGCAATATCAAATCCACGAATAGCAATTCTTCTGATTTCATTTTCACTATATATTAAATTGTCATGTGCTACCATTTGCCCATTGACTTCTTTTGTTTCTCTTGCTCCAAAATACAAGCCACCTGTCAATTCACGCATAATCATCATATCAAAACCACCTTCAGTGATTTCTTCTTTTAAAGGACAAGCCCCTTTTAATTCATCATATAGATAAGCGGGTCTTAAATTTGCAAATAAATTTAATTCTTTTCTGATTTTTAATAATCCCGCTTCTGGTCGAAGTGCTGGTTCTAACTGATACCATGGAGATGTATTTGTATCTCCACCAATTGATCCCAACAAGACAGCATCACTATTTTGTGCCACCTGAATGGCTTCATCTGTTAATGGCACCCCATATGCATCAATAGAAGCTCCTCCCATTAAAATCTCACGATAATGAAAAGTATGATTGTATTTTCTTGAAATTGCATTTAAGACTTTTAATGCTTCATTCACAATCTCTGGTCCAATTCCATCACCTTTAATGACTGCAATATTCTTTTCCATACATTTATCCTTTCTTCTTTTCATTCACATAGTTTACTAAACCATTTGCTTGAATCATTTTTTGTAAAAATTCTGGAAATGGCTGTGCCTGATATTCTATATTCTTTGTTTTATTTATAATTTTACCTGTATCAAAATCTACTTCGACTTCATTTCCTTCATCAATATCATTTGCTGCTTCTTCACATTCTAAGATAGCAAAACCAATATTAATAGAATTACGATAGAAAATTCTTGCAAACGATTTTGCAATAACACAACTTACACCTGCTGTCTTCAATGCTAAAGGCGCATGCTCACGAGACGATCCACAACCAAAGTTTTTTCCAGCAACCATAATATCACCAGGCTCTACTCTTTCTACAAAGGTCGGATCAATATCAATCATGGCATGACTTGCTAATTCTTTTGCATCAAACGAATTCAAATATCTTGCTGGAATAATAACATCAGTATCAACATTATCACCATATTTTAAGACTTTACCGTGTGCTAACATGTTACTCCCCATCCTTTCTAGGATCTGCAATATATCCTGCAATTGCACTTGCAGCTGCGACTTCAGGAGAAGCCAAATAAATAAGTGCCTGCGTATCTCCCATTCTTCCTACAAAATTACGATTTGTTGTTGAAACACATTTTTCACCTTTTGCCATAACACCCATATGTCCACCCATACAAGGACCGCAACTTGGTGTATTAAAAGCACAACCTGCTTCAACAAAGATTTCAGCCAATCCTTCTTGAATACATTGTACAAAGATTTTTTGTGTTGCTGGAACAACCATCACACGTACATGATGAGCAACCTGCTTTCCTTTTAGAATAGCAGCTGCTTTTCGTAAATCACTCATTCTTCCATTTGTACATGATCCAATGACAACTTGATCAATCATAATTTTCTCTTCATTATTGATTTCATCCATTGTATGTGCATTTCCTGGTAAGTGAGGAAATGCAACAGTAGGAACAATTGAAGACAAATCAATTTCAATCACTTCATCATAAACTGCATCTTTATCTGCTATATATTCTTTATACTCTTTCTTTGAATGTTTCTTCATATAATCTCTTGTTTGATTATCAACAGGGAAAATTCCATTTTTAGCTCCTGCCTCAATAGCCATATTACAGATTGTAAAACGGTCATCCATTGAAAGTTCAGCAACTCCTTCACCTGTAAACTCCATTGATTTATATAAAGCTCCATCAACACCAATTTTACCAATTATGTGTAAGATAACATCTTTACCACTTACATAAGGTTGTAATTTTCCTTTTAATACAAATTGAATAGCACTTGGTACCTTGAACCACAATTCGCCAGTTGCCATACCAGTCGCAATATCAGTTGTTCCAACACCAGTAGAAAATGCTCCTAAAGCTCCATAAGTACATGTATGAGAATCTGCTCCAATAATACATTCCCCTGCTACAACAATTCCTTTTTCAGGTAAGATAGCATGTTCAACACCACATTTTCCTTGTTCCATATGATGTGTTAAGCATTGATTTAAAGAGAATTCTCTAATTGCCTTTGAATTCTCAGCAGATTTAATATCTTTATTTGGTGTAAAATGATCTGGAACCAAAATCACTTTATCCTTATCAAAGACTTCATTAGCCATTTGTTTAAAAATAGGCAATGCCATTGGTCCTGTAATATCATTAGCCATTACAACATCTAATTTTGCTTCTATCAATTGACCAGCTACAACTTGTTTTAAACCTGCATGATCAGCTAATATCTTTTGTGTCATTGTCATCGACATAATTACTTCCCCCTTCATCCTTTGTATGTCATCACTAAAGAGTCTAAGACTCTTTACTGAACACACACAAAAGTGTGTGTATTGATTAGTTATTAATTAACTTGTCTTCATCAGACCAGCTATATAATTTTCTAACTTCTTTACCAGTTTTTTCAGATATATGTTCAGTTGCTAATTTACGCATAGCTTTAAAGTGAGCTTGTCCACCAGCTTCAGACATATCTAATAAGAAATCTTTAGCAAAAGTTCCATCTTGAATATCAGATAAAACTTTTTTCATTGCTTTCTTTGTATCTTCAGTGATAATTTTTGGTCCAGTAATATAATCACCATATTCAGCTGTATTAGAGATAGAATATCTCATACCTTCAAATCCAGATTGATAAATTAAATCTACAATCAATTTCATTTCATGAATACATTCAAAATATGCATTTCTTTCATCATATCCAGCTTCTACTAATGTTTCAAAACCAGCTTGCATTAAGGCACAAACACCACCACATAAAACAGCTTGTTCACCAAATAAATCAGTTTCTGTTTCTGTTCTAAATGTTGTTTCTAGTACACCAGCTCTTGCTCCACCAATACCTAATGAATAAGCTAATGCAATATCTTGTGCTCTTCCTGTTGCATCTTGTTCTACTGCAACTAGACAAGGAACACCTTTTCCAGCTTGATATTCACTACGAACTGTATGTCCTGGTCCTTTTGGCGCAACCATAGTGACATCGACATTCTTAGGTGGAACAATTTGTCCAAAATGAATATTGAAACCATGAGCAAACATTAACATGTTTCCTTCTTCTAAGTTTGGCTCAATTGATTCTTTGTATAATTTTGCTTGTAACTCATCATTAATTAAAATCATGATGATATCTGCTTTCTTAGCAGCTTCAGCTGAAGTGTAAACTTCAAATCCTTGTGCTTCTGCTTTTGCCCAAGATTTAGAACCTTCATATAAACCGATAATAACGTTAACTCCAGATTCCTTTAAGTTTAATGCATGAGCATGTCCTTGAGAACCATACCCAATGATTGCTACTGTTTTGTTATCTAATAAAGATAAATCACAATCTGACTGATAATAAATTTTTGCCATTTTCTTGACCCCCTATTTGTTTTCTACTTTTTTTATATCAAAATCACTAAGACCTCTTGAAATACCAGCTAAACCAGTACGTACAATCTCAACGATATTGAAACCATCTAACATGGCTAATAAGCCATTAATCTTACTGTGATCACCAGTGACTTCTACAACCAGTGAATCAGGTGATACATCTACAATTTTTGCTCTAAAGATATCTACTATTGAAACAATATCTGCTCTTGTTGATTGATCTGCTTCTACTTTCACCATCAATAATTCACGATATACTGAAGAGACACGTGGCAATGCAAATATTTCAATAACATCTTCTAACTTTCTTAACTGTTTCTCGATCTGTTCTAGAATCTGCTGATCGCCTTGAGCGACAACAGTCATACGAGAAACACCCTCTGTACTTGTTGGTCCAACAGTTAAACTATCAATGTTATAACCACGTCGAGCAAACAATCCACTGACACGTGTCAAAACACCCGAACTGTTATGAACAAGAATTGATAAAATGAGTTCTTCCATAATCTATCCTTCCTTTTTCATATATTTATGAATACGGTTCATTGCCGAAATCATTGCCTTAATTGTTGCAGTTGTAATGTCTGGATGAACACCGACTCCATATTCACACACTGCACTGCCTTTAGGTCGCAGTTGAATATAAGCGGCAGCTTTAGCAGAAGAACCAGCTGTTAAAGCATGTTCACTATAATTAATTAACTCAGTATACAAGAAATCCTCTTGTGAGTTAAAAGCATTCTTCACAGCATCAATTGGACCATTTCCATATCCAACTAAAGTTTTCATGACTCCACGATCTTCAATCGTGACTTCTGCTCTTCTTTCATATTCACCTTCATCACTGATATCAATTAATCTTTGTTTAATAAACTTATATGGTGTCTCATTATCAATATATTCTTTCTTGAAAGTATCATAGATTCTTTCAGGTGAGACTTCACCTTCTGTTTCACTAATATTTTGAATTGCTTTTGCAAAATCTGCTTGTAAGGCTTTTGGTAATTGATAACCAAAGACAGTATCCATCACAAATGCAACCCCACCTTTTCCTGATTGTGAATTAATACGAACAATTGGTTCATATTGTCTATTTAAATCAGCTGGATCAATTGGTAAGTATGGAACTTCCCAAAGTTCTTGACCTCTTTCGTGATAAGCATGCATTCCTTTATTAATAGCATCTTGATGACTACCCGAGAACGCTGTAAAGACAAGTTGTCCAGCATATGGATGACGTGGTGGAACTTCCATCTTTGTATCTTTTTCATAGATTGCTTTGATATGATTCATTTGACTTAATTCAAGTTCTGGATCAATTCCATGAGTATACATATTCAATGCTAAAGTAATCACATCAACATTTCCTGTTCTCTCACCATTTCCAAATAATGTTCCTTCTACTCTGTCTGCTCCTGCCAATAATCCAAGCTCAGTTGTCGCTACACCACAACCTCTATCATTATGTGGATGCAAACTGACAATAACACGTTCTCTGTCTTTAAAGTTCTTACACATCCATTCAATTTGATCTGCATAAACATTTGGTGTATCCATTTCAACAGTTGATGGTAAATTAATGATAACTTTATTATCAGGTGTTGCTCCCCATGTATCCATGACAGCTTCACAAATTTCTAATGCATAGTCTACTTCTGTTCCTGTAAAACTTTCTGGTGAATATTCTAAGATAACTTTTCCCTCAAATTCCTGAGATAATTCTTTGACTAATTTTGTTCCCTCAACAGCAATTTTCTTAATTTCTTCTTTTCCTTTTCTAAAGACAACGTCTCTTTGTAGAATTGAAGTTGAATTATAAATATGAACAATGGCTTTATCTAATCCTTTTAATGATTCAAATGTTCTTCTAATCAAATGTTCTCTTGCCTGTGTTAAAACCTGCACAGTCACATCATCAGGAATTAAATTTTCATCAATCAATAATCTTAAGAAATCATATTCAATTTGTGATGAAGATGGAAAACCAACTTCAATTTCCTTAAACCCTAAATCAACTAATAATTGAAACATCTCTACTTTTTCTTCGATTTTCATTGGTGTAATGAGTGCTTGATTACCATCACGTAAATCAACAGAACACCAAATTGGTGCTTTGACAATTTCATTGTCTGGCCAAGTACGATCTTTCAACTTCACTGTTTCAAACTTCTTATACTTTTTATAGTTCATGTTCTGCCTCCCTCTTCCCTATATAATAAAAAATCTCGTCTCCATCATGAAAGAAATTCATAATAGAGGACGAGAGTTACTCACTTCGTGGTTCCACCTCATATTTATTATTGCCTCACGACAATAACCTTATCAAGTACGCTTATTTATAAGTTCATACTCTAGCGTGATAACGGTCGCAAGTTCCGTAGCAGCTTACTCCTATTGTTTCAGTGCTCCACTCAAGGATGAGTTCAATAATGTATTCTCGACTTTTTTCACCAACCAAAGTCTCTCTATGCTTCATATCATTATTTACTATTTCCTATCTTTGTATTTCCTATAGGGTTGTTGCATATATCATATACTCTTTTCCATTTATAGTCAATAAGAATTTCAGTTTTTTGTTTGTGAATTTTTAGTTTTGGAAAATTGTATATATTATATTTTGGATTTTCACTAAATTATCTTAAAATTAGATATATACATATTTATATGAATAGACTTATTGATTATTTTGAATTATTTCATAAACTAAATTTTCATTACTTAATTTTTCAACATCCATTTCATCTTTATGAGTTTCTTTCCACTCATCAATCATTGAAATAGTCGTAATTGATATTTTGTAATGATCCTTTTGTAATACAAAGGTTGAAGAAATTGTTCCATCATACAGCTCTACACTATATCCCTCTTTTTCTAACATTTTCACATAATTATAAATCGAAGGAATTGATTCATCATGAGCATCTACTTCATCAATAGCTAAGCCAAAAACAAGCCTAGCATCCGTTTGATTAAGAATCATCACTTCTTGAGGTGATACTTTTAAATATGAAACAATGTTTTTCACTTCAGGAAACTTTACATAATTATCATTTTTAAATTCTTCAGTTTGAGATGTGACATTCTCGTTTGATAGTGGTGTCGTTGCATTCTCTTGTTTCTTTCCATTTGTGCACCCAGTTATAACAAACAAACATATCAATATAATTATCTTTTTCATAAAAAACCTCCTTTAGTTTCAGTATAACATATCATATTTAATTATTGAAATATGAGTTGTATCAATTTAATTAACTAATCACGAATATAATACTTACTCCTATTTATTTAATTATCAGTTTCTAAATATTTTCTCAGGATTTAGTTTTTTTACTATAACTATAGATAATGCTACCGTGCTTATAACAACAATACTAAACATTATAAATAAAAGAATAGATATATTACCCATACTGTCAATAAGGATATTCCCTTTAAAAATATATACTAATAAAAATGTAAGTATATATGATATGAGTATTTTAAATATAACATCTACTCCTAATATAAATATCATTTCTAAAGGCATAACACCATTTGTCATCAAAATTGTTAATTCTTTTTCTCTTTTCTTCATCATCCAATAACAAATATAGATAAATACCAAAGATATCAAAAGAATAGTCACTATTTTTTCCATTTCAAACATACTCATTGTTTCATATTTCATATTTAACAGTAATTGAGTATCTTGGAAATTCGAATTAATGCGGAGATTAGAATATTCATTGGCAACATAAGTTATGATATCGTCCAATGTATTTATATTATCACAAAAAATAACATAAGCACTTTTCACTGGTTCTACATTAGTTTTTTTTGCAAGTTCAGCCATATCATTATAATCCATTAGCATATAATCTAAATCATTACTATAAGCAGTTATTCTTCCAATAGACATAATGCCACTTATCTTAACAGATTTATTTAGATAGACTTTATGATTAAAAATAAATTGAGAGTATGTGGTATTTTTATTCAAGGATTCTACATTTTTATATATGCTATGATAAGAGGGGTATAAATGTCTTTCATCTTGGAAAGTCTGATATAATTTACCATTTAAACGATTTTCTTTATATAAAGGATATACATCTATCGTTTTATCATCAACTTGTACTTTTAAATCATAATAAGGATATATTTTTCTAACACCTTCTTGCTGTTCTAAATTTTTTATAACATCTTCATCAATAGGAGTCGCCTCATCATATACTCCAACCTTTTCCCCTACATCCTGACTTTCAATCATTATCTGATAATCTGCAATTTTATTAATTCTTTTATCAACATTATCTAAAGATTGCTGGAGAGTATGCTGAATTCCAAGAACACCTATACAACCTATTAATAAAATAAAAATCATTATAAAATTCATAAACTTTTCATTTATAAGATTATGCTTAATATAAAACCATAGAAATGACCAATTTTTTTTATAAGTTATAAAGTCTCTATCACAAGGTATATCATCTGCTTTCCTAATTTCAGAAATACCCTGATTATTCAATTCATAAATTTCATCAGCATATTCATTAGCAATATAACTATGACTTGCTATAATAATTGTACATTGATCCTGCTTCAATATTTCTTGCAACAACATAAAGATTTCTCTTTCATTAGTTTCATCTAATGCACTCGTTGGCTCATCTAAAATAAGAATTCTTGGTTTTTTTATCAAGGCACAAGCAATAGCCAATCGCTGTTTTTCTCCACCAGATAATGTATGGATTTTCTGTTCCAATGAATTATTGAGGTGAACATGATTTAATAATTTTAATAAATCTCGTTTATTTCCATTCCTATTTGACACATGACAGTAATACTGATAACATTCATAAATACTCATATTCTCAATTAAGCAAAAATCCTGAAAAACATAACCTATACTATACCTTCTTAAAGATGCTTTCTGTGTCGCTGAAAGAGCTGTTATATTTTTTTCATGATATATATATTCATAATCATTTTCTTTAGAAATTAATGCAAATTTATATAATAAAGTAGATTTCCCACTCCCACTCAATCCTCTGATTAGTGTAATCTTATTCTCAGGTATTTTAAGATTATCAATTTTGATAGAGCGTTTTGAAAACTTCATAAAAATATTCTTTAATTCAATCACCTTTATCACCACCAATCATTAATAACGGGAGAACAACTTCTATTATAAATGCCATAGCAAAACAGAAAATAAAAAATGACATATGAATTATAAACATATCTGAGTTAACAAAATAATAATAAACAAAAACAATAAATAGCATCAAAATCCAAGATAGTATTGTACATATAAATGCCTCATACATAAAATAAAAACTCAATATTTGCTTTGATTTTTTATATGTTAATCCTCTGTTTGTAAAAAATTTTATAAAATCAACATATTCTTTTTTCTGATTGAATTTCACTCCAAATAATAACATTAAAACAACACATATAATTAACCCTGATATTAAAAGAACGCCTTGATTCATATTTTGAGCAATCTCTACTTGTACTTCCTTATCAGAATATTCAGAATCTACTTTATACCCTAAAGATTCTATCTCTTCTTTAACTTTTGAGAAAGTATATTTATCATTTACCACAAATTGGTAATACGTGGGGTAAAAAGGCATATTGACAACCTCAGAACCATAATCTAATAATCCATCTTGCATGAGTAATGTATCTAGCTTTAACTCTTCTCTATATCTTTCTTCTATGCTTAATGGATAAAACAATGAAAAATCATTATCATTTTCTTTGCCTAATTGTAAATTTATTGGCTTATCATAAATACCTTTGATTTTCATTTTCATCTTAACATTTTTATAGATTACATCTTGAGCATCTTTTTCCATTCTCACATAAATAGGAATAGGGACATAAAATACTATTTCGGTTTTCTCATCAATATTTGATATAATTTCTTTATACTCACTTTGATCAATTTGAGGAATATCATATTCACCAGTTATTAAATAATATAGAAAATATGAATCTATATATATCCCTTCATTAACATCAATTTGATTTAAAAGATACTTATCTGAATATTCATATTCTTCATTATAAGTAGCAACACCATAAATATACTCATCATTTAAATTTCTATTAGCAAGAAGTTGTCCATTCTGATAAACTTCAAATTGATTTTCATTATTTTTTAATTCAACATGATAATTTATAATATAAGGCCATATACCCTCAATGTGAGTATTCTGTTTAATTGTTTGTAATTCTTCACTACCAATAGGTAATTGTTGACTATAATAATTTGTATCACTAGCTCTGTATAATATTCCTGCTTTATTAATTGTTGATAATTGATTTTGGTACTTGTTTATTACAGAATAACCATATAATATTGAAAAACAACTGAGTGCTATGGCAAATGCTACAAACCCAATCATGCATATTTTAAATATTCTTTTATGTTGAAACATTTGATAAATATATTGTAAGTAATGTTTCGAATTAACTCTAATAAAATGTTCTTCTTTGATTTTACTTACATTTTTTTTACACTGGATACAATTAAGAGTATGGTTATCTATTTGGTAGATGACATCAGCCTCATTTTTCATAAAATTATCATGAGTAAAAATAATGACAATATGACCTTGATGAGCATACTCTTTTAGTAGTTCAACAATAATTTGAGTATGATGTTTATCTAATGATGCAGTTGGTTCATCAAAGACAAGAATTTCAGGCTGATGGAGCATAGCTAATAAAATACTAACTCTAATCTTTTCTCCACCCGATAATTGTTGTGGGTATTCATTCATTACTTCTCTGATACCCAAACGATCAATATATTTATCTATATTGTATCCATTAAACATAGATTGACAAAGGGCAATATGATCCTCAATTCTTAAATCATCAATAAATGTTGGAATTTGGTTGACAATTCCCATTTTATCTCTTATAAAATCTTTTTGCTGGCAATCTGATAAAATAGTCATATTTTTATCATTATAATAATATTCACATTTTCCTCTATCTTGGAAAGTTATGATTTGATGTAGTGTAGATTTACCACTTCCACTCTTTCCTATAACAAGAGTTAATTCATTATGTTTAGCACTGAAATAAGCATGTTGATATATCATTTGATTTTCATAATTGACACATATATCTTTAAGTTCTAGCATTAGGTATCGCTCCTTTATTATAGCTATATTTTAGCAAAATTAAAAAGAGATGAACATGCTAAAATAGAACATCTCTTCCTTTTAAGGCAACATATCAGTTTTTTACATCTGCATTATATATAACTTATTAATTATTGGTTTTAGTATATTTATATATAAATAACATTTAAATTAAATCTTCTTTTTTAAAACAGCAAGTGACTTCCACACTCCTGAATTATAATCATTTGTGTAAATACTGACTGAAGTACGAATAGTCTCGTTTTGTAAATTTTCTTCAATATCTTTAATTTGTTTAGTTGATACATCATATTCATCTAAAATAATGACTGGATTTTCATCACCAATATTCCAACTTATACCTTTTACAGATAATATTTGTTTATCATCAGAATCATTTAATTTGAAGTCTATATAATATTGTGTCTCATACTTATTATTTTCCAATACCTTTTTTTCTATTTCTTTAGTTATTGGAATATCTATTTCTACGCTAGAAGACGCCCCTCCTACATACAATGGAAAATGAGTCTTTGAATCACTAATATTTACAAATATATTTTCTTTAACTGTATTTTTTGTTGAATCCGACTCAGTATTTTTCTTATTGGTTTGAGAAGAACATCCTCCAATCATTATAGAAATAAAACAAAGAGCTACCAATATTTTTCTCATTAACTTCCCCCCCTCTTAATTAATAAGCAATACTTTCTATGAGTTAATTTTTTCTGTCTTATCATAACTTTATTTGAACATCACACTTTTCTGCGAGGTGAGGATTATGTGTTACAATAACAATTGTTTTATCTGGTGTTAATCTTCTTAGAAGTTCATAAATCTTTTGACTATTTTCTTCATCCAGATTCCCAGTTGGTTCATCTGCTAAAATCAAGTCACATTCTTTTAATAACAATCTTGCTATTGCTACTCTTTGTTGTTGTCCACCTGAAAGAGTATGAACTTTATGACTCAATTTATCACTAAGTCCAACTTGTTCAAGTACCTTGGTAATCAACTCTTCTTGCCTTAGTTTTGATTCATGACGTATTGGTATAATCAGATTATCTTTTACAGTTTCATTTTCCATTAATGCATAGTTTTGGAAAAGAAATCCAATTTTATTTTTATATAACATTCTTCTTTCCTTTTGTGTATATTTTTTTATATCTTTACCATATAATATCACTTCACCTTCATCATAATCTTCTAACATTCCAATTATATAAAGAAGGGTACTTTTACCACAACCAGATGCTCCCATAATTGAAATCATTTCCCCTTGCTCAATTACGAGATGAAAATCGTTGAAAACAATATGATCCTGAAAAGTTTTTTTTAGGTGATTTACTTCGACTATTTTCATAATTCTCCACTCCTTTCAAATAAATAAACCTGTTTATCAATCCTTTTCATAATCATATAAGCAATGAAATAATCAATAAACAAAACAACTATACAAAAAGGAATAAAATAACTATATCTAAAAATAATACACACAAATATCATCAAGGTATACAAGTATAATTGATATTCAAAATATGCACTATATTTATAAAATACAGATTCTCCATGAATTGTTAATATAAATATTTTTCGGAGATGATAATCTAAATAGATAGAAAGAAATTGATATATTAAAATAATTAATCCTATACATCCTATAATAAATCCAACTGCATATATCATTAACTCATGCTTTAACTGTTCTAAGTATATGATAAGATCATTTTCTACTTTTTCTACATTAATCCCCTCTGAATCAATTTGATTCTCTTGACACCATTTTTCGAATCCTTCCTCAAGATTCTCTGTACCTACATCTATAAGACAATATTCTAATGATATATATCCATCTACAATAATACAAGAATTTTTTATAAATCCGTTTCTACTTTTTATATATCCTGGCTGATAGGAATAGACTTCTTGATTATCCAAAATTGGAATGAATTCAAAATAATTCAAATCAGGATTTTTTTGAATAGATTTTACGCCAATATCATTCATCATTGATTCTGGGACATAAATAACTGGCTTTTCTTTATAATCACGGTTTGATTCATAAATCGGTTTTCCATGGATATCCAATATATTTTCCACTTCTAGATAATGAGGATTAACAATGATTGCATTTTCTAAATAATATAAAGGATCATATACATTTTCTTCTTCAAACAAGAACTTCATAGAATCATTATATCTCAATGCATTGATAGAAATAGCTTTATGGCTTTCCTCCAAGATTTTTGAAATTTTGCTTGAATATTCCATCATTTCTTCAGGACTACTTGAAACTTTTGTAGAATAACTTTCTAATCTCACCATCGTATTGACTTTATCTAATAATATTTGAGAATGTGTATACTCTTCAATAATGGAACATGTATATGTAAAAGAATGATATAGAAACAATATACTTAAAAATACAAAGACTCCTTTTAAAATAAAATGAAACCCAACAATAAATTGATAAGAATAACTCTTCTTTATTGATTGATATATTTTAATATTCTTTATTAAAATACCATATGTTATAGAGAAAAGTAACCATATCACAAAAACAATACAAATTATTATAAAACTAGTAGATAAATATACTTTCAACATTATACCAAGTGTTACAGGAATAATCATCGATAGCATATATAAAAATATAAATATAACTCCAAAAAGTGATGTTTCTCTTTTTAAATAGTTCCAATATATATACAAAGAAGAATCTCCATGAAACTTATATATTGAAATATAATTTTGTTTTTTAGATATATCTACAAATACTATTGTTATATATAACAAAATCATGAGAGAAATAATTATAAATGCTCTTTGTAAGATATACTTTTGTGAGGCTTCCTCTTGATTTAATAGACTCTCGTTATAATGTTCATCAACACTTACTGTTAAATAAGAAAATTCAGTTTGCAACTTATAAATAAATTTTTCAATATTATCATCACCAAAAGAATATATATATAAGTTACCATATAAATCATTATGAGCATCTAATTTATCAAGTGTTGAATACTGTATAGTATCATGATGATAATCAAATATATAATAGAATTGATATTTTTTGTTCATTTCAATTTCATTAAGAAAATTATCTTTACTATTAGATAAATAACTTTTAGTTACTAAGTCTTCATACAAATCATATTCAACTATAAAACTCTCTTGTTGACTTTGTTGAATTATAAATGCTAATAAATCATCTTTTTCTTCATGAGAAAGATTTCCAGGAATACTTATGTCATATCGCATTATATTATGATTAAAACCCTTTGAAGAATGAAACAATTTTGCTTGTGAGTTTGCTTTATCATAAATTAATAAAATAATTAGCAATGAAAATATAATTAATATAAATGTTTTTATTCTTTTCATATACATTTTATCACCCTTTTTATTATATATTTAAGATTTCTTCAAGTATAATAAATAGTATTAAAAAGCAAGGCTTACTTGCTTTTTAATACGGATTAACACTACTTGAATACTCATGTTTATGATTATTATCTACAGTTGTTGCTTTAGATACATATGCATTTTGAAATCCATTATTCTAAACAAATTGCCCATGATATCTAACAATAACATAGCAATAAGCTTGTCTAGCACTATATCTAGTAGAATATGTCACTCTATTGGATGATGAATTCGCATCTTTAAACTCTAATGTATTCCATGAATCAGAATAAAAATAATTTTGTGCTTTCGTCGTAATTGGTAGCAACATAACAAATAACAAACAGAATATAGTAATCATCTTTCTCATTCTTTTCATTTTCTTTCCCTTATTATATCATTTCTGATATCCTTTCCCTAGTATTTTCTAAACTTCAATAATTCTTTTATTTCATCACCTTGATACGAGCCTACTCTTGAAGCTCCACTTATTACTCCAACAACTCCCATCAGCGCCAAAAATGAGATTGACTTAATATATTTTAACTTCATGTTTTTTAATACATGCTATCATTAATAAGATTACTATTAGAATAACATATGTAAGAATATGAGGAAAACTATTCATATAAGAATAATTATAGAGATAATCTTATACTCTTTGTATTCTCTATTGTTTGCTATTCTATTACTCATTGAACTATAGAATATAATATTATAAGTGCAAGCATTTGAATATATATCATGAAATAATTATATATTTGATATGTTAACAGATAGAAGACAAACAATATGGTATGCAAACTTATACAGTTAAAATACGTTTGGCAATGGTATCCATCAATAGACTTCCCTTCAACTTATAAAAATTCTTTTCATTTCTACTGTATGGAATAGTTACCCATTTACATGACTTTAAAATACATTTTATAATATTATTAATTTGTTTTATTTAAACTAACTCATGGGTATCATCCCTCCTATCAAAATTGAATTCTATAGCACAATATCTTTATTTCAAGATACTTCTTTTTAAAAAAAATAACAAGATAGTATAATAACTTTTTACATTAACGTTAAAAATATATACATAATCGTACATAATTCATTATTATTTTACCTTAACAGTTATAATTCCATCTCTATTTTATTACATTGAGTAACATGTAGAAGATGTAAATCATTAAAAAAATAGATACCAAAAGGCATCTATCTATCAAAAGCCAATTCAATTAATTTATCAATAAGATCACTGTATGTTATACCAAAGTCTGCCATTAATTGAGGATACATAGAAATCTTTGTAAATCCTGGCATTGTATTGATTTCATTGAGATAAACTTTATTTGTTTTCTTATCTAGGAAAAAGTCTACACGTGATAATCCATGACCATCAATAGCTTTAAAAACTTTTAACGCATAGTTTCTTATCTCCTCTTGAATTTTTTCATCAACAAGTGCTGGTATACATGTTTTGCTTTCTTCATCTTCATACTTAGATTCAAAAGTATAGAATACACCATGAGGCATAATTTGCCCAACACGAGAAACAATAGGATCATCATTTCCCAAAACTGCTGTTTCTAATTCAATACAATCAACACATTCTTCAATAACAATTTTTCTATCATATTGTGCAGCTTCTTCAAGTCTAGGCATTAGTTCTTTTTCTTCATCTACACGATAGCATCCAACACTTGAACCAGAATTACTTGCTTTTATAAAACATGGATATCTTAATTCTTTTTCAACAGAGTCAGCTATATCTGCTGATTCATCAAATGTATTGTCCACAACAACCAAAGTTCCATCATAACGCTTCTTTACATATAGAGATTTAACTTGGGGAATTCCTACTGTTTCAAGAATTTTCTTTGTATATATTTTATCCATAGCAACACTTGACCCAAGAACTTTACATCCAACATAAGGGACCTCAGCAAGTTCAAGCAATCCCTGAATCGTTCCATCTTCCCCATACATTCCATGTAAAACAGGATAAACGACTTCCTGCTGTCTTAATAGTCCATAGACATCTTCTACTTTTACAGCACCTTCTAACCATGAATCATTAACAAGATCATCTTGTGTCTGATTTAAAATATACCATGTTCCATCTTTTTCAATACCAGCTAAAGTTATATCATATTTTTCTTTGTTTATATTCTTGAGTACAGAAGTACAAGACATTCTTGAAATGATATGTTCTGTAGATTGTCCTCCACAAATGATTAATAATTTTTTCACTTATACTCTCTCCTTTAAATGTTCAACAACTTCTTTTAAATGCATACCATTAGAACCTTTAATCAATATTGTATCTTCTGGTTCCAGCATTTCATCTAAATAAGTCATTAAAGCCTGATTATCTTCAAAATGATAAGCATTTTTCAATCCTAAAGATTGTGCCTTTTCCACTATATAACAACTCGCTTCTCCAACACAAAGAAGTTCATCAATATTTTTTTCAACAACATAACTACCAACTTCTTCATGTAAAGCCTGTTCATATTCTCCTAGTTCTAACATATCTGCTAAGACTGCAATTTTTCTTTTTGGATATTGTGCTAAAACGGCTAAACTTGATTTCATTGAATCTAAATTGGCATTATATGTTCCATCTATCACTTTAATATTATCTTTTAGCTCAATCATATCCATTCTATTCTTAGTTAACTCAAAATGTTCCACACCTGCAATACATAAATTCATATCAATGTCTAGAGAAAGACCTATAGCTATAGCAATCAAAGCATTATAAACAAAATGCTCACCAGAAACTGGAACATGGACATGATATCGCTGACCTTGATAATCAATATCAAAATAAGAATCTTCTAATCTCAGTTCTACATCAATAGCTTTTAAATCGCAATCCTCATTTTGTCCAACTCTGATCATATGATAATTTTCTGCATTGACTGTATGAAGCATATCATTATCATCATTAATAACAAGAGTTCCATCTGACTTCAGTCCATTAACAATCTCCATTTTTGCTTGAAGAATTTTTTCTCTAGAACCAAGTTCACCAATATGAGCTGTTCCAATGTTCGTAATTGCTGCGACATCTGGTAAAGCAATCTGAGTTAAATGCTCAATTTCTCCAAGATGATTCATACCCATTTCTAAAATCATGACTTCTTCATTTTGAAGTCTTAAAATTGTTAAAGGGAGACCAATATGATTATTATAATTCCCTAATGTCTTTAATGTTTTATATTTTGTTGACACAACTGAATAAATCATGTCCTTTGTACTTGTCTTTCCAACACTTCCTGTAATTCCAACGACTTTTACTTGTCTATGCATTCTCAAATATTTAGCCATATCACTCATAGCCTGTAATGTATCCTTAACAAGAATTACATTTTTATCTGGATAATGAACCTTATGAGCAGTTATAATTGAACTTGCTCCCAAATTAAATGCCTGTGCTATATACTGATGACCATCTGCATTCTCTCCAACAAGTGGAATATACATATTACCACTTTCAATCTTTCTTGTATCTTGTGTAAATCCATTCACATCATATTCCATATCGCCACTTAAAAGTTGACCATTTGTCGCTTCTATAATTTCTTTAATCTGCATAATTATCCCTCATATTTAATATATGCACTATTATAGCACAGAATGCCAATACGTCC
Source organism: Coprobacillus cateniformis (assembly GCF_009767585.1). Lineage (NCBI taxonomy): Bacteria > Bacillati > Bacillota > Erysipelotrichia > Erysipelotrichales > Coprobacillaceae > Coprobacillus > Coprobacillus cateniformis. The sequence goes on from NZ_WSNW01000001.1 coordinate 1,040,830, forward strand.
ATAGCGATATTTTTCTTAAGAAAAAGAAAAAGCAACACTCATAAAGAGTGTGCTTGCTGATAATTCAATATTTCTAAATCCGTAATATCTTTTTTTATGCTTTGATAATATTTCATAGTTTGCTTTCCTGTTTCAGACATATAGGCATTATAATCAATCATTCCATTATAAATACCATAAAACTCATAAACATAAGCAGCACCACCTTGCTTCTGGATAGTCTGTTTAAACAAACGGATAATAGTTTGAAAAGATAATTGACTATCTACATACAAATAAATCTTAGGACCATTTTGTTTCATAATACCTATTGATGATATTTCTTGATAAGCAATATTTTGAATCCAATTCAATATTGTCTGATAACGCGTTGCAATTAAAACAATGACCATTAAATGAAATCTCCATTTTGTGATGAGAATAATTTTTGTGTATTTTGCCCATCAAAATCCATAATCATAAGATATTCATCTTTCTCAAAACTATTTTTTTGAACTTCTAAAATCAACTTATCTCCAATAATCTGAATACTCTCACATAATCCACTACTATAAATCTTTGTGTTTTCCTTTGTTTTCAAATTATATTTCATAACTTGAGAACTATTTGTATAAAAAATATACTCATCTGTTATATTCATCAGACCACCTGTGTTTTCAATCAAAACTTCTGTCTTTCGTGTTGCAATATCATAAACATTAATATTTGCTCCTGAAATACTTCCTGTTGCTTGTTTAGATAAAAAATAAAGTTTTTGATTCTGATAAATCAGATTATAATATTTTCCATTCAATACTTTTTCTTCACCCTTACCATCTAACCCAACAACATAGATACCATCTGTACTTGTATAATATATTTTATCTTCCAAAACATTTAAGTTATAAGCATTACGATTATTTAATCTTGTTTCTTTATTTGTTTTTAAATCATAGACATAAATTCTTTCTAAATCATCATCTTGTGCTTGATAGTATGCTTTATCGTCTTTTATTATTAAATAATAAATTTCTTTATTCAAAACAACCTTCTTATCTTTTCCATCAGTTGAAATACTACATAATTGTGAATCATCATTTGTAAAATAGATAGTATTACCTACAACATTAATATAATCACAATCGTCATTGATAATTGTCTTTCTATTTTCAAGTTTATTATCCATACTCACCAAGTGTCCTTGATCATTCACAACATAAATTATATCTTCATCTTGATAGACATGACCTTCTTGGTTAATATTTCCTGTATGAGTTGCAAAAGATGTCATTCCACCAATCTCCATTTTCTCTAAAGGTAAATCTTTAGGTTGATCTGTTGATTGTTGTCCACCACTTATATGATTACTTAAACTAGGTCCATGATAAATATAAACATATGCTACAGCTGTTAAAACAACCATAATAGATACAGCAATCACAAGAATATTTTTATTAACCTTTTTATTCACTTTAATTTCTTGAAAATCAACTTTTTCTTCTGGTTCATGATAACTTTCTGTATATGGAATATCGCTTAAAGGACGATAATATCCTTCTATATGGCTTTCCTGATAATTCTTAAGAACACTGCTTCCACAATGAGAACAGAATTTTGCACCACTGACTATTGGCTGATGACAATGAGGACATCGTTCTATTTTCATACCACACTGTGGACAAAAATTCATATCATCATTAACTTCACTTTTACATCTAGGACAAATCATATACTGCCTCCTTCATAATTCACACTCTATTGGGTATTATCCTCTTCATCTACAACTTTATAATCGACATCAATAATATCTGGATCAGATGATTGATGATTTTGATATGTTGTTTGTTGATTTTGATATGATGAATGTTGTTCATAATATGCTTGGTCTTCTTTTGATTGATGAGTACGTTTTCTTGATCTAAAGATAGCTTTTATAATCCAAAAAATAATTAATATTGGAAATAAATATATAAAAAATGGTAAAAAGAATCTTAATGCTAACATCAATAAAACCAGTACACAAAATAAATATATAAAACTATATCCCATAATTATTCTCCTTTTTTCATTTCATAGTTTATACAACAAATATAAACAACAAATGAACTTATTCATCAATATCATCATGCCATCTAAAAAGAATGTGAACAGGCACTTTTAACCCTTGTGCAAATTTTTCAACAACTTTTAATGTGACATTTCTTGTTCCTCTTTCTACATCTGATACATAATTCTTAGAAAGTTGACATCGAAATGCAAGTTCTTCTTGAGAAATATTTTGAATCAAACGTAATTCTTTTACTCTTCTTCCAAACTTTATATTAATATTTTCCATATCAATCATTCTCCATTTGCCTTATTTTTTGTGCTTCTTCTTTAATCTTTGCAAAACGATGATGTAATCCAGACTTACTAATTGTACGCCCTGTTTGCTGTAAATAAACATCAGCTAATTCATTAAGCGTTAATTCAGGATTTTCTAATCTTAATAATGCAACTTTTCTTGTCTTATCATCCAAGATTTCTACTCCTGCTTTATCAATAATATAAGCAATATCTTCAATTTGTGCTGTAGATGCACTCATTGCTTTCATTTCATTGGCTATATCACAATTATTCCAACGATTAACAGTGTTAGCCATCGAACGATCTATTCTTGTCATTTCAAAATCCATAACAGATTGAGAAGCACCAATCGCCCTTAAGAAATCACCTATTTTTTCTGCTGATTTCAAATAGACAATATATTTATTTCGACGTTTAATTATTTTTGCATTGAGTTCATATTGGTTCATAAGATCTTCAAGAAAAGCTGCAAATTCCTCTTCAGCCACACTCATTTCCAAATGATAATTAGATGTATCCGGATTATTTACACTTCCACAGGCTAAAAAAACACCAGCTAAATATGCCCGCCTTTGTGCATCTGTATTTAAAAGTTCCAGATTAGGAAGACTTTGTATTCCAATACCTTCCATCAAATGAAGATCTTCTAATATCTCTCTTGCTTTAGAAACAATTAAAATGTATACATTATTCTTTTTCAACTTCATTTTGCGTGACACTCTAAACTCAATATGAGGCTGATAGAGATCTTTTAAAAGTTTGTGCAATTTTGAAGCAATTTTCGCATTTTCCGTGCGTAAGGTGAGTGATAATCCAGATTGATTCAAAGAAAGCGTACCAATAATTTTAATCATTGCACATAAAATTGCTTTTTCACAATGTGAATCAAAATCATTAAAAACAATTTCTTCTTTTACAACTCTAGAAAATGATATCACAATAACTCCCCCTTCTAATGATCAGCATCACGATGCCATTTATAAACTTGATAGAATTTTGAATAATGATCAGCAAAATAATTGGTTAATGTTACAGAGCGGTGTTGTCCACCAGTACAGCCAATTCCAATAATCATTTGCATTTTTCCTTCTTCTTCATATTTCTTTAACAGATAATCATAATATACAATTGTTTTCTCTATAAACTCCTGTGTTTCTGGTTGTTCCATAACATAATCATAAACAGCTTTATCATTTCCTGTTTGTGCTCTTAACTCCTCAATATAGAAAGGGTTTGGCAAGAACCTAACATCTAATAAAAGGTCAGCATCTTTAGGAACTCCATGTTTGTATCCAAATGATACAAATGAAACACGGAATGTATCTTGATTTCCTTTATGAAAGTAGATTTCTAATTTATCTTGTAATTTTATTGGTTTCAGTAATGTTGTATCGATAATAATATTGGCTAATTTACTAATAGGATCAGCCATTTCACGTTCAAACTGAATCGCCTCTGTTAAGGAAGAAGCCACATTTCCAATCATTAATGGATGTGAACGCCTTGTTTGTTTATAACGTGATAATAAAACTTCATCTTCACAATCTAAAAAGATTACTGTTAAATCAACCCAATCCATATTTGAAAAAACACGGACAGCAAGAATGGCATCTCCCAATGAAACAGCCATAGCAACTTTTGAATACTTTGTTGATGTACGCAATAAGTCTCCAAATTCTTTTAACAGTGCTACTGGATAATTATCTATGCAGCGATACTCCATATTTTCAAAGATAGCCATAGCTTGAGTTTTTCCTGCACCTGACATCCCTGTAACAATGACAACTTCTATTTTATCCATACCTCTTCCTCCTTTGTTAATACTATATCAAATTTCCTATCATAAGTGTACCTTTTTTTAAACTTTCCTTCATTTAACACAAAAGGAAGATTCTCATCTTCCTACTTTAATAATGATGCAATATATTGTCCAGCAATTGCACCATCATTTGCTGCTGTAATCACTTGACGTAAATTCTTCTCTGTAACATCTCCACCTGCAAAAATACCTTTCACACTCGTTTCCTGATTTTCGTCAACTTCAATATATCCTCGTTCATTAACTATTTCTAAGTCTTTTACAAAACCACTAATTGGGTCCAATCCTATAAATGGGAATATTCCATCTGTAGGAATTAAAGACAACTCTCCTGTATTTGAATCTTCTATAACCAGACCGCTCACTTTATTATCTTGTGATTTAACTGAGGATGGTTTCTTTAAATAATGCATTTCAATATTTTCTTTTTGTTTTAATTTATCAATGAGATATTGATCTGCTCTTAAAACATCACGACGCACAATCACATGAACTTGCTTAACAATATCACTCAAATAAATAGCTTCTTCAATTGCTGAATTTCCACCACCAACAACACATACTGTCTTATTTTTAAAGAATGGACCATCACACACAGCACAATAAGAAACACCTCGTCCACTCATTTCATCTTCACCAGGAATATTCATCTTTCTTTCTTTTGTTCCAGTTGCAATAAAGACATATTTTCCATCATATTGCTGGTCAGCAGTATGAACGATTTTATGTTCTCCCTTATCTTCAATATGAGTCACTTCACCATATTCATACTTAGCCCCAAATGACAAGCATTGTTCATACATTGAATAGGCTAACTCAGGCCCTTTTTTCATCATACCTGGATAATTTTCAATTTCAGCAGTCAGGTTTAATTTTCCACCTGGTGCCCCTCCATCTAAAACAATTACACTTGCCCCTGCACGTGTTGCATATAAAGCCGCTGTCAAGCCAGATGGTCCAGCTCCAATAACAATTAAATCTACCATTCTAATCAATCCTCTCTATTAACTTTAATATATCATCCATACGATCAATCATGAAATCTGGATGCAATGATTCCATAGCACTTGTTCCTTTTGGTGACCACTTCACGCCTGCTGTATAAATTTCAGCATTTTTTCCTGCCTGAATATCTGTTTGATTATCACCAACATATATGGCATTTGAACACTTCATAGTCTCCATTGCCTTTTTAATTCCTTCAGGATCTGGTTTTACATTCTTAACATCTTCCATACCCAAAACAATATCAAAATATTTTGTTATATCAAAAAGTTCTAAACCTAGATAAGCTGCATGTGTTGATTTTGTTGTGACAACAGCTAAAGGATAATTATCCTTTTTCAAGCTTTCTAAAGTTTCTTTTACTGTTGGATATATTGTTACATAGTCCTCATGATGCGCATGATTATACTCACGATAATATTCAATGAGTTCTTCAATCATATTTTCAGGAAAATATCTTTCAAACGTTGCTGTTAATGTAGGTCCTAAAAAAGATAAGTGCTCTTCCTTACTTAAAGTATATCCAGGTTTATATTTTTCAAAAACATGTTCAAATGTTTTTTGAATTAATAAATCAGTATTTAATAATGTTCCATCTAAATCAAATATAATAGCCAAAGCTTTTTTCATAATGACCTCCTTTTTGTATTATAACACACTCATGCTCCACACGTTAATATTATGCTTGATATTTCATACTTTATAAGTATATCATATAAGAAAAAGGAAATGAGGAATATTATGATTAAAAAGATAACGACTTATATAACACCTTTTCAATTAGAACGAACGCTTCATATTGCATTACCAGATAACTATTATGAAACACAAGTTCATTATCCTGTTATGTATATGTATGATGGACATAATTTATTTCAAGATCATGATGCGACTTATGGAAAGTCATGGGGACTTGAAGACTTTCTAAATGATTATGATAAACCTTTTATTATTGTTGGAATTGAGTGTAATCATGAAGGACAGGAAAGATTAAATGAGTTTTCTCCTTATACATTTGACAATTCCTATTTTGGTCATATCAATGGTAAAGGAGAAATATTAATGGATTGGGTTATTGAAGAATTAAAACCTTTCATTGATGAACACTACCGTACAATACCATTTCGTGAATGCACCGGCATTGGTGGAAGCTCAATGGGTGGACTCATGGCACTTTATACAGTTATTAAGTACAATATATATTTTTCAAAAGCTGCTTGTCTGTCCTCAGCAATTTCAATGTGCATGCCCCAGCTGAAAAACGAGTTGCAGGAAGCATTTATTGATTCTGATACACGAGTCTATATGAGTTTTGGTACAAAAGAAGTCAGAGGGAAAAAGGGAATTGAATTAATGAAAAACAATTTAAATGAAATTGAAAAACAATTTTACTTAAGGGGTGCTTCCTTTCACTTGAACATTATAAAAAATGGACAACATAATGAAGCATCTTGGGAAAAAGAGAATAAAGTCTATTTTGACTATTTATGGAAGTAAGCTTTTTTATCAAATGGCTTGCTTTTTTTAGAGAGAAATGATATTTTATATCACAGTTAGCACTGACTAACAAAAGGAGGAAATAAATGAAAATAGTATATGCGTCAAGAACTGGTCATGTTGAAATCTTGATGAACAAATTAAATATAAATAATCCAACTCGTATTATGAGTGGTGATGAAAAAGTGGATGAGGATTTCTTATTATTCACATATACTGATGGATATGGTGATATCCCCGCAGAAGTTGAAACTTTCTTAGAGCATCATGTATCTTATATTAAAGGAGTTATTGCTAGCGGTGATACAGGTTATGGTGAAGCTTTTGCACAATCTGGAAATAAAATTAGTGAAGCATATAATGTTCCTTATTTATATAAAATTGAAAATGAAGGAACAGAACAAGATATTATTGCAATTCAAAAAATATTAACTGAATTCTAAAAACAATGGTTACCCATTGTTTTTTTAGTCTATTATCTTTTTTATATTTTCAATAAATATTTCCATTTGTTCTTGAGTACCAATTGTAACACGTAGATATTGGTCAATTCTTGGTTTTTTAAAATAACGTACCAGAATGCCATTCTCTCTTAATTTTTTAAATATTTCTTCAGCATCTTTTTGAGGGTGTTTGATAAAAATAAAATTAGCATAAGAATCTGGCATCTCAAAACCTAAATTCTTAAGTTCTCTTTTTGTATATTCTCTTGTTTCTATAATTTTTCGTGCATTGTCCTTAATATAGAAACTATCGTCTATACTTGCCTTTCCAATCACTTGTGCCAAGCTATCTATTGGATAAGAATTAAAAGAATTTTTAACATCATATAGCTTTGCAATGATTTCTTGGTTTCCTAAAGCAACACCTAAGCGAATACCAGCTAGAGATCTAAATTTAGAAAAAGTCTGTGTAATTAACAGATGAGGGTATTTTTCTAGTAGTGTGACTGCACTTTCTCCTCCAAAATCAATATAAGCTTCATCAACAACGACAATACTGTTTTGATTATGCTTTAAGATATCTTCTATAAAATCAAGTGAAACCAAAAGACCTGTAGGTGCATTAGGATTAGGAAAAATAATCCCAGAATTTTCTTTATAATAATCTTCTTTGATAATTTCAAAATGTTCATTTAATGGAATCATTTCATAATTCAAATCATAAAGTTCGCAATATACAGGATAAAATGAATAACTGATATCTGGAAATAAAACAGGAGCCTGACCATTAAAACAAGTTAAGAAAATAAGTGCCAAAACTTCATCTGAACCATTTCCTAAAAAGACTTGTTCATCTTTGAGACCATGATACTGAGCAAGACTATGTTTTAAATCATCAGCATCAGGATTAGGATACAATGATAAGATAGCAGCATCAAAATCACTGATTGCTGAAATCACTTTTTCACCTGGATGATAAGGATTTTCGTTGGTATTTAATTTAATCAAATTCTTGATCTTTGGTTGTTCTCCAGCCTGATATGGTTCTACATTTCTTAATTTTTCTTGCCAACTCATTCTCTTTTTCCTCCTAACATATCATCTATGACATCATAAACATAATTCACTTTTTTATCAGCATGCTGATAAATAGTGGACGAAACATGCTGAAACGTATATGCGTGGTCTGAGACTTCAAACATTGAAATATCATTAAATGAATCTCCAATACAATATGTCTCAACCTTTTCGTTCAACAATTCTTTAAGAACTGTAATACCAGTGCCTTTACTACAGCCACTTGCTGTAATATCTAAATAATGTGTATTTAATGTTCCAACTGCATATTGACTAAAGTTATCTTGAATATACTTTTGAATCTTTAAAATATCTCTATCACCTTCATCCACTTGATGTACTGCAATGATATCAAATTCATCTACTTGAAGATATGCTTCTTGAAAACAAACATCATGAATTTCTCTATTTCCACCTGATGAATGTTCATAAGTTTGACCATTACAATGTCCTAAAGTCCTTTTTCCATCATAAAAGAAAACAAATAAGTTTGTAAAGTTCATTGCATATTCTATAATTTTCCTACCAACATGCTGAGGAATAATTTTCTTAAAAAGTTCTTTTCCCTCTTTATTTACAATATGAGCACCATTATTTAAAATTAAATAATCATATGGGAAGTGATGACGATCTATACAATAATATGCTTCTTGAAAATTTCTACCTGTATTAAAAGCAATCAAATGACCTTGTTTCTTTAATTCTTCTAACATCTCTTTATCATGTTCATGTTTCATTTCATTGAAATCTATAATTGTCCCATCCATATCACTAAATAACATCTTTATCATATAACTTCCCCCTTATTGACTTATTACTATTATACTTAAAAATAATAACTTGTCATTATATTTCCGTATAAGAAAAGCCAGCAACGCTAGCTTTTCTTAAATATGATAATATTCAGACATTATTTTTTGATTCCAAGCATCTCCTTCATCAACATTAGCACTAAGGAAAACAGGTGGTTCAATTCCTACTTCAGCAAGTTTTTGAGCTATAAGCATGGATAAAGTTTGAGCCATAAACATTCCTATCAAACTAGAACTTGCCCCCATCTGTCCTTTTACACCTTTCACCTCCATCATAGCATCACCAACAACACCACAATTATCAATAACATAATCACAAACTTGATAGAGTTTAAGACCACGACTATGACGACTTGTTACAACCTGAGAATGTTTTAAATTGGTAAAGGCAATTGTGCACATCCCCAATTCATGACATGCCATAGCAAGTTCAACTGGCATAGCATTTCGTCCTGAATTAGACGAAATGAGAATAATATCTTTATCTTTGAATCCGTACTGCATCATAATCACATGTGCATATTCAGCAATTCTTTCAATTTGAGTTGACTTTAATGGGTGTTCTCCTAACGTCAATTCCATTGGAGCAATAAGTTGAACACAAGCAAGCCCCCCTGCTCTCGCATAGAACTCCTCACCTACCATATGTGAATGACCCGTTCCAAACACAAAGAATCTTCCACCCTCTTTAATTCTATCAACAATTATGTCCGCAACAGTCTTCATATTTTCTGATTGGGTTTCTGTAAATAAATTTAAAATTTCAATCATTTTTTGAGCGAATTGTTCTTGCATATTAATCCTCCTTAAGAACAAATAAAGCCTGTCCATATTGTATAAGTTCAACTAACCTCCTAGCATATGGCTTCACTTGACCAATGACATTTGCGTAACGCACTGCTGGTAAATCAGTTAGTGGAATTTGAAGTTCACCATTATAACGATTTGCAAATTCATTTATCATTACTAACGAATATGCTTCTCTTTTCAAAGGATTATAACGAGTACAAGCACATATATCTCTTGACTGTGTTCCACGCACCATCAATTCTGGTTGATCTGAGCGTGGTAAGAAAACCATATGAGTCAATCTTTTTTTAATATCTTCATCTAAATCTATATCAAACCAAACAGGTATTTCCACACAATATAATCCTTTGATATCATTTTTGTCCAATCTACTCATATCATATTGAGTTGATAGAAAGTCTAAACAATCATACTGAGCAACTTGACTCACTTTTTGTAATTCGTCTAAACGTGGATGACTATCACCAAAAATAATAAAATCAAATTCTGGATGAACAAATAACTCCATAGCTTGTATATATGATGGTTTATATCTATGATCTTCTATTGTGACAATATAGTCTCCCACATCATTTAAATCACGACTAGAATATAATGAACCAATAAAGATACCTACTTTGATCCCATAACTTTTAAACAGTTTCGCTGAAGCTAAAGCATCTTCATATCTTAATCCTGTTTCATTGAGTGGAAAAAAGTTATGGCAGGCATAATATTGCTGAATATTTCCTTCGCTAACAATTGTTTCTATTCTCTCTTTAGGAAATTGTAGCATAGAAGCATTTTCTTCAATGATAATGCCATAAGGATTCTTGGTCATCAAAGCTATTTCTTGATGCGTAAAACCACTATCTAAACGTAATACTTTTATCTTGAGGTCGAAAACTGGTTTAAGATTATCAGGTGCCCCACCTATGTGTTTTAACATTCTATCATTGATATCAACATGTATTTCTAAATCTAACTGATGACAATATTCAAATAAAAATTGAAATTTATCATTTATTCCAATTGTTGTATTTTCAAATCCTAAATCACCAAGTTCTATAGATGTAAAAATATCTTTGTATCCTAATTCTTTTGCAGTATCCAATGTCTTTTTAATTGTTTCTAAATCATCAAAATCAGGATAAACAGAAATACCGATTTCTTTCATAAATCTCCCTTCTTTCTATAAGCTATTTGATTAAAGCTATACTTATCTACACGATAATATGTATATCCATATTCAAGACATACATCATCTTTAAGATAGGTTGTTTGTAAGATTCTCAACAATGGTTGCTCTTTTGAAATTTCCAAGTAATGAGCAAATTGTTCAGCCAAGCAAGCATCAATCTGTTGATGTGAATAAGCAATATTTAATTGAAGTTCATTTTCAAAATAAGCATATAAAGACTGTTGTAAAACTTGAACTGAAATATCTGGAACAAGACCTCCATGATAATAACCATCTTCATAAGCAATGGGCTCACGATCCATATAACGTACCCTCACAATATGCCAAACTTCCTGATTTTTATCTAACAATCCTAAAGATTGCAATTTCATATCATCCGTTTTTTCTTTTTGACAAAGAATAATTTGTGAAGAAATATCTCCTTCTAAACGTGAAACATCTTCACTAAAACTCTGTAATCCATCTAACGTCTTTAAGGATTTTTGTTTTTGAACATACGCACCTTTTTTAGGTACAGTATAAATCAGTCCTTCTTGTTGCAAAGATAATAAAGCCTGCCTAACAGTCATCCTTGAAACATGAAATTGCTTAGCCAAACAATTTTCACTCTCAATTCTATCATCCTTATAAACTCCTTTTTGAATATTCTTCTGTATATAATCTTTAATTTTTATATACTGATATTGATTTTCTTTCATCGCGATTCCTCCGTCTTGTCTAGACAAGATTATTATAGCACATAAAAAAAGAAAAAAACAGATGAAACATCTGTTTAATGAATATAATCTTTTACTTCATGGTTATAAACCAATTCTGAGTAATAACTTTCACCCTGTCTATGAGCGACAAATGAAGAACGACCATTGTAGTTACCTAATCCATAATGACCTAATGTTTTTTTCTTAGTATCAAATTCATCTTGACGCTTTGAAAAATCTGCAATTAATTCATCAGTAATTTTTTGTTCACCTGTAAAAGTTTTGACGATTTTTAATTCTTCTTCATTCAAGAACAATTCATTAAATGTTGTTGCTCCTGTATGTTTAAAAGTGATTTCTTCAGTATTATAAGTATGTGAACGATCATATTGTCGTTGGATAGTCACACTTAAATTTTCATTAATCTGTGTTGTATAGGTTAATGTATAATAAATATCATAATTATTTAAAATAACAAGATGATATGTCTTATCAAATGTATAATCACCTCGTTGAGTAAGTGATGCTTCATATTGAGAAATTGCATCAACAATTGTGTTGACATTTGTAAATTGTTTTTGAAAATCAGCAAGTGTATCATAAACTGCTAATATAGACGTCGGTTGGGTATCTTCGATTTTTGGCAATTCAATTTTCTCTTCATTTAACTGTGTTACATCATTATCTATAGCATTCAATAAACGACTATAAAAAAGAGGAATCGTGATAAATGAAAAGAAGATAATAACATATAGTAAATATGTCATCGCCTTGTTTTTAGGCTTAATAGCTCGATATCTTTCTTGTAAATCTAATCCACAATGGGGACAATATTTTTCATTATTATTCACTTCATGACCACATCTTGGGCACTTTTTCATTATAAATCCTCCTTAAAATAATCATCCATAAAAACTTGAAATTGATCTAAAAACTCCTGTCTTTTCGCTTTTTGTTTCTCTCGATCCTTAATTTCTATATAATCTTCATCTAGATACTGATAAGTTTTTATAAACTTTCCATTTGAAATAATATGAATGGTTGGAGTCCAATCAAAATGTAATTCCTTGTAAAGATTATCATAGAAATCTTTTTCTTCCTTAGTTGCACTCTCCGCTTTAGCACGATCTCTAAAATCTTTAATATTTAGATAATAGATACCGCTTCCTTCATGATTTTCAATATACTCTTCTAAAATTGGATAAAATTCCTGACAATCTCCACAGTCAGGTCTTCCTATATACAATATAAATTTAACATTTGAATTTAAATTTTGTGTTAACTTTTCATAATTAATATTTTCAATTCCTTGAATTTGTATTTTTGAGGCTGTATCTGTGCTTGAACACCCCCATAAAACAAGAATAGACAAAAGAAAACATATTATTTTTTTCATAGAATCACTCCATTTTGTTTAATATACCATAAACAAAGATAAAAGAAAAGGATAAGAATTTCTCTTATCCTAGTAAGCTTTCACCTGTCATTTCTTCAGGAATTGGCAATCCTAACAATTGAAGAATTGTTGGCGCTAAATCTCCAAGTTTTCCACCTTCTTTTAATTCTAAGTGTGTATTTGTAAGAATTAATGGTACTGGATTTGTTGTATGAGCAGTAAATGGATTATCTTCTTCATCCAATAATCTTTCACTATTTCCATGATCAGCAGTAATTAACATTGTCCCACCAAGTTCAAGAACCTTTTCATAAACTTCTCCAACACATTCATCAACAACACTAACTGCCTTAATAGCCGCAGGAATAATTCCAGTATGTCCGACCATATCACAGTTTGCAAAGTTCACAATTACAACATCATGAATATCTTTATCTAATTCTGCAATTAATGCATCTTTCACTTCATATGCACTCATTTCTGGCTGTAAATCATAAGTTGCAACCTTTGGTGAATTAATTAAAACACGAGTTGCTCCTTCGATTTCTTTATCAATACCACCATCAAAGAAGAATGTAACATGAGCATATTTTTCTGTCTCTGCAATTCTTAATTGCTTCATACCTTGAGATGATAAATAATCACCTAAAGTATTTGTTAAATCCGGTAACGCAAAAGCAACTTCACCATGAACAGTATCTGCATATTTCATCATACATACAAATTCAAGATTTTTAGGCTTATCAGCAGGTTTAAAGTCTTCATAAACATCTGCAGTAAAGACATTTGACATTTGAATTGCTCTATCTGGTCTGAAGTTAGCAAAAATGATTGAATCATTATCACTCACTCCTCCATCAACAGCAGGATTATATCCTGGCAAAACAAACTCATCAAATGTATCTTTTGCATAAGAATCTTTAACATATTGAACTGGATTGCTATATGTTTCACCACTTTTAGCAACCAATGCATTATATGCAAGTTCAACACGATCCATTCTCTTATCTCTATCCATTGCGTAATATCTACCAGAAACACTGGCAATTGTTCCAACACCAATTTCATCAATTTTATCTTGTAATTCTTGAACAAAATCAGCACCACTATCTGGTGCAACATCTCTACCATCTAAGAATGCATGAACATAAACTTTTTCTAACCCTTGATCTTTAGCAAGTTTTAACAATGCATAGATATGTTCATTTGATGAATGAACCCCACCATTTGATAACAATCCCCAAATGTGTAATTTTGAGTTATTGTCTTTTGCATGTTGAATTGCTTTTAAGAATTTTTCATTTTTATAGAATGTTCCATCTTCAACTGCTTTATTAATTAAAGTTAATGATTGATAAACAATTCTACCAGCACCAATATTTAAATGCCCCACTTCACTATTACCCATTTGACCTTCTGGTAACCCAACTGCATTACCACAAGCTTTGATTGTCGTTGTTGGATACATTGCCATCAAATCATCTAAATTTGGTGTATTTGCTAATTTCACAGCATTCCCATCAATACGATCAGTCAATCCATAACCATCTAAAATACATAAAACCACAGGTCTCTTTTTCATTATCTATACCTCCATATGCGCTCATTATACAAAATTATAACCTAAAAATAAAGTTATAAGATTAATTTTTTCACATATTCATTCATTTCAAGATTTTCATCTGATAATCTTACAAAACATTTCATAATATTCTGATATTTTAAAAAGATGCTCTCATGAACATCCCTACTTCCATACTAAAAAACACGATATACATAAGAAAATAATGACAGCTAATAAACTTAAACCAATCATCATTCTTTTTATTCGACTCATATGATAAACATGATCTAAAATATCATTGACTTCTGCTGACATTTGAACACCTGCCTGAGAATTATATTGACCATCTGTTATTTCAGTCTCTGTTCCCTTTAAAAGATAATCAGTACTCACTTCAAAGATTTCACTTAATCTTATCAATTTCTCACTATCAGGATAGGTTTGATTTGTTTCCCATTTAGATACTGATTGTCTTGTTACATCCATCAATGCAGCTAGTTCTTCTTGCGACATTCCCCGTATATTTCTTAAATGAATAAGTTGTTTTGAAAAAGCCATAATATTATTTCCTCCTCCAGTCATCTTGACAGTATTATCATAACTGTACAACTGGTTGCATACTACCAACTATACTCAGTCAATAGCGCACTTTGAAGTTGCTATCGTCTTTTTCGTGGTGTAGAAATCATATAAATCCCTATAAAACTTAAAATGAGTGGCCAATAACTTTTAATCACAAGTTCGACTTGTTTTAAAAATTCATTTTCTTGCCCACTTTGATTAATTGTTAATAAAACACCCAACATCATCATAATAATTCCAATATTTTTCCTTAGATTCATATACATCACCCAGGAAGATTATAACCTTTATAAATTACGAAGTTTGTCACTTGAAAGAATATGATGACAAAATGCTAACAATGCATTTAAATCAACATGTTCTTTTCCTTTTTGAGAATAAACAATAACTTCCAAACGATTATATTCAAAACGATTTGAATGAATGATACTATTCATATCTTTTCGAAGTTCATCAGGAGTCACGATAAAAAGATTCTCAGCCATTTTCCTTAGTAAAACACAGAGTGTTGCTAGAGAAAGCTCTAAATCTAGAATTGTCCTTGAGCGATCATGTTGTAAAATATAAGCATCAAAAACGCCCTTTTTACTTTCAATCTGATTGAGTCGATTCAAAATCATCTCAACAGAAACAACATTATCTTCTAATGCTTCTAAATAACATAATTGTTTTAAATCACGTTTACTCATAATATCACCTCTATTCATTATACAAGAAATAAAAAAAGAAATATATGTTTATCATCTATTTTCTTAGATTTTATATGAAATAAAAAAGCAAGTCTTAACTTGCTTAATTTTCTTTATATAAACGATAGAGTCCCTGACTATAATAAATCATAGCAATAATCATTAATACAACTGTAGAATAAATCATAACAGTTGAAATCATTGTTCCTGGAATATAGAAAGCAATTAATAGAATAGATACGACAAAGAAGACTGCTGTAGCAATTTTACCTGGCATTTCAGCTTGAGCGAGATGTTTTCCCTTTTTTCGATAAATAAACCAACCAACAAAAAGCAACATACCATCCTTCAATACAATAATAGCAACAAGCCATGAATATGCAGGATAGGTATACATCAATGTACATGCAACAACAAATTGAGTAAGTTTATCGGCAACAGGATCAATCAGTTTTCCAAGTTCAGTAATCATATCATATTTTCTTGCTATAAAGCCATCAAAGAAATCACTTAAACTTGATAAAATAAGTATTCCAGCTGATATCATATGACCTTCACTACCTTCTGCTGTAAAATATGTATATAGAAAAATAGGAACTAGTCCAATTCTAAAATAACACAATATATTTGGAATACTAAAAATCTCTTTTTTTGTAAACATGTTTATTCCCTGCCTTTATATATCCCTTATTATAAGGAAAATAGATGTTGAAGTCAAACCATTATCTTAATGTGCTCTATCTTCATTATATTTATTATTATCTGCTTACTAAGAAAATTATGAAGACCTATTATTTGAATGAAATTCCTATAATCTCAGTTATTACAGTAATAAAGGGAATATTAGTTATTTACTTTGCATTTAGAATTTTATAAATCTTTTCAGCAGTCTCATCAATTGTAGAATGAGAAATATCAATTTTAATTGTATTCAGTTGTTTATAAAGTTTCATCCTTTCTAAACTTCTTTCTATTATATCCTGACTACGAATGCCTGCATCTATATCTGTCTGAAGATGTGCTTTTAAAGTATCATCTGAACAAATAAGTGAAAACGTATAAACATGACAATGGTTAATATCAACTCTTGAAAGAATTTCATCAATAATTGATTGTTCATGCATAACCCAACAGAATATAATATTTTCTATTTCACTACAACTTATAAATTGATTTAATTGATAAACAATATTATTCATAACCATAGCTTTAGTTTCTCTATTAACAACAAATGGATGCATATCCCAACACCAATCACCATCTAAAAAGACACTTTGATTCAATTTTTGTTTAAGCAATGAAGATGTAGCTGTTTTACCAACCCCCATTGTTCCACCTATAAGAATTAATTTTTTCATCAAAAAACCTCCATTTCTACTATATACAGTATATCTCTCAATAAATTTCAAGTAAAATCATTTTTAAATATAATGACAATATGTAAACATATATCCAATAAAAAGACTGCCAAACTGACAGTCTATCTATGCTTGTGAGATTTGTTTATTCACTTTTTTCTTAACAATTGTATGCGTAAAGAAAACAACAAACTGAATGATTGCTATAACAACCATAACAACAGTATATTTATCTAACATAACCATTGGTAAAGCTATATCTTCTGTAAGTATAAAAATCACAACAGATATGATTGCAATAGCAATTCCTAATAACTTCATCCATATATAACGCTTTTGATATGTTAGACCTTCTTCTTGATTTGATTCCATATTTTTCTTCAAGAAAATAATAACAATTCCTAAGATTACAGTTGTCATTGCAGCAATCAAATTAATCAATGCCCAAGAATTTTCAATACCTGCTAAAGGTGTCTTGTTATCATTAACCGTGATAACTTCTGTTTCATTATTCTCTTCTTGTTGTTGGTTATTATTTTGTACTGGCGTATTAACTACAGGAGTTACTATATTGGCTGGCACTCTTGTAGAATCTTCTATATTTGGAGATAGGTTTGCTGAAATTCCTGCTTCAGGTACTTCAATAGGTCCAGTGATTTCGGGAGTTGCTGGCTCTTCATTATTAGATAAGGGTGGTTCCTCATCATCAGGTTGATTAACAATCGCTTCTATAATAGATAATTTTCCTTCTACTATATTAACTATGTAATTTTTATTTTCAACATAATGAGCAGTAATGGGATATTCACCTAATTCTTCACCAGATTCTCTTGTTAATGTGTAATTTAAAGGTTGCCCCTCAATCTCTCCTTCAACCGTTGCTGTGAAATCTGGATCATCTGTTCCTATGTTTTTTTCTACATCATCTATTGTTATTGTCATAGGTGCTGGATGAATAGTTAATGATCCTGATTCCAAATAAAGACTGTAAAAATAACTCACATCATTTCCAGTTTTATCATAAACTTTTGCTTCTTCAAGATTCAAGATATATTTACCAGACTCAGTTGCTAAAATCGATTCATGTTGTACAACAACATTATGACCAGTTTTTAGACTCCCAGCAGTTATGTCAAAACCAGATAATTTTTTTTCAGTACCATCATATGTGACTGTCATACTCTTTGCAGTCACAACAATTGGGATTTTCCTAAACAAACTAATTGTAAAAAGATTTTCAGGTGCCAAAGCATTACTTGAATTATAATCAAAATAGAGATCATCATAAATTAGATTTGCACGTAATGGATTATCAGGATGTATTTTCACTTCTGTTTATCTGCCATTTACTTCAACATAATTTAGAATAATTGTTTGTTTTTTACCTAAGTCAAAACGTGTAGGATCATCCTTTTGACCACCATATAAATACGAATTTACACTTTCACTAAAAGTATAACTTCTTTCAAACATAGCATTTTTTTCAACAACTTTACCTTTCGCATTATAGATTGTTCCATACATCTTTATATGATAAGTTACAGGTTCAATCTGATAAGCCTTTATATCAGTAAACTCTCCTAAAATAATTATTCCTATGAATAGGAATGTAAATACTTTCTTGATAACTTTCATTAATGTTCATCTCCCTACTCTATTTCCATTATATGGAGAAACAGTCACATGAAAGTCACAATTTGAAATTCATTGTAAAAAAAAGATGAGCATTAAAATAACTCATCTAAAACTTATCTAAAATTTTAAGAATTTTCTAACTGAAACAAAACTTCCAATTAAACCAACACCACTTCCAAGAGCAACTAATAAACCTGAACATTGCCAAATAAATGGGAAAGGTTCACGCAAAGCTAACATTGAAGGTAACAATCCAACAGCTCCATTATAAACCATTGTATATCCAAAATACATAACCAGAACTGGAATAATTGATCCTAAAATTCCAATAAAGATTCCTTCTAACATGTATGGTAAACGAATATACCAGTTACTTGCTCCTACCATACGCATAATACTAATTTCAGTTTGTCGAGATGTAATTGTAATTTTGATTGTATTTGCAATCATAAAGAGAGCTATAACAGTTAATCCAACAACAAAGATTGCCCCA
Organism: Coprobacillus cateniformis; assembly: GCF_009767585.1. NCBI lineage: Bacteria > Bacillati > Bacillota > Erysipelotrichia > Erysipelotrichales > Coprobacillaceae > Coprobacillus > Coprobacillus cateniformis. The sequence continues at coordinate 1,060,213 of NZ_WSNW01000001.1, forward strand.
CCATTTCTAACAGCTTCTAAACTATTAACTAATGATGATGTTGATTCACCACCAGAGTTAACTTCATTGACATTATTAAGAGTTCTGATTTGATCAGCTACAGTATCAATTTGTTTAGCATCTGTGACTTCAACAACATAGGCCGCCCCTAATGGATTATTTTTACGATATGTTTCAAACAACTCTTTTCCATTATCGTTTTGTTGTTCCATCATTTTATTTAATTCATTATCTTTAGATGAGAATGTTACTTTCTTAACACCTGCAATTTTTTCAATTGCTGGTTGTATTTTTTTAGCATCTTCATCTTTTAATTCACGATCAATTTTCACATATACTGTAAGGCTTTCTTCAATACTTAATGTCATATCTTGAATATTAATTGCAATAATACCAATAACTGCAATCAAGACCAAAGTAATTGTTACAGCAAAAACAGAAGATACAGACATGACACCATTACGCCAAATATTTTGAAATGCTGTTTTACAATGTTTGGGGAAGTTTTTTACACAACTAATGAATTCCATTTGCATAACCTCCTGTACTTGTATCTGTCTTAATACATCCATCTTCAATTAAGATTGTTCTCTTTTTATATTTTTGAACAATTTCTTTATCATGTGTAACAACTAAAATTGTCGTATGATTGACTTCATTGATTCGTTCTAATAATTCAATGATTTCAATAGATGTATCTGGATCTAAGTTACCAGTTGGTTCATCAGCGATTAAAACTTTTGGATTATTAACAATTGCTCTTGCAATCGCTACACGCTGCTGCTGACCACCTGATAATTCATGAGGAAAAGCATTAGCTTTATCTTCTAGTCCAACAAGTTCTAATGTTCTTCTCACCTTTTTTCTAATTTCCACTCTAGGAGTATCTGTAACTTCTAATGTAAAGGCAATGTTTTCAAAAACTGTTTTCTTAGGCAGAAGTCTAAAGTTTTGAAATACAATTCCAATATTTCTTCTGAAATAAGGAACCTTGCGATTTTTAATTTTAGAGACATCTTCTCCTGCGACAATAACTTTACCAGATGAAGCTTTTTCCTCTCTATATAATAACTTAATAAAAGTAGATTTTCCTGCACCAGTAGGTCCAATGACATAAACAAATTCTCCTGGACCAATATTAACATTCATATTGTTGACAGCTCTTACGCCGGTTTTATAAACTTTTGTAACATTTTCGAGTTTTATCATCTTATCACGCTCCTTTTAACATTATAACACATATTTTGTCTAAAAAAATGGAAATTAAAGGTTTTTTCATGTGATTTGTTTTTTGAGTTCTCTCCTACTATGAAAGCTAAAGAAAAGATAACATATAACTGTTATCCTCTTTATATAATTAATGATGAAATAAACGTAAATGTGTAAATGCCATAACAATATTATACTTATCACAAGTTGCAATGACATGGTCGTCTCTGATACTACCACCAGCTTGAGCAACATATGTGACCCCACTCTTATGAGCACGTTCAATATTGTCTCCAAATGGGAAAAATGCATCTGATCCAAGTGCAACATCTTTTAAGGTTGCTAACCATATTTTCTTTTCTTCCTTTGTCAATGGTTCAGGCTGACAGGTAAAGAATTCTTGCCAAATTCCATCTGCCAATACATCTTCATAATCATCTGAAATATAGACATTGATGGTGTTGTCACGATCCGCTCTACGAATTTTCTCTTGAAATGGCAGACTTAAAACCTTTTTATGTTGGCGCAAATACCAATTGTCTGCCTTATTACCTGCTAATCTTGTACAATGAATACGTGATTGCTGTCCTGCTCCAATCCCAATAGCTTGTCCATCTTTGACATAACATACTGAATTCGATTGAGTATATTTTAATGTAATCATAGAAATCAGTAAGTCACGTATAGCACCTTGAGATAATTCCTTGTTTTGAGTCGGTCTATCATTAAATAAATCTTCAGTTATTTGAACATGATTTCTTCCTTGTTCAAATGTGATGCCATATACATCTTTTGTTTCAATATCTGCTGGGATATAATCAGTATCTATTTGGATAACCAGATAATTTCCCTTTTTCTTTTTACTCAAGATAGCTAATGCTTCAGGTGTATATGAAGGTGCAATAACCCCGTCACTCACTTCTCTAGAAAGATATCTAGCACATGACTCATCGCATTCATCACTTAATGCTGCAAAATCACCATAACTAGACATACGATCACTTCCTCGAGCTCGTACATATGCTGTGGCAATTGGCGACAAATCCAATCCATCAGTAAAATAAATTTGTTTTAATGTTTCATCTAATGGAACATACACAGCAGCTCCTGCTGGTGAAACATGTTTAAAGCTTGCAGCACTTGGCAACCCAGTTGCTTCTTTTAACTCTTTAACCAATTGCCAACTATTAAAAGCATCTAGTAAATTGATATATCCTGCTTTTCCATTTAACACTTGAATAGGTAATTCACCATTTTTGTTATAAATCTTTGCTGGTTTTTGATTGGGATTACATCCATACTTTAATTCTAATTCTCTCATTTTATTTTCCTCCTGAACATATGAAATTGAAAAGAGCCACACCTCTGGACTCTTTGCCCAGACGGTCGGCTCTTCGCATTATATTTCCTGTGGTCAATTCCACTTCCGTCAGTCATATAACTACTTAAAGACTACCACCTTTTACTTTTAAAATCAATAAAATTTGAAGCAATAATATAATTGGTATCCCAACAACAAAATACCATTGTCTTGTTTTATGATGACATATATACATACCTATCCATGTCCCAAGACTTCCCCCAATGATACTTAAGAGAAAAAATGATTTCTCTGGAACTCGCCATGCGTGTTTCCTTGCTTTATATTTATCCAGTTTCATCATCAAGAAAGCAAGAATATTAATCATAATCAAATATATCATCATGAATTTCATAACTTCAACTCCAAATTAGTGTTTTATGCTTTTTATTTTACAATATCACAAATCAACTCACAACAATAATATTTATATTATATGTTATTGATATTTGTTTTAGAACATATTTTTCTGTATAATAATAGATAGAGGTGATTAGCGATGAGAAAATGTCCAAGATGTCATAAAGAAATGACTGAAGAGTGTTATTTAAAGGATTCTGCACAACCTATTAGTGACTATGTTGTTGTTCAAAAAAATGAAGATCTAAAAAAGATAGAATATCCTTTAAAAGTATCACTCTGTAAGACATGCGGCTATGTAGAAATGTATGTGGATTTAGATAAAGGGTAGAAGACTACTCTTTTTCATTTATTTTACGATTTTATTAACACCAATAGAAAAAATAATGTTATAATGCTTTAGCAAAGGATGTGATATATATGTGTGGAATCGTTGGATTTGCACCTGTGAAGGAAAACGGAGCAGAAATTTTAAAACAAATGATGGATCGTATTGCACATAGAGGACCTGATGGCGAAGGTCAATTTGTTGATGAATATGTTGCTTTAGGTCATCGTCGTTTATCTATTATTGATTTAGCTGGTGGAACACAACCTATGGCGACTGAACATTTGGTAGTCGTTTTTAATGGGGAAATATATAATTATTTAGAACTAAAAAAAGAACTAGAAAATAAAGGGCATCACTTTAAAACAAATAGTGATACTGAGGTTCTTTTACATGGTTATGAAGAATATCATTATGAAATTGTTAATCATTTAAGAGGAATGTTCTCTTTTGCTTTATATGATACAACAACTCATGAATTATTTTGTGCAAGAGATCATTTTGGTATTAAACCTTTTTATTATTATTTTGATCAAGAACATTTTCTTTTTGCCAGTGAAATCAAGGGATTCTTAGATCATCCTGATTTTAAAAAAGAATTAAATAGAGATGTTTTAGATATTTATCTAAAGATGAACTTTGTGGCTGGTGAACAAACATTCTTTAAGAATGTGAAACAATTATTGCCAGGTCATTACTTAGTTTATAAAGATAAACAAGTTGAAATAAAGCGTTATTATTCTATACAATTCAAAGATCAATATAAGAGTGATCAAGAAATGATTCAGGCAATTGATCAGATTATGAAAGATTCAGTAAAACATCATTTAATTGCTGATGTTGAAGTAGGATCATTTCTTAGTAGTGGAATAGATTCATCATATCTTGTTTCATTAGCAAGACCTCAACATACATACACAGTTGGATATAATGATGAAAGATATAACGAGATTAGTTATGCTCAAGATCTAGCACAACAATTAGGTATTGAAAATAAAAGCAAAATTATTAATAAAGAAGAATATTTAAATATTTTACCTAAGATGATGTATCATCTGGATGAACCAACTGCTGATCCAGCTGCTGTTGCGCTTTATTTTGTAAGTGAACTTGCGAGCCAGGATGTTAAGGTTGTCTTATCAGGAGAAGGTGCAGATGAATTCTTTGGTGGATATAATACATATCGTGGTGATATTGATAGTGGTATTTATGGAAAGATTCCATTCTTTATTAGACATTTCATTTCACGTATTTGTAAACATTTGCCAACAATCAAAGGTGTCCCTTTCTTAATCAGAAATGGTGAACGTATTGAAGATTATTATGTTGGTGTCAACCCTGTTTTTTCTGAGCAGGATTGCAAACACTTATTAAGAGATACTTCTCATCTACATACTCATGATGATATTGTTGCTCCTTTATTCAAGAACTTAGGAAAAGCAACCAATATTCAAAAGAGACAAAATGTTGATTTGCAAACATGGTTTATTAAAGATATCTTACAAAAAGGTGATAAAATGACAATGGCTCATTCCATTGAAAGTCGTGTTCCTTTTACAGATAAAGAAGTCTTTCATGTTGCAAGTCAATTAAAAGATAATCAGAAGGTTACAAAGGAAAATACAAAAGTCTTATTAAGACAAGCTGCTAAAAAAGTTATTCCTAATGAAGCATATAAGAAAAAGAAACTTGGTTTCCCAGTTCCTTTAAGAGAATGGATGAGAGAAGAAGATCTTTATCAAAAAGTTTTTAATGGTTTACAAACACCAATTATTAAAGAACTTTTTGATGATCAAAAACTGATTTCTATGTTAGAAGATCACAAAAATCAAAAACATGATTATTATAAGAAGATTTGGACTGTTTATTGTTTCTCATTATGGCACCAAGTTTTCTTCTCAGAAGAATATGAAAACCAAGCTTAGGCTTGGTTTTTATTATTGAAATGTCACAACATTTAAAGATCTTGGTTTTATAAGAAAATGATAATGTCCATAACTGACTTCTTCACCATCAACATTACAGTTATATGAACATATAACATTAGCATTCTTAACACGAAAATAATGAACATCTTTACGACCAGCTAATTTACGTCTCACTAACCTTTCAACCATATATGGAATTTTCCATTTAGGAACCTTATCCACAACACAAATATCCATATATCCATCTTGAATATCAGCGTGAGGTATAATTTGAAACCCACCACCATAATACTGTGCATTATTAACTGTGCAAAGAATCATTTCTCCTTGATAAATCAAATGATTATCACTAAATATAGTCACAGAATGATTGCCATATTTTAATGTATTTTGTAGTATAGAGATAATATAACTTTTTGAATCAGGGATAAAAGGTATATGTGGTGTATCATGAACATGATTTGCGATCACACTATCAAGTCCAAAGCAAGCAGCATTAATAAAGTAAGAATCATTCAATTGAATAACATCAATTTTTTGAGCACTATACTTTAAAGATTCTTTAAGCAGTTCTTGTGGATTCTTTTGTGTGGTTAATGTTCTACAGAAATCATTCCCTGTCCCTAGAGGAATCACAACAACTTCATGTTGACTATCCACTAAATCTTGGATAAAACCATGAACTGTTCCATCTCCTCCAACAATATAAAAGCGGGCTAGACATGGAAACTCTTTTATGTACTTTTGACTATCTGCTAAACAGTTACGATAAACGATTTCATAGTCATAGTCCTTCATAATATCATGAATACTTTTTTCAAAGTCATGATGTTTTTTTGTATATTTCATCATAAAGATATGTTTCATTTCCCCTCACCTCATCTTCATTATAACGAAATCTGTTATTTTTTCCAACAAAGTGTCATATATCTTTGAAAACTTCCTTTTATAATTGTTGCACAATCTAAGATTTCATAGCCCAATGTCTCTAATTCTTTATTCATTGGTATATGAGAAACCAAAAGAAGTGATGGTGCTAATGAAAATGCTCCTTTTAGTAAATCTAATTGTTGTTCATATGAAAAAGGACTATAAACACCATAAGGAATATCCATAATCACAACATCATATTGTTTCTCAATTATTCTCATATCTTTTCTTTGAATAACAGATGGATCATATCCAAAATGCTCCAAATTGCATCTTGCCTGATAAGAAACTTCACGATTAATATCATATCCCTCAATATCAATGCCCATACTCAAAGCTTCTAAAACAACTGTACCAACTCCACAACATGGATCTATCAGTTTTAATGATGTTTCTTGCCCAACAGCAATATTAACTAATGTCCTTGCATCTCTAATATTTAAAGAATGTGAATAAGAATGAGGTTTTTCATAACAATGTGACCAAACAAGTTCATCATCATATGTCCCAAAATACCATTGATTGTGTAATTTTGTAATTGCAAAAATAACCTTAGGTTCTTGCATATTCACTGAACCATCAATAGGGTGAGCAATCTGTCTACATTTTTCTAAAGATTCCTGATAATCAACATGTGTTATATCATTCTTTAAATAAATAACTTTGAATTCATAATAACACATTTGGCTTTCCTCAATGAATTCAACAATTTTATCAAAGTTATCAGATGAATACATAATATTCAATCTCCCCTTGATAAAAACACTTCTTGTATAATCAAAATAAGTATTTGATAAATAATATTTAGACGTCATATTTTCTTTAAACAGACGTCTAAATTCCATCTCACATAATTGTTGCTCATGGGGTGAATAATTGTAAATATATAGGTATTTGTACATGTTTTTCCTCTTTCCATTTCTTACATTTTTGTTATGTTTGCTTTTTATAGTATACATAATTTCTTATTTGTTGTAAAATAGAGTTGCGTTTTGGGAGGTGTGGCTTATTTTTGGAATTGATTATTTAAAAGAACATTTTACACATAATCAAAGATATATCATTGTTGCGATTTTATCGATGTTCTTACCTTTTTATATGTGTGCAACAGTTCTCATCTTTTTAACAATACGTCTTTTATTAAAAGGGGAAATACAAGACGCATATAGAAAAACAGCAAAGAGTCAATATATTCTTTACTTTTGTGGGTTGAGTTTTGTTGTATCGCTGTTTTATCAAAACTATTATGGGGCTGGTTGCAGTCTTGGAATCCTTGCTATTTTATCTTTTGTTTTATACTACCGACAGCATATTACAGGTGAATTATTTGAATTCATTATGAATTGTATTATTGTCTTAAGTGTTTTTGCAGCACTTTATGGTTTAATAGAGTATATTGGAATCCTGAATAAGTTTGATATAGATCAATTAGAAATTATTATTTTTAATCGACCTCAAGACCGTATCAATTCTGTTTTCTTTAATGCAAACTATTATGCTATGATGATAGAATTTTTTGTTTGTATTACTTTCTATAAAATATTAAAAATCAAAGATATTAAAGTTAACTATAAAAAGTTTTGTTATTATTTAGCAGTCATTGCTATTAATTTATTTATGTTACTTTTAACGGCCTGTCGTACAGCTTGGCCTGCACTTGCAGCTGGTGTTCTTGTGATATTAATTATTGATAAACAATATAAAGCTTGTTTAGCTATAATGGCTGGTGTCATTTTAGCTTGTGTATATTTTGTATTTAACCCTTCAAAGTTCCCTAGAGTTGATAACATTATTGCTTATTTTGGAACAAGACAGGGAATATGGGATGTTGCTATAGCAAATATAAAAACTCATCCTCTCTTTGGTGAAGGGCCTATGACTTACTGGCATATATACAAAGCTTATAATGGTCATCCTACTGAACATGCCCATAGTATCTATTTAGATCCTTTGCTTTGTTTTGGAATTATTGGAATTCTCACAATTCTGCCATTTATTATAGAAAATATTAAGCGTTTATATCGATTATGGAAAACACAGATTGATAAGACATTAGTTGCATTAATTATCTCATTTACAGTTATGATTTTTGTTCATGGTATGTTAGACTATACAATTTTCTTTGTTCAAACTGGTTTTCTTTATCTCTTAATAGCAAGCTCATTTGATATATACAAAGAGTCTCTCTAAACGAAAGACTCTTTTTTATATTTACGAACATAAACCTAATCTTTTCATTTCATGATAAACACCATCATCATGAACACTTTCACAAACTGTTGTTGCAAATGATTTTAAGACTTCTGAACCATTTCCCATAACAACACTATGTTCACATACCTCAATCATTTCTAAGTCATTCATACTGTCACCAAAGCAAATCGTATTTTTCATTGACAAGCCAAGATGTTCAACAACAAAGCGTACTGCATTTCCTTTATTTGTTCCTTTAATAATAATTTCACCATTGATGATATGCGTTGATAAAAACTCATGAACAATGAAATTATACTTTTTAGATAAGATTGTTCTTGGTTCTTTCAAACTTTCTTCACTATATGTCATAAAACATAACTTTTGAACTGGTAATGGATGCGCCTCATATTCTTCTATTGAATGAATATTAAAACGATCTTTTTGTTCGTTCAATAGTCTTGTTAACTCTGAATTCATATCATCATCTTTCAAATGTATTTTGATAAAAGCTTCATTCATATCATCATTTTGAAAAGTCATATGAGTTGTCTCTAAATTATACATAATCCCATTTCTATCAAAGACCTCTCTAGCTTCCTTAACATCCTCTTCCTTCAAACATGATTCATATATTTTCTTACCATTATACTCAATATAACCACCTGCACTACAGATAATACCATCAAAGCCGATAGGCATTAAGGATTGAACTCCTGCCTTATTTCTGCCTGTGCACAAAAAAACATAATGACCATTTTGGCGTACCTGTTGAATAGATTTTTTGACATTGTCACTCACTTCACCATTAGGTAATGTTAGAGTTCCATCTACATCTAAAAACACAATTTTTTGTTCCATATTTTCACCTCTTCATCAAGTATAAATGAATTGATTACAAAAGAAAAGAATATTCATATCTTTGAGTAGTTTTAAGCAAATAATTTGCTAATATAATGAGTATAAATTATACCACATGTAGTGAGTAAAAGCTAACAAAGGAGAACTAATATAGAAAACAATTAAATTAAATATTAACAGACTTTGCTGTTAAATATCACAAATCACAAAATTATCATTGGTATGTGAAAAGAAAAGATTTCTTTAATGTTCATGCAAAATGAGAAGAATATTATAACTCTATGAATCAAACTATTGCTGAAAACATACTTATAATTGATGGATCACCATTGGCTTTTATGCAAGAATTTTTAGAGCATAATCAAATTCAGGAAACTTTAATGGTTGCTGTTTCGTTACAAGATATTTATGAATCTATTTTATTAGACTTTAATTATTTATTAAATAGTATAAAAACATAAAAAAGAAGCAGATAATCAAGACAACTATCTTATCTCTTCAACAATGGATAATTATATTGAAAATTCAGTAAAGCCATTTGGATGTCAAATCAAGTCATTGTATAAAGTCGTATGCTAAATCAATTATTGATATAGCTTTTTATTTGGAGAACAATCTATTCTGCATTGATTCTTCCCTTGATATTTCGAACAATATAGTGCTAGATCCGCTCTTTCAAAAGCTTCTAAATAAGGTGTATACCTATCAACTATGAAAGCACCAATGCTACATGTGAGTGTAATATTTAAATCTTCAAAAACTTTTGATAACTGTAATGCTTGCATAATCTGACAGGCTTTCTTTTCTACAATACCTGCATCGATAATATTCATCATAAAAACTTCGAACTCATCACCACCATAACGGCTAATAATATCCTCTTTTCTAAAACATGATTTTAAAATTCTACCAAACTCAACAAGACACTGATCACCAACATCGTGTCCATAAGTGTCATTAATTTCTTTAAAATTATCTAAATCTAATATTAAAAAACAACCCTTTACATTGTATTCTATTAATTTTGATACTTTTTCTTGGAAGGTATTTTTTTGATATAGTCCTGTCATTGCATCTCTGATAGCCTTTGCTTCCAATGATTCTAATTTTGCTTTATGCTGTGATATATCTGTAATTTTACAAATAATTTTATATGGTTGATGATAACGTTGTTTAACAAGCATATCTAACATACACCACTTGTAAACACCATCATGAAATTGCATTCTCACTTCACATTTATAAACTTCCTCATCAGATAAATTGACAAATAAATTTTCAATTACCCTCCAATCATCGGGGAGCACAATATTTGTCTCTTTATAATTTTGAGAAAAATGACAATAACTTAATTGATCAAGTAATAACATTCTTTGTGATTGTGGCAAAAAGGTGAGTTTATCTTGCAATATATCATATTCAGCAATAATAACATCATCAAATTGTTCTAACATGTCATATTGATTGTGATGGCATATTTGTTTCTTTTGATATTTTAACAAAAAAATAATTAAATAAAAAAAGAAAAAAACACAAATAAAAAATATCTTCTTATCTATATGCATGATATACCACCTCACTTATTCTCAATATATTCATCATGATTTTATTTAGTATTCATTTTCATAAATAAAAAGTAAAGTATTTCTACTTTACTCATAAACTTCTATAATCTTATCTAATGTTTCAATAATTTCATGGTATTCATCTGTACTCATTTGACGGATCATTTCTTCATTGCCTTTTTTGACAACTCTTTTTAATTGAGGATATAATTTTTTTGTTGCTTCTGTGAGATAAATACGATTATTTTCTATATAAAGATAATTTTTTTTCTGTAGATGATCAATAATACTCTCTATTAATCTTTCATCAATTTTTGTCTCTTTTTTTATGTCTTCAATTGATAGACCTTCAGCATAATGCAATGCTAAAACTATCTCATAATCTTCATAAGACAAATGATACTCTTTTAACAGTTCATTGATACGTTCTTTACGTAATCGATACAAAACAACAATTCTTTTCTCAATTCTTTCCATTTTTTATCACCATGTCCATTATAGTCCTTAAACATGAATTGAATGTTAATAAATTACATTCACTTACTATTGTAAAAATTCACAATAAGACTCTTATTTCTTCTTTCTAGGCCTTGGATTAGGCAGTTCATCACAAGTTACTCTAATCAATGTTGTCATTAATTCTTTATTGTCTATACTATCAATAACCAAATGTGGCTTTGCATTTGTATAGGGTGAAGCCTCCTGACAGTTTGGGAAAATCAATTCTCCTGCAGTCGTCTTCTTAACAAAGAACTGATTATCACAAATTAAACCAATAACCTTTCCATCACAATATATTGCATACTCTCCAAACATTTTTCTATATGAAATCATTCCAGCACCATCTATCTGCTGACAAATATAATGTACAAAATCTAAACTTGATGCCATTTGTAACTCCTCCTAACTGTTTATCTATGTTTCTATAATTATACCTACTCTCATAAAAATAAGATTGTAAGAATAAGTCATTTCATAACAGATAAACTCTAAAATGAGACTATTTTTATATAATAATTATCTGTAAATAATATGATTTCCATATATTGTTGTTTTACAATATCATTATTATCTACCTTAAATATAATAAAATTTGAATTATGCTAGCTGATAATAGTGCAACAAAAGCCCCTATGACTATTCCCTTTATTGCACCTTTGATATGATGCCATGGACTTCTGTATTCTTTAATCATATCCTCAGTACCTGGAATCATTAGTTTTTGACTATGACAAAATATAATTAAGTCAAATACAATTAAATCATATATATTCACTGTCAAAAACAATATAAAAACATGTCTATATACAGAAATAAAAGTCTTATTTCCAGAAAGATATGCTACTATAAATAAAAGGATAGATATGAGAATTGCACCTATAAATTTACGTATCTAATTTTTATGCTCTACTTGACTCATAAAATCTTTATATTCAGGTAATTTATAGACTCTTTTTTTATTGCAGTCGGATAAGAAGCAAATTGGGATAACGGATTATGATATTGTGCTGGTAATATTATAATTGTAAATATTATGCAGGCAACTATGCATTCCATGATTAATAACATATTAATTCTCCTTCATATTTCTGTTTCATTTATATATGTGCTTATGCTCTAGTATAATCTTTTAACGTTTGAAATACAATCCAGTCAACAAAAAAAGTTTTAAAATCCTCAACGATGGGAACTTTAAAACAATTTAGAAACTGGTGCCGACAACAGGACTTGAACCTGCAACCTGACCATTACGAGTGGCCTGCTCTACCAGTTAGAGCTATGTCGGCATATACATATTATATGATAAAAAGGAATAGATTACCACTATTCCTTAGGTGAAAGTTTTTTTAATACTCCATTATTCTTAAGTCTTGGTGCAATTGCAAGATAAACAAGTGATGAAACAATAACTGCTATAATAGCATTCGTCCCTGTTGTTATTGCATTCCATGATGCCAATGCTTTCGCTGCTTTATCAGGAGCTCCTAATATAACTGTTGTATAGAAATAAGAAAAAATAGGTTCACCAATAACATTAAATAACATACCAGAAAAAGCAGAAATGAAGACAGCTCTTCTTAACTCCTTTCCTTCTTTATTTTGAATATGCATAACCTTATGCGCTACCAATCCAGTGATTATCCCAATCCCTAATTTTAAAATAATCGTTTTTGGTGCTACAATAACATATGTTGGGTCAAGTAAATCGCCAATTCCCATACCAATTGCACCAGCCGCTCCTCCTGGCAATCCACCAAGTAATAAAGCAGCTAAAACACAAAATGTATTACCCAAATGAAATGAAGTCATCCCCGCAGGTGTTGGAATTTTAATTTGCATAAATGTAAATGCAATATATGACAATGCTGCCATTAAACCAATAATTAATATTTTTAATACTTTATGATTCATTTTGAATCCCCCCCTCTTCTTGAAATTGAGTATACTCCTTTATTGGTTATATGAAAATATTCAGTTTTGTATTTTTTTATATAACCAGATTATGTTATAATCAATTGGAGGTGATATTATGCTAACTTACCATTTTAATCATGAATTAGGTATTCCAATGTATGAATATCTCTACCAATGTATTAAAAATGATATCATTCAACAAAAATTACAGGCAAATGAAAAATTGCCATCTAAACGAGTATTTGCAAAACATCTACAAGTTAGTCTCATTACAATTGAAAATGCTTATAATCAATTGCTTATAGAAGGTTATATTTATTCAATAGAAAAAAAAGGATACTTTGTGAATTCAATAGAATATCCTGAAATTCCAACCCAAACAGTTCCAACTATCTTGGAAAAACCACAAATTCAGTATTTTATTGATTTGAGAACGAATTCTATATCCCTCTCTAATTTTCCATTTTCAGTCTGGTCAAAATTAACAAGACAAGTTTTAAATTCACAGAACTCTGAACTCTTAATACGTGCACATCAGCAAGGTTGCCTTGAACTTAGAGAAGCCATCTGTGAACATCTTCATGCATTTTCAGGTATGAATGTTTCGCCATCGCAAATTGTCATTGGAGCAGGTACAGAATATTTATATAATATTGTCATTCAATTGCTAGGACGAGACCAACATTATGCTTTAGAAAATCCAGGCCATCGAAGTATTGCTAAGGTTTATCAATTAAATAATGTTCACTATCAGTATATTTCTTTAGATCATGATGGTTTAAATATTGATGAACTCAAAAAAAGCCAAGCTCAAATTGTTCACATATCTCCTGCTCATCATTATCCTACAGGCATTTCAATGCCTATTCAAAGACGTTTAGAAATCTTGAAATGGGCAACTCAACAACATACTTATATTATTGAAGATGATTATGATAGTGAATTTCGATTACGTGGAAAACCCTTATCAACACTTTATCAAATTGATCAAAATGAACGAGTCATTTATTTAAATACATTTTCTAAAACGCTTGCTCCATCATTTCGTATGAGTTATATGGTATTACCACCACATTTAGTACAACTCTATCATAATAAATTTGCATTTTCAGCGTGTAGTGTCTCAAGTTTTGAACAAATAATTTTAGCTGAATTTATGAAGCAAGGTTATTTTGAGAAACATATTAATCGTATGCGCAATTCTTATAAAATGATAAGAGACGAGCTCTTAACTCAACTCCAACAAAGTGTCATTCATCAAGACATTAATATTACTGAAGAAAATGCTGGTCTTCATTTTCTTTTACACTATCATTCTTCTTTATCAGATGTAGCAATTATTGAAAAAGCACATAATATTGGTTTAAATATTGCAACCCTTTCCCAATTTTATGAACAACCTTTTGAATCTCAAACATTAGTTGTTAATTATTCTGGTCTCTCTCTAAATGATATTCAATTAGCAGTCAATTTGCTTATACAACTTCTATCTCGTCAATGAAATACAAAATAACCAGATAAACTTAACTATCTGGTTATATTTTCACTCTTTTTTTCATATTATAAAGATTTTCATCTGCTTGACGATATAATCTTTTAAATGAGTTATTGATATCATCTGAGCAGGCAATTCCAATTGAACATGATAATGTATGCTTTTCTTGATTCACCACATACGTGAGATGAATAGAATCATTAATACGTTTAGCCATATTAATAATTTCTTGACGATCTTTGAAATCATCAATAACAACAATAAATTCATCTCCACCCATTCTTCCAACAACACCTCTATTATTGACAACTTGTAATAAGACATCAGCAATATTTCGTAAAGTATCATCACCATAAGTATGTCCAAATGTATCATTGATAAGTTTGAATTCATTAACATCAATCATCATTACAGCAATTGGTTTCTGCTTAATAATAGATTCAACATATTTTTGAATTGCATTTCTAGTATAAACACCTGTCAGGTCATCATGTTTAACATTGAATTCAAGTGATAATTCATAACGTTTTCTTTCATCAATATCTCGTGTTGTTATAAAAGCACATATATCAGTAGAATCTATTGGTGTGTATAAATTAATATCGATTTCATACCAACGTTTCTCCTCAGTTCCTAATTCATATTCTCTTGATAAAAGAGTTTTTCCTTCTTTAAAAAGATGCATCAACTGTTTTCTAGAAAATTCATGTAAGAATTTTTGATGATCATTTGGAGAAACAACCTTTTCTGTAATATATTCCAGAAAGTGGGTATATGTAAATTCATTAACATCCTCTAATAGGTTTCTATGATCATTATAGACAATGCTATTTTCACTCAGATTAATATCATAATACAATCTAGACCCATACATGATTGCTTCATAATATTGTTCTTGTTGTATGCGGATTTTATTTGCATAAACTTCATTAACATCTTCACCAAATCCAATCGCATGGTCTGGTTGCCCATATTCATCAAAAAGAACATGATAAGTAATATGCATCCATTTATAAACACCATCTTTATGCAATGCTTTAAATAAATAATCACAATCTTCACCTTGAGATATTTTTCTATAAAAATCTAGATATCCTTGATGATAATCAGGATGAATATAATTATTTTCAACAAAATATTCAGGAACATTTTCAATTAGTTCAGGTGTCCCTGTATCCTCTTGAACTGCTTTAGAACGATATAATTGCTTTGTCTTTATATTATAATCCCATAAGCGTCTATGTGTCTGTTCAAATGCTAACTTATACTTCATCTCTGATAATCTTGTTTCCTGTTGATGATGAATTTGAGCAGAACGATCATCAATAATAACCAAAACAACATGTTTACCTTCTAAGGATTGCTCAAGATGCTTTGTCCTCATTTCCAGACTCAATATATGTCCATCTCTATGAGTTCCTCTATATAGACAAGTACGAATTTCCTTTGTATGGATAGAATCTAACAAAGCATCAATGACTTTTTGTCTATCTTCTGCAACAAGCAATTCCATGACATCCAAATCAGGAATATGTAAGTCATCGTCATATCCATATAACTGATAAAACGCCTTATTTGCATAAATAAGAGTTTGCATATCTGGAGTGACCTCTAACATCAGAATGGAACTATACATATTCTCTACAACCGCATTATATAATGCGTTTTTTTCTTGCAATTGAATTGAAAAGAAATAGGAGTCCATATAACTATTTATATATTTACCAATTTCTATAAGCACATTTCTTTCACTTTCGGTTAAGTTTCTTTTCTCATGACAAACCAAAACAGTCTCACCAACATATTCTCCCTGTCTTAAAATAGGAAGACAAACAATTGTATAAGAGCCATTCAAAAAATATTCTTTGAGTGCAGAACATTCTTGATTTTGTTCAATTTCATCTTTTTGTAAAATAATAATACCACCATTTTGTTGATAACAACTCATTAACTGCTGCTGTTGTTGAGTAGTCAATGGGTGATAGGTTGGTGTCTCTAATTGATAATCATGCTGGTAATGCATATATAAATGTGTTGGTTGTTCATAGCGTATTGTTGAATAAATCCTATCAAAGAACATTTCTTGTCCGATATGTTGCCAAACTTCATTAATACTTATTTGTGGCTTGTCATGTGTATCCATATGCGATAAAGCAAACAAAGAAACTTCATTTAACTTATATTCTGATATATTACGCATAACCCCTACTGCAATAATGGGTTGGTTATAATCATTATAAATAGTATGGGTAATAACACTATACCATTGATAACTTTCATCTGAAAAATATGGTTTTGCTCGAATACTTTCTTTTGTATCACTGTGACCTGAAAGTATATACATGACTTTCTCAACATCATCAGGATGAATATGGTATCCATCTTGTATACGCTGTAGATAATTAGGAACTTCTATCTTGCTTAGTTCACCGGTTTGTGGTGAAAGCCGTGAATCATAGTATCTCATGCTTCCTGTAATAAAATCAAATTCAAAAATTTGGGCATCTAACCTTAAAATTGCACTTCTATACCACTCTATATCATCAACTTTGTGAATATTATTTAAGACATCATCAATATTAATTAATCTTTCAATTTCATCTTTTGTATCACCTTTAGCTATAGATTGATCTTCATAAATCTCAAACATCATTTGTCGTGTGACAGGACGACTGTAATAATATCCTTGTGCTCTTAAACATCCTATTGAACGCAGGAAATCTATTTGTTCTTTTGTTTCAACACCTTCAGCAATAACGGATAAACTTAATTTTCTAGACATAATTAAAACAGATTCCAGTATTTTTTCACTTTTCCCTGATGTTTGAAGGTCTTGTAAAAAATTTAAATCTATTTTAAGAACATCTACAGGGACTTCTTTTAACATATTCAAAGAAGAGTATCCACTTCCAAAATCATCCATCAGAATGCTAAATCCTTGCTTTCTTAACTTATCTACAACTTCAATCAACTGTTCTGGATTATTTGTATAAGCTGTCTCAGTAATTTCAAGTCTTAAAAGTTCAATAGGGACATTATACTTATCTAATAAATAGAGAAGTTTTTCCTTAATGTTCAAATACAATTCAATTCTTGATACATTAACAGAAATCGGCATAACATAATAACCTTTATCTAATAATCGACGTAAATCCTGACAGACCTGTTCCCATATACAAAAATCTACTTGAGATATAAATCCGTTAGATTCAAATAAAGGTATAAATTGATTAGGTGGTATAATACCTTTTTGTGGATGAATCCATCTGACTAATGCTTCAAAGCCAATAATACTACCTGTTTCTATATTATACTTAGGTTGATAATAAGGCACAAACTCATGGTTGACCAAAGCATTCTCCATTTCATTAATAATCGTCTGTTCATCCATAATGTTTTGTCTTAAAACATCCTGATATATTTTATATGTTGTTTCATAATTTCCCTTGATGCTTTTTGAGGTCATAAGTGCACGATCACACATAACACTAGCGGATAAATGACAATCTGTAATTGGATATATTCCAAAGCTCAAAACAATTTTAACGTTAACTGACACTGATTCTAATTGCCTTGAAACAGCGGTTGTAAGTTCTTCATATGACATTGAACCTCTTTCCATCAAAATAACAAAAACATCATTATGCAAACGCCCTATAATCCAGTGATATTGCATACATATATCAGAATACACTTTTGCTATATACTGTAATAGGCGATCTCCTCCAGCCGTCCCATATAAATCATTAATTAACTTAAAGCGATCGATATCAAAGCATATCAAATCATATTTTTTATCAGGATTTTCCTGTAAAATATATTCAACCTCACTTAAAAAGTATTCTTTATTATAAACATTTGTTAGAATATCTTTTTCAAAATAATCACGATAAATATTATGAGCATAAATGTGATAAACGCTTTTGACTCTGTTCACTATTTTCTCTATTTGATAAGGTTTTTTGATATAATCAGTTCCACCTAATTGAAAGCATTTAGATTCTAAGTTTGCATCTGCCTTGCCTAATACAAAAACAGGTAAAGTTGCTAAACGAGGGTATTTTTTTACATAATGGGCAATCTCAAAAGTTTCATCAAAATCGTCTATATCCACAATCATAAAAGATAATGATAATGTTGTTTTTAATATCTCTTTAGCTTTCTTAATCTGGTCACAATAAAGAACTAAGAAATCATCTGTTAAAGCATCACCTAACTCTTTTAATAATTCCTTGTTTTTTCCTGCTATCAATAGATGACTCTTCCCCATTCAGCTTTTCCCTCCTTCATTATACGAGTATCATCATTATAGCATAAATACAGATAATAATTCTCTGTGATAAGCATTTTTTCAAACTTTTTACCATTATTTTCCTATTATATAAAAAAATGGTTCTTAAACTTTGTAAGAACCATGTCAAAAAACGATGAATATTATCTATATTTGACTATTATACAATAGTCAAATATGTCGCATCTTTTATAGGATTATCTGTTGCTTTTCTTATCAATCTATGGATGTATCTCAAGAACTCCTGATAACACTCTATCATAATCTTACCATCACTTAAATAAGTAATACCTTCTATGTATAACTTTAAATCTGAATCCAAATATGTTTCTCGAGTATAATCTTGATCATTATAATAGATATACTCTAAGACATAATCTTTAAACATTTGTAATATTTGATGAGCATCTTTATTTTTTAGTTTTTCTATTTCCTCTCTTATTTCTTTTCCACATTCCAAATCATAAGACTGTTCATACAAAAAATCATATAAATAACTCTCTATAACCTTATCTTTTAATGCCAGTCCAACAACTTGACTATTTTCAGCAATATTATATAAATCTAAATTAAACTGACCTGCTAGTTTATCAAGAATTTCATCTGTTGAGAATATTCTTTCCCGATATCCACCTCTTCTTTTTTCAACAATGATTTTTGTTGCAATTCCAACATAAATATAGCATCCCATATAAATACCTCCTTTATAAACAAAAAAGTAAGAATTGGCCCCCTAATCCTTACCTCACTAACATTTTATAGACACTGGTTTATTCCAGTCATGCCAATTTTTACACCTTGTAACGTCCATATCATGCTCAAAGTCATCATCTGGTTTTATTATAACAAACAGTATGTATATTTGCAATAAGAAACAGATAACTTATAATGAAAAATGTATCTATATATTTTCTCTTGTCAACCAGCCATATAAAATAAGATAAGATGGTTATTTCAAAGAGATATGGGAGTTTCTTGAAAACATATTAGAAAGTTAGTATACTAAAATTAACGAGATAAAGGAGAATACTATTTATGAAATTAATTATTGAAGAAAATGAACAGAAAATGAGTGAAAGTGCTATGTTTATTTTACTCGGTGCCATGATGCAAGATAAACGAGTGAATATCTTTTTAACATCTGGACGCTCACCAAAAATATTATATGAAATGATGATTCCTCATGTTAAAGATCAAGAAAAGTTTAAAGATATACAGTATTATCTCTTTGATGAAAATCCATATATAGATGAAGAACATGGTCCAAATTGGAATGAAATGCAGGATTTGTTTTTTAAAGAAGCACACATTCCTAATGAACGTATTCATATTATGAACCAAGATAATTGGCAAGATTTTGATAATGATATTCGTCATGCTGGAGGGATAGATGTTATGATTATAGGATTAGGTTATGATGGCCACTTCTGTGGGAATTGTCCTCGTTGTACACCTTTTGACAGTTATACATATTGCATTGATTTCAAAGAAAAACAAGCTGTTAATCCGTCATATAAAGACCGTCCTCGTCAGCCATTTACCCTAACAATGGGACCAAAAAGTTTAATGCGTGTTCACCACTTGATTATGATTGTTAATGGAAAAGAAAAAGCAGAGATTTTTAAAAGATTCTTAGATGAACCTATTCATCAAGATCTTCCTGCTACTATCTTAAAATTACATCCAAACTTTACAGTAATTTGTGATCAAGAAGCAGCGAGCCTCATTAATCCAGAAAACTATAAAAGAATATAATATATTAACCACTTATATTGAGTTTATAGGTGGTTTTTTTATCTTCAAAAAAGAAGGCTATGAAAGCCTTCAGATTTAAGCATTTTTAATAACAAAATGAATAAGTTGTGTTGCTGAATCACGTTGTAATGGATAAACTCTACCATGATAAATATAAAAGATGAGCATTGACCAATAAACCTCATATCCACCCTGATCAAATTCTTCCTCTGTAGGGAAATAACCTAGACAACCATTTGTATAACCATTAAAGTAAAAATATTCGTTATGAAGTTTTTGCATACATTCTAAAGCGAACTCGCACATCACTTCATTAGCAACTCCGCTTAAACATCCTTCATTTAGATAGAAATATTGAACTTCTATCATTTCAGATTGGTAATGAATATGAGCATTATTAAGCCTTTGCACTTCTTCTAGCCAATATCGACCATCAATACCAGCATATTGTTGAGCCTCTTGTGCAACACTTTGAGCCTCCTTCAATGAGGGTACATCAGAATGCAGAAGTATACTACGCGTATACATCCCAATTTGCTGTATCGGCTGCACTGATATTTGAGCAATCATTGGCTTAACACAAGTTAATATCTCATTAGCCATATCTTGCAATGCAGTTTCAGAACGAATAAATCTATCATCACAAGCATCAGGTGGATTGAGTTGTGAACAGAAATATCGTGGTGCAACATTCCCAGCAGCACCCTGTATCAACACAACTGGACATTTATACTTTTGACTTAATGTTTCTCTTACTGCTCCAAAATAGTCTGATGATATAAAATAATTATCTGCTTTCAATACATTGGCATGTGCTGTCACTCTTAATAAAATAAGTTTATTATGGTGTTTCTCTGTATCTTGTACTTTGAATATACCAATACGTCGATCCAAAAAATTTGAATCCTTACGTCTATTCAAACCAATATCACTATAAGCGTTAGCCCACCCACCATAGACAGGAGTCCATTCAGTCTGTGCCTGATGGATAGCTTGACAAATTTGATAATGAACATCCAACGACCACTCTTCTTCAAGACTATCATTAGGTCCTCCATGTGTATGTGAAAAACAAAGCATAATTTTTTCTTCTGCAAAACCAAATCGATGACTTATTTTCTTTCTTAAAACACTGATATTATGCTTAGAAAATCCAATATGGTCTATTGTTATAAGGCAACATACATCTTCCTGATAATTCCAAAGCATAACCTGTGCATAAAGATGACTCTGAATTCCTTTTGAAGTTTCATCTAATCGACCAAATCCAACCATTTCAACTGGATGGTTTGGTGTGATATCAACTTCTGCATAACCTAATAAAACTGTTTCTATCTGTTTATTTATTTTCATATTACTTGTCTCCTTATTGTTTCATTTTCCTGGATGCAAAGTTAATATGATAGATTTCTACTCCATGCATTCTATTCCTTATTAACTCTGCATGGAGTCAATACAATAGCAAGTCTCATAACATCATCTCCTTATATCATTTCAGTTATTTATATTTTAAAACAAATCATTCCATTTTACAAATCACAATTATACAAAAAGAAGAGTGCCCTCTTCTTTACAAACATTCACCATGACTTTGAATAACTTTTTGATACCAATAGAATGAATCTTTTCTAATTCTTTTTAAACTTCCTTTTCCCTCATCATCCATATCAACATACACCATACCATATCTCTTTTTCATTTCACCTGTTCCAGCTGAAACCAGATCAATACAGCCCCAAGGCGTATAACCCATGAGATCAACGCCATCTTCTTCAACCGCCTTTTTCATTTCTCTTATATGATCACGCATATAATGAATGCGATATTCATCATGAATACATCCATCTTCATCTATTGTATCTTGAGCTCCAAGCCCATTTTCAACAATAAACAATGGTTTTTGATAGCGATCCCATAATATATTTAATGAAATACGAAGTCCAATGGGATCAATAGGCCATTTCCATTCACTCTCTTTAAGATAAGGATTCTGTGCCATATTGACACCATTTCCTAGTGACATTCCAGCATCTTCTCTCGTTGTCACAACACCAGAATTATAATAACTAAATCCAATATAATCAACACAGCCATCTTTTAAAATCTGATCATCTTGTGACTCCTTAATAATCTCAATATTTTCTTTTTCCCATTGTTTAAGAATATATGATGGATAATAGCCTCGACATTGGACATCTGAAAAGAAATATTTCAAGCGACGTGAAACATTTAATTCCAAAGCGATATCAGCGGGATTACAAGTTTCAGGATATGTTAATATATTCGCTAACATCATGCCAATTTGGTTATCAGAATCAATTTGATGACCTAATTGAACAGCTTTTGCACTGGCAATAAAAAGATGATGAAGAGCCTGATAATATTTTTGTGTATTCATTTCATGGATTCCTAATGTTGCATATCCACGGAGTAAATTGATTTCATTAAATGTCATCCAATATTTAACCTTGCCTTTATAACGTTCAAAAACTGTTTGACAATATCTCAAAAAACAATCAACTGTATTTCTAGATAACCATCCATCTTGATGTTGTGCCAAATATACAGGCATATCAAAATGATTAAGAGTCACAACTGGTTGTATTCCATACTTTAAACATTCATTAAAGACATCATCATAGAATTTTAATCCCTCTTCATTTGGTATGAATTCATTCCCATTAGGAAAAATTCTTGTCCAAGATATTGACATTCTATAACATTTGAATCCCATTTCTGCCATGAGTGCGATGTCTTGTTGATAATGGTGATAAAAATCAACTGCCTTATGACTAGGATAATACATATTCGGATCCAATGCTGCCTGATACTGATGAGAAATCAATTCACTTTCATGCAAATAAATAATCTCATTATTTTCATTAAGAAAACTATGTTTTCTCTTACACGTTAAAGAGCCATTTGTTTTTGTATCAGAAGTGGCCAATCCTCTACCACCTTCTTGATAACCACCTTCAAATTGATTGGCAGCAGTTGCACCACCCCATAAAAAATCTTTTTTTAACATATTTCTACCTCTTTTCTAAAATTTATTTTCTTTTTCTATCTTTTCATTATAAAATAATAATGAAAGGATGATTTCTATGATACAAACAAAACATGAACTTATTCAATTACTCAATCCTATCTATAACCATTTTCAATTACCCATCTTTTTATTATCAAAAGAACTTTTGATTATAGAATCTCCTCATTCATTCCTAAAATTAGAAGAGCATTATTTTCAGGATATGATTCAAGAAAATCATATTAATGACTATCAAACATATATGCATTTTTATCATGATGCATCATTTCTTTTCTTTCCTTATTCTTTAGAAAACATATCATATATTTGTATTGGACCAATCTTTAATAAGAAGCTTACACCTCAAGACAAACCATCAGAATATCCATTTTTAAATCATGTGATTTCCCAATATACTATTGATGATTTTTTTAGCTTACCTTATGTTCATTATAAAACTGTTGATTTCCTGCTTTTTGTTTATCAGATCATTACTGGTGAAATATTAGATGCTAATGTGCTTAAAAAGAATTATAAAAAATCAAGTTCATTACCTTTAAAACAAGAGGAATCTATGCAAAATGAAATCTTTGTGATTAGAGAAAATCCTTTACATGATTTTAGTTATTCTTATGAAAAGAAGATTATGAATTCTATTCAGCAGGAGAATAGTACACAAGCTCGTATTTTAATGAATGAATTAATGCAAATGAAAGATGGACGTGAACTAGCACCTAATCATCTTGTCTCTATGAAATATAAATTAGTTGCAGCTGTGACTTTGTTTACTCGCTGTGTTATTGATGTTGGTGTTCCAATTGCTAAAGCATATACATTAAGTGATGTTTATATTAATAAACTAGATCAATGTCGTACTGGTCAGGAACTCCATAAGATGATAAGTGATGCTATTGTTGATTTTACAAACTTAGTCAAACGATATAAACATATTCAAAATCCTTATTGGGTGAAGTCTTGTAAAAATTATATTTCTCAACATCTTCATGAAAATATGACATTAAATGATTTAAGTCAATTAACAGGCATGAATCCAAGTTATCTCTCAACACAGTTTAAAAAAGTGACTGGTCAATCTATTAAACAATATATCAATGAAAAGAAAGTTCAAGAAGCACAGTTTTTAATTAAAAATTCTTCTTATACATTAGCTGAAATTTCTGATATTTTACAGTTTTCAAGTCAAAGTCATTTCAATAAAGTTTTTAAGGAGCGAACAGGCAAAACTCCTACTCAATATAAAAATACTTAAACGATGAAAGATTAAACTTTCATCGTTGTTTTCTTATAGTGATAATATGCACCTAACATATTTGCATCATTACAATATTGACATTTGACAATTTCAGCATGAGGAAAAGCAATAGGGAATCTTTGATAAAATTCATCTGAAGCTCTTTGTAAGCCTGCAATGAATAAAGGATTTTCACTAATGCCACCACCAATGCAAATACGCTCAGGATCTAATAGACATTGGATATTATGAAGTTCTAAAACAACTTCATCACAATAATCTTTAAAGATCTGTTGACTCATCTTGTCACCTGCTCCAATCCAGTTAAACACTTCTTTTCCATCATGGGTTTCACTGTTTTTTGCTTTTGCGATTTTGTCAACTAAATTATAAATACTACCAATCGCTCCAAATAAACCTTTGGACTGATATTGTTTAGGATCTTTAGAATAAATCACACTGACTTCTCCAGCAATCAAATGATGACCTTTATAGATTTCACCATTAAGGATAATCCCACCACCAACACCTGTTCCAAATGTTAAAACCAAACCTTGCTGAATGCCTTGCATATGTCCACACTCTAATTCTGCAATAGCAGCACATCTGGCATCATTTTCTACTGTAATAGGTAATTGAAAATAATCCTCCCACTCATGAATATCAGTATGATTATTATAAGTCAAACTACCACCAGCATGAATATACTTTCTTTCAACATCAATAACGCCAGGTAAGGAGAAGGCAATGCCTTCTACCTCCCCCATTTCCTGAAGAACACTTTTTATGGTCTCTAAGAAATGTTTTTGTGTATCACATGGTGTAGATACTTTATCTTGGGAAGTCATCACATCATCAATCATCAATGCATGCTTAATAAAAGTACCACCTACATCAAAGACAGCTATTCTCATAAATCCTCACCTTGACTTGCAATAACTTGTTTATACCAGTCAAAAGATTTCTTTTTGCTTCTTTTTAATGTACCATTTCCTAAATCGTCTCTATCAACATAAATAAAACCATAGCGTTTACTCATTTCACCAGTTCCAGCTGAAACCAAATCAATACATCCCCATGGTGTATATCCAATAATATCAACACCATCTTCTAAAATAGCTTTTTTCATCTCAATAATATGCTGTCTTAGATATTCAATACGATAATCATCTTCCACATATCCATTTTCATCAACCTGATCATTATAACCTAAACCATTCTCTACAATGAACAATGGAATTTCATAACGTTCATAAAAACGATTTAAAATATAACGTAATCCCTTAGCATCTATTTGCCATCCCCATTCACTTGTTGGTAAATATGGATTTTTTACACCAGACACAAGATTTCCACCTGTTGTTTCTACATTGGAATCAGTTGTTGCAGCTGATGAAGAATAGTATGAAAAGCCAATATAGTCTACACAACCTTTTTTCATTTCTTCTAAATCACCAGGTTCCAAATGAACTTTAATGCCTTCTCTTTCAACATGTTTCTTCACATAATTTGGATAATGTCCTCTTACTTGAATATCTGTAAAGGCAAATGTTCCATAACGCATCTTTTCTTCTGCCAACAAAACATCTTCCGGTTTAGCAGTTAATGAATATTTCACAAGCGTTAAAACCATACATCCAATTTTATTTTCAGGATCAATTGCATGTCCTAATTGTACTGCTTTGGCACTTGCTAAAAACTGATGATGAGCAGCCTGATAGCTCCTTTGTTTGAAATCTTCTTGTGTACGATCTAAGACCCCAGCAATTTCTGGCATAAAAACCACAGAATTGATTTCATTAAAGGTCATCCAGTATTTAACTTTTCCTTTATATCTTTCAAATATGACTTTACAAAAATTTAAATAGAAATCAATAAGTTGACGATTCGCCCAACCACCATATTTTTGTGCTAAATATAATGGCATTTCATAATGAGAAATCGTGACAACTGGCTGCATACCTCTTTTGATCATTTCATCAAATAAGTCATCATAGTATTTTAAACCTTCTTCATTCGGTTGATTTTCATCACCCTGAGGGAAAATTCTTGTCCATGCAATAGATGTCCGAAAACATTTGAATCCCATTTCCTCAAATAAAGCTAAGTCTTCTTTATATTTATGGAAGAAATCATTTCCACCATGGTTAGGATAGTAAGTACCATCTTGAATACCATCAGTAAAATGACGAGAGACTCCTTTTTTTCCAGCCGTTGCTACATCCATTAAAGATAGTCCTTTTCCACCTTCAAGATATGCGCCTTCAGCTTGATTAGCTGCAATAGCGCCACCCCATAAGAAATCTTTACTCAACTGACTCAATGTGTTCACCAGCCTTTGCTAATCTTTCTTCTTCACAAGCTTTCTTATCTGCCATTCTAAAGAATGGATAATACATAAATGTATTAACGGCTAATAAAATCAATACCATGACAAGCAATGAAATTCCTCCAGCCATAAATGCTTTGACAAAGAAAGGTGTTGTCCAAGGTAATAATGACATCGCTGGATTATATGTAAATGTAAAGACTTGAGTAGCAAATAATCCAATTAATCCCATGACAACATTACAGAAAACCATAGGGATAAAGAATACTGGATTTAACATAACTGGCATCCCAAAGATTAATGGTTCATTAATATTAAATAAATTTGGAATAAATGCTAGTTTTAACATCTTTTTATATCTTTCACTCTTAGCAGTAAACATTGATAAACATAATCCAATTGTATTTCCATTACCGCCAAAGGATGCAAACATACTCACAAGTGTAAGTGTTAAATATGTTAATGGTCTTCCCGCCTGTAAATCAGCCATATTTGTCATAATTAATGTCATTTGTAATGGTACGAATGCACTGTAGACTGTATTTGGATGAATTCCAAAGAACCATAATAAGTTAGCAGCAAAATATAACAAGAAAATTGTAGGTAAAGATAAACCAATTTTAATAATAAATCCACCAATTGTTTGATCAAAGAAATTGACAAAACTTCCATATGGTGTATAACCAAACCCTACTCTTACAGCAAATGCAAATGCAACAATAATCATTGAAACAAAGATAGGTTCAAAAGACTCACTAACCATAGGTGGAACACCTTCAGGCATTTTAAACTTTAACCCTTTACTAGATAAGAAATGAAACATATATCCAACAACAATAGCAAATATTAAGGCAACTAAAATACCAGTACCACTTAAATAAGTGACATCAAATGCAGCAATATCTTTGCCATCAGCACCAACAACAGTTTGTGGAATAATTAATAAGAAACTTAATAATGATAAGATTCCACAAGATAAAGGATTATCTCCCTTTCTCTTAGCAAATGCATAAGCTACAGTAAACGAAATATATAAAGCCAAAACATTTAAACTGGCATTTGAAATGGCATCAAAATGAGTTTTCAAACCAACGCTCGTTAACCATTCTGAATACCCTGTAATAGGCAAATTCCCTAAAATAACAAATATACAGACTCCAAATGTAACTGGTCCAGTTCTCATAAATCCTTCTGCGACTGATTGAATAACATCATTATTACTCATTTTTTCAGCAACAAGTCCAATAAATTTCTGTAAAAACTTTTCTAACTTTTCCATATATCCTCCTCATATGATTATTGAAATACGTATTTCTGCTCCATCGACAATACAGATTATAATAGATTCACATGAATAAATTTATATTTTTTCTAGTTTTTTTATATTTTATATATATATTTTATAAAAAAACAATTCTTTTAGAATTGCTAATCATTCTTTATCTGTCATCTGATAGAGAAATAATCCAACGATAACTATCAAACAACCTAGTAATTTATTTATTGAAAAGATATCATAGAAACAATAATCTAAAAGAATTCCACTGATTAATTGAGATACAAATGTAATCAAAGTTAATTCAACAGGAGATACTTTAGGAACAACTTTATTTAATATCAGAATATTAAAAACACCAATCATACCTCCTATGAACATAGCAGGATTTTCTAAAAGTTCTGTTGATTGAAAATCTTGTATATGAGAAAAGCCTAAGATTATTAAAAAAACAAGACTCATGAATAAACCTGTAAAATAATTAAAAAATGTACTCTGATAAGCTCCAACCTTTTGAGATAAGTAACCATTAACTGAACGACTCAAAACAATTGTCATTCCAGCACAAGTTGCACATATAACTGCAATCATATCATCATAACTCCTATTCCAATGACAATGATAATTAAACTCATCATCTTTTGAAAAGATAGTTTTCTTTTTATAGTGCCTAACCATCCCTTATATTCCAAAACTAATGAAGTCATCATTTGACCTAATAATCCCAATGCTGTCACTAATGCTGCGCCAATTGTTGAAATAGACATAACATTAAAAATAACTGTTAATACACCTATCATTCCTCCTGTGTAGAAAAGCAATGGCAGATGCTGATGAAATGATACTTTTTGTTTTTTTATCAGCATTATCACAAAAAAAGTGATAAGACCTATAAAATGAATAAGAACTGTTGATAAATAGACACCTACATAATCTGATAACTGACCATTAAAGACATTCATAACTGTCACTATCATTCCTGTTAAAAAAGATAAAAATAATTCCATAAGTTATCCCCTCCTCATGGTATTATAAACAAATGATATTGCTTTTTCATATGACATATGTCATATTAAGGATGGTGATTTTTATGAAAAGTAAAGAATTTTATATTCAAAAATTGGATAATGAAAATATGATGAGTCATACACTTCTTAAATGTTTTGATTTTTATTGTTTTGAAAAAGGACAATGTATATTACATCAAGGACAAAAATTAGAGACACTTTATATTTTGATAGATGGAAAAACAAAATCATGTCATACAACATCTAATGGTGCAACAGTTTTGATTGCTATATCTCAAGGCATGAGCATTATTGGAGAAATAGAATTGCTTAATCATCGTGATGTTATTAATGATGTTTATGCTATGGAAGAATGTGTATGTTTAGGTATATCAATATCACTTTATCAAGATTTCATCTTAAATGATTTCATCTTTATGCGTTATTTAGCTGAAACTATTGCACATAAACTTTATAATTCTAATCAAAATTCTTCAATATCTATAAACTATCCAGTTGAAAATAGGTTAGCATCATATCTCGTCAGTTGTGAACATGATATGATTATTGAGGAAAACTTTGTGCAAGTTGCAGAAATGATAGGATGCAGTTATCGACAATTACAAAGAACTCTTAATGACTTTATACAAATAGGTTATATAACGAAAATAAAAAGAGGACAATTTCGTATTATAGATTTACATAAACTTCAAGGACTTAGTCAGGATTTATATTTTATTTAAAAGGCACAATTGTGTCTTTAGTCATTAAGTCTCCATTGATGTTTCTTTAGATCAACACAACCATTGGATTTCAATGTAACACCTTCATCCATCAGTAAATCTTTTTGTTCTAACCAATAAGGGGCACATCTGCCACTACTATTGACAACACGATGACAAGGATATTTCCCATAATATCCTGATAGACTTAAAACCTTTCCAACCAGACGAGCATTTTTATCATAGCCTGATAATTTGGCAATTTGACCATAAGTTGCAACATATCCTTCAGGTATTTCTTCAACAATTGATAAAATTTGAAAGATAAATTCTTCATTTAATTTTTCTGACATGTTAAATGACCACCTTTACTATAATGCTGTTCCATCACCAGGAACAAAGAAATGATGCATATCTACTCCTTCTAATTCTAGGAGTTTTATTTTTTTATCAATGCCACCTGCATAGCCAGTTAAACTTCCATTGGTCCCAACGACACGGTGACAAGGAATAATAATAGAAATAGGATTGTGTCCGACAGCTCCGCCTATGGCTTGTGCAGACATTGTTTGTTTATGATGACGTTCTGCTATTTTCTTTGCAATCTGTCCATATGTAATAACTTGTCCATATGGGATTTGACATAATATCTGCCAGACCTCTTGTCTAAATGGTGTCCCTCTAGGTGCTAATGGCAACTCTTTTATAGAAGGTTTTCTTCTATCGAAATAATCATCTAGCCATAGCTGTGTTTGAATAAAAACTTCTAAATCAGGCTTATCAATCGTTTCTTCTTTGATAGTTGCTAAAAAATATTTTTGATTTTCTAACCATAAACCAATCAAAGAATATCCATCACTTGCTAGTAAAATTTCTCCAATAGGAGATTTATAATGTGCTGTATATATCATTTCATACTTCCTCCGTCTTTAGCTTTTTATAAAACTTACACTTCCTTTTGCTCTATAACCTTTAACAGTTACCTTATAGTCTCCATCTTCTTTAATTAAAATTTGAAATGATTGAGAAGAAGATATTTCGTTATCTTCATATATAGGAGTCTCATCATTCTTTTGAAAGATGATAGAAAGTTTACCAGCATCACTAACTATTTGTACATCCACAATATCATTTTCTTGTAATGTCAATAATTGAGAATCCTCAGTATTCATAATACTATATTCCATAATCAATTGATCTTGATTACCAGTACGACTACCATTAAAACTCGGCTGAATACACCCATTTAATAATAAGATACAAAGTAATGAACTTAAACAACAGATTTTCTTCATTCTTATCTTTCCTTTCTTTCTTATTATAATACACCTCAATGAAACCGACAACCGAATTCATGTAAAGAAAAATTCATAATAGAAAAAACTTATTTGAATAATATCAAACAAGTTTTATAATCTCTATTCTATTCAGTACGTAATGCCGTTACAGGATCTTCTAAAGCAGCCTTTTTCGCTGGTATTAATCCACCTATAAGTGTTAGAATGACACTTAAGACAATCAGAATAATAGCTCCAGCAATTGGTAAAGAAGCACTCACACTGACATTACCAGCAATTTCATGAATCAGCATATTACTTGGTATTAACAACAATAAAGTAATCACAATCCCTAGAACGCCAGATAATAATCCAATGATAAATGTTTCAGCATTAAAGACTTGTGAGATGTTTTTCTTTGATGCTCCGATTGCACGCAATATACCAATTTCTTTTTTACGTTCAAGAACACTGATATAAGTAATAACACCTATCATAATAGAAGATACAACAAGTGAAATAGCAACAAAGGCAATTAAAACATAACTAATGACATTAATAATATCTGTAACAGAAGACATAAGTGTTCCAACATAATCTGTATAAGAAATAACTTTATCTTCATCGACTTTCTTCATATCTTCATTATACTGATCTAATGCATCAATGACTTTTTGTTTACTTTCAAAATCCTTTGGATAAATATTGATTCCACTTGGTTTATTAAAATCTGCATATCCAAGATTCTTAAGATTTCCATCATAAGATGAAACCTCAGTTGTCATTAATGACATCATTAATTCTGAAAGTTCTTCTTCATTCATATTCATTTTTATAGCCTTAGCAAAGACACTTGCATCAATATTTATTGCATCCTGCATATTCTTAGCAAGATTTCCCATTTGTTTATTCATTTGAATACTTATCTGTTGTTGTAATGATTTTGTCAAAGTGGCAGTATATTGGATCATAATTGTTTGCATCTGTTTTTCAAGCTGAGTCTGAAATTGTTGTGTTAATCCACTTTCTTGGAAAATCTTAACCATTTCACCTTGTAATAATGATTGAGCTTGTTCAGTTTGCAAATACGCCATAAAATATTCATTCATTTTTGTTGGATCAATGAGTCCATTCTCTTTTGCATATTGTTGAAACTGCACCATAAGAGTTTGACTTAAACTTTCTAATTGTTCTTGAGAAATGTTAATCTTCATATCTTTAAAAATACTATTCACGTCTATTGCAGGTAATGAAGATGTATCAATCTTTATTTGGCTTAAATCCAAATCATCCATATTCATAGATAATTTACTTTGATCAAAAGTAAATGCTTTCTTTAACATATTGGCATCTACTGTAAATAAAGAATTCATATCTAGCTTATTGTTTTCTTTACTGCTAAAATCTTTACCAGTAAAAACATCAACATGAGGATTGGACAATTGTTTTTTGACAATATCACTTGATTTTGCCTGTTCAATAACATGTGTTGTCAGTGCTGCAGGATATCCTATTCCTGTTTGAAGCATAGTTGCAGAGGCCGATTCAGTTGGTTGAACAACTCCAACAATTTTTATATCTTCTCCATTTTCAACTAAGTTTTTCATATACTTTTGATCTTCAGTTTTATCTTTATAAACATTATATTTTTGATCATATTGATAATAATCAGTTGCATTCACAAGTTTAAATTGAACTCCCAGTATATCATTATAAGAATAAGACTGTGCATTATCCGGTACTGTTACGTCTTCTTCCTTTGAAAACTGTTGAATCATTTTATCTAATTCCTCAAAGTCACGTAATCCTAAAGTATATAACATAAAATCGTTTATATTTCCGTTTTTTGATAAAACCAAAACACATTCATTATACGCTTTTGGCCATCTTCCTGCTTTTATATCGTATTGATCTTCATAAAGATTACTGTTACCTGGCATTTGATAAAAAGTATCAGTACTCATCATAGAAGACATTAAACTATTTGAGCTTGTTGATGAACCAAGACCTAAAGAGGTGAATGATTTATCAGGGTGTACCTGTCTCACTTTTTTTGTATCACTACTATATATTTGTGGAGAGACATTATAACTATATTCTATAGAATTTGTGTTTTTCTCAATATCACTTTTTCCACTATCAAGATATTCTTTTAATGATGTTAAATCGTTTGACCCAATCTTTGAGAACATATTGGTAATCATTTGTGAAACATATATCTTGTTTTCATCTTTGTCTTTATTTTGTTTAGGATGACCATCTGTCATCATTGAAGTAATATCAAAACCTGAACTTTGTATCTGTAAGGGATATTCTGATAATGTTTCTTCTTCAATAGACTGAATATATTGATTGACTCCATTAGATAAAGAAAGTATCAATGCAATACCAATAATCCCAATTGAGCCAGCAAAAGAAGTTAAAATTGTTCGTGCTTTTTTTGTACGAAGATTGTTAAAGCTAAGCAATAATGAAGTCAAAAAAGACATTGAAGATTTTCCCATATTCTCATGTCTAGGCTTCTCTAAATCATGTTCACTTACTTCATAAGGATCAGTATCACTACGCATTGTTCCATCACGTAACTCTACAATACGGGTTGCATAAGTTTCAGCCAATTCAGGATTATGCGTTACCATAACGACCAAACGATCTTTTGCAACTTCCTTAAGTAACTCCATAACTTGAACACTAGTATCACTATCTAATGCTCCTGTAGGTTCATCAGCGAGTAAAATATCAGGATCATTCACTAGAGCACGAGCAATTGCTACACGCTGCATCTGTCCACCAGACATCTGATTAGGTTTCTTATGACCCTGATTTCCTAACCCAACTTGCTCAAGAGCTTTTTCAGCTCTTTGTTTTCTTTCTGTCTTAGAAATACCTGATATAGTTAAAGCCAATTCAACATTAGCCAAAACAGTTTGATGCGGGATTAAATTATAACTCTGAAAAACAAATCCTATCGTATGATTACGATAAGAATCCCAATCACGATCTCTATATCTCTTTGTTGAAATACCATTAATAACCAAATCTCCCTGATCATATCGATCAAGCCCACCAATTATATTCAAAAGTGTTGTCTTACCTGATCCACTTGGACCTAGGATTGCTACAAACTCATTATCTCGTAAGTTTAAACTTACACCATCAAGAGCTTTTTGAACAAGACTGCCAGTTTTATATTCCTTGTGTATATTTTTTATTTGAAGCATTTGTTTGCCTCCTTTTCTTTCTATTATATATATTAAACGCTTATTTTTTGAATACAAGATGAACATATTTATTTTATGATTTTATTCTCTCAATATTCTTCATTATTTTTGTTTTACTCTTAAAAAATCTCTTTCCAAAAGATATTATTCCTCAAAGGTTTCAGAAAACATTAGGAAAGTTAGTTGTTTTTAGCAATTCATCAACAACCACAAGGATTTAAATACTGAGTACATCATGCTGTCTTAAGATATCGTTTTTATTAATTCTATCAGATTATATTATCTAGCTATATATCTTATTATTAATAAACGCTATATCATTTTTTATTTTACAATCATAGATATGCGATTTCTTTAACATAGTCAACTCTTCTCATAAATAAAAGAAAAAGTATAAATATTATATATTTCAAAAGATATACTTATTAAAAAATACTCATTCAAACATCATTATAATATCCTTTCTCACTCCATTCTAAATAAATTATTTCAATTATACTATCAAAATATTTTCACCTCCTCCTAATAATCATTTAAAGAATTAGTCTATTACAAAAATAAAAGAATGAAACCATGAATACATTTATCATGTATCACTATTTCATTCCATTTATAAAACACTACATTATGTAAAAACTAGAGAAGAATTTTATATAGAGTTTGCTTTTATATTGTGATTGGAGTTTATGGCAATAAAAAGCCTCTTTAAATTGTTTGTGTAGAATATTTTTAAATATTTCATAATGTAGTTGCCAAGAAACATATTATGTATGAAATTATATTATGTTTCATTTGCAATTTTATATTAATAAAATCAGAATAATAAGTCAATATTTCTTCATGAAATATTGATATTCAAAACAGATTGCACATATGTGCAAAAATAGAGATCATTATGATCTCTATTGATATGATTTGCCTAATTCATCAGCGCCAAGAATCGCTGCATAAACATCCTCTGGTGTCACATCAAATGGCATATTCCCAATTGTATCACCAGGAGCACAGACTAACTTAGCGACTGCCATAATTTCTTCTGGTTTCACTTCAGTAATTTTTAAGTCAGCAAGTGTTGTTGGTAATCCAACTTCATGACATAACTTTAGGACTTCTTCAATTTCTTGTCTTGGAGCATTTTCTAATACCAATTGAACCAATGTTCCAAATGCAACTTTTTCACCATGATATAACTGATGTGTTGCTGCAATAGCGGTCAAACCATTGTGCACTGCATGAGCGCCCAGATTCAAATCCTATTCCACTTAAATAGGTGTTGGCTTCAATAATATTTTCAACAGCCTTTGTACAGACTTTGGCTTGTACTGCTAAAGTTGCGGCTTTCCCATCTTCTAATAATGTTTCATAACACAAACGAGCAAGTGACATGGCAGCCTTTGTACATTTTCCACCTAAACAGTTATCTGCTTCACTTTGATAACAGGCTCTCGCTTCAAAATATGTTGCCATCGCATCACCAATTCCAGCAATTAATAATCTAGCTGGAGCTTTAGAAACAACTTCTGTGTCAACCAAGACTATATTTGGACTTGTTGGTAAGAATAAATACTTATCAAAGACTCCTTCATCACTATAAATAACAGATAAAGAAGAACATGGTGCATCTGTTGAAGCAATGGTAGGAACAATCACGACTGGTTTTTTTGTATAATGAGCAACAGCCTTAGATGTATCATGTGTTTTTCCACCACCAACACCAACAATTACATCACAACCATTCGTCTTCACAATATCAATAATACGATTGATTTCACTCATGCAGCATTCACCTTGAAAACTTTCAAAGAGAATATCCACATCCTGAGCTTTAACACTGAGTTCAATATCAGGTTTAACAATATCCTGAATATTTTTATCTACAATTACAAACAACTTTTTCCCTAAACTTGATGCATGAGCAGCAAGTTTCTTTAATTCACCCTTACCTTGAATATATCTTGTGGGACT
Organism: Coprobacillus cateniformis; assembly: GCF_009767585.1. Lineage (NCBI taxonomy): Bacteria > Bacillati > Bacillota > Erysipelotrichia > Erysipelotrichales > Coprobacillaceae > Coprobacillus > Coprobacillus cateniformis. The sequence goes on from NZ_WSNW01000001.1 coordinate 1,096,980, forward strand.
TCCTATTATTTTTGTCATTTTCTCATTCTCCTATAAATCACAAATTCCTGTACCTTCACCATACATGGCATACCAGTCACTATTAAAATCATCTACTGCTTTTTCAATACTTGGATTCTTGAAGATTGTTTTTAAAACATCAACCGGTGCAGTAATCGCATGGGCTCCATAATTAAATGAGTCACGCACTTGTTGAACACCTTTAAAGCTGGCTGCGACAATCTTTGTTTTGTATCCATCCATGACAATACGACTTGATAATTCATTGATCAGTTCCATAGGATCACTTCCTAAATTTCCAATACGATTCACATATGGCGCAATATAATCTGCTCCAGCTGCTAATGCCATATAAGCCTGCATCAAATCATACACAGCAGTTGCTGTCACATGGATGCCTTCTGCTTTTAAGATTTTAATCGCTTTGATTCCTTCATAAGAAACTGGTACCTTTACATAGACCTGATCATCAATTTCTTGTAAGATACGATGAGCTTCTTTCACGATTGTTTCACAATCCTTAGAAATCACCTGCACATGTAAACTTCTTTCTTTTCCAATAATGCTTCTGATTGCTCGCATATGATCAAAGAAGTTTTCTGGACTTGTTCTTTTCACGATGGAAGGATTGCTTGTGACTCCAACAATTGGCATATGTTCGACTGCATCCTTAATTTCTTCCAAATCAACTGTATCAATAATAAATTCCATTTTCTTTTTCTCCTCTTATAAAGTTTGTTCAGTTCTTTCAATGATATCATCCTGTGTTGCTTTTGATAACACATTGAAGAATGCTGAATATCCAGCAACTCTGACAATTAAATCACGATGTTTTTCTGGATGAGCTTGAGCATCCAATAATGTTTCTCTATCTACAACATTATATTGTACATGATAGCCATGTAAACGATTAAAGAATGTTTTCAGCATCATCTCTAATTTCATTTTATTTTCATCTGTTGATAACATCTGAGGTGTCACCTTTTGATTTAATAAGACACCACCAGTGATTTCATGTGTTGGTAATTTTGATACTGATTTAAAGACCGCTGTTGGTCCACTCTTATCCATTGCATGAGCTGGTGAACATCCTTCTGCAAGTGGAGTACGGGCTTTACGACCATCTGGTGTTGCCATTGTGCCTAATCCTTGTCCTACATTAGCAGATATTGAAGATGTTCCCGCATAACGGATACCCCCAATAGGTCCTCTTTGATATCTTGTATTTGGATATTTCTTCATTTCTTCTATATATGAGTTATAAGCATCAACAACCAACTGGTCAACATAATCATCATCATTTCCGTATTTAGGAACATCATTGATCAGCATTTTTTGAATTCTTTGATTGTCTTCACCTTCAAAATCATCTTGCATAGCATTCCATAACTGTTCAGGTGTTATTTTCTTTTCTTCATAAACCAATTTCTTAATAGCTGCTAGACTGTCTGCCATATTGGCAATTCCAATCTGTAAACCAGAAATGAAATCGTAGATTGCTCCACCTTCTTTGATAGTCTTTCCTCGTCCAATACAATCCTGTGTTAAAGCTGAACATAAGATATCTGGAATTTCTCTTTCACCTGCCAAGTCAACAGCATTTTCCACAATCACAGAAACTCTTGTTAATTCCTTAATTGCTTTATCCCAGGCTGCCTGTAATTCTTCAAAAGACTTCATATCTTTAAAATGTCCACTACCTTCAACAAATCGCTTTCCTGTTGTTAAGTCAATACCATCATTCATCACACATAATAAGATTCTTGGAAAGTTCAAGTATGACATTCCTGTACAACGATATCCCCATTTCCCAGGCACGGCTGTTTCTACGCATCCAATAGCAGAGTAATTATAAGCATCTTCTTCTTTAACACCTAAATCAATAAATGAAGGAATAATGATTTCATCGTTATTGAATGCCGGCATTCCTGTTCCAAGTTTCATGACTTCAACTGCTTCATCTAAGAATTCCTGAGGCATTCCATTATAATATCTGACTGTTAAGTTTGGTTGAGGAAGTCTTGTCTGTGCAACTGATCTCAAAACCAGATATGATAACTTATTCACTGCACATTTTTTATCAGATGTCTGTCCACCAATTGTGACATTCTGATACATTGGGCTTCCTGCACTACTGAATGTATGAGCTTGTGAACGGACTTTATTAATTGTTAGTGTTTTAATCCAAAGGTTTGTTAATAATTCAACTGCTTGATTTTCTGTAATTATTCCTTTATCTAAATCATGTTGTAAAAATGGGTAAACATATTGATCAAAACGACCATATGATAAGGAATGACCATTAGATTCAATTTGTAAAATCAATTGAATAAACCAAGTCGATTGAATCGCTTCATAGAATGTTTCAGCAGGTTCATAAGGAACCTTATCACAGATTCTAGAAATCTCTAACAATTCATCTTTTCTCGTTCCTTCTGCCTTGTCAGCCAATTCTTTTGCCAATACGCTAAATCTATGAGCATATGTTTTCACTGCTTCAATAACAATTAAGACAGCTTTATAAAAAACATATTTATCAATATTTTCAGGTTTACATAAATCTAATTCAGATTTTAGTTTTAAAACTCTTTCTTCATACCCTTTCAAACCAATCTGTAATACTGTTTGGTAATCAACTGCCAAATGGGCATCTCCAGAATTGAGCTTTCCTTCCATTCCCAGTAATCCAGTAGACATGATGTCCTTGACTTCATCAGGAAGTAAGGCATCCCCTCTTGATCTTAAATTATTATTTTCCCAAAATGGAGCAATAGAACGAAGATCTTCTTTTGTTTTTTCAGTGATATAGAAAACATCTCCATCACGTTTTTCAAACAAATCCAATTCATTGATAACGAATTCCAATGTATATTCAGGAAAGATTGGAGCATCTTTGTTAGAAGCTGCTTGATTCCCTACAATTAATGTTTCATCCTCAATATAGATAGACATCTTTTCTAAGATATTCTTTAACATCAATGCACGTTTCATGACAGCAGGTTGATTTTGATGTTCTTTATAAGTTTCAGTAACTAATAAAGCTCTTTCAGCACAAATATATGGCTTCTTTTCTAAGACCTTCTCTCTAAACTCATTCATCCTTGGTGTCAAATCACCAAAATGTTCTACGTTTTTCATAGCTTTTTCCTCCATTATTTCATTTGAAACTTTCGTTAATTTCATTTACACATATATCATAACACTTTTCACTTTAAAGTCAATATATATTTCAATGAAATTATATTTTAGTTTCATTTGAAATATATTATTTACAATATGAAATGAAAATGGTATGATAACTATGGTAAAGGAGCTATAATTATGAACAAAGGAATGATTTTCAATATACAAAAGTTTAGCATTCATGATGGTCCTGGCATTAGGACAACTGTTTTTTTAAAGGGCTGCCCATTAAAATGTCAATGGTGTTCCAACCCCGAATCACAATTAGACCATATTCAAATTTTATATGATTATGACAAATGTATTCATTGTCAGCAATGTGTTCATGTCTGTCCACATGGTGCCCTCACTCATCAAAATAATCGTATTCTCGTTGATGCTAAAAAATGTGTTGGTTGTTTAACATGTGTCCATGCCTGTCCTCAGGATGCTCTCACACATGAAGGCGAATATAAGGAAATTGATGAGATTGTAAAAACATGTTTACAAGATAAAGATTTTTATGAAGAATCAGATGGAGGTGTAACAATTTCTGGTGGTGAAGGAATGAGTCAGCCAGATTTTGTCAAAGCCCTTGTCAATAAGCTCAAGGATGAAGATATTCATGTTGCAATTGAAACAACAGGATATATTCAACCACAAATCTTTCAGGACTTAGCTTTGCTCTTTGATCTTTTATTATTTGATGTCAAACACTATGATAGTGAGCAGCATTTCTTAGGTACTGCCGTGCACAATGAATTAATTATACAAAATCTTCAATGGGCAATTGATCAAGGTATTGAAGTTTTACCAAGAATTCCTGTCATTCCTGATTTCAATGCTTCATTAGAAGATGCCAAAGGACTTGCCAAATTATTGCAGTCTGTTGGTGCTAAACGTGTTCAGCTTTTACCTTTCCATCAATTTGGTGAAAAGAAATATGAGTTATTAAATCGTGATTATCATCTTAAAAATAAAAAAGCCCTCCATAAGGAGGACTTACAAGACTACCAGAATATCTTTCTTGAACAAGGTCTTGATTGTTTTTTCTAGGAGCAGTGCTCCTTTTTTAATAGTGCATTTTTTCTGGAATGACACCACGAATACCACCTTTAGGATCAGTTGTATCCCCCTGATATCTTGGAATCAAATGAATATGTAAATGCATGATAGATTGACCAGCCATTTCACCACAGTTCATTCCAATGTTATAGCCATCAGGATGATATTGGTTATCTAGCATACGTTTTGCAATGTCAACCAATTCAAATAATTTTATACGCAAATTTTCATCTGCTTCAAAGAAATGAGTCACATGTTTTTTTGGAATAATCAGCATATGTCCAAGACTTACAGGATTTTCATCGTAAATCGCATAGCCAGCATCATTTTCTAAAACAAATTCTTTTCTTTCACAGAACAAACAACTCATGAATTCACCTTACAAACTTCAATATTCTTTCCAAGGAGGTATTCTTCAACTTCACTAGGAACATCTGAATCTGTATAAATACAGTCAACATCTTCTGTTCTTAATAAATTGACAACACCTTTTTGATGGAATTTCACTGAATCAGTCACAATAATAACCTTATCAGCCTGTTTTGCCATATCTCTGACAGCTTCACTTCTCATATAATCATTTCCTGTAAAGCCAGTTTCCTTCGTAAATCCATCAGTTCCTATAAAGAGTTTATCAACATAGAACGCTTCAGCACATTTTCTTGTAATGGGTCCAACCATGACTTGTGATTCATTTTGGTATTCCCCACCAAGTAAAATAATCTTAACTGTCCCTATCTTTCTAATATAATCAGCAATAAATGCAGAATTGGTAATTAAAGTGACGTCTTTTTTTGTTTGCGCAATTTCTAAAGCCACCAGTGCGCAGCATGATCCAGATTCAATCATCACAGTTTCACCATTTTGAATGCTTTCTACTGCTTTTTGTGCAATTCTTTGCTTACTATCATAATGATATGCCAAACGATTATTGATATCATCACTATCATTTAATGTCGCATAGCCATGTTCTCTAATAATAATGCCACTATTTTCTAATGAGACCAAATCTTTCCTAATCGTAACCTGCGAAACATCTAGCAATTCAGATAATTTTGTGACTTCCATTTTCTTATGTTCTGTTAATAATTCTAATATTTTTGAATGTCTTTTATTCATTTTATCACTCTTTTCTTCTATTAGAATAGCACATAAGACTTTCATTTACAATAAAAAGCACTTTCGTTTTATCTGAATACATCACAAAATGAAACAAATATCTCTTTTATTTTAAAACAGTAAAGAACTAAGAGCGCCTCTTAGTTCTTTACAACAATCTATTCAATAACAGCTTGTTCTTTTTGGTAAGCCATACTATCTTGTTTCTTAAAAAATGGATAGTATACAGCAACTGATACTGCAAGGATAACGATTTGAACGACTGCGCCTTGCCATCCTCCAACAAGTAATCCCGAAATAACCATTGGTGTACTCCATGGCAGTAAAACACCTGAGAATGGTTGTAAGAATCCAATAGCAATTGCTCCATAGACAATAAGTGCTGCCAAAACAGGGACAACAATAAATGGGATAAACATAATTGGATTCATAACTATTGGAAATCCAAAGACAACAGGTTCATTAATATTGAACAATGCTGGAAATATTGAAACTTTTCCAAGTGATTTATATTGTTGTGACTTAGCTGTAAATAACATGGCTGCCACAATACCAAATGTAATTCCTGAGCCTGACAAAATCAAGAAACTGTCTAAAAATTGTTGTGTGACAATATGTGCACCCTGACCAACAACAAGTTCTCCTGAAGAACGAAGTAATTCACTATTAGCAAGAGCATTCGCAGTCAATAAAGATGTCACAACCCCATTGACAACACTTTGTCCATGCACACCAAACCACCATAAAAGTGAGATAAACAATGCGGTTCCAATAGCTCCTGGTAATGAATCTGATAAACCTTGTAATGGAACTTGTAATGCTGAATAAATCCATTCAATAAATGTTCCTCCAGTTGTCACTTTAAAGACAATATAAACAATCATTGAAAGTAAGAAAATAACAATCGCTGTATTGTTATACAAGGCAACAATTAAGAAATTGCATGATACACAAACATACAACAACTAGAAAACAAGTCAAATGGAATATAGAATTCTTTGTGAAAATGGCTAATATCAGTAGGATATCATCCAGTTGAGTGTACAAGTATAAATAATAAAAAAAGAAGATGTAAATCTCCCACACATTTAGGAACTTTATTTTTATCTTCATTTTTTATAGCTCAATCATTTACTCATTATCAATCAAGAGTCATATTTTGAAATGCCCTTTTGAATTAAAGATAGCCAAATAATATTAACAATACAATTGTCATAACAAATCCTATAACACCTGATGCTATAACATACAACACTTTCTGATATGGTCTTTTGCCATATTCACGATTTCTTTCGATTTCATCAAGACGTTTTCCATCTGCAAAAGCAACAATTTCTTTATAAGTTTGGATATCATATACTTTCTTTTGCTTTTCAACACGCAATGCATAATACATCGCTACAGCAAAGAGTATAACCCATAATACAATACCAATATAACTATTAACCATGAAAAATAATGGTACAACAGATAGTATTGTAACAATGAGCAATATTGTAAAAATAATGCCATCTTTATGAAACCTTTGAATGTCTTCATTTCTAATGTGTTCTTTCATTTCCTCTAAATCTCCTTTGACTAGAATATCTAGAGAAATACCAAACAATGTACTCAACAAAACAATACTATTAATGTCAGGATAGTTTTTTCCAGTTTCCCTTAGTTAAAGATATGAACCCTCTTTATCAGTCTACTTTTCCAATAAATCGGTAGTATATCTCTATTTCCTGTATTCTTTCGTTCTCCTCATTCGTTGTTGCTTCGTGAATAAGGATTTTTTCTATCATTGCATTTAATAACGGTGCTGTCAGTTCCTTTGGTACGGAATACTCCTTGATTAACTCAATCCACTTTTCAGCACCTATCATATCCTGTTCCATTTTACTTAATTCTTCTCTTAGGTTGGTTATCTGCTGTTCAAGTTCTATCTGCTCTTTTTGATATTTCCCCGACAGCATGATGAAGTTTCGTTCCGTTATCTTCTCACAGGCTCTATCTTCATACATTTTTGCAAATAAACGGTCAATCTCATTTTGTCGGTTCTCGGCTTTCTTCAAGGCACTTGCCTTTTTCTTCTTTTCCCGTATTCGCTCTGCATTGCCGACTTTCTGTATTTTGTTCAATACCTTTTCTTCGTCCTGCTGTACTGCCTTAGCCCAATACTGCAATCGTTCCAATACAGCTTGATACAGCACATCATAGCGGATATAGTGCATAGAACAATAACCTTTGCCAAACTGTCCGTAGAAACTACAAGAATAATAACTATACGGTGTTTTATTTGCCTTATTTGTCGCAAACCTCATAGACCAGCCACAATCCGCACACTTGACAAGCCCTGCAAATATCGGCGTTGCCTTTTCCTTTGTCTGTCTACGCCTTGATTTTATCTGCTCCTGCACACGATAGAACACTTCCTTGTCAATAATCGGTTCGTGCGTGTTTTCTACTCGAAACCATTCGCTTTCGGGCTTTCGTACTTTCTTCTTGCTTTTGAAAGAAACGGTTGATTGTCGATTATGAACGCTGTTTCCGATATAGACTTCACTTTTCAATATCGCCTTTACATGAGCAATCGTCCACTCATAACGCTTGCTTTCGGGCTTTCCCTCAAAGATATGAGCAAAAGTACCGTACCTTGTAAAATTCAACCAAGACGCTGTCGGGACTTTTTCTTCTCGCAGTATTTTTGTGATTTTGGCACTACCGTAACCTTGATAGGCTAGAGAGAAGATTTTTTCAACAATCCATTTTGTTTCCTCATCAACCAACAGTTTCCCTTTGATGTCGGGGTGTTTCTTATATCCTAACGGAGCATAAGCCCCATAATACGCACCCTCTGCAAATTTCGTCTTAAAGGCTGATTTCACTTTACGGCTCGTATCTCTTGCCACCCATTCATTGATGATGTTCTTAAATGGTGCAATCTCACTTTCGCCTTTTTCGCTGTCCACACCGTCGTCAATCGCTATGTAACGGACATTATGGCTGGGAAAATACAATTCTGTATATTGTCCTGTCATAATATAATTTCTACCAAGTCGTGATAAGTCTTTTGTTACAACACAGTTGATTTTTCCTGCCTCTATATCCTCAATCATTCTTTGAAAACTCGGTCTGTCAAAATTTGTTCCCGACCAGCCGTCATCAATATATTCATCAATCACATTCAAATGATGTTCTTTTGCATATAGACGCAACATACTTCTTTGTGTGGTAATGCTGGAACTTTCGCCCTGTAATTCATCATCTCGGCTTAACCTAAGATAAAGTGCAGTATTGTAAATCTGTTGTTTCATTGTCAGTTATCCTCCTTTATAACTAACCCGTGTTTACAATACCTGCTTGCAAGTAAAGTATAACACGGGTACTTTTTGTCATTCAATCTATTTCTTACAACTGCACCGATTTTATGCGATTGTCTGCTTTGCTTTTTCCAACATGACATCAGTTAGAAGTTCTTCCATTGTCTTTCCCTTTTCGGAGAAATGCTCTTTTACAACAATCTTTGTCTTTCCTCTGTTGCCAATGCCACACTTGTTATTTTTCTTTTGAATTGTTTTTACAGCATTATCAATAACACATACCCCCTTTCTGTAAAATCTTTCTAAGCAATTCAACGGCTTTTGTCATAGCCCACAGGACTTCCACCTCTGCATAGTTCTTATGTAGCCGTACCCATTGCGTGCGACGCTTTTAACGCTCAAGCTGTGGCTGTACGGGAGTATCATTATCTGACAGCACAGGTCATGGCGATAAAAGAGGACAAATCTTTTACAAGAACACAGATAGGTTGTCGCTCACTTTTGCAGGAGAAAGGTCATGGCGTATCTGTTTCAACGGCTCGCTGTCTGTCAAAGGTATTGAATTGCTTTATTCAGTTGTCAAAGAGCGATTGAAAGAAGAAAATCATCTTTCCTATATATCGCGTTGGAAAAGAGTAAAAGCGTAACCAATATTCAAAACTTTTTTCTTTTCTTGTACCATATAGGGAAAGAAATTGTCATTCTGCTAAGTTGATGATGAAAAGATTTCTTTTCACACCCTAACTACCTATGCAATACCGTTACTGCCAACTATGAAATGAAAGATTTTGTTTGCTCCATATAGGGAACGACAACTACCAAATGTTAAGTTGAGAATGAAAATATTTTCTTCTTTTCACATCAACACTCAACTGCTAATACCTGTTTGAATACAAATTGAAGATACTTTGTCTTCTTTCACATAACACTGTCCACTCATCTTGAATTTCCGACATTTTTTCAAAACTTTTCTTCTTTCACTCCATATAGGGAATGGAAACCTTGATTTGATGACCTATTTTCAAAAAAAGTTAGATTTCCTTTTCTCGTACCATATCTGTACACAAGTTGATGTTTTGTTGCAGATATTTTGAAGAAATTAAAAAATACCGTCATTCTCTTGTGGGACAGCGGTATCTATGCGTTCTTCTATGGTTGATTTTTCTAATTGTAATAAGTGTTTATGCTTATCTTTGAGTTCTGCCTGCTCAATCATATCTTTCAGTATCGTTGTATGATTTTCTCTGTCTAATGCTTGTACCATTTTTATGGTTGGTGCAACCTGTCTTTGTAACCAATGTAATGCCTTTTGTAAAGTATAAGGTTCTGGTTTAGTCGTTAATCGTATCGGCTCTCTATTTTCCCCTATAAACCATGCCCAATCATCATTTGTTTCCCATTGACTTTTCGGTTTATCATCTTCTCTATCAACAAAGCGGACATAATGATTGATGATAGAAAAAGCGGTGCGTTCAGCGTCCCGATAGGTCAGTAAATCTACAACCGCATAATAGGCTCGTTCATTCTTCATGCGTATTTCAAAACGGTTCTTGATTTCTGTATCTTCAACTTCTATGCCATTTTTGACATACTGCTCGTAATTTTTCTGATAGGCACACATATATAACTCACTACTGGTTGAACCGAGATATAAGGTTTCTCCTGTATTCTTTGGTAAATCGCTACCACATTTTTCCGTACCGCTGTAATCTTTCTGCATACGAAAGTAGGAGATACATTCGCCAGCCTTGTATTTTTCCTTTAACTTTGGAATATCTAATATTCCTGCTTTATCATTGATTGCCAAGTCAAGTCGTTTCATCTTACCACCTGCCGTTAAACAATCCAGCATAAAGTCATACCATGAGCGTTCCTGTGCCAATAGATAACTTTCCATTTGCCGACACCCTCTGCCTTTTAGTTCTAATAAAACACCTAAATGCTCTTGCATGGAACACATGATGTTGATGTCGCCTAAAACATATTTGCTTTCATATCCGTATTTTCCAAAATCTTCATAAAGCATATAATCGGCTTTTAGTTGTAATACTTCACGAATAATCTTTAATGCGTCTGTCGTAGGAAAGCGGACACGGAAGTAATCAATCAACAGAAATAGTGGTTCTTGCGGATTGAAACGCTCAATCTGTTTTTCTATCGTTTGTTTTAGTTCAGCAGAGGGAACAACAGTCCCATTCTCTATCTGGTTAAAATATGTACGACTGATACCACAGGCAACAGCAAGTTTTCTTTGTGTTACTCCATATTCTTCACGCTTTTGTCTTAATTCTTCTATAAAGTTTTTATCATTCATTCTTCAATTCCTCCAATCAAAAAAGGCAACTACCATATTTGATAATTGCCTATACTTAAATTTCCGCAAAAGAAAAGACAATCAATTTCTCGTTTGAAATCAACTGTCTTTCCTATGTCTTATTCAATTTTTATGTATTAAATGAGTGCTTTTTAGTTAACACCCTATTAAAAGCGATTTTACCTTGTAAATACAGCGTTTTCCGCTTAGTAGTGTATATTGTTTCTTGTTTTTTGTGCCCCCCTTGTTAGATAACGGGGGCTTAGAAAGCTCGCTTCGCTCGCATAACCGACAAAGTGAACCAGACACTCGCCAGCAGGCTGGCGTGGCGATATGTCTCACGACCGCCACCGTGTCTGGATCACTCCGTCGGTGTATTATTAATCAATAGCAAATTACATCTCGTTCTATTTCCTCTATTATTTCAGGAGCTATATCTACTAGGTCTAAAGTATAAACAAAATTTAACCTTGGGTTGAAAATTCCTAATCTTGTAATGTTTTTATATACTTTTTGACCCGAATGTTGCCCCATAATCCAATACATTAACAATTGTAAAGTGTGTTTGTTAGTAGGTTTAGATTTACTTACTTTAAAATCCCAAAGTGTATCAACAGTTAAGTAATCACCATCTCCTGTATCAACTGTATCCGTATAACCATTAGGTTCAAAAGTAAAACCATCTTGTATTATAGGACCAAATTCTTCCCAAAATTTAACACTTCTTTCAACCATTATTTTAATATTTTCAATGGTTTCTAAATCAGGATTAGTATCTTCAGCCCCTCTTGCCGTCATTGCTACCATAGGGTTTCTATACCAAACATCATATGTAACCATTTTGCACGCATTAATAATAGAAATATTATCTAATCCTTTAATTTCCATCAATAATTTTTGAGCAGTTTTTAATGTGTTTTTTTGTTTAAATATATCCTCTGCTACCTTTGCTCCCATACAAGATATTTTAAACGCTTCTACAACATCAGTTCCCATAATAAATCTAGTTAAATAGTCAACAGCCATACCAATTACAGAAGCATGAATATTTTCGTGTTCATTTAAAATTTTACCATCATCTATTTTTTGTAGTTTAAATTGTGAGGGTTTGATATATCCACCTCTAGGTTGTTTTATTTTTGTTATTCTTTGTGTGACTGAACTCATATGCAGAGTACCTCCTTCCAATTATTAAGCAAATATATAACCACCATTTGCAATATCAATACAAATCTCTATGTTTTCCTCTGTATTTGACACTATATAACCTTGAACAATGATTTTATCTTCTCCATTTTGTTCGTATATCGTAGGCATTATGTCTTGATTAAGTTTCGCTTGTGAGAGAAAACGTAATAAATGATTTTTATCTAAATTTTCCCCAACTAAAACAACTTTTTTATTTGTTTTTTTATCCCTAAGTCGTGCTGATAAAAAATTTTTTTGATTTCTATATTCTTCTATATAACATTCTAATTTTATCTGTTCGTGCATCTCTTTTCTCCCTTTTCTGCCAGTTAATTCATCATATGTAAACCATATATCATAGGCTTTTTATTCATTATATCACTATATTATTCCAGAGTCATTTCTTTTCTGCTTTTGAAAAATTACTTATCTGTCTATGATTCGTAAAGGGTGCTAAGCATTGCTTACGCAACAAGCCCTTGACAAACCATAGGCAGATAAGTTTAGGATAATCAAGCAGAAATGAAATAGTCCGTTGTTTCAAGACAATCGAGTAGGGTGAAATAAATCACCCTCTCACACCACCGTACGTACGGTTCCGTATACGGCGGTTCGTTTTATTTTCAAAGCGTGTCTCTCTATATAGTAGTCTAAACAACTGACTAGTCCTTTTTGGGCTAGTTTTTCTTTTGATATTGCTCTTATCACACATGTCTTGGTTACTACCCATTGATAATGGTCTCCCATATACGATGTCTGTCTTGCTCTATCTTTTGAAATCCCAAGCTTTTGTAATCCCCACTGTCGCTTGCTGGGAACTTTCCACTGCTTCCATATAATTACTCGAAGTCTTGTACGAAGATGTTTATCTATATTCATCATATGTGTTTTCATATTACATATGGAATAATAGTTTATCCATCCTCGTATTACTTGGTTCAGTTGTCTTATCCTTTCATTTAAAGCCATTGTGTTCTTTCTGATTGTTAGCTGTTTCAGTTTCCTCTTAAATCGTTGTATGGAACTTGCGTGTGGTCTTGCACAATATTTCTTATCTTTTGTATCATAATAAAATCCAAAGCCTAGATATTTTAATTTGTTAGGTCTTGTGATATGCGTCTTTGTCGCATTCACTTTCAGTCCCAATTTGTGTTCAATCCACTTTGTGATTGTATGCATCACTCTGTTCGCACTGGCTCTACTTTTTACCGCTATCACGCAGTCGTCTGCGTATCTGGTAAAGTGTAATCCTCTGCTTTCTAATTCTTTGTCTAATTCATTTAGGATAATATTACTTAATAATGGCGATAGGTTTCCACCCTGTGGTGTTCCCTTTTCACTCTTTTCATATTTTCCGTTTATCATGATACCTGCTTTAAGATATTTTCGTATGAGCGACTCTGTATCTCCATCATTTATGATGATGTGTACATAACTCATCAATTTATCCTGTGGCACGTTGTCAAAGAATTTCTCTAAGTCAATGTCTACTATCCATTCATATCCATCATTGATATATTCCAATAATTTATTTATGGCCTGCTCACAACTCCGATTTGGTCTGAATCCATAACTATAATCCGAAAAGAACGTTTCACATATTGGGCTTAATACTTGTACCATTGCCTGCTGGATGATTCTATCCATTACCGTTGGTATCCCCAGATTTCTAGTTCCTCCATTCGGTTTTGGTATTTCAACTCGCTTTACTGGCTGTGGTTTGTACTTCCTTTCTGTGATTTCTGCTCTGATACTTTCCCAGTTTTCTTTTATATAAACATAGGCATCCTCAATCGTTATTTCATCAATTCCGCTTGTTCCTTTGTTCGCTTTTACACGTTTATAGGCTTTGTTCATATTTTCTCTGTTCAGTATCTTTTCTAATAGTTCTGACATACTTTGTGCACTCCTTTCCTTTCCGCTTTCTTACAAATCATCATACGTGTTTTGGATATTTGCTCATTTACGTTTTCACTCATATCCTTGTCTGATTATTGTAAGAAACATACATTTTGCTCGTGCGATTAAAACGTTCAGTCCTTCAGTATCTCTACCTAATATGACCTCTGCTGACTTCTCATTGTTCGTTGTTACTACTCCTCGACTGCCCGTCGTTCTACGTCTCGCCTACTGAGTCAATGAGACCTCGCGGGGTAAGTCACATATCTTTCCTCGTTTACTTATCTGATTTACGCCATTAGGTTACGGTTATCTTTTGGACTTTGATGCTTCATGCCATCTCATCCGCTAATGCCGCCTTATTATCAGCCGTCTGAATTTAATGTTCAGACTTCCTGTCCGTTAAGCCACGATTTCGCTATTGCTTCCTCTCTCCCATACCTCACGATATGAAACTTGCAAGTCGCTCTTGGGTTCGTCGATAACTACGCCCCGAGGGATTTTCACCCTAGATATGTGGCATGCCCGCCACACACGAAAAAGAGATACCAACACACTTATGTGGTATCTCTAGCTTAGTAATAATATTCTTTTCTCTGCAAGCAGGTAAACACAGGTTATTCCTTAATATCCTTTTGTTTGGGAAACTCCCTTACCTTTTAATGAAGTTGCCAATTTAAAAAGAGTGTCATTCCTAGTTCCTTCAACGATCTTATCTTTTTCATAGATGTAAACTGTTCTCATTTTTGGCTTTTCATTTTCTATAAACTGATATACTGCTTCATTTGCCATAGCAATTGGGATATCTTTTAATATCTCGTATTTCTTAACACCAAGATTGCTCCCAGCCCCCACAACATATCCATGTTCACCTCGGATATCAATTCCGCTATATAAACCAACCTTACATCCTACTTCCTTATCTACTCGATAATATAAATGGAATCCATTATTTGGCGTTTTTACAGTAAATGTTTGTGGAAAATCATTTATATATGATTTGATTGTTTCTTCACCATTCTTATCGTTTTTATGATCTACATCGATTACGATCAATCCATTCCCTGTCCTTACTCCAATGTTAAAGTCTTTATTACGATTCCACCAACTATGGATTTTCTTTTCATCGTTACTAGCTTCTATCAACCAAGAGGTGATAACTTGTCCACTTTTAGTATTTTCTTGTAATGGAAATACCAATAGGCCTAAACCAAGATATTTCTTTGCATAATCTAATTTATCCACTCATGTCACCTCTAAAAGATTTCAACATCAATAAATGGATCATCAAATTCTGGAATATCATCTTCACCTTTTTGACCTTCTACTATAGGAAAATATGGCTTTAACTCTTTCATCAAGGCAATACATTCTTCTAAAACATCATTAATCTCTTCATCACGTTTCAATGAACATATTTTTTCATATAATCTTTTAAATTCTAAACTTAGACGATCGCTTTCAAATTTTCCACCATTCATCGTTATTTCTTGTTCAAGAAATGTCTTGATAAAGTACTTCCCTCTTGGTAATCCACTTATAGCAATTCTTTCATTTATTTGCTTAGCCTCATTTGAACTAACTCGAAACACCAATGTTATTGGTCTTTTTCTGTTTTTGTTTAATCCTGGCATTCTATTGCTCCTTTCCAAATCGTTCATTAAGCTTATCAGCAATCATTTGTTGCTTATTAGGGTATAAATGTCCATACACCTGTAATGTTGTCTGTATCTTTTCATGACCTAGTCTATTTGATACTGCTAAAATTGGAAATCCCATCTCAATTAATAAAGCTGCATGGGAATGACGAAGATCATGAATTCTAATTTTTTCTAAACCCGCTTCTTTTGCTCCTCTGCTCATTTCCTTTTCTAAGAAAGACTTAGTCACACAAAATACACGTTCATTAGGATCTGGAGAATATAACATATCTAAATATTCCCTAAGATCTTCAACCAAAAAATCAGGAATAGTAATATTTCTCTTGCTTTTAGGCGTTTTAGGATCAGTAATGACATCTCTACTACCTATTCGCTGATAAGATTTATTTATAGAAATATACTTTTGATTCAAATGAAGATCAGAGGGAGTTAAAGCTAATAACTCCCCTAATCTCATACCGGTCCAATAAAAGACTTTAAAGATGATGTAAGATGTTGGCTTATTCATAATTTTTTCTGAGAATCGTACAAACTCATCTTTCGTCCAAAACTTCATCTCTTCAGAGTGACTCTTTCCCATTCCTCCGGCTTTTCTTACTGGATTTTCACTTAGTCCATATAGTTGAACTGCAAAATTGAAGATAGCGCTTAGTTGGTTGTTGATAGTTTTCAAATACGTATCCTTATATCCTTTTGCTATCATTTCATTTTGCCAAGATCTAACTTTTGCTGGAGTAATTTCATTCACTCTAAGATTCGCAAAATAAGGAAGGATTTTTAGATCAATAATAAAATGTTTTGTTCGGACCGTGTTTTCTTTTAGTCGACTTTTCATGTCGTCCATATAAATGTCGATGAAGTCAGAAAATAACATATTAAAATCTTTTTCTTGTTTCTTGATAAAATCATAAGCTGCTCTTTCTGCTTCTTTTTTTGTGTCAAATCCTCTACGTGTGGTTTTCTTAATGTTTCCAAAAGAATCTTTGTATCGAATTTGAATGTCCCATTTGTTAGTTATCGGATTCTTCTTCGCTGTTGCCATTTTGATCATCCTCCTTATTCACGTTTGACTCACTGAAATAAAGAATATCATTTAAATATTCAAAAGGAATTCTACCTCTAATAGTAAGCTTGTTCATTTTTTCTAGTTTTTCATTCGCTTCGTGAATGATTTTGTATGCTTTACTAATAGATACATCTAACATTTCAGCTACATCTCCTGCTCTTAATAAGATTTTCTTTGCCATTGATAATCACCTCGCTTTCTTATGTATTGATTAATATTTGGGACCCATCAGTGATTATCTTTTTATATATTTATATGAGAATCTTATATTTCATATTGTAAAGAGTTCTGTTGGAGTTGTCAACAATTATTTTATATATTTATATAATTTGCTTATATTTTATATATATACTTATTTTTATATGAAATTATGATATAATGATAAATAATACTTAAAAAGGTGGAAGACAATATGAGTTTCGGAAATAGATTACAACAATTAAGAAAAGATATGAACATGACACAAAAAGAGTTTGCTGATTTATTAGAAATTCCTCAGCCTTCTGTATCAGCCTATGAAAACAATAAGAACACACCTAATCAAGATATCCTCGTTACTATTGCAAAAAGATGTAATGTTTCATTAGATTGGTTATGCGAAATATCAAACAACAAAAAATCGATCACATCCATAGATGATGTCATCGACTTTCTATTTGAATTATTAGAAACTAATGAGCTCGGATTTGAAATCGAAGTAAATAGACGTCCATATAATGATATAGAGACCGAAGACGATCGTTACTGCGCACAGCTAACAGTTTACGGAAATGACTCTTATTCCGAAAATGCTACACTAGTAGAAGCAATTAACGAAATCAACCAAGCCTACAATAAGCATAAAAACTATCTAATGGATGATTTATATTATCAAAATCAAAAAGAACTTATCAAAGAGAAATATCAAGCTACTTTAACAAAAGAAAAGCTTCCTGAATTATCTCTAGAAGAACAATCCAAGAAACAATTAGAATATTTACAAAAAATAGTTGAAAAAAACAAAAAATAAATATATTCCTGATCGAATTATGTTAAATAAAGGATTCTATAATTTTCTAAAAAACCATCATATTTTAAAAAAATTAATATATTTTACAATCCATCAATCCTATTTTTCGTAAACCTCTTCTAAAATATTAGAATTAATATAGGAGCATACATATGTATTTTAAAGATCTAGACTCTTTCTTAAAACTTAATACGCCTCAAGAAATTTGGCATCTTCATAACCCAAATAAAAAAAGTGAAAGGTATAATAACATGGATTATGAATTCCACAATAATGATAAGATATATATATTTGATTTCTCAGAAGATTTAATTAATGATTTTGTTGTAATTAAAGAAACCAGATATACAGAATTATACAAACATAGACACAAATACGTGGAATTAAACTATGTATATAGTGGAAAATGTAAATATTTTGTTAATGACAAAGAGTTAATTTTAGAAAAAGGAGATTTTGCAATCTTTGAACAAAACGTTATTCATAGTGCTGAACCAAAAGGAAAAAATGATATAGTTATCAATATTGCAATTAAAGAGAAAATCTATCAATCCCTTTTTATTAACTATGGAGAAATCCCTAATAATCTATTTCTATCATTTTTATTTGACAGTATGAATAGAACATGTAAAAGAAACCAATTTTTAATCATAAAAAAATGTAATCCATACATCGAAATGATTATCCAAACTATTATACATATATACTTTTCAGATAGAGAAATTAATTTTGAGTTAATTAGTAAAGAATATTTTAAGATATTGTTTTTACATTTAGCTAATCAGATATATGATCAGAATTTATCAAGATTTGAACAAAAAGAAGATGATATTATCTTAAATGTACTTCAAAGGGTACAGGAAGAATTTAACACAATCACTTTACATAAATTAGCTACTGAACATGGATATAATTATAATTATTTAAGTAATTTAATCGTTAAAAAACTAGGAAAAAGTTTTTCAGAGATTAAACTAAATAGACAATTAGAAGTATCCGAAGATTATCTATTAAATTCGAATATACCTGTAT
This sequence comes from Coprobacillus cateniformis, assembly GCF_009767585.1. Classification (NCBI taxonomy): domain Bacteria; kingdom Bacillati; phylum Bacillota; class Erysipelotrichia; order Erysipelotrichales; family Coprobacillaceae; genus Coprobacillus; species Coprobacillus cateniformis. Next base: position 1,115,800 of record NZ_WSNW01000001.1, read on the forward strand.
ATAAAATATCAGAAATATGCGGCTTTAATAATTTGAACTATTTTTACAAAAAATTCAAAGAAAAAAACCATTGTACTCCTAAAGAATGGAAAAAAAACAATATGTAAATTTGACAGTGTGTTCTTTATATTAGTAGATTTTATAAAAAATAATCCTATGTTATTATGTAGATACGACATAGATAAAAGGAGGAAAACAGTATGTCATTACCAAATAATTTTCTTTTAGGAGGAGCAATCGCTTGTTCACAAGCAGATGGGGGATTTAATCAAGGAGGAAAAGGATTAAACACTCAAGATTGTCGTTTTTTTGATTCAACATGGGATTTTGATACTATCTATAATCACAGAGCTTATGTATCAGATATTACAAATGCTGAATTAGATAAAGCAATCAATGATCAAGGAACTGAATATTATCCTCTAAGAAGAGGAATTGATTTTTACAATAAATATCCTGAGGATATTAAACTCTTCAAAGAATTAGGATTAAAAATCTTTAGAACATCTATTTGTTGGTCTCGTATTTTTCCTAATGGTGATGAAAATGAACCAAATTTAGAAGGAATCGAGTATTATCGTTCGATGTTTAATTTGTTAAAAGAAAATAATATTAAAATTTTTACAACAATCAACCATTATGATATGCCTATACATTTAGTAAAAGAGTATGGAGGATGGAAGAATAGAAAAACAATAGATTTCTTTTTAAATTATGTAAAAGTCTTATTTGACAATTTCAAAGATGTTGTAGATTATTGGTTGCCATTTAACGAAATAAACGCTGCTAGATTTGCACACTGGGATGGTATAAGCGTTGTCGAAGAAAATGAAGATAATATAGATCAGACAATCTTTCAATGTTTGCACCACCAATTTATTGCTAATGCAAAAGTAGTTGAATTATCAAAAAAAATTGTTAAAAAGAAAAATATAGGTGCAATGGTTGCAGCATTTACTATTTATCCAGCTACATGTAATCCACATGACATTATGCAAGAAATCCATGATCTTCGTTATGCAAATTGGTTCTATTTTGATGTAATGGCTAGAGGATACTATCCAGAATATATGCAATCCTTATTTAAAAAATTAAATGTATCAATCCAAATGGAAGCTGAAGATTTTGAACTTCTTAAAAATAACACAGTTGATTTCTTAAGTTTTTCATATTATGCATCAATGCTTGCAAGCGTAGATGAAAGTTTAGAAGTTACAACGGGAAACATGGCTGGTTCAGTATATGCAAACCCATATTTGGAAAAAAGTGATTTTGGTTGGACGATAGATCCAGTTGGATTAAGAGTGACTTTAAATAGAATGTATGATCGATATCATTTACCTCTATTTGTCGCTGAAAACGGACTTGGGGCTTTTGATAAGTTAGAAGATGGAACGGTTCATGATACGTATAGAATTGAATATTTAAAAAAGCATTTCGAACAAATGGAATTAGCAATCAAAGAAGATGGTGTTAATTGTTTTGGGTATACAATGTGGGGAATCATCGATATTGTATCATGTGGCCCTTTAACAATGGATAAACGTTATGGTGTAATTTATGTTGATCTTGATAACTCAGGAAATGGTTCAGGAAAAAGAATCAAGAAAGATTCATTTACTTGGCTAAAACAATATATTGATGAATGCGAGGAAAAAGATCATGAATAAAGAACAATTTGTAAAAAATATTATAGAAAACATAGGTGGAAGTGACAATGTTGAACATGTAACTCATTGTGTAACACGCTTGAGATTAAATTTAAAAGATAATAGTAAAATAGATGTTCCTGCTATTGAAAAATTAGAAGGTGTTTTAGGATATACATTACAAGGTAATCAGCACCAAATAATTATAGGAACTGCAGTAAAAGAAGTATATGATATTTTTGTAAAATTAGCTAGAATTACAGAAACAACAAACCAAAATCAAGAAAACGTAAACAAAAAATTTGGAATCCAAACAATATTAGATGTTTTAACAAGTGTTATTTCACCAGTCATTCCAGCATTTTGTGCTGCAGGAATGTTGAAAGTAGCTTTATTACTATTAAGTACGGTAGGTCTATGCAACGGTACAGAAGGTGCTTATATTTTCTTTAATATGATGGCAGATGTTGCATTCTACTTCTTACCTGTATTGATCGGTATTTCAACAGCAAAAAGATTTAATGTTGATATGTGGATGGGAGCTTGCGTAGGAGCATCATTAATATACCCACAATTTGTTAGTATGGTAGCTGAAGGCGAAAGCTTACAAGTTTTTGGAATGAATATGCCAATGTTTACATATTCCTCTACAATTTTCCCAGCATTATTCGGAGTAATTTTATTAAGTTATATTGATAGATTCTTAAACAAATTAATTAAAATTGACTCAATCCGATTAATCATTGTACCTTTACTATCTTTTGGATTGACTGTAATTGTTACATTCATGGTTCTAGCACCACTAGGAAACTGGGGAGCTGTACTTTTAGGAGATGTATTTACATGGATGTTAAATACTATAGGTCCTTTTGCTGGTCTTATCATTGGATTCTTAATGCCAGTATTAACATTAACAGGACTTCATCAGTCTTTAACACCAGTAGAGATTTTAGAAATGACTACGAAAGGTTTTTCAGTAATCCTTCCAATCGAATTTTTACATAATCTAGCAGAAGCTGGTTCTACATTTGGAACAGCACTATCAACAAAAGATAAACAACTAAAAAGTATAGCTGGACAAACTGCTTTTACAGCTTTTGTTGGGATAAGTGAACCTGCTATTTATGGGGTTATGGTACGAAATAAAGTCTCTATGTTTGGTGCAATGTTAGGTAATGGTATTGCTGCTTTTTTTGGAATCTTACTACATGTAAAAGGATATGCTTTTGTATGGCCAAATATCTTTAGTATCCCATCTTTTTTAGGAGAGAACATTTTAAACGATTTAATCGCGTTATTAGGATGTGGAGCTGTTGGTTTTGTTGTCGCTTTCTTAGTTCCATTTATCTATAACAAATTTATTAGCGGTGAAATCACTTTAAAAAAAGTATGTAACGGAAAAGTGATTGAACTTAAAGAAGTAAATGACGATGTTTTTTCTACAGGTATGTGCGGAGAAGGAAAAGCCATTATCACTGAAGATACAGAAATTAAAGCTCCATGTAATGGTGAAGTTATAATTACGATGAACCATGCTGTTGGTTTAAGATTAATCAATGGTTCTGAAATTTTAATCCATTTTGGGCTTGAAACAAATACATTAGATGAAAGCATTATCCATTCTGTTGTCAAAGTAGGGGATAAAGTAAAATCCGGTCAAAAATTAATTGATATAGACATGGACAAATTTAAAGAATTGAAATTAGAAAATGTATGTATCATCGTTTGTACAAATAAAAAGATAAATGAGAGCAACTTAAACAAAGAAAACTTGTTCAAGTGTTAAAAAAGAATAAGTTTATACTAAAAACAAAATATTTATCTATCCAGTAATATACCATTAGTACTAGAGTAGAGTAGTTCACATTCTAAGTTTGTACTCAAAATGTACCCAACGGTATCAGAAAACACAAAAAAAGCCTTTATTTAAAGGCTTTTTTACATTCTATTTACTATTCAAACTCAATCGTTCCTGGTGGTTTTGAAGTAATATCATACATTACTCTATTTACCCCACGAACTTCATTAATAATTCTAGACATAACCTTATTTAATACTTCATAAGGAATTTGAGCAGCTTCTGCTGTCATGAAATCAATTGTGTTAACAGCTCTAAGCGCGATAGCATGATCATAAGTTCTTTCATCACCCATAACCCCCACTGAACGCATATTTGTAAGAGCAGCGAAGTATTGACCGATTGAACGATCTAATCCTGCTTTTGCAATCTCTTCTCTGTAAATTGCATCAGCATCTTGAACGATTCTAACTTTTTCTGCTGTTACTTCACCAATGATCCGAATACCAAGTCCAGGCCCTGGGAACGGTTGTCTAAATACTAAGTATTCAGGGATTCCTAATTCAAGACCTACTTTACGAACTTCATCTTTGAAAAGATCACGTAATGGTTCAATGATTTCTTTGAAATCCACTGCATCAGGTAAGCCCCCAACATTATGATGAGATTTGATTACTGCTGATTCACCACCTAATCCACTTTCAACAACATCAGGATAAATAGTTCCCTGAACTAAGAAATCAACAGTCCCAATCTTTTTAGCTTCTTCTTCAAAAACACGAATAAATTCTTCACCGATAATTTTACGTTTGGCCTCAGGTTCCTCAACACCCTTTAACTTTTCATAATATCTTTCTTGTACGTTTACACGAATAAAGTTTAAGTCATATTGACCATCAGGTCCAAATACCGCTTCTACTTCATCACCTTCATTTTTACGAAGTAATCCATGATCAACAAAAACACAAGTTAATTGGTTTCCTATTGCTTTAGATAATAATACCGCTGCCACTGATGAATCAACTCCGCCAGATAAAGCACATAATACTTTACCATTACCAACTTTTTCTCTAATCGCTTTAATTTGTTCTTCAACAAACGAATCCATACGCCAATCACCACTACAATTACATACATCTAAAACAAAGTTAGATAACATTTTTGTTCCGTATTCAGTATGTAAAACTTCGGGATGGAATTGGATTGCATATAACTTCTTATCTTCATCTTCACATGAAGCAACTGGACAGTCTTTAGTGTAAGATGTAATTTCAAAACCTGGAGCAATTTTTGAGATATAATCAAAATGACTCATCCAGCAAATCGACTCTACCGACACATCTTTCATTAATTTAGATTCTTGTTTACTAACAATTAAATGAGATTTACCATATTCTCTAACATCAGCTTTTTCTACTTTACCACCTAACACATGCTGCATTAACTGAGCCCCGTAGCATAAACCTAATACCGGTATCCCTAATTCAAATAATTCTTTTTGATAAGTAGGTGAATCTTCTAAATAACAACTATTAGGGCCACCCGTTAATATAATTCCTTTCGGATTCATCTCTTTAATCTTTTCAATATCTACTTTATAAGAATAAATCTCACAGTAAACATTACACTCACGTACTCGACGTGCTACTAATTGGTTATACTGACCACCAAAATCAATTACAATTACTAATTCATTTTTCACTAGCTATCCTCCTATTTAAAAATTTCTCTTAACACAATTGTTTGCTCTCTATCAGGACCAACAGAGAAAATTACAATTGGACAATTAATCAATTCTTCAATTCTTCTTAAATACTTTTGACAATTTTCAGGTAATTCCTCAAAAGAAGTAACCTTAGTAATATCTTCATCCCATCCTGGCATTTCTTCATAAACAGGTTTAACCCTATTCAACTGTTTAATCGTTGAAGGTAATGCTTTGATGATTTTACCATCTAATTCATAAGCTGTACAGATTTTTAATGTCTTTAACCCTGATAATACATCTAATAACATTAAACTAATTCCCGTCAATGAAGACATTCTTCTTGATTGATTAACAACAACAGCATCAAACCATCCAATTCTTCTTGCTCTTTTTGTTACTGTACCATATTCATGGCCACGTTCACGGATTTGATCAGCCAATTCACCTTCAATTTCTGTTGGGAAAGCCCCACTACCTACTCTTGTTGTATAAGCCTTAACAATTCCCACTGCTTCATTAATATATAATGGGCCAATTCCAGAGCCTTCAGCTACTCCATTAGCACCGGGATGTGAACTAGTAACAAATGGGTATGTACCATAGTCAATATCTAACATTGTCCCTTGAGCCCCTTCAAATAATACATTTTTACCAGTTTGAAAACATTCATCTAAAACAACACCAGTATCACAAACCATTGGTGCAATGATTTTAGCATATTCTTTATATTCTTCAAAGATTTCCTCGGCACTACATGTAAGTTCAGGATATTGCGCTTTTTTAGAAGCCAAAGCTTCTTCTAATCTTTCTTTAAATAATTCCTCATCAATGAATTCACCCATACGGATTCCCACCCGTTCATATTTGTCGACATATGTAGGTCCAATTCCTTTTTTAGTCGTTCCGATATTATTAGCTCCACGCCTAGTTTCTTGAATTTCATCGATTTCTAAATGATAAGGTAAGATAACATGAGCCCGATCACTAATCATGATCTTATCAGTGCTAATATTAGCATCATTTAAATATTTCATTTCTTCAAGTAAAGCTTTAGGATTAATTACCATTCCGTTACCTAAAATAACATCATTACCACTAAAAATCCCTGAAGGAATCAAACGTAAAGCAAACTTTTGACCATTAAATTCAATTGTATGCCCGGCATTATTACCACCTTGATATCTAGCAACGATATCTGCTTTTTGAGCCAGGTAATCAGTAATTTTACCTTTACCCTCATCGCCCCATTGACTTCCTACTACAACAACTCCAGCCATTAAATTCACACCTTTCTTATTTACTATTACATTATATACAATAAACTAACAAAATGCATCAATAAATATACATTAATATAATAGTTTGACTAGTTTACAGAATAATTATATTATAGTCTTAGCTATTAGTAAAATTAATATATTATAATTATGATATAAGGAGAACTTATATGTATATCAAACTAGAACAATACAAAATATTCAATGAAGCTGCTACGACCCTATCTTTTTCAATCGCAGCTAGAAATCTTTTTATTTCTCAATCTGCAGTTTCCCAAACAATCAGCAGTATTGAAAAAGAACTACAGACTCAATTATTTATTCGCAATTCTAAAGGTGTTAGTTTAACTAAAGAGGGTAAATTATTACATCAGCAAATTGACAAAGCTTTAGCATTGATTACCGGAGTAGAAAACCAGTTATCAAATTATCATGAATTAAAAGATGGTCAATTAATTATTGGAGCCGGTGATACTTTTAGTGAGTATTTTTTAACTAATTATATCGTTAAATTCAAACAACTATATCCTGGGGTTAAAATCAAAGTAATCAACCGAACCAGTCTAGAAACCCGTGAATTGTTGAAATCTGATCAAATAGATCTCGGTTTTTTAAATCTTCCCATCAAAGATGATTCTTTAGTAATTAAAGAATGCTTCCAAGTTCATGATATTTTTGTTTCTAAAAAGCCTGATAACCATATTTACACCTTCAATCAATTAGCTGATAAGCCCCTAATTCTTTTAGAAAAGTCATCAAATACCCGTAATCGTATCGATAATTACTTTGCTAATAAGGGACTATTATTAAAGCCAACAATTGAACTTGGAGCTCATAATTTATTGTTGGACTTTGCCAGAGCAGGACTAGGAATTTCTTGTGTCATTAAAGAATTCTCCCAAGAATTACTTGATCAAGGGATTCTTCATGAAATAAAAACATCACAACCATTGCCTAAACGCAGTATCGGTTATGCTTATCCAAAACGACGAACTCAATCTGTTGCTACAAACAAATTTATTGAACTAATTGCTAATGATCCAACTTTACATATCTAAAAACGTCACTGATTAATTTAGTGACGTTTTTTATTTATCCTTTTAACCCTCTTGACTGACGTTCCATATCCTCAACAACGATATCATAGATTTCACCAAGTGATGCACAATATTCCAACACTTGCCACGGTTCGTTAGTATGGAAATGAATCTTGATCAACTCATCATCACCAACCGCTAACAAACAATCTCCTTTAAAATGTTCAGTAATGTAATCATTGATAACATCTTCATCGAGATTTTTACCTTCAATCAATAGTTGAGTATCATATCTAAATTCTAGCATCTTATTCTCCTAATTATAACCTGGTTGAGTTAAAAATTTATAAACTCGCTCAATAATTTTTGATTCTAACTTATTATATGATAAAGTTGGATCTTTTAATAAAGGTATTTCGAAAACATCTTTTCGTCCTTGATAATCAATCGTTACTTTAATAATTGATCCTAAAGGATGTTCACGGCAATCGATTAATAAATTCATTGTATCTTCAGTATGGTTGTGACCAAGATTAAAATCATCTCTAAGCGTAAAATTATCACATTCATAAATTGTCCAATAAGATGGCATTATGTTTGCTAAGGCCTCTTTTAAATTCTTCTCTTTGATAATATAATCTTTTAAAATCTTTTCAATTTCTGTCTTAATTGGAGCAATTTTTTTATCAGCAGTTTCTTTATCGCTTGCTTTACAACCTAATCGAACCCGCACTGTTTCTTCTGAAGCATAAAGAGCAATACTAACTTCTTCTTGGTGATCAATTAAATCTGCTAAGACCTCATCAACCCGACTTTCTCCTATTCCCATGGTTAGAAAATCATATGTGTAAATAATATCCTGCTTAAATTGACTTAAATAATCTTTTAAAACATGATCAACAACATAAGTCATTTCTTTAGGCGGACCAGGCAAATTAACAATTATCTTTTCATCTTTCGACATTACACAGCCATTTGCTGTCCCTACTTCATTTTCTAAAATATAACAATCTTTAGGAAAAAAAGCTTGTTTAAAATTATTTTCCGGAATATCACCCCATCCCGTTACAAATCGACATTTTTCTTCTACCTTTTTAGCTTCTTCTTCATTATATAATAATTCTAAACCCAAATATTCTGCCGATAATTCTTTTGTTAAATCATCTTGGGTAGGTCCTAATCCCCCAGTCGTAATTACACAATTAGCACCACGTTTAAAAGCTACATCTAGACATTCTTTAAAACGATCATGATTATCACCAACTGTCGTTTGATAGTAAACATTAAACCCCAAGTCTTTACACATTTTTTGAATATAAGTTGCATTAGTATTAACAATTTCTCCTAATAACAATTCTGTCCCAACATTAATTATTTCAACATTCATGAAATTATCCTCCTTAATGATTAACTATATTATAGTTAATTTTAATCATTTTGCTAGTCTTTTAATCATTAAAATTATTTCTTGCATATTTTCCTTCTAGCACCTAAGACCAAAGGTCTAGTTGAATACCAAAATAAACTAACAAAAATGACTAAACAAGCAATAAAAGTTAATTATTAGCTGAATTATTCCTAAATCGAATTCAATATACATATCACTCACTCGTCAACTTCACTTCAATAGTAATAAAAAATTTCTATCAGCTGACTTAGCATCTCTAAATAATCGTATTTGGCAATAAACTGACTATCACAAAATGCTAAAATAAAATCTTTGATAATAGTGCTTTTGAATTCTAATAACCCCTTATCAATAATAGTTGCTATCCTCACTTTCGGACTATCCAAATATTACTTATAGCGATTTACACTCTATAAACGTTTCAGTCCTTCATCATTTCTGACTGCTATGACTTCATCTGATTTCTTGTGATAAATCTTTTTCTATCGATGGTATCATTACTGTTTTTAAAGTTTACTGGACTTCATCGTCCACAAGGCCTCCCGAGGTAAGGCATACATCTTTTTTATCTTCACAGGTTTTTGATTTACTGTCTTGGTTTTACGTTTACCTTTTGGACTTGGTTTGTTCTGCAACCTTGTCCACCATTCAGCCTCATCAAATTTCTTTTCGTAACCTCGAAGATTTTGCCACACCACTTCCTCCGCCCATAGCATCACTACTAACGGCTTGTGGTTCACTACTCTTGGCGGTAAATACCCGTGGTTGGACTTTCACCAGCTAGATGTATGCCATGCTCGACACACAGAAAAAGAAGTCATTGGTTTTACAATCAATAACTTCTTTTTTATATTTTAACTATTGAATCTTAGATAATCCAAGAACAATGATTCCTCCAAAAATAACTGCAATAATTGATGTCACAACTAAACTTAAATTATAACTTACATCAAAAGGAATCAATACTAATGATGAAGCAACGATCAATCCTAAAATCAAACTCAAGAATCCAGCTTTATGAGTTTTAGTGAAATATGAACATAATTTTGCACTAACAACTATTCCTACGGCAATACCAATTGCCATAAATCCTAGCGGCATAATAACATCCAGACTAAAACTAGTAACATTTGCTAGATAAGACTTAAATAGATAATATTCTCCTAAAATTAATAAAACCATACTACCGCTAACACCGGGCATAATCATAGTTGCTCCTGATACGGCACCAATAATTATCATTTTAACAAACAAACCAGCACTTAGAGCAGGAAAATCAGGATTAACAACTACTTTCCCTTCTCCAGGATTTAAAAATTCTAACCCAAAGATAATTGCTAAACCACAAATAAAAGGGATAATTACAAGTTTTTCACCTTTCATTTCCCCTTTTAAAAATAAAGGAATACTAAAAGCAATCAAACCAATAAACCAATAAATCGTCTGCGTTGGATAATATTCAAATAACACTTCCAATATTTTCGCAAATCCAATTATTCCAACTCCAGCGCCAACCAAAACCTGAAAAATAAAGATAATATCTTCTTTGCGATTAGGATTTTCTTTTTTAAAGATTCCACTAATAGCATCCATCATGCGATTAAAGATACCTAGAATTACCATCATGGTTCCACCACTAACGCCTGGAATAACGTTAGCAATACCAACAGCGATTCCGCCAATTATGTTTTTTATCATTGAAACTTCTCCTTTAAATACCTCATCATTATAATAAAATATCACCATTATCACAAGCAGTATTTTATTTCCCTTTTAAAATCAAGTGATAAATTGCTTCTTCACTCTCTAAATCATAATCTCCTAAATGGCTGTTAGGATAATGGTAAATTACTCCATTAGACTCATTTTTCCTTAAACAAACAATTAATTTTTCTTCCCCATATTGTCCAATAAATTTACAAAATGTTCTAATCCGTAACTTGTGTAAAATACTATCCTGACAAGGAAAATCAGGACATTGGCAACAACTATCATATCCTGACTTTGTGCAGCACTGATAATTTTTACAAAAATCCTTTTCTGGACACCCACCTTTTTTACAACCAACACAGCTTTCATTTTCACTACACAGCCCACAAACAAGACCACAATATCCTAATCCTAATTCATCCTTCATATTTAATCCCTAATCCTTATGATGCTTTCGTAAATATTCAATTTGTTCCATCCGTTTAATCACCTTTGCCTCTGTTCCTTGATTAGTAGGAAAATAATAACGACGATCCTTAATATTATCTGGTAAACACTGCATATTTGTAATTTTATCATCATAATCATGCGCATACTGATAACCTTTACCATAATTTAATTCTTTCATTAATTTAGTTGGCGCATTGCGAATTTGTAAAGGAACGGGATCAGCAATTGTATTCAAAGCGTCATGTTTTGCTCGTTCATACGCTTTATATAACGCATTAGATTTAGGTGCCAAGGCCATATAAGTTACACAATGAGCTAAATTAACATTACATTCTGGCATGCCATTATAATGGCATGCTTGATATGTTGCTACTGCAATTTCCAAAGCACGACTATCAGCCATTCCAATATCCTCTGAAGCAAATCGAATCAGCCTCCTTGCTACATATAGAGGATCTTCACCAGCTTCAATCATTCGTGACATCCAATAAATTGAAGCATCAATATCACTATTACGCATTGATTTATGCAAAGCACTAATAATATTATAATGTTCTTCACCTTTTTTATCATATAATAAAGATTTTTGATTGATACATTGTTCAATCGTTTCTTTATCCACTACGATTCGATCATGAGTAATTGCTCCATTTAAGACTGCCATCTCTAAAGTATTTAAAGCAACTCGAGCGTCACCGTTAGAAAAACCAGCAATCATGTATAATAAATCATCATCAATCATAACATTTTGATCTTTAAACCCTTTCGGACTTATCAGCGCATAATGCAATAAACCAAATAAATCATCGGTTGTTAGTGCTTTTAAAACAAAAACTTTACATCTTGATAATAAGGCAGAATTAATCTCAAATGAAGGATTTTCAGTAGTAGCCCCAATTAATATAATACTCCCCTGTTCAATATATGGTAAAAAAGCATCTTGTTGAGCTTTATTAAAGCGATGAATTTCATCTACAAAGACGATTGTTTTTTCGCCTAGATCCTGAACTTCCTGTGCTTGTTTCATAACTGCCCGTATATCTTTAATGCCGCTAGTCACCGCACTAAAATTAATAAACTTAGCTTTTGTTTGATTTGCAATAATGCGTGCTAAAGTTGTTTTCCCAACTCCCGGTGGTCCCCAAAAAACCATTGAGGGAACAACATCACTATTGATTAGCTGGTACAAAATCTTTCCCGGTCCAATTAAGTGCCTCTGTCCTACATATTCAGTCAAAGTTGTTGGTCTTAGGCGATTTGCCAGTGGTTCATTTGACATGTTTTTAAACATTGCTTGCTGCTTCATCATCATCACTTCCATTTCCTTATAATTATAACTAATTCCCGCTTTAAAAGCAAAAAAAGAAACAGTTGTTTAAACTGTTTCTATTCATCTGATCCCTCGAATTGAGAACGATACAATGAGGCATAGAAGCCATCTTTAGCCAATAATGAATCATGATTTCCAAGTTCTACAATGTCACCATCTTTCATTACAATAATTGTGTCAGCATCACGAATTGTTGATAAACGATGGGCAATGACAAAACTTGTTCTTCCCTCCATTAGCTTTTCCATTCCTTTTTGAATTAATACTTCTGTTCTTGTATCTACTGAAGAAGTTGCTTCATCAAGAATCAAAATTTTTGGATCTTTTAAGAAAGCACGTGCAATTGTTAAAAGTTGTTTTTGCCCTTGAGAAATGTTAGATGATTCCTCATTGATCATTGTTTCATATCCATTCTCTAATGTTTGTACAAAATGATCAACATAAGCGACTTTACAAGCCTCCTTGACTTCTTCATCACTTGCATCTAATTTTCCATACATTAGGTTTTCCTTAATTGTTCCATTAAACAACCAAGTATCTTGTAAAACCATTCCAAATAATGATCGTAAATCCTGACGTCCAAAATCACGAATATCTTTACCATCAATAAGAATCGAACCACTATTTAATTCATAGAATCGCATTAATAATTTTACGATCGTTGTTTTTCCAGCACCAGTCGGTCCTACAATTGCAACAGTTTGCCCCGCATGAACATGTAAACTAAAATCATTAATAATCGTTTGATCTTTTAAATATCCAAAATTAACATCAGCAAAGGTAACAGAACCTTCAACTTTAGCCACCTCATCAGCAGTAACTTTTGGTGTTTCTGGTTCTAATTCTTCTTCACCTAAAAATTCAAAAACACGTTCAGTCGCTGCTGCTGTACTTTGTAACATATTCATTGTCTGTGCTAATTGTGTTATTGGTTGATTAAATTGTCTTACATATTGAATAAAGGCCTGAATATCACCAATTGTGATACTACCACCACCAGCAAGAACACCACCTAATAAACATACCGCAACGTATCCAACATTTCCAACAAATCCTGTGATTGGCTGCATCAAACCCGAAAAGAATTGTGACTTCCAAGCACTTTCATATAAATTATCATTATACTCATTAAATTGTTCTACTGAAGCAGCTTCACCATTAAATGCTTTAACCACATTATGACCACCATACATTTCTTCAATATGACCATTGACATCACCTAAAGCAGCTTGTTGACGCGCAAAATATTTTTGTGAACGTTTCATTACTAAACCAATCAAAACCATTGATACTGGTAATACGCAAACTGCGATCAAAGTCATAACTGGTGAAATAGTCAACATCATGATAAAGATTCCAATTACCGTTACTGTCGACGTAATTACCTGTGACATACTTTGATTTAGTGATTGTGCGATTGTATCGATATCATTTGTTACTCGGCTTAAAATATCACCACTAGTATGTTTATCAAAATAACTTAATGGCATCCGATCCATCTTTTGAGAAATTGATGTTCTTAAATCATAAGCAACTCGTTGTGAAATAGTTGAAGTAATAAAACCTTGTATATAACTAAATAAAGCACTAATCAAATACAATCCAACTAAAATCAAAATAATTTGACCAATATAATCAAAATCAATTCCACCAGTACCAGCTACTTTAGCCATGATACCTTCACTTAATTTATCTGTTGCTTTAGCTAAAATCTTTGGTCCTACGATTGCAAAAACCGTTGATGCTGAAGCAAAAATCACAACTATAACTAAACGAAAATAATACGGTCTTAAATATTTAAATAATTTACCTAAAGTACCTTTAAAATCTTTAGCTTTTTCACCGCCACGCATTCCGTGCATACCACCAGGTCCGAATTTAGGACCATTTCTTTTTGGTTGATTACTCATGTCCTAATTCCTCCTTTGATAATTGTGAATATGCGATTTCTTGATAGACATCGCAATTTTTCATTAACTCTTCATGGGTTCCTTTTCCAACAATCTTACCTTCATCTAAAACAATGATTTGTTCAGCTCCCATAATTGAAGCAATACGTTGTCCGACAATCAATACTGTATTTTTAGTCTTCTTAACCATCTTATCTAATTCTTGACGTAATTTAGCATCTGTCTTGAAATCTAGAGCTGAAAAACTATCATCAAAAATAAAGATTTCTGGATTTTTAGCAATAGCTCGAGCAATTGCTAAACGTTGTTTTTGACCGCCAGATACATTTGTTCCACCTTGTGAAATTTCACTATCTAATCTTTCTTCTTTATTATCAATAAATTCTTTTGCCTGAGCTACCCGAATTACTTCTTCAAGTTCATCGTCTGTAGCCTCAGGTGCACCATAAGTTAAATTTGATCTAATGGTTCCTGAGAATAATAATCCTTTTTGAGGTACTAAACCAATTTTATCTCTTAAATCATGTTGATTAACATCACGAATATCAACACCATCAATCTTAATATTACCTTCAGTTACTTCATAAAAGCGAGGAATTAAATTGATTAACGTACTTTTACCGGATCCCGTTGAACCGATAAATGCTGTAGTTTCGCCAGGTTTTGCAGTAAAACTAATATTTTCTAATACTGCTTCATTAGCACCAGGATATTTAAATGTAACATTATTGAATTCAACTAAACCTTTTTTACTTTCAATAAAAGCTTTAGGTTCCTTAGGATCAACAATTTTAGGTTCCATTGAAATAACTTCATAAATACGATCTGCTGCTACACTAGCCCGTGGCAACATAATTGAAATCATTGCAATCATCAAAAATGACATAATAATTTGCATTGCATACTGCATAAAAGCCATCATTTGTCCGATTGCAATATTACCTAAATCAATTTGTTTTGCTCCATAATATACAATCAATAATGTTACTACATTAAAAATGAACATCATAATCGGCATTAATGAAGCCATTGTTCGATTGACAAACAAATTGACATTTGTTAGATCACCATTAGCCTTTTCAAATCTTTCTTCACTATGCTTTTCATTACCAAATGCCCTAATTACTAGCATACCTGAAAGATTTTCCCGCATTGTTAAATTTAAACGGTCAATTAATGATTGTACGATCTTAAACTTTGGCATCACAATTGCAAAAGTAACACCAATCAAACAAAAAATCACCAATAAAACTAAACCAATAATCCAAGTCATTGATGGTGTATTATTAAAAGCTTTGATCAAGGCCCCAATTCCCATCATTGGAGCAAAACATACTATTCGAATGAACATAATTACGACCATTTGTACTTGGGTAATATCATTCGTTGTTCTTGTAATCAGTGATGCAGTTGAAAACTTATTGAATTCTCCATTTGAAAAACTTTCAACTTTCTCAAAAACATCACGACGTAATAATCTCGAAACACCAGCCCCAACCTTACTAGCCAAGAACCCACAAGCAACAGCACATACAGTACCAGCTAATGCAATTGCTAACATTTTTAACCCAGACCATAAAATATAGTCATTTTGAATCTTATCAGTATCACAACCTAGTCTAGAATATTCTGCTTTTACACCGTTACCGGCAGCAATTTTTAAAGTTGATTCACCCATCGTTTCCATCTGACTATCAATTTTACTAAACATTTTAGCTTTAGTTGTATTATCCATCATTGCTAAAGCATCGTAAGGTGTCATATTTGGCGGTAATTGCCCAAACTGTTCTTGATATTCTTTACTATTTTTATCCATTCCATCAATTGATGTTACCATCAACATTGGTTTAACTAAAATACTCTCTAAACGGTCTAATTTTTTTTCACTTAGATCTTTTAATTTATAGATATTTTGACCTTTTGCTTTAGGAAACTTATCTAAAGTATCTTTATCAAGATTACTGGGTTCAACTAATTTATATGCATCCATAAATTGTTGCTGATCCTCTTCATCCATCAGTACTAATAAATGATTATATGTTTCTTCACTCAAAACATCACTTACTGCACTATCAAAGCCACCAGCCTGAATTCCTACCGAAACGATATCCGACATATAATCAGGTAATGCTAATTCTGATTGTGATTGTAAGAATAATAATCCTACACAAAGTAGAATTGGTGCCCAAAACTTTTTAAAATAATGTTTTAATTTTAGCATTATTCTTCTCCTTTACATTTTTCAATATTCTTTTTCATGATATTAATAACATCATTAATAACAGTTATCTGTTCCTTAGAAACCCCTTCAAACATAATCATTGTTTTTTCTTTCATAATTTTGATTGCCGCCTCAATAAATACCTCTCCAGTTTTTGTAATATTTAAAATATAATTACGTTTATCATTTTTATCTTGTATTCTAGTTAAATAACCCAGTTTTTCAAGGCGCTGCAATCTCACTGATAAAGTCGCTTTAGTAATATTTAACTTCTTTGCTAAAGCATTTTGATTAATGTTTTGATGATTCTGCAACATAAATAATAACCTTGTTTGATCCGGTGATATATCAAACTTTTCTGTTTTTTCCATCATCATATAATGCATTGTTTTATTTAACCCTTGAAAATTATTAATTACTTCTTCAACATCATCAAAACTTATCTCTTCCATGATGTACCTCCTTTCATTAGTTAGATGACTAACTATTCCGTTAGTACACTAACCATTATAGTTAGTCTACTAACCATTGTCAACTATTTTATAATCAAGTAGCGAAAAATTTTAAATAATTTTCCTCTCTTACACCACTGTCCATACGGTTCCATATACGGCAGTTTAATTAAATTTCAATTTATATCTCAATAAATAATAATCCAAACAACTAACTAGTCTTTATGTGCTAGCCTTTCTTTTGCTACAGCACGCACAACACATGTTTTAGTTATCACGAATTAATAGCGTATGATATTTGTCTTGCTCTACCATGATTGACCCAAGTTTTCTAACACCATGACTAGGCTTTGGTATTTCAACCCTTTTAACAGGTTGTGGTTTGTAAAACCTTGTTTCGATTTGTCTTTTGATGTCTTTCTAGTTTTAATTAACATAATCTTTTATTTCATCATTGGCTACATTATCCACACGACTTGTACTTTTATAGACAAGTATCATATTTTTCTTAGATAAGACTTCCTCTAATAATTTAGACATAATTTGCATGCTCTTCTCCTTTTCACTTTCTAATGCCTAGATCCTAGTGTATATGTCCTTTGGCTCAAATACATTTCCGATGCACTATGCGATTCGTCGACAACTACGTTCACGAAGGACTTTCACCCTAAATGTATGACAAGTCGTCATACTTAAAAAGATGTCAAATTTGACATCTTAATCAACTAAATATTTTTCTAGTAATCTTACTACTTCAGCAATTAAATCATCACAAGTAGCACGATTAACTTTTTTATTTGTTTCCCATAATCCTAGTAGTTCTCCACAAACCACTGATCCATGAGAATCTTCAAATTCTTTACACAAAGCTGCTACTTTTTCATTAACAAATTTTTTTTATTTAACATCTGCTTCACCTTTACCATATTTAAGTCCTAAAGCCATAGCCCCACCAGTTAAAGTTCCGCAAATTTCTCTTGTCATCCCGACACCGCCACCAAAACCATAAGCAATAGTCATTGCCCTATCCATATCTAAATCAAATAAATCCACATATGCCCCAAGTACTGCCTGAGCGCAGTTATAACCTGAATGATGTAAAGCATATGCTTTTTTCACTCTTTCATCAATATTCATAATTTAGCCTCACTTTTATATAATTTAATTATAGTTTAGTGATAATTATAATCGATGTCAAAACATTAACAATTATGTATTCGTCTTGAATCTAACCCTTTAGAAAAAACTCACCATACAATAAATCATGATCAGAAAATGATGATTTTTTCAAACCACAATTCTTTAATTCAAAAAAATCTGCATAAAAAATATTATCAGGTGCTGCAAATTCGCAGAAAGTCTTGTATTTTTTATTCTCGTTGATACACTTTACCCCTTCCATTTTAAATTTATTGTTCATTTTAAATGAATTAAAATCACCAGCTAAGATGCTGTAACTGTTAAAATCAACATGCTTTTTTACATAATCCATTTGTTTAATACGATATTGATTATCCGCATAAGTTAAATGGGTATTATAAATATTAATTATCTGCTCATTAAAATAGAGCTTTGTTCTTGTAAGGATACGCGGTTCCCTTATTATGCTATTTGGTAATCGTTGAGCCATAACTTCTATTATAGAATATTTACTTAAGATTCCCAAACCATAGTAACCACTTAAAATCTACATGGTAGGATAAAAATAATAATAACAATATCCACTAGAATTTGCCATGATTTTTAGCATGTCAAAATTGCCTGAACGTAAAGAATTCTTATCTACCTCTTGCAAACAAATAATATCAAGTTTTAAATCAATAATATCCTTATTAAAACTTTTTAAATCATTTTTCCCATAATTTAAGGATTTTATATTATATGTTCCTATCCCCAAGGTATTAGTCTTTAAATTTTGAATCTTTTTTTGATCAACAAATTTATAACAATACTCATTAGTTAAGATGCTATAATAATAACGACCTGATATTATCATCAATAATATCTTAATTATTAATTTGAACTGTTTATTCATTTATTTACCTCAATTATTTACTAATTTATTATTGGATAAATTAGTAATTTTAATACAATCAAAATATTTATCTAACTTTCAAAATTCTAATCTGATTCAACTAAAAATAAAAAAGATATAGACAGTTAATTTGCCTATATCTATCTTATTTGCCCATTCCCAAATATTTTATATTTTGTTGATGTCATTTCCTGCAGTCCAATTGGGCCACGTGCATGTAATTTTTGAGTACTAATTCCAACTTCAGCGCCAAATCCAAATTCTCCACCATCAGTAAAACGAGTTGAAGCATTATGATAAACACAGGCAGAATCTAAAGAATCCATAAAATATCTAGCTGTATCTTCATTATCAGTAATAATACTTTCAGAATGTTTGGTTGAATAATCATAGATATGCTCAATCGCTTCATTGATATCATTCACAACTTTAATATTACAAATATAATCATCATATTCAGTAGCATAATTCTTGGTTGTTGCCTTATTGCCTTCTAGATATTTTAAAACTATTTCATCACCAAATATCTTAATTTTATCAAACCTTGGTTTTAATAACGTTAAAAATTCATTTGCAACACCTTGATGAACTAAAATAGTTTCAATCGCATTACAAACTGAAGGACGAGAAATTTTAGCATTAACTGCAACTTCAACAGCCATTTCTAAATCAGCTTCTTGATCAATGTATAGATGACAAATTCCTGCACCAGTTTCAATTACTGGGACAGTTGCATTATTTACAACATGTTGAATCAACCCTGCTCCTCCCCGAGGAACGACAACATCTATATAATTATTGGCTGTGATAACTTCAGTAACAACACTACGATCTGTTTTCTCAATCAAATTAACAACATTTTCAGGTAAAATATTTGTGATTGCCTCTTTGATTACCCTTACTAGAGCAATATTAGAATTAATCGCTTCTTTTCCGCCTTTTAGAATACAAACATTATTTGTCTTTATACAAATAGCAGCTATGTCAACTGTAACATTAGGGCGAGATTCATAAATAGTAGCTACTGTTCCAATGGGAATACGAACTTGTTTAATGATTAAGCCATTTGGACGTTTTATCTCACGAACAACTTCACCAATGCAATCATGTAATCCAGCTACTTTTAAAACATCATTAGCAATACTTTCAATACGTGACCTAGTTAATAAAAGTCGATCAACCATTGCCTCACTGATTCCGTTTTCCTTGGCGCAAGCAACATCCTTCTTATTTTCGGCCACGATATAATCAATATTAGAAATCAAATTTTTACTAATAGCTTCTAAAGCTTTTATTTTGGTATCTTTATCAATATTTTGCATCTTTCGACAAGCTAGTTTAGCCTGTTTTAATTGTTCTTCTATCATTAATTTTTCACTCCTTCTACTAATACCAGGTTATTTGCGTGAACTACTTCATCATAATCTTTATAATGTAAAACATCCTCGATTTCACTAGTGTTCAATCCTTTAATCAATCTTATCTCATCACTTGAGTAATTTACCATTCCACGTGCTAACAGACTATCATTACCATCAACAATATCAATAATCTGCGAAATTAAAAAATTTCCTCTTACCTCAATAATTCCCTTAGGCAACAAACTTGAGTGGCATGTAACTAATGCTTTTTTAGCACCTTCATCAACAACGATTGTTCCTTTTGGCATACTTCGATACATAATCCAATGTTGTCTAGAATTAAGGAGTCTTCCAGGTTTACCATCAAAATAAGTACCCACATCTTTTCCTTCAATCAGATCAATCAAAACGTTTGGTTGGTTACCATTAACAATAGCCATATCACAGCCAAAGTCATTACAAACTTTAGCTGCTCTAATCTTAGTAATCATTCCTCCAGTTCCAACCTTGCTTGAAGCATCTTTTGCCATGCTTTCAATTTCTTTAGTAATCCCATCGACATTACGAATCAATCTTGCATTCTTATTCGTATGTGGATTATCATCATATAATCCATCAATATCACTGACTAGTACAACCATATCTGCATTAACAGCCGGTACTACCAGTGATGCTAATGTATCATTATCACCAACTTTAATTTCTTCGACCGCTAAAGTATCATTTTCATTAATAATTGGAACTACGTCATATTCAATCAATGCCTGCATTGCATTGTTAAAATTCATCAACCGCTTACGATCATCAAAATCATCATGATTTAATAAAATTTGTGCACATTTTAAATTAAATAAGCTAAATAAATCTTCATATATTTGCATTAATGAAGCCTGTCCAATAGCTGCCAGAGCTTGCTTTTGAGGAATAGTTTGCGGGCGACATTCAAGATTCATTACATGAACTCCAGCATTAATAGCACCACTGCTGACTAATGTAATACTTATCCCTTTACGCTTAATATATGCTATTTGTTGAATTAAATTTAAAATTTTCTCTTTATTAATATTCCCTTCATCATCACATAATGATGATGAACCTATTTTAATAATTAGATTTTTAATATTGCTTAAATCTCGCATTCTAACTTCCCCCTGTAATTATTTTCTTAATTATACAAGGTTTATCTCATCTTCTCAACAAAAAAGTGTTTAAGCATAAATTACTCAAACACTTTATCTATCGATTTCAACTTCATAAATATATTTAAATTCACCATTGACCTTTAGCATAAATTTATTACAAGTATACTCGATTTCAAAAACGTGAATGCACTTGTTTGCTAATATAGCTGTTTCACCAGTTAGAGCAATTTTTAAAGTTCCATTTTTATTCTATATAAAAATTTTTTCATAATCAATATTTTGATCAACTAAAATTAGATATTTTTTTATTATTTATTCAATCATTATCAATATGTGCATTTTCTCAAAAATAAAAATCAGTATATACTAAAACTTTTTTAGTATTGTTATTGTGATTCTTTAGCCACTTTTAATAGATTATCACTCTTAACCTCTAAATCATAATCAAAATTATAATTATCCAAATTAGCAGCAAAGATTTCTAACCCCATTTCAATCAAAAAATCATAATAATACATATCATCGTTGTATATTGAAGATAACTTATGCTTTGATTAAATAATATATATGTTTTATTTTCACAAATTTATACATGTACTTTTAAAATTACCAGATCTCGATAATTAAAATGTAGAATTGCCAGCCATTGACAACTATCATAAGTAATATTTTTCTTTTCTTGTGTTGAAACCTAATTCAACCATCTAATAACTCCTCATAACTCAATTCTAAAGCTTTTGCAAGTATTGGATATCGTGATAGCTCCCATTTGCTGATTATCTTGTCTGATACACATAATTTTTCTCCAAATTCTTTTTGTGTCAAACCTTTCTCTTTTCATAACTCCATCATGAAGGATCCGCATTTTTCATTATCTATATTGCTCATATCTTTCACTCCTTGAGCCTATACTACTATTAAAATTCTAATTATTCAATCAACCATCGGTAGAGTTTATATTTATGACAAAATTACTTATATATAAAACTAATCAGGATATTTAGCTTTTATTTTCTGATTAATTTCCAATTTTCAAAAATATGATCTTTTTTTGTTACAGTGTTTCTAACAATTCCAATAATTTATCAGCATGCATAACTGCTTTTTCTTTCATTTCAGCCATTTTTTCAGTATCATTTCTATTTTGATAAGATACTCCGCCTGTATAGACATATCCAAAGTAATCCAATCCACACAAATTACACATTGCCTTTATCGGCGGGAGGAAATCTTCAATAGGATATTTCTGTGCCCCTTCATAACTATACATAAATTCTGGAGCACCAGTCGTAAAAGAAGCAATCAATTTCTTTCCTTTCAATTTATCACCGGTTGAACCGTGGGAAAAGCCATGCTGAAATGTTTCTTCAAGCCAGCGACTTAGTAATGAAGGCATAGCATACCAGAAAATAGGAAATTGCAAAACAATTATATCTGCATTTAAAAGTTTTTCTTGCTCTGCTTCAACATCAATTTGAAAATCTGAATAAAGTTTGTCTAAATAGACAAATTCAGCCTGTGGTAATTTATTTTCAAGCCTTTCTAATATTGCCTTATTTGCAACAGAATTATTTAAGTCTGTGTGTCCAGATACTACTAATATATTTTGCATAAGTCATTACTCCTTTTATTTCATTTTTTTAACCCAGTCAGATAATTCATCTGCACTAACATTTTCGTCAAATCTTTGCCCTTTCATCAAACGAGCACCCTTGCATGAATTTTCTAAATAATCGTTTGTTTTTCCCATTCCGCTCATTCCAGATGTCGCAAATGGAATAATTGTTTTATCCCTTAAATCGTATTGTTCAAGAAAAGTATTGATGATTGTAGGAGCAATATACCACCAGATAGGAAATCCTAAATAGATTATGTCATATTCTCCCATATCACTTATTTTTTTTTTAA
The DNA here is from genome assembly GCF_009767585.1 of Coprobacillus cateniformis. Lineage (NCBI taxonomy): Bacteria > Bacillati > Bacillota > Erysipelotrichia > Erysipelotrichales > Coprobacillaceae > Coprobacillus > Coprobacillus cateniformis. The sequence continues at coordinate 1,139,196 of NZ_WSNW01000001.1, forward strand.
CGGCTGGTCTGAACGATTTATCGTTCATTTCTACTGATGAACGGCTTTTAGGATTTGTCCAATTCAAATCAGCACTTGTGTAAGGTTGTTCTGGTACGATTTCAAACAAATTCCCCTGCACAACTTCATTTAATCTTTCTGCTACTTTTTTGGTTACACCACTTGCACTAAAATACGCTACTAAAGATTTACTCATTTTTACACTACTCCTTTTCATATTCTATTTGTGTTAATATAAAATTATCTGTTCTGAAAAAGTCTGGTGCTGTTGCACTTACCTTTTGATGAGCAACACTTTGAATAACTTTGTCAAAATCTTGTTTACTTTCTACATCAATCGTCATAGTAACAACATCACTTAGACCAATCCACCCTTTACTTTTTTCTACGATAATTTCTTTGATTTCCGGAAGTTCATTTTTCATCTCTCCTTTTTATTTCTGCCCGACATGAAACATTTTGAAAAATTTATCAATATCCTCTGCATTTTCGTGGTTCATAAATACATTTTCACCCAAGTCCAATTCTTCAATTTTTTTCATTTCTTCATCTGATAGTGAAAAATCAAATATATTAAAGTTTTCTTCCATTCTATTTTTATGAGTCGACTTAGGAATAGCGATTATTCCATTCTGAATTAGAAAACGTAATGCTACTTGCCCGATTGTTTTATTATGCTGTTTTGCAATTTGCATTAAAACTTCATTCTCAAAAATACCTTGACTGCCTCTGGCAAATGGTGCCCATGCTTCCAATTTTGTTCCATATCTCTCTAAAAACTTTTTATCATTTTTATGCTGTTGGAAAACATGAGTTTCTAATTGATTTACCATAGGCTTAATTTCACTGAAAGTTGCTAAATCCATAAATCTGTCGGGGTAAAAATTAGACACTCCTATTGCCCTTACTTTTCCTAATTTATATGCTTCCTCTAAGGCTTTCCATGTTCCGTAATAGTCATTGAACGCCTGATGAATAAGAACTAAATCAATGTATTCTATCTGTAATTTTTTCAAAGACTCATGAAGCGAAGCCTTTGCCTTTTCATATCCAGCATTTTCAATCCAAATCTTTGTTGTAATAAATAATTCTTCTCTAGGTACACCACATTTTATGATTGCATTACCAACACCTTCTTCATTGTAATATGCTTGTGCTGTATCAATCAGTCTATATCCAGTTTTAATTGCTTCCAAAACGCAACGCTCTGTTTCCTCATTGCTCATTGTGAATGTTCCATATCCAAGTGCAGGCATTTTTACGCCATTGCTTAAAGTGATAAACTCCATTTTTTTCAACTCCTTTTCATTTACGCATTCTGTAATTCATGCCGTAAAAAATCTATTTCCTGTAATTGATTTTCTTTTACATGAATTTCTTCAAGAATTTTTCTACGTTTTTCGCTTACTATCTGTATTCGTTTTTCTTTTGTTGAAGTGCCTAAATGTGAAAGTCTAATATATAATTCAATTTTTGCATTTGTGAACCCCAAATCATTAAGGATTGTATTGTATTTTTCACCCCTCATGTAAAGGTTCAATTTTCCACCCCTTTCAAAGAAAATAGGTGCACCAAGATAGCGGGTTATCTTGTTACACCTATATTTTAAAGTTCATTCATTGATATGTCTAATGCTTATGTTGGATTAACAGAAATACAAATATTGAATTTCTATTTTAATTATGTTTATAGCGGTCTTTTATAAAACTGATAAAGGTATTTGTTGCCTTAGAATATGATTGACGGTCTTTCCATGCAAGTACAGAAGTTAATTCAAGTTTAGGTTCAAAAGGAATAAACTTCATGTCATCATAATAATTATCTAACTTCACACAGATAACTGCTCCTTTTTTCTCTTTGGCAACAATTACAGCATTATACAATAGATTATAATTTGCACATGATTCCATTTCTTTCGCAAAATCCCCTGACCAACTTGCCAACTCATGATGAACTGGCGTATCAAGGTGTATTGTTATAACCTTTGTGCCTACTAATTCACCAGGGTAGATTACCTGTTTCTTAGAAAGGGGATTATCTTTATGAATGAGAACGCCCCATTGTTCCTTTGTCCTCATACGGATAAAATCATACTTTACGACATTCACTGGTTCTAATAACAAGCCCAAGTCTAAAGTACCTTGTTCCATACGTTCCTTAATATTTTCGTTGTTTCCGCTATATAACTCAAATTGTACGAAAGGGTATATGTTTTGAAAATCAGTGATAAGTTTTGCGATTTCTTGTGCACTTCTCATTTCTCCACAGCCAATTGCAATGTTTCCTGATAATACATCAGTATCTTGTTTTAATTCCGCCTGTGCCTTATCTGCCAAATTCACGATTTCCTGTGCTCTACGGCGAAATAATAAGCCGTCATTTGTTAAGTATATACTATGATTACTCCTTTGAAACAATTTGACACCCAATTCTTCCTCTAGCTGCATAAGCTGCCTTGAAAGCGTAGGCTGTGTGATATGAAGAAGTTGTGAAGCTCTTGTTATATTTTCTTCTCTTGCAACCATTAAAAAATAATTTAAAACTCTAATATCCATTTCCCCACCTGCTTTTTGTTTCATTATAGAATAATAAAAATACATTTACAACATTTCTCTTATACCTATATTCATTTGCAAGCAGGTAAATACAGGTTATTCCTTAATATCCTTTTGTTTAGGAAATTCCATTTTCCCAATTTGATATTGTTTGTCTTGTCACAAATATTTTATCAGCTAATTCTTCTTGTGATAAACTTGACTCAAGTCTGTATTTTTTTATTTGGCTGCTAATTTTCATAATGGTATTCCTCCTGACTTTATTCTAAACTATGAGAGGGTTTCCTGCTATCAAAGGTCTTTGACATTCCCATCTTATTCACATGTCAAAAGTTTTTTACATGTCTTTAGATGATAGAAAACATAAAATTCTATCATTTACATATACAGGCTTACTAAAAGAAAGAAGACGTGTTGAATTTTTTATAATCTCTAATTCAAGTTCAGTTATATATTTGTTTGCACGGTTTTTTGATATCTTTAAATTGATTCTTCTTTATCTAAGTTGGAAATATAGTATTTGAATTCATATTTTCTACTGATCATGTCAATTGCTTAATAATACTATCAGGTCATTGTGCTTCTTTTTGACTTTCTCACCATACATCAACTTTCAGCATGTAAAAGAATAAATAGTGCATCATAACAAATCACATGCCTAAAATGTTGTTTGGATATACTTAGCATTAAAGGAAACCTCAATGAATTGAAGAAAGTTTTCATATGTTTGTTAAGACTGCTTTTAACTTTCAATTGTTTTAAATTAAGACTTTTATCCAAGATACTTCACCTAAATAATTTATTTATCAATTTCTTTAATCATAACATCATAACATAAATAATCATTATTATAAGTACGAATAGAATAAGTTTCAACTATGGTGTATCGTCTTTTTAAATAAATACTTTTTGCTGGTAATGATGCATCTAATACAATCGTATTATATTGTTTCAATATCATATTTTCAGAGAAATTTAACAGTTGGCTCCCAAACCCTCTCTTTTGATATTGTGGTAAGACAAATAAGCGACAGATTTCATTTTTATGAATTGTTACTGTACCAACTGCATCATCTTGTTCATCAAAAACTATATAGACTTGACCAGATTCAATATCTTTAGATATATGACTCTCATTATGATGTTCAATAAAAAAGTCAACTGCACCTTTAGGGTAATAATGAGGATAAATATCTATTATTGTCTTTAGAGTTATAAACTTAACTAATTCTAATTGTTTCAATTCAGCTTGCTTTATCATTTTATCTCTCCCTCTCATATATATCAATCACATCTATATTGACTCCCATATTTTCATAATACTCTGCTTTTTCCTGCCAAAATTGATTTGCCAGTTCCATATACGTTACAACATCTTTACCAGAAGTAATAGCTTTTTTACCATTTTCTATTAATTTATGAGTTAATGATTCTGAGATTAAATAGATTTTATTACAATAATCATAAATACTTTTAAATTGATTGAGATAGAGCCTTAAAGATTCACAATTCTCATAAGTTGATTTATTAAGTACAATTTCTATTTTTTCCTTACTATAATATAAACTTAATATATATACAAATGTATCTAATCTGTCTTTGCCTATAGAGCCTTTGACACCTTGCAGATTTCCTTTAGAGGGTATGAGTGAACAATTCTGAATAGAATGGTGATTGTTTTTGCATCTATTTAAAGCATGAGTATATTTAAGAAGTTCTTTATCTTTAAAGTCTCTTATTAAGTATTTTAGATATATATTATATTGTGCTTGACCATTTGCATTTTCATGAAAATTAAAATCAGTTTCACCACTCATTGAAAAAGTTCTATGTTCATTAAACTCAATATAATCATTTATCGTAGTATCTATATAAGCATAACGTCTCTTCTTTGCATATTTTGGATGATAAAGATCTACCTTTCCCCAAAAATCCCATTTCTCTTTAGTATAGACTTTTTTATAAACATTCCATACCTCATCAGATACATCATATTCAAAATCTATTTTCTGTTCATCCATAATAGCCCCTCTTCATGATTCTTTAAGAAATCAACATCCTTACCCTATGTTACTATATTTACAATCAACCCACAATTGAAATTGACATAAATTCTAAAAGTAAACTACTAATTGTGCTTCTTTCATTTTTTTTGTTGATAATATACTTACCCATTTTTAATGTCACTATTACTGGTGTTCTTTAGGACATCAAATCAATCTATAACTTTGAAGCTAGTGTCAAAAGTTGTTTTTTTATATTCTATATTTTACATACTTATGATTATAATCTTTTTGCTTGCTAGAATCTACTTTATGAATATTCTTTTCAAATAAAACTGCCTTTGTGATTGACTATTCCCTCATGAAATTGATGTAAAATATTTATGAATACTTCTTAAATGTTATCAATCTAAATCGCCTTTAATTGGGCTAATAGTAATTTCAGCTTGACGAATCGCAAACAATTCCTTTTTATACTTATTAAGCAAGATTTCATCTCTAATATTTAATTTATTAATTAAGACATCAGAACCTGGATAGCAATAATTAGAACTGTACTCATAGCTATATATATATTTATCCATTTAAAAGAGTAATCTCCTTAAAATACGTTGTCTTTCAAAATCAAAAGTTGATTCTCCTTCTAAGCATTTCCATGTCATCAGCCGTCAAAGGCATCCCCTCAAGGCGCATTGTCGCATTGACTTCATCTATGATTTTACTCGTTTCTTCACTCATACAAAGACACTTCTTTCAAGATCATTTTCTATTAATGTTATATCATATTTAGCAGTTCATTTCACTATAATCAAGTTGTAGTTAATATAATTTTATTATATTTATAATTGCATATTTTATGCACATAACTCCCTAGTACTTTTTCTAGAATGTTAGCCTAAAAAGATTGATGTTAACTAAAAAATTAAAATACACAATATATTTTACTTATACCCACCCATCATTGACATTATATATTAAATTATATAATATCAATATTATCAATAGATATATGAAAGAAAAAATATATCTTGTAGATAAAAATAAAATATGATAATGTATAATCATCAAGAAAGGGTGTGATTGCTATGGAAAGAATCAATAATCATAAAAACAGAATAAATAAATTAAAAGTAGTCAATCACAAGTGTAAAGATTAAATATAGGCACAGTAAATAGCTACTGTGTTTTCTTATACTCTTGTGATCATTGACACAGGAGGAAAAATGGGAATAAAAATAATAAGAAATAACAAGTTATGGATGGAAGAAGAAGCTATACTACACCTTGAAAAGATAGCTCATTTTGATGGCGTTGAAGACGTTGTTGGACTTCCAGACTTGCATGAAAGCAAAGTACCTGTTGGTATGACTGTAAAATCAAAGGATGTAATATATCCGTTTTTAATTGGTAATGATATAGGCTGTGGTATGTCTCTGTTTGATACAAACATTAAACTTAAAAAGTTTAATACAGAGAAATATGTGAAAAAATTATCTAACACTAAACTCATTGGAAAGTACTCAATAGGTGGGGGTAATCATTTTGCAGAGTATCAAAAAATTGAAAAGATATTCAACAAAGAAGAAGAAGCTAAGAAGATTAATCTTAATCAAAATCATCTTTTTATGTTGGTACATTCAGGATCAAGGAAATTAGCTGATAATATCTATCGAGAATATGCTTCTTTAGAGGGTTTAACTGTAGGCAGTAGAGAATTTAAAAAATATCTTTTTTTACATCAAAAAGCAGTGGAATATGCTAGAGAAAATAGAATTGGTGTTGCAAATGCTTTAATGGACAAAATAGAAGTTAAATATGATAATCAGCTGATTATTGATTGTATGCATAATTATTTAGGCTTTGATGATGGATATTTTTATCATCATAAGGGATCAATTAGTGCAAGAAGTGAATACGCTGTTATAGCAGGATCAAGAGGTTCTTATTCTTACGTTGTGAAGTGCATACCAACCCAAGAAACACTATTCAGTATCTCGCATGGATCAGGGCGTAAATGGGCTAGAAATCTCTGTAAGGGACGGTTAGAAACAAAATATAAAAAAGATGAACTCAAAACAACAAAACTAAAAAGTCAGGTTATCTGTGATAATCAGCTTCTTTATGAAGAGGCAACTGAAGCATATAAAGATATTGAAGATGTCATTGACACACTCTTAGAATATAAAACAATTGAATTGGTTGCAAGATTAAAGCCATTGGTGACTTATAAATGTTAATACAAATATCATCTGGTCATGGCAAAGGAATTAAAGAGTGTGAATATGTCTGTTGTTTGTTGTATAAAGAGTTATTAAAGGAGTTTTCATCATTAGAGGTTGTATCTACCCATTACAGTAATGAAGAATGTTTAAAGAGTGCAATCTTCTATACAGAAGAAGATTTATCTTTTTTAGAAGGAACAGTTCAATGGATATGTCAAAGTCCATATCGACCTCATCATAAAAGAAAGAACTGGTTTATTGATGTGTCAATAATCAAAGAAGATATCAAAATTGACAATACTAATGATATCAGATATGAGGTGTTTAGAAGTTCAGGAAAAGGTGGACAAAATGTCAATAAGGTATCTACAGCTATAAGAGCCATTCATGTTCCAACAGGACTTGTTACTGTATCTATGGATCAAAGAAGTCAGTTGCAAAATAAAAAGATTGCATATCTTAGATTATTAGAAAAAATAGATGAAACAAGTTCATCTATTAATAAAAGTATTCATTATTTGAATTGGCAAAAGCATAATCAGATCGAAAGAGGTAATTCTATAAGAGTATATAAGGGAATGAAATTCATCAGAATAATATAAATTGGAATTATTGTATTTAATTAAGGCTATACTTATTTGAGAATGCAGTTTGATAAAGTAATTCATGTATAGTATAAATGTCGCTTGAATACAATTGCAATGTAACGACATATGCGTTATAATTACTTAAAGGAGATGATAATTATGGAAAAAACAATGACATTAAATTTAAGGGTGAATCCTGAAGTTAAGAAAAATGCTGAGGAAGTTCTTTCTCAATTAGGAATGTCTATGTCAACAGCGATTGATATTTATTTAAGACAAATATCATTAAATCAAGGAATTCCATTTACAATAGCAATTCCTAATGCACCAAAATCTATGAATACAGATGAAATGACTGCAAAAGAAATTCGAGCATTACTACAAGAAGGTTTAGATGATATTAACGCTGGGAAAGTCCAAGACGCTTCAGAAGCATTTGCAAAATTTAGAGAATCTTTATAATATGAAGAAGTATCAAATTAAAATAACAGATCGAGCTTTTGATGATATGACTGAGATTTATAAATATATTTCTAATAATCTCGGTTCACCTGAAAATGCTTTACAGCAATACAATAGAATTGCTGGTGCAATAGAGAAACTAGATGTTTATCCAACACGTATTAAAATTTTGGATTCTGAGCCTGAACATAGTTTAGGATTTAGGGCATTACAAGTTGACAAATATGTTGTTATATTTATCATTGATAATGATGTAGTAAATATTGTAAGGGTTCTATATAGTGCATCTGATTTTAGAAAAAAATTGGTTATATAATTAAACTATTATTCATGAAAATTAACTTTTAAATCACAAGAAGGATATCCATGCGATATCCTTCTTTACATAAATAATACTTTATAAAAAATCAATAATTAAACCAACGTTTTTATTTATTCTTCATCTGTGGTGTGAGTAATTAATTACCTATCAATTTAAAACACTTTGATTTTATGGTATTTTTTTTCAAATTATAAATACATATAGCTATGTTTTCACGGAAGAATATACGATATTTATATAATGTTATATACTAACTAAATGAATTTTATATAAGGCTATAGAAACAGTTTTACATACCTCAAAAAATAGGATAAGTCATCTAGCATCTATAAATGAATCATCTCTAAATTCAAATATATTTTCAAAGATACAATTTTTATATTTTTAATCCATTTTTATTTAATTTCTTGATACACATCATCAGAATAAAGTTGTTCAATATTTTGGGGATATAATTGATTATTATCTATTAGCTCTTGTATTTTTTCATCAGTTATATTATGTAATTCAAATGGCGATAATTCCTTTAAAAATTCCTTAATTGCTCCCTTAAATTTTTTTAGCTTACCTTTTCTAATTATTCTAACTTTATGAGTAAAATCACCAGCATATTCAAGGTTTTTTGTTGGAATAATCATAAACCTATATACATTCACATCTTTTCCGTAAACTGAATCAAACCATCCACAATGGCTATTCATTTGACTTGCTTCACTTTTTTTAATTGAAGACCTTTTATCTTCAATCTCATTTTTACACTCAAAAATCATATATTCGTTATTTGAACAACACCATAAATTATCAGGACCTTTTTTTATCTGTTTATCTGGTCTCTCGCTTATAAAGCCAATAAATTCACCTATCTTCTGTAATGAAGCTTCAAATTTATCACTATTTACACCAAAAGATAAATTATCCAATAACTCATTTATTGTTAGAACTAGTTCACCATAACTCTTAAAGCCATTAAGAAATTCTTTAATCTTCGTTGTCCTATTAATGTTTATATAAGAAACTTTTGAATAAGATATACCAACCTTTGGTTTCAATAATTCGTTATTCAATTTAAATGCAGCTTTTTGTAAATCATTAAATTTTGATTTATCAATATAATAAGAATAGCGAGCTAACTGTTGTAAATACCATCCTTTATCACAATCATTCATTTCAGTATTCTCATCAATAAATTCTTGTGTTAGAGCATATGCTTTTTCATACTCCTCTTGTAAAAAATACTTCTCAATATTTCTTTCTTTTTCTAATACTGTATAATCTATTAATGATTGTTCATTTTTACTTAGTCCATTCATTTTACTTGTATAAAACATTTTCCAATCATCAACTCTACCTAAGCATTGATTGATTAGCCCAACAAGTGACTTAAATGGTTCTTCGCCATTTTTAACATCATCCTTTGCTAATTCAGAAATATCCAATCCGATATCAATTTGTTTCCTAGTCTGCTCTGAGAAATATTTTCTTGTTTCTATGCTCCTCATAAATTTAACTATATCATTTCCAATAATAAGAATAACACAAAAATCTTTCTCGCCTCTCACCCCTCTTCCTAATCCTTGTTCTATTTGCTGTGCAATTTTTTTATTAATAATATCACTATCTGGTCTACATAATTCTTCATATCGATCACATAAGTTTTCAAAATAGGGTTTAGAATCTATTATTAAGATTCTACAAGTTTCATCTGGAAGATCTATTCCATCATATCTATTATTTACAACTAATATTTTATTAAATTCTCCTTTTTTTAATTTATCAATTTCTTTAAAAATATTATTTGAATTAGTAATAATACCTCCTTGTTTACTATAATAATCTGCTTTTTTTGTATTTGGAACAATTGAAACAATCCCAAATCCATCATGTTTTGCTCTCATTAACCTAGTAACCACTAACTTCTGATCTAAGGAATCATCAACCAATTGTGGTAAAATCAACATTTTTTCTCCTGACCAAATTTGATTATTATTGATTAATGGATTTTTCACTGCATCAACACTAAAATCTAATCCTTTAATAAAAAAGGCATCATCTTGTGTTGTTGCTGACATTAATATTCTATGGCTAGAATTAGTAAATAATCCAAACTTTTTTGTATCAATACTATATGGAGATATTTCTATTCTGTTTCCAGTTATAAAACAAATATATTTTTCTAAAGAATCTTTAATTAAATCCCAGCTATATTTTATACACGAATCATCTTTATATTGTGATAAAATAGATAATACTTCTGATTTTTTATCATACCATGCCCAATAAGGAACCACCATTAAAGTACTATAATCTTCCTCCTTCAAATCCAAAAAGCTTCCTTTTCCTTGCTCTCTCAAATCCTCTTCAAATAAATTAATAATATCATCAAATAGCTTATTATAAGTTTTTCTTGAAATTTTAATTGTAAAAGAATCTTTTATCACATCTATGCATGTATGTGCATCATCCAAAATAATAGTTCCAACTTTACATGATCGATTTCCTATTCCAAAAATAGATTTACCATTAAACACTTTATGAGCATGAGTTATTAAAATTTTTTCACTTGATTGAAAAGAAGAAGGCAACTCTCTTTCATCTAGTAATACTTCATGTTGTATTCCGAATTTTTCAGCCTCTCTATGAACTTGATTGACTAAATATTTGTTTGGGCAAACATATAGACATGGTCCTTTGCCCATATTAATTTTTGATTGTAATATCAGCAAGCCTATTAATGTTTTCCCCTCCCCCTGTATGTAATTTGATTATTACATCCTTATTGTCCTTATAGCTTTCAAACCATTTCTTCAATATATATTCCTGAGCTACTCTAAGTGGACCCGCAATACTTTTTCTATCTAACGTTTCATATACTTCAATAGGATTTATTTTTTTCTCTAATTGATTTTCATTCATTATATTTCTAAAATTGACCATAAAATTCTCCTCACCAATGTTATTTTAGTCTATATATGATATTTTATCATTTTATATAATAAAAAGAAATAGTTTGTATTTTAATAGAGCTTTGTTATTCCATTAATTTCATAGAATGGAGTATAAGTCTCTTACTCAATTTTAGTGATAAATTACAGAACGATCTCTTATTTTTCCTGCTTATGTTCTTCAAAACATGTCAAAACCTAATTTTCATGTCATTATCCATAAACTCAACATTATCATCATATAAATCATCCAATACTTTTCTCTGATCATCACGGCTAGGATGTGTATATACATTCCATGTTGTATTTACTGTACTATGTCTTAATAAATCTCTTACAACTATTGGATTAACTCCTGCCACCATCAACTCAGTAGCATAAGTATGCCTAAGCATATGATAATGAAATTTAATATCTAACTTTTTTGCTGTATCTCTTATCCTTTCTTGAAAATTTACTGGCGAAATGAAATCTCCATGTTCATCACAAATAACGAAATCATATGGATTTTCCACAAACCAGCTTTTTAAATACTCACTTAATATTGAACAAATTTCTACTCTAGCTTTACTGCTTTTTGTTTTCAATCTTTCTGTTAGATATATTTCTTTTCTTTTTAATCCAGCATGTTCTATTCTTCTGCGTATTGTTAGTTGGTTTCTTTCTAAATCAAAATCTTCCTTCTTTAGTGCCATAACTTCACTTATCCTTAAACCAGTATACCTACCAATTAGCAAAGCAATACCATATGATTTATATTTATATTGAGCTTTTTTCGCAAAGCATCGATTAGGACTTGCTTTTATAATTTCTTCTATTAACCGTTTCAAATCATCATCACTTATAATCTCTACACCCTCTTTCTTTTCTGGCTTATTAGGAAGAAGAATGTTTGGAACGGGATTTATTGATATATACCCTGCTCTAACTCCATGCTTAAATATGACTGAATAAACCTTTTTTATGTTCTTGACTGTTGGATAGTTGTATCTTTGTGATAATTCATTAATATGTGCCTGAAGTGAAACATAACTCACTGACTCAATTGGCACATTCCCAAAATTGCCTTTTACATACGTTTGATGTGTTTTAATATAATAATATAATGTAGCTGGAGCCCATTTGATTTTACCTTCAATTTCTACATATTCATCAAAGACATCATTTAATGTCCTTTTCCTTGATTCAGGAATTAATACCTTTGCATTTGATTTTTCAATAATACTCGCTTCATAATTTCTAGCTTCTTTTTTCGTTCTAAATCCACTTTTTGTATGACGCTGTGTAACTCCATATGGATCTTTATATCTCATATCTACTTGATATATATATCCATACTTTTTGCTTTTTAATTTTCTAATAGACATATATTACCTCCATCTGTGTATCAGCTTTTACCACCATAAAAAAATAAAAAAGCATCATTTCATCTCCATATAAAGATTATCTAATGCCTTTCTTTGATCCTCATTTTGAGGATGTGTATATATGCTCCAAGTTGTACTGATATCACTATGCCTCATTAAATCTTTTACAACAACAGGATTAACTCCTGACATGACTAATTCTGTTGCATAAGTATGTCTTAACATATGATAATGAAAATTAATATTAAGTTCTTTACAGACCTCACGTAATCTATGATTTAAGGTTTCTGGTTTGATAAAATTACCTTTCCCATCACATATCACAAATTCAAATGGATTTATTTCAAACCATTTTTTAAGATAGCTACATAACAGTTTGCTTATTTCTACTGTTCCTTTGCTTTTTGCTGATTTTAACTGATGAGTTGTATGTATATCTTTAGCTTTTAAACCAGAATATTCAATCTTTCTTCTCACTGTCATACAGCAATTTTCAAGATCAAAGTCTTGCCTTTTAAGTGCTAGGGTTTCACTGATTCTTAACCCTGTATATCTCCCTATAATCAAAGCCATAGCATATGACTTAAAGGTAAATTCAGCATTCTTTCCTGATGAATACGGATTTGTTCTTTTAACAGTCTGTAAAGCATCAATAATCTTTGACAAATTCTCATCACTTATGATTTCCACCTTAACTCTTCTTTCATTCTGTAACTTTGGAATTTGAATATATGGTATTGGATTCTCTCTAATATATCCTACTCGTAAAGCATACTTAAATGTCACTGCAAACAACTTTTTTATATTCTTAAGTGTTGGTGGATTATATTTCTCCGACATTTTATTAAAAAATTGTTGTAGATTCATGTATTTTAACGAACCCATATTTTCATTTCCAATCGTATCTTTCACATACATTTCATGAGTTACATTATAGTATACTTTTGTTGATCTTGCATATTTGACCTCTCCCTCTATTTCCATATACTCATAATAAATATCATTAAATGTTTTATTCGTACTTTTTCCCTGCTCTATTAAAACTTCTAGTTGTTCTTTAAAATCTCTTTCATATTTTTTAGCTTCATTAAAAGTTTTAAACCCACTTTTAATATGTCTTTTTGATATGCCAAGTGTATTCTTGTATCTAATATCTACTTGAAAAGTGTTTCCATATTTTTTATTTTGTATTTTTGATATTGCCATATTCAAAATCCTCTTTCTATTCAAATTTTCTTTCGAGCATTAACAATTTGCTTGCTTTGAATAGCCTTGATTCTACTGCTTACATCCAATCCCTCATAATCCATATAAAAATTACTGACTGCCCTAGGAGAAAACATATAATTTCTTCCAGTGCGAATTGCAGGAATAATTCCCATCTCCCTTAGAAAAGTCACATGGCTTTCTGAACAATTAAGCAATTTCATTAATTGAGCTTGTGTAAGCATTTGTAAACTATCCACTTTTCATTACCTCCAATCCTTTTAATATTTATTATGCTCTTTTCAGCAACCAACACTACCACATAAATTCTCTTTTATCTATTAAATAATTAACAATTTTTACAATGATCTAATTAAGTACCATCTCTTGAAGTTTTAATGGTTGATTATTAGCCATATCATAATCTTCCATAAAGCTGATTTCTATATGATCCTTTGTTTGAAGTTTAAATAAATATTGTTCCATAGACTTGATCTTAAGTTCATCATCATAAACAATGACTTTATTAACATCTGAATCTTTTATGCAGAAATCAACATGTTTGCTCATACTTGAATCAAATGCAGGCATCTCAATGATACAAACCTTTTCACTTTCCTCAGATAACCTCTTTACAAAATCCATAAATTCATCTCTTGATGAATCATTCGTTATAATCGCAATCCTGTCTTTTCTTTCTTTGAATGTTTCTTCAATAACATAATAAACAGCTTCTTTCAATTCTTCCAACATATCATCATCTATCATTCTATTAAGATCTGAAAGACTTATAGGCATTTTAGAATTAACAACACTTATTCCTTTATCTTCAAACATTTTTATGAATCGACCATCATGATAAGCATTTGCAACAATGAAATCCACATCATCAGCTATAACAATCTCTGGATGAACTTTCATAACTGCATCAACGATCTGTTCAGGAGCTATAAATGACATAATTAGTGGATAATGCATTTCTCCACCGATATCCAAGTTATGCTCTTTTGCATACTTCATATATTTTTCTTCACTTTCACCATTTAATATGGTTTCAGTTTCAGATGTTAAAATTAATGTGCTTTTACTCATATTCTTCCTTCTTCCCTGTACTATTTTTTATTAGCACATTGATGGCACCTAGGAAATTAGGGGAAAGGATTCCCTAAGTGCCACTATATCTACTAATAAGTTATATTCCGTTTCGTATTCACAATACTAAAGTTTTCGTTATAGAATGAAGACGCTCCAATAAAGAGTCCATAGGTCACTACCTTCCCTCCTCCAATCAAAGGGACGCCATCTCACAGCTGTGACAGTTGTCATCTGCTCGACTGAGTCTGAGACGAAGTATCATACATGTAGACTTCATGGCAATTCATCAAATGTTAGATATCACATCTATCATCAATCGCTGCTTAGTTGTTCTAATAGATCAAATTTATGATTATAATGATATCCATTAGCTAAAGGTCTCGGCGTACTGCTCCATCTACACCAACGTATCTTCATTCTACTTATTTAATTGTCAAAGTTCTTTATGAAATTCAAGCTGACTAAACTTCCCTTTCACTATTAAACGGGACATTATTTTTAACTTTGACACCCTAATCATTCAATTTTTTTCTTAATTTCTTTAAAATATTATTTTTTCTTTTATGAATAGTACTTTGAGATACATGTAACTGTTTTGCTAGTTCTCTTTCTGTCTTCTCCTGTACAAGAAGATTGGTAATGAGTTCTTTATCATCAGGGCTTAACTTATCAATTTCATTAAGTACCATTGAAACTTTATACTGATTCTCTATATTCATACTTTTATCATCCGAAACAACATCTAAATATGTAACATCATTACGTATATTGGCATCTAAACTTATAAGTCTAGCTTGATTATCTTTGACATTATCTCTTATTATTTTTTTATAGCTGTTATAACAAACTTTAAATACATCTTCATCAACTTCTACAAGTTTTCCATGTGGTCTTAAATAAAATTTATATTGTTGAGTTTTAGAATTTCTAATTTTCCAAAAATAATTTTTACTATAATCATTTTTCACTCTCATCTCTCCGTTTCTGTAAATTTTGTTATTAAACTTACGAAACGGAGGACTTCTAATCTTTTGCAAAAGAAAACCTCTCAGTGTTTTATCTGAGAGGGAAACTATAAAATTATATATCTGATTAAAATGCTTTTTATCAAGAAATAATTTCTTGCTCTTTGTTATCATGCTATATATTTATCTCATAGAAATTTTATGTCAAAAAAGAATGAAAAACATAAAAAAGGAATAATGATTACAAGTTCTAACTCAGCTTATGGTTACAATTCTTCCTCAACTATTTTCATTTATCAATGAATTAGACTCATATTTAACATATATTCCTTTATACAATGACATTTTTACACGTATTTAAAAATCATTTCATCAATTTTAGTTATAATTATTGTCTTGTTCCAGCGACACAACCACTATCTACTGGTATAATAGTACCATTAATAAAATCTGAATCTTCCTCAAATAAGAAAACAACCACTCTAGCAATATCATACGGTTGTCCAAATCTTTCACTTGGATTAGCTTTTGCCCACATTGCATATTCATCTGGCTTTGTTTCCTTATATGGCAAGATCAATTCTGTTTCAATTGTTCCTGGTGCAATAGCATTAACAGTAATATTTTGTGTAGCATAATCTAATGCCACCCCTTTTGTAAGACCACTAATAGCGTGTTTACAAGCTGAGTATAATGCCATTCCTTGACTAGAGACTAAACCTGCTCCAGAAGTTGTATTCACGATTCTACCATAACCATTTTCTTTCATCATTCTTAACTCATGTATCATACACATCATATGTGCCTTAACTAAAATACCTAATTCCATATCAATTTCTTTTTCTGTAACCTCACCAAATGGTTTAGATAAAATTCCAAATCCTGCATTATTAAAAGCACAATCTAAACGTCCAAATTTTTCTTGGATAAAATCAAAACCTTCTTTTATTTCATTAGATTTAAATAAATCACAATGTTTGTAAACTACATTTCCTTTAAATTCCTTACATAATTCAATAACAGCATCTGCTTTTTCATCTTGAATATCAAATATAACAACATCATATCCTTTTTTAGATAATTCTAATACCGTTCCCTTTCCAATTCCACTTAATCCACCTGTTACTAATGCAACCCTTTTTTCCATTTATTCATTCCTCCTTATTTTTCTTCATTATAAAGTTGGTGGTAACCACGAAGTCAAGATATTTATAAAATTAATGTTATTAATAAAAAAGAATGTTATAATTTGAAATGGTGATAAATATGGAATATAGTGCAAAAGAAGTTATGAATTTTTTAAATATTAACAGAGAAACATTAAGACATTATGAAAACATGGGATTAATTCATCCTCGTATTGATGATAAAACACATTATCGTTATTATACTGATTTTGATATTGAAACAATTGCTGAATGTAGAAAATATCGTTCAGCAGATTTTTCTATCAAAGAAATAGATAAAATAAAACATATTGATTCTCTTTCGCAATATGTTTCTATTCTTGAACAAAAGCAGGAATACTATAAAAAACAATCATTATATTTTTATAAACTTATTCATAAAAATAATGAAACGTTAGATAAATTACATTCTATCATCAATCATTCGCATTTAATATCTATTGAAGAATTAGAGGAATGCTACTTATTTCCAGCATCTTATGACTTTAAGCACTTTTTTGAAGATAAAGACAAATATTTAAATTTTACATCTACAGTACATGAAGATTTTGCATTTACTGATTTTTCACTTCTTATTAAAAAAGATGATTTTATCAATCAGAAGACTAATTATATTGGTGGTACTTCTTTTAGTAAAGATTGGATAGAATTTCTAAATATTTCTGTTAAGCATATGATTCATGTCAAAAAACAAAAAGCGCTCAGTACCATTATTATCATTAATGAAGATTTTAACATTAATTATTCTCTTTTTAACCCAGCATTACAATATATCCAAGATCATCATCTTGTGATTTCTGGTGATATATTTGCGACTCAAATAGCTAAAATTCATAAGAATAAAAATAGATATTTAAAAGTCTGGGTTCCTATTCAATAACTTCAGTACTGTATATTTTGTATAGTATAGTGTATATTTTTACAATTTGAGTGATTCCCATAATACCTTTATATTTTTTGATAATTCATGTAAATTAATACTAAGGAATTATTGGCCAATATATTCCTAATAAAAAGGAGAATAACAATGAATCAATTATCAAAAAAAATTAATGAAGGAGTTTCTGTATATAAAAATTCACATTCACCTAGTGGATATACTGCAACTTTTATATATAAACCTACACAAGATATTATAAAAGTCAGTCTTACTGGTCCATTTTTTTATATTGATCCAAATATGGATTTATATGATAAAGACAATATTTTTACACCTCATGAATATAGGAATGGAATGTATGCCTCAAGTCTTGCCCCTGGAACATTCCAAAGAAACTACATAGAAGACATGATATATGATCCAGAATTATCTATTTATAGACTCGATATACCTATTACAAGTGGAGCATTTCCTTACAGTTATATTATCACTTATCAGGATTATACTCAGGAGACAATTGATGATCCAGCTAATCCATCACCTTCAAAAATGAATAACCAAAGTTATTATAAAAATGCTTCATTAAAGCAAAGTATCGTCTATGGATATTATGATAAAATGAAACAGTCTCAATCACCATATTTAGATTACGTATTACCATCAAAAAAGAAAAATGGTTCATTATTTTTTGTTAAATATGAAGGAAATCTTTCTAAAAACCAAGATTTAGGAATATATTTACCTTCAAATTACAATGAAAACACTCAACCTTATAAAGTTATTTATGCTAGTCATGGATATACAGGAAACGAAACTGATTGGTTTTCTATGGGTAATATTCATCATATTATTGACAATTTCAATGAACAAGTTATTGTTGTTACAATGGAAAATAGTAGCTATGAATTAGATTTTATGAAAATGTATGAAAGAATTGGAATGGTTGAAGATAATATTATCAATTATATTATACCTTATATAGAAAAAAACTATAATGTTTCTAAAAAAGCAAGTGATCGTGCCTTTTGTGGTATATCTATGGGAGCAATGATTACAACATATATGTATTTTGATTATCCTGAATATTTTGGATACTTTGGCGCATTTTCAGGATTTGATAGTCGAGCAATTAGTCAAAAATGCAAAAAATACATTCCTGTATTTTATACAACTATTGGCACATGTGATACAGGTTCAACAGCTATTTTAGCTAATCCAAATGGAGTTAAAATTAAATATGAGAATTTTCTAGAATGGAATCAACAAAATCAAGTCGAAAACGTTATAGATGGTGGACATATTCCAGGAGCACATGATTGGTCAGTTTGGCAAATTTCGTTTATGAAATTTATAAGTGAAATTTGCTGGAAAAAATAGAAACTATAGTGTATAAAGTGTATTGAATAACACAAAAGGAACTGTAAAAGACCCTAATTTAGTTATTAGATTTCTCAGTTCCTTTTTCTGTTTACATTTTGGCTTGTTTACTTTATTAAATAAATGTTTAATTCTAAAAATTTTTATAGCCTTTTCGTCTGTTCTGTTAAAATTTTTTTCAACTTTATAATTGCTATTATGGCTAGAATCACTTCTGTTGTTGGAGTTGCAATGCTAAGACCATAAAATGGATAAAGATAATCCCATAAATAAAGAAATGGTATTTCCAAAACTATTTTTCTTAATATGGCAAAAATGAGAGCATAACCTCCTAACCCACACGCTTGAAAAACACATACAGTAACATAATCTATACATAAAAACGGAAGTTGTACACACGAAAATCTGATTAATACACTTCCCATTTGTATTACATGAGGAATATCCACAAAAATGCTCATAAGATATGAAGCAAACATCATAAATATAATACACAAAACAATTAGTATTGAAATTGAAAATTTAAGCGATACATATAATACATTCCTCATTCTTTGAACATTTCTATTAGCATAATTATAACTTATAAGCGGCATAATTCCTTGAGAGAACCCCAAAACAACTTGTAGTGGAATCATAACAATTTTATGTGATATACCCATTGCAGAAACAGCATCAACACCATAAAAAACAGTAAAATGATTAAGTACTGTCATGCTTATAACACTTAATAAATTTTGGATAGCTGCTGGTATTCCTACAACAAAGATTTCTTTAATTATTTTCCAATCCCAATGAAATGATAATAGTGAAATATCAATAAATGTCTGCTTTCTTTTAAGCATTATAAAAACAATAAAATACAAGCAAGCTATACAATTAGATATAAATGTTGCCATTCCAGCACCAGCTACTCCCATATTCAAATATTGTGGTAATACAAAGAACGGATCTAATATAATATTT
Source organism: Coprobacillus cateniformis (assembly GCF_009767585.1). NCBI lineage: Bacteria > Bacillati > Bacillota > Erysipelotrichia > Erysipelotrichales > Coprobacillaceae > Coprobacillus > Coprobacillus cateniformis. Next base: position 1,159,332 of record NZ_WSNW01000001.1, read on the forward strand.
AAAAAGCACCCACTCATCGTTCCAATACTTGCTTGTAGTGAGGCACCTTCAGAACGAACTAAATAAGCCATTACAACGTTTAATATTGCTGGTGTAGCACCTAATTTTACTGTCCAAAACATATACTCTTGTGTAGCAGCCATAGTTTGCAAATCTACACCTAAAATCACTAAAAATTCATGTTCAAAAAATATAAATAACAGAGAAAAAATGACCCCACACCCAACACAACAATAAAAACAAATATTTGAAACTTTTTTGACTATATCAAATTTTTTTATCCCTAGCATACGACTCATCAAACTTGAACTACCAACACCAAATAAATTATTAACAATATTAAAAGAAAGTAAAATAGGAGCAGATAAAGTCACAGCAGCAGTTTGCAACGAATCATTCAATGTTGCAACAAAGAATGTATCAGAAAGATTATATAATATCGTAACAAGTGAACTCAAAACCATCGGTAAGGACATTATCATAATTGCCTTCATAATTGGCATTGTTTCAAACAAGTCTTGCCTTTTACTCATATCTACATTCATGATTAATCCCCATTTATTAGTTGATAATGATTCATTGCTTTTGTAAATCCTTCATGATAAATATCATCTGTGATAAATTCACAAACTTCTTTTATTTCTCTAGGTGCCTGTCCCATAGCAATGGTATGCTTGGCATATTGAAGCATTTCAAGATCATTATAGTCATCTCCAATTGCATATGTATCTATGATATCTGCATGAAAATACTCCAACACTTTCTCCATTCCTGATTTTTTAGATACTCCTTTTTTACTGATTTCACCATGAATAGATAGAGGATTCCCCATTATAGGAACAACCTGATATTTATTATGAAAATAATCAAATATATTTTGATAATCTAGTGGAGAAGGGTTTTCATAATACATTATTGGGTCTTCATACCAATGAATCTTTTGGACTTTTAATGACTTTAAATCTTTAATAAATCGATAGTTTTGTTGAAATGATTCTTTAAGATTTTCTATATCTATTTCTCCTCTATTTAAAAACATCATTCTTTTTAAATGTAAATCTTCGGTTCCTTTTTGAATATAATTAAAATCTGCACATTCCAAAGTATACCTTAGTCCAAACAGGTCAAAATAACAAACAATTTCCTGCAATTCATTATAAGATAAATAGTTTTGAAAAATAACTTGATCATTTATGATAATATGATTTCCACTAGAACAAATCAAATATTTCAAATCCAATATATCTACAATCTGTTGAATAGACTTTCTAGCCCTTCCAGTAGCTAGGACTGGAATATGTCCATTCATTTTTAGTTGATTAACGGATGCTACTGTCTGAGATGAAATAAATGTTTTATTAATAATTGTTCCATCAGCATCAAAAAAGATAATTTTTCGACTCATGAATATAACACTCCTTTCATAAATAATAAAGTACATGCAAGCATGTACTTTATTTGCTCAATATATAATGATGATTAATTAAGGGAGAAAAAATATATATTAATCTAAATCTTCACCATTTGTTGCAATAACTTTTTTATACCATTCAAATGAATCTTTTTTGTAACGTTGATATGATCCTTGACCTAAATCATCTGCATCAACATAAATATAGCCATACCTTTTTTTCATTTGACCTGTTGAAGCTGATACCAAATCAATACATCCCCAAGATGTATAACCCATTAAATCTACACCATCTAATGTTATAGCATCCTTCATAGCCTTGATATGTTCTCTAAGATAATGAATATGATACTCATCATGCACACGACCATTTTCTAAAGTATCAATACCACCTACCCCATTTTCAGCAATAAATAGAGGTTTTTGATAACGTTCATAAAATTGATTAAGTGTTGTTCTTAACCCCAATGCATCAATTTGCCACTTCCATGCTGTATCCTTTTCTTTCAAATATGGATTTCTCAATGTAGGAAAAACATTCCCTTCAGCCTTTTCAGCAATCACATTTTGATCTGCACAAACAAGCTGTGAAGAATAGTAAGAAAAAGATATAAAATCAACTGTATGATTTTTTAACACTTCCTTATCTTCTTTAAAAAATGGAATATCAAACCCAATTCTTTCAAATTCTTTAAGCTTATATTCAGGATACTCTCCTCTTACAAGAACATCAGAAAAGAAGAATTTTCCTCGTCCACTTGCATGAGCAAGCCAAACATCCTCTGGAGCACAACGATATGGATAAGTCACTCCAGCTGCCAACATACATCCTACCATATTGTTTTTATCAATTTCATGAGCTATCTTTACAGCCCATGCACTGGCAACAAGTTCATGATGAACTGCCGTATAAATTTGTTGCAGTCTTTCCTCTTCACTTCTAATAACAACACCAGCTGCATAATATGGCAGAGATGTAATACAATTAATTTCATTAAAAGTTAACCAATACTTCACCATTCCCTTGTATCTAGTTAAAATGGTTTTGACATATTTTTTAAAACACTCTATGGTTTCTCGACTTTCCCATCCATTATATCTTTTAACCAATTCTAAAGGGATATCATAATGTGTCATTGTAACTAGGGGCTCAATTCCATAAAGATGTAACTCATTAAAAACATCTTCATAAAATTGTAAACCTTTTTCATTTGGTTTTTCATCAATACCAAGAGGGAAGATTCTTGCCCAATCAATAGACATTCTAAATACTTTAAATCCCATTTCTGCAAATAACGCAATATCTTCTTTATAATGATGATAAAAATCTATACCTTTCATACTAGGATAATACGTATTAGGCTTTTGTTGTAAAGAATCTAATGTTCCACTCATAACATTCCATCTTTCACTTCCTTGAGGAACAAGGTCAATATGCCCTAAACCTCTACCATCCTCTAAATGTGCACCTTCACATTGATTAGCTGCAGTTGCTCCACCCCATAGAAAGTGATCAGGAAATCCCAACTGTTTCCTCTTCATTAAGCAATACTCTCCTCAATGTTATTACTATCTATTTCTTCTTCTTTCATTTTTTCTTTTGTACCTAATTGACTATCATAAATTTTAAAGAATGGATACCAAACAACCGCAAGAATAGCAATAAGGACAATTTCAAATATAATAATTCGAAAATCCAAACATTTGATAAAACTGTTAATAAAAATCGGGAATGTTCCAGCAACTTGCAAATAAATTGGTGTAATTAATCCTGTCATACAACAAATAGTATATAAAGCATTACTAAGCAATGTTCCTACAATAAATGGAATCATCAAAATAGGATTAAAGGCAATTGGTGCGCCATATAATACTGGTTCACTTATCCTGCAAAAACTTGGAATAATTGTTGCTTTTCCAAAAGCCTTTAATTGTTTTGAATGTGCTAATAAAAGACATAAGAGAACAAAACTAAATGTATTACCTGCTCCCCCTAATAAATTTCCAGCATCACCAAACATTGCAGGTTGGAAAATAATATCTTTACCAGCTGCGACTAATTCCATATTTCGTGTTGCAACTTGCATACCAATAGCTGTTGTAAAAGGCATCAAAATCATTGTTCCATGAAGCCCACAGCACCAGAATAATGAACTAATGATACATAAAGCAATAGCACCTGGCCAAGTATTACATAATCCACCTAATGGTTTACCTAATACAAATTCAATTAGTGCTGGTAGTGTCATTGTTGGATCATATGCTTGAATCAATAAATTTCCACCAAAGAAAATAATAGTATTAAGGACACCTGGAATAATTAAACTAAAAGTTTCTGAAATAAATGGTGGTACAGATTCAGGAAGACGAATTGTCAAATGATGGCTTAAACAGAATCTTGTTACTTCCACTGTTACTATTGCCACAACAATTGCTGTAAACAATCCTTGTGATCCTAAATATGTTGTTTTCATCATAGATGCAACTGACCCATCTGCCAATGCATAATATCCAGCAGGTGCAGCAGTTAACATAAAGATGATTGCTGATGTTAATGCTGAGCTCATTGCTGACATTTTGTAACTTGATGCTAAGTTATAAGCAATTGCAAAAGCAGCAATAACACCTAACATTCCCATTGTCATATTAAATGGAATCAATATAACCATTTTATATTTTGCTGCAAAATTAACCCATCCTGAAAAGATGGATAATATCCCACCATTCGCTACCATATCCGCTGTAACTGGTGGATTGGCAATAATCATGAATACAGCACCAATAAATATAAAACTAATCATTGCCATGAAACCTCTTTGCATAGCTAATAAATGACGCTGTCTACCAAAGAAATTTGCAAGAGGTGTTAGTTTTTCATTTAAAAATTTCATAAATTTTTCCATTTTTATCCCCTCCTATTTATCTAATAATTTATGAACCTGCTTCATTATGTTTTCAACATTTCCTAAACCATAATCAGCTGGATTAATTTTATCAACAGGTTTTCCTACCGCAATACCCTTAATTTCTTCCAATTGATAAGCAATTTGTGGCCCTACCAAAATACAATCATAATCTTTATATACATTTTCAATATCGCTTGAAGGTTTTGCAATAACCTCTAACTCTATTCCTTTTTCTTTTCCCCATTTTCTCATTTTTTGCATCAATATGCTTGTAGAAAGTCCATTGGCACAACATAATAATATTTTCATATTTTTTTACTCCTTTTCAAATGTCTTTTTGTAAATCTTGATAAGTTCCTGAATAAAATCAATAGCTAACATGCTCGTCATAAGATGATCCTGAGAATGAATAAGTAAAACATTAATAGGTGTTTTTTCTCCGTTTGCTTCACTCGTAAGAAGATCAGTTTGACTTTGATGAGATTGATTAATTTCAGTTCGTGCTTCTTTAATAAGATTTTCTGCCTTTTCAAAATTGTTTTTTTCAGCTTCTCTTAATGCTGAATATGCTAATGATTTTGCTTCACCAGCATGTGCAATAATTGTAAAAGCAATTTGTTCTACATCCATTGTTTCACCTCATTTTTTTATAAAATCATTAAACAAATTCTAATAATTGATCGATCTTTGTATTTTCCTTGTTCAACGATATCAATATACAATGAATCTTGTATTCTTTCAAATCACTTCAAATGAATCGATTTTTAACTTTTTATACACTATTTTCTTTATTTATACACTTTTGATTTTGCTCTTTATTTATGATACATATTGCTAAAATAAGTTTACTTTTTCTCATTAAAAATACCCTCACTCTTTTTATAACTGCCTATTTAAAAAACATACACTTTATACACTTAAAAATAAAAATCCAACTTTAAAAGTTAGATTTCCTTAATCATTTTAATAATCATTGCGATATCTGAATCTGAGAATTTAATTTCAAAGACTTTCTCTATATCTGAAAAAACATCACAAAGATAATTATATATTTTCTTATTTGCCATTATTATTTTGTTATAATCTCTTATCTGTTTAATATTTTGTTGGTGAACCAATTGATAAATAAGATGACTTATATGCATAATCAAACCTATTCGTTTATTTTGATTTAAAGGATATTTTACATCAATTTTATGAATTGCTTGAATTAAATTTTCCTTCAATAAGTCAATATCAAAATCAGGCATTTGTTCCTCTATATTCTTAAATATCAATGAATATTTAATTCTCTTTTTTGTTGGTAAAAACTTACCATTCACACTAAATAATTCTGATAATTGTTCAATAGGTGTATTAAATAATTGAGAAATAGAAATAAATGAAACTCCATGTAAATGCGGATTAAACGTTCCTATAACATATAATATATTATGTTCTTCCTTTAAGTGGTTAATCTGTGAAATAAGCTGGTTTTTATCCTTCATAGATAAAGGTATAATATCAATATCACGAAATTCAATGATTTTTTCCAAATATCTTTTTATTTGTAAGGCTCCACCTTCTCCTGTCATACATAACGTAATAATAATATCCTTTTTAATTTCCCTCTTATAATTATCGACAATAGATGGAAAGTATTTTTCGTAACTATCCTTCATACTTAATACAATTGAATCCAGATCATGAATTGTTTCCATTTTTCTAGCACATTCTAATGCAATTAAAGTGGTTGGAGATATAATAAATTGGATATTAATACCAGTTTCATCTGCGATTTCTTGAGCCATAGTTTTTAATGATCCCATGTCATACATCATCAATATCCCTTTTCCCATATTAATTTGTTTGATAAAATTTTTAAGTTCATTATATGCATCTATAATTTCTTTATCTAAAGATAAGTTAAAAGCATAAACTTTGTCTGTCTTTACAAGAGTTTTAACAACATCAACAAGTGAGGATGCTGTTTGACTACCATGCATGGCAATCAAAAACACAGGAAATCCATCATCTTCTATAGCTTGATTCTTTTCACAAATAAACATAGTTATTAATGATGCTTCCTCTAGTTCAATATGTACATTTAATTGTTCTTCTATTGTATCTAGAAGTTGCAAACTTAATACATATTCTTTCTGGTTTTCCTTTATTGTTTGTTCTATATAATCATCACTATAACTTCGAACTTCTGGATGCTCTACAAGAGATTGTAAATGTAAACACAAGCCATAAAAAACTGAGTCTGGAAAAAAACGGTCCAATTTACGTGATGCATAATCTAAAAAATCTTTTACTAATTGGATGATCTCATTATTTACAATTTTACTTAACGATGTTTCATCTATGTTCTTACTTTTTATTTCTTTATTATATTTATTTAAAAATACATTTATTTTTGAATTTTGAAATGATTTTTCATTAAAAGTCATATCTTTTAAATAACTATATTTATCTTGATGTTTTTCTAACAAAAAGTCATCTTTTGTTTTTTCAACAGATTCTTTTGTAAAACAATAAACATAATCATACGAAACAAATTCACTCAATTCAGCTGCATGGCTTTTATAAAAAATAGATCCTTTTTTGATATATTTAGGGAAATCATATAAATATAAGTGGATATTTTCATTATTATAATCTATTTCTCTTAAATAAGCACTTGCACAGCCTTCTTTGATATCGTTTATGAATTGCTTAATGTTTCTTTCACAATGATATAGTAGTAAACACAATAATACTTCAGCATCTATAATAAAATTTTTATCAATTTTTTGTGATTCTTTTTGTAAAGTATTCTTCATAATGTCAAATCGTTCATTTAAACTTCTATCCATTAGATCAGGTATATCAATAATAACATTCATACATTCTAAATAATTTTTTCTAAAATCTTCATCTACATTTTTATCTGATGAAAAAACTAAAATAAAATGACCTTCTTTTGATTGTAATGTTATTAAATCGTAGATAATTGCTCGTTTATCTCGTGATATTAAATGAACATTATCAACAAACATAATTCCATCTTCGACCTGCTTTAATAAAGCAGCACTTTTTATAACATCTATCAAGTCATTTTCATGGTTCATATAATATTTACAATTAAGTTTGAGCAATTGAGCCTTTTTAGAAACCATTTTTCTTTCTTTAACATATTCAAATAACGTTTGAACAAAAAAGCTTTTTCCAACACCACTTGATCCAATAAAAAGAAACATATGCTTTTTATCTGGATATATCAATTCTGACTTTACCTTCTTTATAGCATTTTTTAAACTATCATTACAACCAATCATTTTTTGAAATACTAAATCATATTTCTCATTTGATTGATTGAGATTTATTAATCTATATAATACAGGTCTTCCATCTATCTTTTCTAATTTATTGTCCTTAACCAACTGATTAAGTATAGATGATATGTTCGTTCTTTGCATATGAAAATGATCAACTAATTCTTGAGTTGTAAAAAGCTTTTCTTTATCAGCAACACTAACTGTTCTTTGCATATATGATAAAATTAAATCTTTCTTTTTCATGCATAATCACCCTCCTATAACTTCTAAAAAAACCTCTAATAAAATTATTTGATTTATTATAATTATTGTAAAAGCAATTGACTTTCAGATAATCCTTTTGAAATCAATTTTGTTATAAATTGAATCATATTTTCCACAGGTATTTTCCTCCCATCAATGATCCATTGACTATATATCATTATAAAACTACCATATAAATATGATACAAAAATATTAGCCTCGTAATCCTGACACTTTGAAAAGTTATCATAAGATTTAAGATAATTAAACATTTGTTCCCTTATATAATCACTCGGACTTTTACAAAAAGTCAAATGTCCTTGAATAGACATAATCTTATTATCAACATTACTAGCATTTGCTAAAAATAAAAACAATTTTCTAATAAACTTTTCTAAATCATCTACATTCCATTTATCTGGAAGTGTTTTAAAAAAATTTGACAATATACTAATTTGTTGATTTACAAGTAAATCATCTAAATTTTGATAATGTAAATAGAAGGTTTTTCTATTGATTTGAGCACGTTCTACTAATTTTCTAATTGTTATTTGTGAATAATCCATTTCTAACAGCATTGCTTTAAAAGTATTTTGAATAAGTGATTCTGTTTTAATATATCTCAAATCATTTTGTGATTCTCTCTTCATTTTGACTCCTTTAATCTATATTATTTTTTAAATGTGGCATAATCTACAAAATTCTAAAACTGACCATTGATAGAAATATCATAAAAATTATAATTGATAAATGATGAATAATCAACATTAATACAATAAATAATAACAAGGAGGTTAAATTAATGCAAAATGAAGAAAAAATAGAATTATTTGAATATATCCCTGTTTCTAAATCAGTCATAAAACTAGCTCTTCCTATGATTTTAAGTTCACTAACTGTCATTATATATAATATGGCAGATACATTTTTTGTTGGGATGCTAGCTGATCCTATTCAAAATGCGGCAATTACATTAGCAGCTCCAATAATGCTAGCATTTAATGTCATTAGTAATTTACTTGGTGTTGGTACAGCAAGTATGATGAGTCGTTCACTAGATGCTAAAGATTATAAAACAGTTAAGCAAAGTTCTGCTTTTGGTTTTTATGGCACTTTATTTTCAGGATTATTATTTTTCATTGTTTATACGATTTTCAAACAGCCAATCATGGAACTTATGGGAGTCCAAGTCAATACAGAGTTTGCTACAAATATCTATATGTTTTGGACTGTGACTTTAGGTGCCCTTCCAACAATTTTACATATAGTCATGTTAAACATTATTCGTGCAGAAGGCAAATCAGTTCTCGCAAGTGCAGGAGTTGCAGTGGGATGTATTCTCAATATTATTCTTGATCCTATTTTTGTTTTACCATGGGGATTGAATATGGGAGCAAGTGGAGCAGGATGTGCAACATTCTTATCAAATTGTGCATCATGTATTTTCTACTTTATTATTCTCTTTAAAAAAAGAGAAAAAATGTTTGCAAGTATTTCTATAAAAGATTTGGTATTAAATAAAAAAGTTGATTATGGTGTATGTAGTATTGGCGTACCTGCTTCTATTCAAACTTTATTAAATGTGACAAGTATGACAATATTAAACAATTTTACTGTTATTTATGGAGCAACTGCTGTAGCAGCTATGAGCATTGCTCAAAAAATTAATTCTATACCTCTCAACATAGCCTTAGGTGGCTCACAAGAAATTATGCCATTAATCAGTTATACATATGCAAGTAAAAATTATAAAAGAATGAAAAATGCTGTTAATTACACAAGAAATGTTATGTTAATATTTTTAATATTATGTTCTTCTGTTTCATTTATCCTTGCTAAGTCTTTTGTTGGTGTATTCATGAATAGTTCTGATATTAGTACTTATGGAAGTCAATTACTAAGAGGCTTTAGTTTAGGCATACCATTTTTGTGCCTTGATTATTTATCTGTAGCTATTTTTCAAGCTGTTGGCATGGGAAAATATGCATTTTTCTTTGCAATTGCCCGAAAAATTATTTTAGAAATTCCATCATTAATTATTTTAAATTCATTCTTCCCTCTTTATGGTTTAGCATATGCTCAATTTGTTACAGAAATTATACTGTCTATAATCTCAATTATTGTATTAAGAAGATTATTTCATAATTTAATTTGATTAAACACATGACACATAAATGCAAAATCAATATTTGAATTTTTTAATAATAGCTCTAATAGAATATTATACTATATATAAATCTAATTATTTGATGTATTTAAATATTTTCTCTGTAAATATATATTTCAATTTTAAAGTTACAGTTATGACATTATGTCACTATCCTAGTGACCTCAAAAGGACATAGTCATCCTTACAAAAAACATTAATTTAAAAAATACATATTGCTTGTATTTCCGTTATTTTCTCTTGTTCTATGAATTCTTAATATCAGTTCTTCTTTTTCTAATACTTGAAGAGATCTTCTTATTGTTCTTGAACTTAATCCTGTATCTCTTGATAGGGTATTGACAGAAGGGAAGCAAGACCATGTTTTCCTGTTCGCATACTGAAGTAATGCTCGATAAACTGATCTTGCTGTTGGTGAAATATTTGCACCTGAAACTTTTGTATAAAAATACATATAGTCTTTATTCAACTTTAACACCTCCCCTTTTAATGGATTGGAAGTCAATGTGTTGCATAATATTATCTATATTCTGATTCTTGCTTTTTAATATCGATTCAATTTCATACATACTCGCATATTCAACTTCTCTATGATTTCTCATTCTCATTTTATATTCTCCACTCAACTCTATACCCCATTTCTTATAAAGTCTTAACTTTGTTTTCATGGGATTCTTTCCTGTTTTCATAAGTATGAAGTTTCCCTTAGGCATTGATTTTAACTCATCAGTTGTCATCAACGGTCTTTGAATCATCTGCAATGATTGTGATGGATCATTTTTACCCTTGCTGACAGAGCCACTTAAAACAGTCTTATATCCTAAGTTTTCACTCATGACTTTTGCTGTTTCTGAATTAGGTGCAAATCCCCCAAACAATGTATCCTGACAGTTATCCATAATGATAGATGCCCCTTCTTTACCATAGTTCTTTTCCAGCTGTGCAAGTGATTGAATAATCGCAACAATTGATATATTTCTTGATCTGGATGCTGAAAACATCATTTCTGCTGACTGTATAGCTGGTATTGTTCCTATTTCATCTAGATACATAATGACCTTATTCTTTAATCGTCCACCCTGTTCATCTGCATATGCCAGCATTTCTCTATAGTACTGTTGAATAAATAAACTGATAAGGAAGTGTTTCGTATTATCTTCCTCTGGCATAACTAAAAAAATGGCTGATTTTTCAGCACAGAATTTCTCTATATCAACAGCTGTTTCAAAACAGAGTATCTGTTCTATCTCACTGTCAATAAATGCATTCAGCCTTGAGAGGATTGTTGATAATACTGACATCATAGCCTGTTCTCCTGTATTCAATGCAGAACCTGCAAACCATTTGGCTTTATGATTGTCTGGCAACAAATCCATCATGACCTGAAAGCTAGATTTTCCTTTGATTTTTGATGGCTTCAGTAAATCCTGAACAAGTTTAAATACGCTCACAATATGTCTTTGTCTTGCAGGACAAAATTCAGAAATAATAAGAATCACACTTGTCAGTAGTCCTTCTGCAGAATCATAAAAGAAACTATTTTGACCGTAGTTCGATGCACTTTCTCCATCACTGAATATAATTGTCTTTGCAATGATCTTGGCATACTTTTCTGTCTTTGCTTTTAGACTTAAATTATGTCTACCCTGCTTATAGAGATCCATATATTTATTAACCAGATGGAGCATATTATTTCCATCAGAAAATAATGGATTTCTTAAATCAATGACCGAGACATGATAGCCATAATAGTCTTTTGCGATTGCACCATAATTTCTATAAAGATCCCCCTTTGTATCAGTTGTAATAAAGGAAATCCCACTAGCACAGGCATATTCCAAATTGGGATATAAAAAATGTGCTGTCTTTCCAACACCAGCAGCACCTATCATAAGTAAATGAATATCATCAGTATCAATATAACAGGTCGTTTTATTGAATTTGATCTGTGTTCCAACAACCAATCCCTGATGCTTTGGCAGATTAATTCTATTTCGCCATTTATTCGCATTGAAATCAATTTTCTTAAAAGTATTATTGATTTCTCTTTGAGTCGCAAAACTTGCAGTTCCATGCTGTCCATCTCCAACTGTTTTGGACTTGATACGATCAAGATTATAGTTATTCCCAAAGACAACAGCACATCCTATAAATATAAAAAAAAGACAGCCTATAAATATAAACGTTATCTTATCATCCATACATTGACCTCCTCTCTAAATTAAACTGATTTGCCTTTAATAACCTTTCATTTCCATATCAAAAGCATCATCAAATGATTGTTCATCTCCTGTAGGTATCACATATTCATTCATAATTGCTAGGGCTTCATCATAGCTTCCACATGATGTCACTCTATCAAACATTTCTTTTGACTTTTCTGGATATCCTGCTTTCTTTAAGGCATTTGAACATATTCCCATTAAATTAAAAACATTTCCATCTTCACCTATCATCTTCGCTTCTGGTCTTAGACTTTCCTCTAGTCCTAATTTTTCTTTCATTTCCATATTCCTGACTAACTCCCTTCTGATTTGTAATTTCATATTCAATAGATCACTGGAACATTGTCTATAAATATCTGCCAGTATTTGATTACTTTCATGATTATCTAATCCTGTTTTAATATCTTTCAAGCTGTTAAAAACATTATGAATGGATTTATTAATATTTCCATTATCCTTATAAGCTCGATAATCATCTTTTAATGTATCCCATACCTTTGATTCTTTAGTAAAAGGAACATCTTTATATAAAAGCTGATGTTCCATAGTTAAAACGAGCTTTAATAATTTTTCTGACTGTTTATTAAGATTATAAAAGTCATTTTTTCCATTTTTATTGAAAGCATAATAGACCTTCATAAACTGATTGCCTATGGTTGTATGTGTGATTTCATCATGTCCTGTTAATTGAAAATGTGAATTCTTTAAATTTTCAATTTCAGTATACATTTCCATATATTTAGGATTATCAACCGCCTTGATAACTTCAATGCCATGAAGTTCTTTCAGATCTTCATTAAAGTCTTTATTCTTTGGCTGAATAATAGATGCATCAATCATCTGTCTATCGTGAAGCACATCCAAAACTCTTTCGGCACCTTCTATTCCTGCTTCGTCATGATCAAAACAAAGAAACACTTTCTTTAAGGAATCATTTGTATCCAGCAGATGTTCCAGTCCCTGTGTTCCAAGTCCATTCAATGCAATATAGCTATGCTCCTGCCAATTTTCTTTATGCAGTGAAATATAAGAAAGCATATCTATCGGTGCTTCAAAAACATAAATTTGATTGCTTTGTCCTAAATAATGAAAGGTATACCTTGGATCAGATCCTTCAACATTTCCTCTGAATCCACCATTGATCAGTGTACTTCTTTTATGTGCATGTCTTGGTACACCTTCTTCATCATATCCAACAAAAACTGCATTATGATAAACTGCATCTTCATAGATCAATCCCTTCTGTACAAATGCATTCAAAACCTCTTTATCAATACATCTGCCATTTAACAGATAGCCATAAACTCTTCTCATTGAATCATTTCTTTCTGGCATGATAAATTCTTTTTTTACTTCTTCTTCAGGATGAACATCAACTATCATTCCTGTATCGTTCGCAAAAGATAAAAGAAGTTCCATCGCCTGCTTGAAATTATAACCATAGAACTCTTTTAAAAATTGAATGGGATAGCCACCTTCCTGTGTTTTCCATTTATAATACTGATTGCCTCTTATGGTTACACTTGTATATCTGTTCCATCTCATATCCTTGCCAGATTTGGTGAGTGTTTCTCCCTGTTGTCTTAAATATTCAACAAGATTGACCTGATTGGCAACTGAAATCTGTTCATCAGAAAACCTTTTGTATCTTTCCATTGTCTACCTGTTCCTTTCCTTGATTCTCTTTTTGATGGCAGTATTTCTTCTTTTTGATAAATTTTGTCTATTATCACCTATTTTTTGAATATCCTTAAAATTATATTTTTTCTTTTTCATTGATAAAATCCTCCTAGTTTAATGTGTGGTCATCCTGTTTATGACCCATTGCTAATTTCTTTTGCATGATCTTCTGCTTCAGTTTTCTTTCTGTTCCTGCAAGCGGATGATTGTTAATTGGCATCTGACTTTGAAAAATGCGACTCACATGATGAAAAAATCTTGATGCCATTAGTGCCAGTGGCTGATGATAAAAGTCATTCATATGTTCTAATAGGTATTGAGCATATTCATTTCCCTGCTGTGCAGATTTTTGAAGATACTCAACTGCAAGTTTCTCATCCTGTTCAACATCTTTTCCAAATAAAAAAAGTTTGCCTAGCATATACTGAGCAAACTGATTATTGTTTGATTCTGCAGTTTTTAGATAATTGATAGCTTTATCAATATCTTTTTCTATTTTTTGACCTTCTATAAGTAATTGAGCCATTTTGATAAGTGCAGGTTCAAATTGTTTATCACAAGCCATCTTTAAATAGTGAAGACTTAAATCATGATTTTGAGTTTCTTCATAGATTTGAAAAAGTTTATAAAAGGCATACTCATTATCATCACATAATGAAAGATAATGGATTGCTTTTTCGGTATCCTTTTCTATATGTTCTCCACTGCTATATTCTTTTCCTAAGATATAGCAGGCAAGCTGATTATCTGATTCTTCCAGCCATTTCATGGCTCTAGGAATATTTTCATAGTCATCTTCCTGTAGATAAATTTGTGCAAGCAGTAATTTAGCATTCTCATTTTCAAGACTGACTGCCTTTTCAAGATAAGAGATTGCCTTATCAATGTCTTTTTCACATCCTTTTCCTTTCAATGTCATCATTCCAAGTCTATAGAGAAGATTATCATCTTCCTGTTTTTCAATCATTTCTTGAAATGAATGATAGGCTTTTTTATAATGGCAACTGGCTAAATATTCATCTTTTTCACATCCGATTCCATAATCATAATGTCTTGCAAGTTCATAGTTTCCATAAACATTTCCATTTGTTGCTGACTGTTTAAAATAATCAAATGCATTTTCATTATTTTGATCAACACCTAGTCCTCTTTGATACATAACTCCCAGTGAATACTGAGCATAGGGATTATCACTCTGTTCAAAATATTCATAGGCTTTCTGATAATCAATTTCTGTTCCCATTCCATAAAGGTAATGTTTACCTACTCTATAACTGCAATACGATTTTACAAATTTATTTTCAACTGCTTCATTTAGCAGTTCTTCAAATCCTTTAAAAGATTTTTCATAAAACTGATTTGAGAGTTCTTCTTTTTGATTAACTGCATACAGTTTTCCAAGCAATGCATAGGCAAGAACATTATTTCGTTGACACTCCATTTTCAACAGTTCTTCAGCTTTTTTGATATCCTGCTCCTGATTCCCATTTCCATAAAAGTATTCAACAGCACTTTTATAATCACTTGTCCACTCAAGTATAAATCCATTTGCAGTTGAACCTTTATTGTTTGTATCCTCAACATCTTCTATATCATTGTCATTAAATAATTGACTGTCATCTTCTGTTTCTTGAATTTCCTGAAAATCAAATATCTCATTCGTTTGGAAAGACATCACTTCTTTCAAAATCATATTTTTGATGCTCCTGAACTCTTTTTGTTCAAGCAATGGTAATCTCTCTAACAGTTCATCTTTATATGTTGAATGGATATCCTGCTTATATATTAGCCACTGCTCGTAAAGCTGTTGAAGATATTCATTTTTTTCCATCTCCCTCAAGATATCATTAATGATCTGTTTGGACTCTTTAGGAATATATGCAAAAGCAAGTCTTCCATGATAATTTTCCAGACTTGTCTTTAATTCCATGATTTTACGAAATATATAATCATTATCTATATGACTGACTTCTATTCCCTGTAACATCTTTTTCACAATATCCTGGCTGTATTTTTTAAGTTCATTTCGTATTTCTGTTTGTTCGCTATAGGTCTGTATCAGATCCTGTTTAAAAATCTCTTTCGCAAATATCCCTCTTATTTTTTCAATACCCTGTTTTGTGACAAATCCTTCTTTAACATCAGTTGAATAAACGATCATATGAATATGTGGATGATGTCCTTCATTATGAAAAGCAGCATACCATTTGAGATGATTAACATCAATTTTCATGGCTTCTGCCAGTTCATTTCTTTTGCTTTGACATAAACTCATCCAGTTTTGTACATGATCATATCCTAATCTTGAAGCATCTTCTCTCTTTAAAGAAATAATATGTGTCCATACATTTCCTTCATGTTTTCCTACTTCATCAATAACATCTTTTAAATGAACTTCATAGCCGTGATCACTGAATAGACCATGTTCTCCCAGCTTTTCAACACGTGGTCTATGGGAAATATAATCAACATAATTTTCTTTTGTTGCTATATCATGGATGTTGCTGTCAATAACAGAGGAAATCAACTCACTTGCATTTTCTCTGTTGGGATTTGAAGTATAATCATCATATTCAAACATCTTCTTTGCTTCTGGATAATCTTTCATCAACTGACTGATCAGTTGTTTTTGTTTTGTAGTTGCTGGCTTATCTCCATGATCACTTTTGTATTTTTCCACACCTTCTCTTGTTGCAATATATTGAACATAATATTCCTTATGTGCTTTTCCTTTGATATAGCCAGTCTTGACAATAATTCTTGGTATCTTTAGCACCTCCCAAATAAAAAGAACCACCATGAAGATGATCCTTTACCTACATTATTCTCTTTTCATAACAGCCATTGCAATATCATAGCCTATATAAAATCCCTGTTTAAAAAAACAGTACATTTCTTCATTAGTGACTCCAGACCCTGCACTTATAAATGCATCATCAATATCTTTTGCTTCCTTTTCTCCATATTTTTCTATTAATGCTTCAATGATTTTTTGATGCATTTCATCTAGCATTTCGCTATCTTTTTTGATGAGTTCTCTATTAGGACATACGTGATCCATAGGAATAAGATTTCCCATATAGATTGTTCTTAAAATATCATCCATACTTTAGACCATATAGCTGATTGATATCAGCTTCCTTGATTTCATCATATAATTGAACTCCACATCTGACTCCCTGAACAAAGTAATCGAAGGACTGCATTGAATCACAATTAGATTGTTCGTCTAGTGCCTGCCTAATCAAAACAAGATCATCTTCATGAAAATGTTTTTCTAATTGCTTTTCAATTTCAAGCATCTTTTCATACTGTTCCTCAACCTCTTTTCTTTCATAAAAACTGGGTGAATGGTTCATCCATTGTGAACATAAACATTCCAAAATCTTTTCCATAACATCTTCTCCTCTCTTTAGCACAACACACTACCACACCCATTTTCATTTATCCAGACTTTTCGCAATTAACTTTTCTGATATCTATAGGCATCTTCAAATGTGATCTGTCCTCTTGTCCCATTGACTTCTTTTGCACATTTTTTTCTGAGCTTTTTTAATGTATCTTCATCCACCTCAGCAGTCGCAGCCAAAATATTCATCAGCATGGAAAGTTCAACTGTATTTTTATATAAAACCTTAGCTATTCTATCTTCTGATGTATGAATGATACCATTCATTGCAGATGAAAGTGCAATAGGAAGATATTGATTTTCATCTGCTGATCTTATATATCCATCATAGAACTTGATGGCTTTTTCAATAAATTCACTTCGACTTCTGCAGTCTGCTCTTTCACTCATTTGATCTAATTCATTCATTACATTTTGACTGAGCCATATCGTTGTTCTTTGTTTCTTTTCCATTCATTCCTCCAATAAAAAAGCCAATCCATTATCAGAAATTGACCTCATCATTTTACTTTTTTTATAAAAAATTGTATGTTGACTTTCACTTTAGCATAAACTATAATGTAAGTGAAAAGAGGAACAGCCGATAAGCGGTTATGCCTTGGATTTACAATAGTGAAATAACTACCTCACTAGTTGACCAGACACATGAGGTAGTTATTTTTTTGCTTTATTATCCTTATCAATAATGACAAGAAGCAATTTAACAATCAAACCTATTAAAGTCACAGTAAATGTTAGTATGCCTAACACTATCATACCTGTTTCATAAGATGTCATGTTAATCACCTCCGTTTTTCATATTTCTATTCTTTAGAATAGATATCTATGTTAACGAAGGATTACGTACCTTCGGTCAGACGACCAAGGTATAACCACCTACCGTTATGGCTGTTCCACATGCATTATATCATTTTATATTTTATGATTCTACATATTTCAGCACAATTTACTCAATGAGCTGATAACGACCACCTTGAAACTCCTTTACAAATAAAGAGTTTCTTTTTTAATGACGCTGAACTTAACGCACTTTTAAATATAATGACGTCAAAGTTGAATTTCTGGAAACCTCTAGAAATAGCGGGCATTGCCCGATATTGTTGGTTGCATTCGGTGCCGGCGACGCCGATGCTTTAACCTGCACAAGCACTTTTCATCCAATTTCCACTCTCATATCACAGGCAAAGTAGAAATAAAATCAGTATTTTAACCAATTTCTTTGACACGTTGCCACACGTCCTCATACTTTTCAATAGGGTATTGTTATCCCCATTTCCCATAAAAATCGCACACGTTTTGAATTATGCGCAAACAGTGCTAATCATTGCCATTGCCTGTTACATTATTTTTAGCTGGCTTTGGCTTTTTAAATGAACCATTTTCCTGTTCTTCCATTTCTTCAATGAAATCTCTTACTTCTGGTTTCACATTTTTCTTATATAACTGATATAATGCTTCCATCATTTCAGTTTCTAATGTTGTATTCTTTTTCGCAAGAACAGAACGTAATGCTCTGATTCTTGAATCTGGATATTTTAATTTGATTTCTATATATTTCATTTTATTTTTCTCCTTTTTATCAGTAACTGTAAAATTCAAATCTCATTTTTCTTTGCATTTCTTCTTGAGTATGTTCCTCAATTTCATAAAATTTTTCAGTATATTCTTTGATTTGTTCTTCGTTCAATGAGATGAGTTCTTCTCCACCATCATCTCCTGCAATAAAAAATGTGCCAGCAATGATATCATGACCAACACACCTATTTGCCTTTAAATTAATAAGTTTTCCTTCCTCGTTACAGACAAGAACAGTATGATCATCTAAACCGATTTCTTCGATATCTCCACCTACAATTGTCTGCATAGTTGTTAAATCATTAGTGATTCTTTCAACTCTAGGATGTTTGTCTGGTTCAACAACTATAACTTCAATCATTTCATTCTTGTTATTTTCTTTAACAATACTGAAGTGATCTACCTCTGGAATAATGGCTAAACCTCTTCCATTGTCCCATTTGACATGGATCTGACCAGCATCATCAACATGCTTGACAGTCCCTAATGTTCCTTCTGGCACAGGATGATAAGGATCATCCATGTGATTAAGTTCTATTCTTGTTCCCTGAGGATACTGTTCTTTGATCCTTTGAATTTGTTTCTCATTCATTTTTGCACCTTCTTTCTTTTTGCTTCTACATCATCATTTCAAACAGCGAAATTTGTCTTTCTTCTTCCATATTGATTTCACGTAGATTTTCATAGGCTTTCTCAAATTCCTTCATTTTATAATCTGAATTTTTGGATAATCTTCTCATGCCAACAAGATCATCTTCCTTTATAGCCTCATCCAGATACTGTATTAAACATAGTACACTTCCTATTCCAGTTTCCAGCAATTGATTTTTATCAAGATAATAACTGGCATTTTTGAGTTCTTCCAGATAGAAGTAGCTATTGAACATATCTAATACTTCTTTTGCCTTTTCTCGTATTTTATCTGGTTTTGCCATGTAATCATCATCTATTTTCTTGGGTGTCATTCTGTAATAAACATCTGGATAATCTTCTACTGAAAATACTTCTTCTATGTTTCTTTTGGCGATAATGATATGATTTCTTATCAGATTAAGATTGACTCCATCAGCCCATAAGGGATCATTACATCCATTTTCCAGCACTTCATCATAATGCTGGAATCTTTCTTCTAATATTCCAGTGAGCTTTAATTTTTCTTTTTCCATCTTCAACACCTAAAAGATATGACCTTGAAAAGAAACATTTTGTTCTGATTCTTTGAGTGAATCCACTATATCATTTTCAATCATTTCCTGACCAAAGGCTTCTTTTATAAATCTTTCAACCTTTTTGATTGGTTTTTCCTCTATTGAATCATCAATCATCTCATTCAGCTTTGAAGCAATCTGATTGATAATCTTCTGTCCTTCATAACTGGTTCTTGCAGTTTCAGAAAGTTCAGGAAGAATTTGATGAATGAACTGTCCTTTCGTATCAAACATGATTTCATTGCTTCTTAACTTTATAATAACCAGATCTGCATATTTCCCAGCATTCTGAACAAAGTTATTGATTTCCTTTGAATTCAATCGGCAATAGGTATCATAATTTCCTTTTACAACACCAAGATATGTTCCTCTCATATATTTTTCTAATTGTTTATCTGTCATTATTTATCTTCCTTCCATTATATTTAATCTGTAATATCCACTCCAATAAGACACAGTATTAACTGCAACATTATTGTCATGTGAATTTTCATGTATCCATACCATCTCACCTTTTTCATTTCTTCCTGCATAAATTCCTACATGAGTTGTATTGCCCTGCCTATCCATAAGGAATGCCAGATCACCAGGTAATAATTCTCCTGCTGATATTTTTTTACACATTTTGATCTGACCAGTTGTATTGGTATTCCCTAGATTGTTGTTCATCACTGTCCAGTAGACCCAGTCCACAAAGTGCGAACAGTCCAGTCCTTTTCTGTTTCTTCCTTTATAATCTGGTGTTATAACTGTACCAAAGTGATTGCCTTCATATCCTGCACAGCTTGCAGCCCCACCCCAGTAATATGGAATTTTCCCAACTGCATCGCCAGCCTGTAAAACAATATTCTTTCTTAATTCACTTGTTCCTTCAGGAAGACTTTTTAACAGTTTATCCATTTCTTCTTTAGATAATGTTGTCACTGTTCCACCATTATTTCCTATCAGTCCACCATAGACTCTTTCCATTGCTTCTCTTGTATCATCATTTAGGGTCATTGATAAATTGGATTCCAAATGAGAATAGATCGTCGAGTTCACAGAAGTAGGTACAATTTTTTTAACTTCATTTTCATTGGATTCTATCGTAAAGCTCTTCACCCAAAGCGTTCCCTTATTTTCATCGAAGTTCATCTTCTGTTTGGAAAACATCAATCCTATAAAATATCCTTTAACCTGATAGGCGTTGAGGGTTGCTCCATTTGTAAATGTCTGATTGGTTTCATTCATTTTTGTATCAATCAGTGATAGTCCATGTTGAACATCATTGATGAATTGAGCCTGTTCTCCCTGAAATTCTGTGATGGGATTTCCTTCAAATAAATCAGTGACGATATTCTGATTAAAATTGATCCCATCAGAAAAGATTGCACCTATAAGCACAGTGATTGCAACAAAAAGTGATATAATGGCTATCACAGCACCCTTTCCTATTTTTCCTATGGTACTATCCTTATTTCCAACAAATACTGCTAGAAGTTTCGCTAATTTAACACTCATTATGGTCTGATATCCTTATATCCTAATGGATACTTCTCTTTGATTTCCATTTCTTCAACAATTTCACTGATTTCCTTAACAGCGTTATCAAGATACTTCATATCCAAATGACAGTCTTTATATCCCTGTCTAATGATATTGAGATAATACTGGCTTGGTATTCCGTAATCAAAGCCATCATTCATTACATAGACCATAGCTTCATCTTTGATATTTTGACTATGAATCGTCATATGTTTTTTCGTATAAAGATTTGGAAATCCCTCATAGATATCTAAATATTTTTCATCCCTTTCTGATATTTCAAATATACCAACAGGAACTTTTTCTCCAAGACATGGTTCTACAGTCGCAACTGCATTATGTCTATTGTTGCTTCTAAACAGCAATTGATAATTATTCAGCATCCCTGTTCCTATGAGTTTGGAATCTGGACATCTCATTTTCATCTGTTCAAGATTAAGATTGCTTCCATAAGCTATATAATACTTTTTCATAACGATACCTCCTCTCTACATCTGCTGTTGCATGGACATACCTTCATGTTCCAGTTCTTCAGTATTTTCAATATTTTGAACAGGATTTTCCAGTACAAGTTCTCTTTGTGCTTTCAGTCTTTCTTTCTGTGCAAGTGCTTGTTGAGGATCTTTCCATGCAATACAGCCATCTAAGTTTTTTAAAAGATGATGCCTTGCAGTTTTGAATTCATCCCCAATGAGTCCTAGTCTTAACAGCCATGTTCTGAATGTATACTTCTCATTTGATGAATGTGTTTTTCTTCTGCTCGCTTTTGTTTGAGTCAATGCCTGATGAGAAATAGCAAGACAAAACTGGATATACGATTTGATTTCTCCTGCATGAAGTGTTCCATTGAACAGTCTGAATTCAATCGTTCCCTTCTGAAAGACACTATGAAGATTCAACGCATGATACCTGCTGTTATCATAGTGGGAGTGACTTCTTCTTGTTTCTCCGTTGTACCAGAGAGATTTCAACTGGCTTAAATTCTTAGGCTTGCTTTTATTCAGCTTCTGTATAAATGATTCTTCAACCTTTTGACAGTATCGATGTTCTCTTGCCACTTCAACCTGTAATGCCTTATAGATCAGATCTTCTTTTGAATACATGATATTCGTTATATTTCTAAGTGATCTTGCATCATGTTTTGAGGCATCAATATGGATATGAATTCCACAGCTTGAATTAACTTTTGCATGACCATCCTTACGAAGTTTTCTGACAATTTGTTGTATATCTTCAATATCATCATATTTGCATATGGGTGATACAAGTTCTACTTTGTAATCATCGTCATATGTTCTTCTTATTCCTATATAGGCAGTAATACTGGAATCATAGACAAGTTTCCATTTCCTGCCTTCATTATCCTTAACTGAATAAGCTCTATAAGCTCCTCCATCATATTGACTGTCAGTCTGAAAATGTTTAGCAACTATCTCAGAAGCCTTTTTTCTGGTTAGACCAGTCATCTCTATTTCAATACCAAATTTTTGGCTCTTCAACTTTATCTTCCACCAGCACTTCCAAAGAGTGCAGCCTTATATTCTGGAGCACGAACAGCCAGGTTGTATCTTTCATTCCCGCATTTATATAGACACACACCTCTTTGAGGATATTTGATAAGATCATATTCACTTTCTTCCAGCTGAAGTGCATCAATATAAAATCTTTTATCCGTATTTCCTGCATTGAATAAGAAAGCATGACTTGGTATAGAGAATAATGGTTTTGTTAGTTCTCTAATTCCTTCTATATTGAAGTCTTCAAGATTTTGTGATGCCAGTATAACAGCACTTTCTTTCTTACGAACTCGCTTCATGAAATTACGAATATATTCAACTGCAGTCATATTTGTTAAGAACAGGTAGAGCTCATCAATACTTGCAACTGTGTACCCACTTGTTAACAGTTCATTAGACATGTAAGATAGAATATTAAACAGTAACGCATTTTTTAATGATTTGTTTGCCTGTAATAATCCCTTAACACCAAAAGTAATGATTTTATGCTCTCCAATATTGGTATGACCATTAAAGAATTTACTGTCACTACCCACACATATGGAGTTCAGCAATAATAGAATTTCTCTTAGTGTTTCTCTTGTATAGATATTGTTTCTGTTTTCAGTAAAATGCTTATATTCTTCATCTATATATTCATATAAATCAGATAGAATAGGAAAATCTTCATGTCTTAATAAAGACAAATCTGTCTTTTCTGTAATATCAAAAAACTTATAGAGCTTTGTCAGCATAATCTCCAGAGTGTCAATTTGTTCATCACTGAAATCCTTGTAAGTCTTAAAAAAATCTTTTAAAAAGGAAATATGCTGTGATAAAACCGTTGTCTTTTTAAAGGTTGCAGGGACATCTTCATCATTATCCTCTTCTGAATCATTTGACCAGAGCTTAGGTTCTAGAACATTGATCATATACTTTCCTGACATCATATCAATAAACACACCATGCAAATTGTTGGTCAGCTCCTCATACTCGTGTTCTGGATCTAGATTAATAAGAGAGAACCCCTGTTCACGCAGATTGATAAGAAGAAGTTTCAACAAATAAGATTTTCCCTGTCCTGAATTCCCTAATATAAGGATATTGGCATTTGTCTTATCATCACTTCTCTGATTAAAATCAACGATGATATTGCTTCCAAATTTATCTGCCCCTATATAAAAACCATGTGCATCAGTCTTTCCTGAATAATTGAAAGGAAACAGATTCGCAACACTCGTTGCAGGAAGTACTCTTTCAAACTGTTCCTTAAATGTATCAACACCACTAGGCATGACGGCTAGAAAACCTTCTTTTTGTCTTAAAAGAAGTCTATCAACATTGAGCTTGCTTCTGACAAGTTCTGTCTGCATTTCTGTCTGAAGAAGTTTTAATTCATCATAATCATTGGCTATCAATTCAAAATAAACAGCACAATGAATAAGTGGTTCTTTATTTCTATGCATATCAGCAATAAGTCCTATAACATCCTTTAAATTACTTTGAGCATTGATGGATTCCTGCAAATCCTGAGTATTGCTTTGTTTCATCCTGTTTTTATTCGCAGCATTGGAAATGATTTTCTTCTCTTCTGCAGGTGTAACCTGTCTTGCATAGATATGGAGTGTTATCCCATCCTTTTCACCCATATATCTTAAAAGTGCCTGTTCATCTGTTGAGATCGGATAGTCTCTAATTGCCCAAACACAGCGATATGTATTTCCACATATAAAATATTCTGTAAAAAATCGTATTGTAGAAGGTGCAATTAAATCAAGAAATTCTTGTACTTTAACTTCCTCTTCACTGATGACTTCTTTTTTCTTAAATGGATTCCTCAATATCATTTGGATACCACCTCATTCCTTCATAATCTTCAAACTGATCTGATGTGACATTCTGTTCAAAGTAAACAGCAAGCATATTTTTGATCTGTTCCTTATTGGCTTTTTCTACCTGTAGATTCTGCAGTTTGATGAGTTTTTCAATACGATGGATCAGTGCTACTGTTTCCACCTGATCATTTGGTTTGATACGAACAGCCAAGAGAAATAATCTTGAGGTTGCAGTTTGAGTTTGTATCTGATCTAAATGATATAAATCCTTTTTTAAAAGATTAATAATGACCTCATCAGTCTCTTCTGATATCCTTTTTTTAATGAAGAGCTTGTTATCCTCAAAATTATCCCTGCTGTTCAGACAGATCATCTCCATATCAGCCAGTCCCTTCAAAACATTTGTAAGCGAAAAGATTTTTGCACCAATATTTTCCTGTGACATAACTGATAAGTTTTGTGGCTGAATAACAAAAAAGACGATTTCATCATCGTTGAACAGTTTTAAACTGTCATTAGAAATCGTCTTTGCATTGATAAGTTCTCTTGTAGACTTTAACTTTTTGTTTGACTTATTCTTCTTTTTCTTCACTTTCTACCTCCACATTCTCAAAAATTTGTTTTTTCTTTTATTTGTTATACTTTGATTGACAGTCTTCGGACTCGTATATGACCATATATAAAACTGCTGATGAAAAATAAAAAAGGCACAGGCATATTGAATAAAATCAAATATACTTGTGTCCTGAAGTCTAATGGTCATAAATGCATAACATCCCACTATAGCAATAGGCAGATAAAAATTTGCCTGACTTATAAATATAACTGAAATAATAGCACCAATACCTATGATTCCTATATCTCTTAAATACCATAGCCATAATATCGGTTTTCCTTTTAAATTATCTGGATACATATACACATTATATCACTCCTCTTATAAATTATTAACCAGTAATTAATTTAAAGCATTAAATATATGTTTGAGAAAAAAATAATAGATCAAATTGACCTATTATTTGTAATTTAAACTTAATACTCTATTTTCAATATCACTGATAATCTTTTTAAAGAATTCATCATCTTGCCCAGTAGGATCTTTTAAATTCCAATTATCATCAAAGTTTCTACCTATATATGGACACCCTACCTCACATCCCATTGAAATCATAATATCCACTTCAGGGATATCCGTAATCAATTTACTATATTGATCTTTTTCCATATCTATTTGATAAAGATCTTTCATAATTCTTACTGCATCTTGATTGATTTGATTTTTTAGTACTGTACCACAAGAATAAAATTCATATTTATCATTCATTAACTTTTTACCCAATGCTTCAGCTATTTGGCTACGACACGAATTGTGAACACATACAAAAGCAATTTTTAATCTTTTTTCCATAAATTTCTATAATTTCACTTTCAAAATATGCTTCACTTCATCTACTGTTAATACCTTACCAAAAGAAACAACTTCTCCATTTAAAACTAATGCAGGAGTAGACATAACACCATAAGTAGCGATTTGTGCAAAATCTGTGACATGACCAATTGGCAATTCGATATTCATTTCTTCTAATGCTTGCCTTACATTTTCTTCTAACTTATTACATTTAGCACAACCAGATCCTAAAATCTTAATACCTAATTCTTTCTTTGTTTCTTCAGCCTGTTCCATTGCGTCAACAGAACATTGACAACAACAACTTTTCTTTTCTTCTTTCTTTTTAAATAAACTCATAATCTTCTCTCCTTTATTTTTCAAAATCAAATTTTGATTCAACATTTAATATATATGGATCTTTATCATCTTGTCTGACTTTCATCCATTTTTGATCTAAATAACTATTAATAACTTCTAATATTTCATTTACTGGATACTCTTTTCCATCTTGTTTTAGCCTTAATCCTGCACAGGTACATCCACCTAATGCATGAATTGAATATTCAATTTCTTTTTCTTTTAACAGCTGATTAATCTCTACAACCATATTAAAATTAACAACATTAGCCATCTTTTTCCTCCAATCTATATCAATAAAAATGAGAAAATATTAAATAAATAACCAACTAAAATAATACCTACTGTACAAATTGCTATAAACAATGTTAATAGTTGAGGTTTTACTGCCTTTTTCAACATAATGATTGATGGTAAACTTAGAGTTGTCACTCCCATCATAAATGATAGAACTGTTCCAAGTAATGCACCCTTAGCTAGCAGGGCTTCAGCAACAGGAATCGTTCCAAAAATATCAGCATACATTGGAATCCCAACAATTGTTGCTAATATAACTCCAAACGGATTATCCCCTCCTAAAACACTTTCTATCCAACTTTCAGGTATCCAGTTATGAATGATTGCTCCAATACCTACACCTATCAGGATATATGGAAATACTTTTTTAAAAGTTTCAACCACTTGATCTTTTGCATATATGACTCTTTCTTTACGAGTTAATGTAGGAGAGTTAATATCTACTGCACTTGCATTCATAATGAAATTCTCTACATATTTTTCCATATGAAGTTTTTCAATAATAGTCCCTCCAATAACTGCAATAACCAATCCGATGATAACATATGCAATCGCAATTTTTGCTCCAAAGATGCTCATCAACAATACTAAACTTCCTAAATCAACCATAGGTGACGAAATTAAAAATGAAAAGGTAACACCTAAGGGCAATCCTGCACTGGTAAAACCAATAAACAAAGGAATTGATGAACAAGAACAAAATGGAGTCACAGTCCCCAGCAATGCTGAAACAATATTTGCTGTTATTCCATGAAATCTTCCTAAAATCTTTTTACTTCTGGTATATTGAAGTTACTCATACAAAGAGTAATAAATCTAATATACCAATTCTCCTTTCTACCTGAATCTTTTGGTATCACTTCAGGTTGTGATAAAATTTGTAATTGTGAATGTGGATTTGTATCTTACTCTCTATTGCTCTGACTTTCTAGAAAGAATCTTACCACTTCTTCGTATCGCATTTATTATTAGTTGTATGAGTCTTTTGAATTCTAAACACACCAGGTTTTTGATACCTTTGAAGTGGATTCAATTTCACAATCACAAACTATCGTAAGAAAGGAATTGATAATTATGAAACTTGTTGGCATTGACATCGCCAAATATGAACACGCTGCTTTTATCATGGAGGCTTCTACTGGCGAATCTTTATGTGATCCTTTTTTCTTCAAAAACAATAAAGAAGGTTTTAAAAAACTCTATACGGAACTTAATAAATATTCAAAAAACGAACTCTTAATCGGTATGGAAGATACAGGGCACTATAACTTCGCCATTGAAAGTAGTTTATTGGCTGAAGGCTATAAAGTAGCTCTTATTAACCCTATTACTACTAAAAGCCTTAGAAAAGCTTCTTTAAAATCCGTTAAAAGTGATAAAGAAGATGCCCTATTAATTACGAAAGCGCTTTTAGACAAAGCCTACTATCGTATCATCTCTATTCAAGATGAGAAATTAAAGGAAGCGAAAGAATTAACTCGCTATCGTACACAACTAACCCTTGAAATGAATCGTAAAAAGAATGTTCTTCAACGACATATTGACATTGTTTTTCCTGAATTTAATACATTATTTAATAACGAATACACCATTACTTATTTAAACATTTTAAGAAAATATAGTGACGCTTATACAATTGCTCATACAGACATTCGTTCTTTAAGAAAATGTTTTAAATATTGTAACTCCTTTAGTGCGGAAGAATTAAAAGAATTAGCTTCTAATTCTGTTGGCATTCATGATGTTTCTATTTCTTTTATCATTCAATCGGTTATTTCCAGTATTGATTTAATCAACTCTCAAATTGAAGAATTAGATAAAAAAATAGAAGAACTCGCCATCACACAAGCTTCTTCTATCACATCAATACCAGGAATATCAATTATTACTGGTACTTCTATTTTAGCTGAACTTGGTGATATAAGTAAATACTCAAATGCAGGAAAAGTAATTAAATTTGCAGGTGTAAATCCTTATATAAGTGAATCTGGCAAATTTTCAGCTGATAAAACAGCCATAACCAAGAAAGGTTCCAAATATCTAAGAACAACACTTTATAGAGTCATTATTCCTGTAATTCGTCATAACCCTGCATTCAATAATTACTATCATTTAAAACGAAATCAAGGTAAAGGGCACCTCTGTGCTTTAGGTCATTGTGTAAGAAAACTTTTGAGGATTATTTATCATCTCGAAACAAACAATCTATCTTTCGATATAAATTCACTCAAATAGTCAAAACTTTTAACAAACCACATTTTATTGAAATGTGCTATTTTTAACTATAGTTCTTTTCAACATATTTACATTCACAATTTCAAAGATCGAATACTATATTTTCAAGTATTTTATATTTCATACTTTTTCACAATTTACTACTTGACTTTAATATAGTTGTCTTTCTGGTGGAAAATAACTTTGAATATACGAAATAATGAAAATTAATAAACATAATAAATAAGTTATTTTCAATACATCATAAACAAAGAATTGAATACTTCCCCCAATATGACTTGTCATATCAAGTCCTAAAGAAGTTAGAAGCATTCCTATAAGATCATTCAACCACTTCATACCTAGAACTTGATTTTGTATAAATAACCATAGCTGTTCCATATGATTCCTCCTTATATCGATGTTTTTCGATTTATAATATTTTATTTTTGCCACCTATTTTGGTGGCAGACTTATTTCATTTGATCTAAATAATCAATTGCAAATTGTATTCCTTCTCTTGATAGAGAATAATGTGACCATTTTCCATCTTTTCTCACATTCACAATTTTAGAATCTGTTAATATTTTCATATGATGTGATAATGTTGATTGGCTTACATCTAATATTTCTAACAATTTACAAGCACAGTGTTCTCCAGATTTTAAAATATCTAGAATTTTTAATCTATTTGGATCACAGAATGCTTTAAAAATTTTAGAATCTCTTTCATAATCTTTTTCCATATGACCACCTCACATTCATATTCTTCGATATAAGAATATCATACATATCGATAAATGTCAATATGTTTATATTTTGTTATAATATAAATTTTTCAATTTATAACTCTTATTATAAACAAGTCCTAAATCTGCACTTATTGCTTATCCTTATTTTATTTTCAGGTTCTTTTCAATCTCTCTGTTTTTTCTGAATCTATCCATTGATTGCTCAATAAGATCTTTATGTTTAAAATATTCATCTGCGTTTAATGGATTAATATATCCTGTTTCATAGGGAAAACGATCAAGCATATGATAATAATTAAGAACATAATAAACTGTAAGCATTATATATAATTCATTATTTTTTGTCATTTTCTTGTCCATAGCTTTAATTTCTCTTATTCTTTTTTCATCCACTTGTTTTATAAGTTCTTTAGGGTCTTTATAATCAATTTCTTTGAGTGATTTATCAAATTCAACGATACCAGCCAATTCCAAATCAAGGCAATTAATGACATACCTGTACCTTATGCTATTACCTTCTTCTCCAAAATATGATATAAACAGGAAAAACCATTCTTCTTTCATTGTGCATCCACTCCTTTTTTCACGACACACAATATCAAAACTTTCCTGCAATAGCTACTGAATATTTAAAAACGATTCAAAATCATATAATCATGCACAAAATGCACTATTCTTGTACAAAATACACTTTTAACGATTGATAAAGTGACTTTAACCTTCCTTTTGGATACTTTCTTTTCAGCTGATATTTGTAGTTTTCAAAATAAGAATAGTACCTTTTAGCCTTGAGTCCTGCTAATGATCTATCATGTATATCTGGATAAAAGCATTGAATATGAACACCCTTCGTTCTAATAATTATCTCATGAGTCAAACAGTCATAGATTTCTATATTTCCAAATTCTCCAAAATGTGCAATAAATGTTGAAAATTCATCTTCACTGATAATAACTCCTATTCCTTCTGGCTGTATAACTGCCATATATCTTTGATTCCATTCCATTATTTCATAGCTCCTGCAATTGTTCTGGTAATTGTGACTGCGGATTGTGCAGCATAGATTGTTGACATCAGATTGGCTTTCGTACTCGTATCCAGTCCAAACTGTCCAGTGATCCTTGGTATCTCGCTCGCTGCTAAAATGATCCCAATTCCTAATAGAACATTTTCTCTCATAACTCCAAGCCCTGCGATAAGGATGACAGATTGCAGAAATGCTGTTAAACAGATTCCCACAACCTGTTTGCACCACTGAATAAATCCATCTGTATATCCTCTCACTATAGAAAACATATAAAGCGATCCTACTACAACAGTAATCAAGAGGATTCCTCCTCTTTTCAGATTGGCGAAAAAGACCTTGATAATGGAATAGCCCATCATAATAAGAAGAAATATAAGCAGTCCTGTTCCTACTTTTAGACTGCTGATAGCTGTCAGTGACTGTTCTGCTGAAACACCAATTGACTTTCCACCAATTAAAGAAGCCATATCTTTTGTGAGAGTCAGTTGTAAGGAAATACAGAATTTATAGAGTTCTATAGGCAATACTGTAAAAAGAGAAACAGCCATAAAACCTTTGATAGCATTAAGGGAAGCACCTTTTACACTTCACCTGCCATTTTGATATTCTATCGCTATTTCAAAGACGGCTACAACCAGTCCAGTCGCAAATAAAGCCCAGCCAAACAATCTAAAAATTTCAACAATCGCTTTGATAAAATCATAACTGAATAGTTCTGCTCCCATGTTACCCATCATCGAAAAAAATTCACTTAAAAATTCCAATGTCTTTTCATATATCCAGTCAACGATCTGCCCCATGACCGTATCAGCCACAAAATCCCATAAAAACATTTTCTTTTACCTTTTTTCTTATAGGATGTTCCAGATATAATTAGGAGCAGTTAAAGTAAAACACAAACATCCAAACAGTATAGCTGGAGCTGTCCATTCAAACTGCCCCTGTTTTCTGTAATCGAAATATGCCATACCCAGCTTCACAAAAAAGAAAACTGCAAGGATCAGATCAATAACAGGAAAGACAACATTATTCACGACATTCTTGATTTGGGTTTCAGCACTCTTCCATGCATTTTGAATAACTCCAGATACATTTCCAGCAGCATATGTTGGCTGTATCACAACAACTGCAATCAACATAACCAACAACACACATAACAATAGCCTTACTTTTTTATTCTCTAATAATTTAATCATTCATTTCCTCCTTCTCTGCCAGTTCCACAAGTCGTTTTGCTAAAAACAAAAGACTGCCTCGATCTAATTTCTTGGCAGTCGACAATATCATATTTTGCATGTTTTTAAGTGATTCATCATTAAGTTTGACGACATTCAGTTTCTCTATGATGATAGAATTTTTGAGGACTCTTAGTTCTAGGATATCTCCCTTTTGAATATCTACCTGATTTCTTAATTCAGCTGGAAGGACTAATCTTCCCTGTGAATCAAGTATTTTGTAAACACTCATCTTCATATATATCATTGATGCAGTCTGCAAGATCATCTGCTAATCTTTCAAAGTCAACTTCCTGAAGCATAAGACATGATACAACTTCTGCTCCTAAAGAAGACACTAAATGATCACTTGTAGTAAGAGTCATTGTCCCATCACTCTCTAGAATCTGAACACTCTCAAGAGGAATATGACAGTTTTCAAAGAAACGTTCTAGGATGCAGTAAAACCCTTCATTAAACATTTCCTCCTCATTATCCTCTCTCACCTGAAAACATTTTTCTCTTATTGGCTGTCTTTCCCATTCAATCTTTATGGAATCGCCTGTTTTTAATAACAAATGCTCCATCATTTCCTTAGGAAGCTGAACACAGCCATTTTCTAATACCTTTACTGTTGATATGATCTTCATTGATATCTTTTCTCCTTTCTTTTTAAATTTAACTTAAAGCAAATATTTATAATATTCCTATTTATCCTATGACTCATCTTCATCATCAGATATATCAAACAGA
Source organism: Coprobacillus cateniformis (assembly GCF_009767585.1). NCBI lineage: Bacteria > Bacillati > Bacillota > Erysipelotrichia > Erysipelotrichales > Coprobacillaceae > Coprobacillus > Coprobacillus cateniformis. Next base: position 1,192,314 of record NZ_WSNW01000001.1, read on the forward strand.
TCGAGCTGTTTTGACAGTGAAACACTTTCCATTGGATTGTAGTTGGAAACCAGTATTTCTGGAAATTCTGCTTCATTGTCATAGCGAAGAGCCATATTATTCAATCTGGTTACTGACTCAATATAATAATCTTTATAAAGTTCTCTGATAAATTCACAGTCATTATAGGACAGCAGGAACTTGCCTCTTATCTTTTTAAGCGTATCTCTTAATCGAATATGATCTTCTTTTGTAAAAACAACTGCATAGTGTCCTTCTGTTTCGAAGTACGGTGGATCACAATAAAAAAAAGCATCTGGTCTATCATACTGGATAATCAATGCTTCAAAATCTTTATTTTCTATAATTGTATTGGCTAATCTATCACTGATGTTCCATACAAGTGTAAATGCCTTTCGCACATCGTATGGTCGACATCCAAAAGTCTTGCACCCAGACCCATAGGAATATCTGATCAGTTTAAAGAATGCAACTGCAAGTTTAACATCCTGTTTTTCTATACGCTCCTTTTTCATCACTTCCTGTATCTCTTCTGCCTGCAGTTCCGTAAAGTAAACCTTAACCTTCTTCATTTCCTCTTCAATATATTTGTCTTCAATTCTCTGTTTTGAAATAATTTCTTTATAAAGATTAAAGATAAATCGTCCATTTTCTGGAAGATATCCCAGTTCCTGAATAAATGCTAATGGCTGATCCCTGACAACCGCAAACATATTTGTCAGGTTGTTATTAAAATCATTATAAACTTCAAACTTATCTGGCTTTTTTCCAAACAGTACCCATCCACCTCCACCAAAGACTTCTATGTATCTTCCATAGTTCTTGGGGAATCTTTGATAAATGAGTTCTCTTAATGCCTTTTTTCCACCAACCCATGAAATAAGGCTCTTTAATAATGCCAATCATTATCACCTCCTTTACCTAATCATTTTCATATTCATTTCCTGTTCCTTGATATCATAGTTTTCTTCCAGCATGCTTAGATACTCATCAAATGTCATGATTTGATTCAAATCAATAAAGTCTATATCTTCACTAAAATCGATATATCCTCTTTCTCCAAGATCAATAGGAACTCTAGAAAATATCGTACCATAATGATTCACTAGAATATGCTTGGCTAGAACACATGGTTCAAAGCCTTCATCGGAATGTCTTATTTCGTATTTAAAAAGTCCCTCTGGAACAGGTTCTTCAAGGTATCTTGCACGTGCTGGTGTAAACAAGACCTTTCTACCTTTAAATTCATAGAATTCAAATGTCTCTTTTCTCATTTACATCACCTTAGGTGTAAATATAGGAAGATAGAGATATCCACCTTTGTACAATAAATATAGGATCAAGAACATAAAACCAATCATAAGAATCATTTTCACAATTTCCTTATTGTTCATCATTTTTTCCTCTTTTTCTTAGTAAAATGAGACCTGCAATAGCACATAATGAAATACCAGCATAAGATAGGATATTCACACTGTCGCTAGTTTTCAGAATAGTAGGAATATGCTGATCTAACATGACTATCTTTTGTACGACTTCTCCATTATCATCAACAGTAAATGTGATGGATTCTGCAATATTATATCCTTGAGGAGCTGTTATTTCAGTTAATGTGTATGTCTTGCCAACTTCCAACATCACTTCATGCGATTCCTTTGTAGAAATCCATTCTTCAACGATATTACCATCTTCATCAGTGATTTTTAAATGAGCTCCTTCTAGTTCTTTCTTTGTTGTAGCATCCTGTTTAGAAATGACAACCTCATCTAGCTTGATATCTGTCATAGAGATGACTTGGTTTTCGTTTTCTTTAGAAACAGAGAATTCTATATCATCAGCTTTGATATAGTTTTCAGGAGTTTCAATTTCCTGTAGAATATAGGTTTTACCAATTTCCACATTTTTTGAATAATAAATATTTCCATCAGTCACAAAAGTTTCAATGACCTTCTGACTATCTTTCTCTACAATCTGAAGTTTAGCACCAACAACGACATGACCATTTTGATCTATTTTCTTAAATGAAACTTGCTTATCTTTCATAACGATGAATTGATCTTCTTTGTCTGTACTGACTTCAAATGTAATGGATTCAGCTTTGATATATCCATCTGGTGCAGTTGTCTCTGTTAGTGTATAGATTTTTCCTTCTACTAAATTGTTGATATGATGAGATTCTTTTGTAGAAATCCATTCATCAACAATCTTTCCATCTTCATCTGTGACTTGGATATGTGCTCCTTCAAGTTCCTTTTCTCCTGTCACATCTGTTTTGGAAACAGAAACAATTTTATCGATCATAATTGTCTTTTGCTGGTCTTCTTTAAAAGTAAATGTGATATCACTTGCTTTTACATATCCTTCAGCTGATACTTCTTCGTGTAATGTATAAGTTTCTCCAATGATCAATCCTTTCATGATATGTTCTTCTTTGGATGAAGTCCATTCATCTATGATATTTCCATCTTTGTCACTTAATACAAGTTTTGCCCCTTCAACTTCTTTTCCTGCAACATCTGTCTTTTTAAAATATGCAGTTGTTAATTTATTTTCTATTTGTTTGACTTCTCTATAGACTTTTGTTGTGTTATCCTTAATAGAAAAATCATAAGTAACAGCAGCATGATTTAACACATATCCTTTTTCTGTTTCCACTTCTTTAAGGATATAGCTTGCTTCACCTGTTCCAAGTGGCAAATCTGTTATTTCAAGCTTCCCATCCTTTGAAGTTGTATAAATACCATCTTGAGAATTACCTGTTTTGACAACATCACCTTTACGATAAATCACTGTTCCATCTGCTGGATCAACAATTTCAGAATTAGCAGTTAACTGAAATTTTGCCTGTAGATTTTCTTTCTTAGGTGCAAACGAATTGTCGCTTTGTTCAAATGCTTTTTCCAATACGATTGTTCCAGTTGGCTTTTCATTTTGAACAGTGATCTTTAATACTGGATCACCTTCATCATCAAATGTTATTGTTTTGTCTTCTGAATCAATTTTAAATTGAATATTGTCACTTAAAAGGAAACCATCAGGACTTTTGATTTCCTCAAGAGTATAACTCCCTGCCTTGACCATATCTTCTAAAACGACCTTACCATCATCATCTGTTGTCCATTCATCTTTATAGAACAATCCTACTTTTTGTTTTAAATAGTTTCCTGCTGAATCTTTAATCTTAAATGTGGCATGACTTAATTTCACATTATGACCCTGTTTATCAGTTTTTACTAACTGTAGCCATGCTTCAAATGGCTTATTGTTGACCATTCTGTATTCGATTTCTTTATCCTTATCAATCGTTACAAAAAAATCTCCACTTTTTAAATAATTGGAGTTTGTCTTTGTTTCTCTAACGATATAAGTACCATAAGGAATTTTTTTAGAAATACCTTTACCATTTTTATCAGTTGTAATTACACTGTAAGTCTTGGCTTGATTCCAGCCTTTCGCATTGACTTCACTTTTTAACTTCATTGTAAATTCAATACCTTCTAAACCAGGTACTACACCACTTTCTCCACTGTGACCTGATTTTGCGATTTCAAGCTGTCCTTTGATAACCTGTTCCTGAGAAAGGACATTCTTCATTTCCAGTTCCTTTTTTGAGGATGTCTTTTCTAATGTCACTTGATGTGTTCCATCGATGAGATATCCTTCTGGAACTTTTGTTTCCTCAATAACATATTCTCCCATAGGAAGATTCTTCCATGTGATACTATACTTATCATCAACTGTTTTTTCACCTGTATCTCCATACGTGGAATTTCCAATATTCTTAATAGAAATCACTTCACCTTTTTTATAGATGACACTTCCATCTGCAGGATTAGTGATCTTATCATTGGCTTTTAATGTATAAACAGCACCTTTCAGCGTTGCATCTCCTTGTGCTGTCTTTCCTGTTTCTATATCTTCTTTAGATAAATTGATCTGACCTAATACTGGTTCATTAAAAATCGTAATGTCATATGTTTTTCCATTTTGGGTAATGCTTTGTTCCTGCACTAATGTTGCAATGACATAATTGGCAGGTTCTTTCTTTTCTCTGACAATATATGTTCCATAATCAAGTAATCCTGATTTTGCGATGCCATTTTCATTTGTAGAGATTGTTTCAATAACTTTTGTTCCCTGAACAATTTCAAATTCAGTACCAGCCTTTTTAACAACCTGTCCTGTTTTTGCATCTTTCTTTGTTACCTGTATATATCCCTGTTTCCAGTCATTGGTTGCAGTAAAACTTGATACATCATTGGATTTGATTGTTACTGCATGAATGGTTTTATCAATGATCAAATGATCTGGAACTTTCGTTTCCTGAACATACACTTTTCCAGCTTTTAATTTATTGATTTTAACTTTTCCATCTGTACCAGTTTTATATGTCCCAATTGGTGAAGACATATCAGCATTGTAGCTGACCTTGAAAGAAACATCTGGAACATAATTTCCCTTGTTATCTTTTTTAGCAATTTCAAGACTTCCAAATGAATTGATATCAATTTTGATATTGAAATATCTAGGATCACTGTACCCAGGTGAACAGATCAGATCCTGCTTTTCTGTACTTTTCAATACAAAGTTGACCTGACTTGAGGAAGAATTGGTATATTTAGACATTCCACCTTTAATGGCATCAGAAGTTGTGATGGCAACACTTTCCTTTGAACATTTTGATGATACTGTAACCTTCATCGTATTGCTTCCTTTTGTATGTTCAAAAGTCACACCATCCTTTGTATAATCGAATGTATCATAATACTTTAACACTCCATTTGTATCTTTGAGGGTCTTGCTTTGACCTAATTCAAACTTTTGTGTTGATGTATGGAAGCTGGGCATTGTATCCCATTTGTTATATTCATCCATGATCTTGCTTTTCCAGCTGGAATAATCATCCCCCATACTATGACCCTGAGAAACCTGACCTAATACCTGCCATATAAGATTTTGAGTATATGCATATCTTTTCATCCCGCCTGATTCTCCATTATTGTATCTATAGGTTGCAAGATAAGCGACTCTCGCAGCATTTCTATAAATTCCTGTAGGATCTCCATTATTAAAGATATGTGATCCTTTTGGGAGTGTTTCTCCATGCTGTACACAGAAAGCAACCTGCCCCCAATGTGTTCCATAATCAGGAATATCAGCTCCCTTGATCCTTAATTTTAGAAGATTTGTTCCTCTATCAGTCTTATAACCAGTTTCATATTCTCTGATTGAATATTTGACCTCTTTAGCACTAACGATACCTAAATTTCCCAATGCACTGGAAAACATCATTACTGCTGAAATGATTGCTAAACCTAATTTTTTTAATTGATTTGTTTTCATTTTCTTCTCCTTTCATTTTTACTTCTTTACTGCTTGTATACTGATCTAAATCATCACGACCACCTCCTTTGTAAATAAAAAAAGAGTTAGATTTTTTATCATCTAACTCTCTTATAGCTATTAGTTATTATTGATATAATACTCTTAATCATACATCAGATTTAATCCCTGCATGCCACATGTACATCTGTAGATTTCATATCCAGTAGGACACTTTCGACAATATTCATCCCAACTGATTTCTCCATCTTCATATTTTTTATTCCATTGATCTGAGATGGATTGAAATTTTCTTATTGCTTCATCACTTGTTTTATACCATCCACCATTGACAGTGAACCTGTGTTTATGTTTTTCCTCTTTCTTAGCCTTATCTTCTTTCTTGTTATTCTTCTGTGGTACTTTTTCAACAGGTGTCTTTCTATTTTTTTCTTCATCATTTTGTTTTGATGGTTTATCAGTATTTCTTGATTCTGTCGTTTTACTTGTTTTTTTATTTGTAGTTTTCTTTTGATTAGAAGTTTTATTATCCACTTTCTTCTCTTCACTTTTCTTATTATTCAATTTTTCTGCAGGTTTAGAAGTACTTTCTTGTTCTTTTTCTTCCTCATCGGTTTCATCAGTCAATACAACTTTTTCTTCTTGATTATTTAAAGACTTTGTTGTTTCTTTATTTGGATTCTCTAAACTACATCCTGTTAATAGGAGAACTGCTAATGCTAAAAGTAATATTTTTTTCATAATCATCATCCTTTCCTACATATATTATCAGCACATAAATTTAATAAAGTCTATACTTTTAATTTATATCGTTTTACGTTAACATGTTATACTTTAAACTCAAAATAAAAAGATGATTCAAATCATTCATTAAAATGAGATTCAATCATCTTCATTTTATTTTTCTTCATCTTCTAAAATTTTAATTGTGAATACATATATTAAAATTTATAGATAAACTGGAATTTGAATAACACAATTTTATAGCCTCTTAGCAGAGGTTATAGTCTATCAATAAAATCCTCCAAAAGCCTTGAAAATAAAGGATTTATCGCAATGTGTTCGCCTTATCCCTTTATATGATTTCACACAAGTTTACTCTCTCCCTGACTGCTTATAAGGGCAAAATCAAGGGAAAGAAAATCCCATAACAAGATATAACAGAGTGTGGCAATCGGAGAACTGTGACATATGTGCGAATATATTATAGTGGAGGATTTTTTAATGAACAAGTATATTTATGATGAAAGCAATGGTCTTTGGTATGAACTGCAAAGAGATTATTATATCCCTTGCCTGACCTTACCAGCCGAAAAAGAAAACAAACCTATCGGTTTATGGGGGCAGCGACACAAACGATATTTACAGGAACATAAGAGGGCGTTTTACGCCACGCTACTCACAAGTGGCAAGTTGAATGCTTATCTTGCGGATGTCGATAAACAGGCGGAGGAACGCTTTGAAAGGATTGTAGAACAGATGAAGCAGGCACAGGGTATCACGGAACGCCTAAAGGCGAAAAATGCCTTAGAATGGGTTGGACAGATGAATAACATTCGGGCTTGTGCTATGGAGATTGTGGAGAGGGAAATTATATTCGCATAAGTAGACAAGGCGGCAGGGAGTAAATTCTCTGTCGCTTATTTTTACTGTATTTTCGTTACGAAACTTGACAAAAATCTCTCCCTTTATTATAATTTATGTTATATAACAATAATTATAAAATGGCGGAGAGGTGAAAAATATGCCACCAAAGGTGAAAATTACAAAAGAGATGATTATAGATGCAGCATTTGAGATAGCACGAAGTGAGGGAGCAGAAAATATCAATGCACGAACTGTATCAAAAAAATTAGGCTGTTCCACTCAACCTGTTATGTATCATTTTAAAACAATAGAGGAATTGAAAAAAACTGTATATGTTAAGGCAGATGAGTATCATTCCGAATATATAACTAATATTCAGAGTGAAAATCCGATGAAAGATATTGGACTGAATTATATACGCTTTGCTGAAACAGAAAAAAATTTGTTTCGGTTTCTATTTCAAACAAATGAGTTTATAGGAAAAAATATTTCTGAGTTGATAAATTCTGAAGAATTACAGCCTATTATAGCTATACTGAGTAAAGAAGTAGAGGTCAATACAGAACAGGCGAAAACCATTTTCCGTTCATTATTCCTGATTGCACACGGATATGCAAGTATGTTTGCAAATAACGAAATGACCTATGACGAACAGACGATTATATCTGATTTAGACTTGGTATTTGACGGAACAGTTTATTCATTGAAAGGAGGATTATAATGTATCGTTTATATAAGAAAAATGAATTAAATTTCTCATTGGTTTGGATTATTTCCTATGTTGTTTTGTTTAGTGTTGCTGACAGCTTTTCTGCTTCGCTTGGCACTGAAAAAATAATTGCTGCACCCGTTGCTATAGTTTTTACATTGCTTCTTTTAGTTTTTGTGAGTAAACACAACTTAAAAGAAAAATACGGTCTGTGTTCTTTTAATGGAAGCCTTAGAAATTTCTTATATTTTACTCCGCTACTTCTAATTATGAGTATTAACCTATGGAATGGCGTTACGATGAAGCTGTCTGTTTTAGAAACTGTGTTATATATTTTAAGTATGCTCTGCGTTGGATTCATTGAAGAAATTATTTTTCGTGGATTTCTGTTCAAAGCATTATACAATGACAATGTAAAGTTGGCGATTGTTATCTCAAGTGTTACTTTTGGAATTGGACATATTGTAAACTTACTGAACGGAAAAGATTTAATACCTACACTCTTACAAGTTTGTTATGCAATCGCAATAGGTTTTCTTTTTACAATTATTTTTTACAAAGGAAAGAGCCTTTTACCGTGTATTATTGCACATAGTTTTGTAAATTCTTCGAGCGTTTTTGCTGTTGAAAATTCTTCAATGAAGTTTCATATTATTTCAAGTGCAGTATTATGTATTATTAGCTTAAGTTACGCACTGTGGATATTGAAAAAAACAAAACAATTTGATGAATATGAAAATAATGATAGGCGGTGATGATATTATATGCCAACTATTATTTCAGAATGGATATATTGCCCTGTATGCGGCAATAAAACCCGTACTATGATACGGGAAGATACGGAATTAAAAAACTTTCCTCTCTACTGTCCGAAATGTAAGCAGGAAACAATCATCAATGTTCAGGATATGAAAATTACACTTGCAGACAGTAAATAATTATGTATACCGCCGCTATGGATAACACCATACACGGCGGTTTTTGAATGCCTATCGGCTATCTCTGTCAAAGGATTTCTTACGCTGTCTTTGGGGCGGTTTCTGCTTATTGCGTTCCTGTATCTCACGCAGATGTTTTAACACGCTTTGCTTTTCGGGCGGTCTGTACTGTGCCTTAGCGGTGGCTGTCGGTTTCCTGCTGACTTGACGTTCCCATTCGGCAAGGTCACGGTTATATTGTTCTACAACACTTTCCATTTCTCGGAAAGTACGCATAAACGCCTGCACATCGGGATAACCGTCCTCTTTCAGAATATCGGGCAGCTTATCCAGCTTAACGGAGATTTTCTTTTCCGTCTGCTGTATCTGCTCGGTAATCGTTTTACGCTCTTTGCCCTTGAAAATCCCTTTTGTATCGGCAAGCTGCGCTCTCAGTTTTGGAAGAATATCGTCTTGTAAATGACGGATTTCCTTTGCCCCCTCATGCGCTTTTATCATCAGGCTTCGCATATGGCAGAACTCTGCCATATCAATATCAAGTGTAGGCTTGGGCGGCATATCCTTTTCCCTGATAAGGCTTTGCAGAAAATCTTTTGCCTTTGCCACAATCCCACGGAACAGATTAGGTAACCAGCCTTTGCTCATGATTGACTGACTTGCTTTTTCGTGTATCTCGGTCTGCTTGACTTCTAAAATCTTTGCTTCGGAAATACCCGATAACAACGCCATATCCGCTGTCCTGTTCCATTCCTGCCTTGCGGTGTTATCCGCTTCAATCTCGGCGGCTTTGGGATTGTTCTTACCGATTTTCTTGGTGGGAAGATAAACGCTGTTCTTATCAAACACCTTTAACTGCTGTTCGGGATCGGAGATATGCCGATTGATAAGGTCGGTGTAAATCTCTTTTACCTCCCGAAGAAAAGGCTCATTTTTGAATTTATCATCTTTCACGGTAAAGAGGTGGCTTTCGTAAACCTCGCCCTTTTTTATGACGGTACAGCCTTTTCGTATCTGTCCGTCCTCCCCTGTGATTTCTTTCTTGGTGCGTACCCTTTTGCCTGTTTCATCATAGAACACGCTGCGTGTGGCTCTCTTGATGTCAGGTTCAGGAAGCAGTTTTCTTTCGCTGAAGATAAGGTGGATATGATAGTTTGTCTTGCGTTTGTTGTGGTGGAGGGCTGACACGCACTCCACACCATACCGCCTGTGGAACTCCTCCGTAAAATCTTCAAGGACTTCCTGCGGCTCGTATCTTGTATATACTTCAGGCAGGGCGATAATTAATTCCCTTGCTTCAATACATTTGCCCTCTGTACCGCTTCGCTTAAATTCCTGCTGGCTTTCCCTTGCAAGGTTACTCCCAAATTCATTGTCAGCGGTGCGGTAGGTGGCATAGAGATTTTCCTGTCTTGCGTGGCTTGTGATATAGGATATTCTTCCCTTGACATTGGGTAGCTTCGACATCTGTATAAATGAATGTCTTGCCATATACTCCTTTCTCCCGTGACGGGCATACTCTTTTTGCAACCGAGAAATCGGTTGCCGCTGTTTCGGCGGCGTAAGCAGACGGACAGCGAAGAAAACAGTGTGCTGTTTTCTTCTGTATCATAGCGGCGGTGCATTGTCCGAAGCTGTGATACAGTGCCCCCTGCAAGGGCGAAATACCCAGAGTACAAATCGAAGATTTGTGCGAGGGGTGTATTTCGCTCTCAAACGCTGGGGGCTTGGAGAACAGTTATTCTACTTTGCGGACATCGTTTTCATTGAGCAGGTTTCTTCCCTGATTGACACTCATAAATCGCTCTAAAGTATCCCTGCGGATAATCGCTTTTCTGCCGACCTTGAGGACGGGAAGTTTGCCCCAGTCTACCAACTTACGCATTGTATTTCTTCCGATACCCGTACATTCTGCTGCTTCTTCTATGGTTAAACCCATTTTGATGTTGCTCATTTTATCAACATCCTTTCAAAATACGCATTTTGCAACTGTGTATCTGTAATTATACTTGTTTTGCTATCTCTTGTCAACTTGTTTTGCAACTTATTAAGAAATATTTTTGCCTATTATTAAATTTATGGTTGCAAAATAAGTTTTTCTATGATATACTATCAGCAATAGGAGGTGAAAACCTTGAAAAAAGAAATTACATTCACCGCAAAACAGGTCGGTGAACGAGTGAAAGAACGCCGAACAGAATTAAACTTAACAATGCCCGAACTTGGTAAGCGTGTCGGGGTAAACAAATCTACTATTCAGAGATATGAAGCGGACGGAGTAGACCCGAAGCGTACAATGATTATCAATGGACTGGCAGAGGCACTCCTGACCACTCCCGAATGGCTGACAGGACTTTCCGAAGATAAGGAATATGATAGCCGCACTTTATGTGCAAGGGATATGGAGGAACATATCAAAAAATATCTTGATACGGTTTCTTCTGTGGTAAAGGGAGAACCGCACCAACAGCTGCTCACGACATTCCTCGGAAAGATGATTGACCTCTATACGGTTATGGCTTATCACTTTGCAGACGCAACGGCTGAAGTTGACCGTGTAGCGGAGGACGAAGGCTTAAAGCAGTCCTTACGCCGCTATGCGATTGAGTCAAGGGCAATTATGGAAAGAGTTTACCGTAAAGAAATGGAACTTCCTATCGAGGATATGAAGCAGTTTTTAGATGGGATTTTACATATCTACGATGAGGGACGCACCGCTGTAAAGATGGGCGACCTGTTCGGGATAGTGACAGCAGCTGAAGAAAGGGTTGCTGAAAAAGAAAAATTCCGTGGCTCTTTGACAAGTGAAAACGATGACTGACACTCATCGGCATAAGTAACCTTATTACTTTACGCACACCATATGTCACAGTCCCGATTGCCACGGATAGAAAGGGGAAATTTATCTATGGCAAAAGGTTCTGTAAGAAAAAAAGGTAAAAAGTGGTACGCACGCTTCTACATCGAAGATGAAAGCGGCAGAAAAGTACAGAAAGAGTTTGTGGGAACAGAAAGCAAGTCTGAAACAGAAGCCCTGCTCAGAAAAGCAATCGCTGACTATGAGGAAAAGAAATTCGTTGCGAAGTCTGAAAACATCACGGTTGGTATGCTGCTCGATCTGTGGGTGGAGGAAGAACTGAAACCCGGCAATCTCAGCAATGGTACGGTAATGTCCTATCAAGGAACGGTCAACCGTATCAAACAGCACCCGATAGGAAACCGAAAGCTGAAAACCGTAACCGCCGACCATTTACAGGCGTATATAGACTTTCTCAGCTTTGGAGGCACAAATCCTGACGGTACAACTGCAAAGGCACTCAGCAAAGGGTATCTCCGATTGTTTTCGGCTGTTTTACAAGGGGCGTTCCGTTTTGCAGTATTCCCGAAAAGGCTGATAACCTTTAACCCGATGCAGTATGTGGTATGGCGAGGAAAGAAAGAAGAATACGAGCTGTTCTCTTACGAGGATGGGGAAACAACTTCCACACCAACGCTCAGCTATGACCAGTATCAGAGGTTAGAGGACTTCCTGAAAAAGAAAAACAATCCTGCACTTCTTCCTATACAGATAGCCTATTATACAGGCTTGCGTATTGGAGAGGTCTGTGGTCTGACTTGGCAGGACATCAACCTTGAAGAACAATATCTGACAGTACGCCGCAGTATGCGTTACAACGGGGCAAGGCACAAAACAGAAATAGGGGCAACAAAGCGTAAAAAAATCCGCACAGTTGACTTTTGCGATACGCTTGCCGCAATCCTGAAAACTGCGAAAGCAGAACAGCATAAAAACCGTTTCCGATACGGGGAACTGTACAGTCTTAATTACTATTTGGAGGTCAAAGAAAAAGACCGCACCTATTATGAGGTTTACAGTCTGCCGAGGGCGGAGGAAGTCCCAGAGGGGTACAAGGAATTATCCTTTGTCTGCCTTAGACCTGACGGGGCATTTGAAGCACCGAGTACGGTGGGGATTATGTGCAGGACAGCGAGAAAAAAGTTGGAGGGATTGGAGGATTTCCACTTCCATATGCTCAGACACACCTATACAAGCAATCTGCTTTCAAACGGTGCAGCACCTAAAGATGTGCAGGAACTACTCGGACACACTGATGTTAGTACCACAATGAACATTTACGCTCACGCTACAAGGGAAGCGAAGCGTACTTCCGCAAGACTACTGGATAAGGTAATCGGCGGAGCATAAAAAATTTCCCTTGTTTCGGCTCATAAGGGCAAAAACAAGGGAAAATACATAAGGTTTGAATATTTAATAGGCGATATGCCTTGAAAACACAGGGTTTACAGAGGATTGAATAGATAAATTGGAATTTGTTTATAACTTTCTAATCGGAAAAAACATATAATTTTTCCCTGTCTGCGGACAAGTAAAATCATGAACTGCACCCACCAATGGAATAGCATTATCTTCCAGATATTTTATCGCCTTTGAAAAGGTATCGTCACTTTCACATTCCACATAAATATATTCATAACCAGGAATAATCCATTTTGTCCAACCGTTGGGGGCTTCTGCGTCATCACTACATTCTACTCCGGCAAGATAAAGTCCTTTGTTGAAGTCCTCCCATGGATTAAATGAATGAGAAAAATCAGACATTGCTCCCCATATTCCACCTATATTTCCGTTTTCATCTTTCTTTGCTAAATGTTGAACTTCTTCAAAATGGGAATTTGCCTCGTCCCATAATTTTTGAATAAATCCTGCTCCATCTAATGATGAACCCTCTTTCCCTATTACAACAAAGGACTCTTTTTCACATCTTTCAATTTTCATTTTTTACCTCCATCAAATTCCAATTTATCTTTCTATTAAATTTATTATACAATTCATGTTTATCAATAACAATCATTTTCAAATTTATTGACATCCAAATTGGGCGAACTCTTAATCAAAAAAGACCATATATCATGCATGACATCCATCTGTTTTAGATGACATCCAAATTGAGCATTAAATTTGGTGGAGGCGAGGGGAATCAAACCCCTGTCCAAAAAATATCCACATCTTTTATAAAGATATGGATATTATTACAATTCAAAAATGATAAAATGCTATTAATTAAAACTTTAATTTTTAACTGTATAATAATTTTCTTATCTGTGATTTCTTCCGTTATTAATCACAATATTCTTCATTTATATTTAAAAAATATCATATTCATTCTCTAATTTTTCACGGAAAATTCACGACATTTTTACGAAAAAATCAATTTTCACGGCAAAATCAATGATTTTTATCTACAATGTGTATGATACTTATACATTGTAAAAAGCATTGATTGTATGGTATAAATTTCGATTATTTAAGTGTTATATAATGCTCACATGAGGTTGTAATTACTTATTTCTTTGTTTCATGTGAGGAACGAAATCGTCCACTCACGACTTAATTCCATTTTGTAAATTTTATCGCCTATGAATGGGCTTTTATTCAACCTCTTTACACCATTCCCACTTGTTTCGTGAAAGTAAAAATGAGGTTTGGTGTAAAAATTGGTGTAAATGGTGTATGTCCTTATTTAGTTTTTGGTTTTATATCATTGCTATAAGTCCTGTGCTTCATTCTACCACTTTCTCGTCATAAAGTAAAGAAAGCACACCCCGCATCTCTACGGCATATGCTCTCTTTCTGATTCTCTGACTATTTACTGATTAAATTGTAATTCCAATCCCTCAAACTCTGACTTTCTTAATTCCTTTGTTACATCTGTATAGATGTTCAATGTAGTAGATACATCTTTGTGTCCGAGTGCGTCCTGAATGACTTTCACATTCACTCCGGCTTCACACATTCTTGTAGTAAATGTATGTCTGAGAGAATGACAGCTAAAGTGTGGAAGTAAAACCTCTGGATTTTCACTTTCCAGAAACTGCTTATCATTACAATTTCTTATGATACGACGGATTGCTTTATTGAGGGTTGCTTGATGTTGCGGCTGACCAAAACGATTTACAAAAACAAAATCAGTGTATCCATCAACCGTAGCTTCACAATGCAGTCCGAGAAGTTCCTGCCTTTCTTTTTCCATTAAAAATGCTTCTTTCACAAATTCAAGCATAGGAACTTGTCTCATACCTGCCGGAGTTTTGGTTGTATTCACATTGAAATAGCAGCCTTTCTTGCTTCCTTCAGTTCTGTGGTCATAATAAACCAGTGTATGATTCACATCTATAATCCCTTCTTCTAAATCTATATCACACCACCTAAGTCCGGTTAGTTCTCCCACACGCAACCCTGTTCCAACCATAACCGCAAATATCGGATACCAGTACTGTGCTTCCGGTGTATTCTTCAGATACTCAAGAAAAAGTTCCTGCTCCGGTTTAGTTAATGCCCTGCGTTTTTCGGTCTTAAAGCAATGCGATTTCTTAAGTTCACGCAAAACATTATCTGTTGGATTACTTCTGATATAATCATCATCTACCGCCATCTCAAAAACCTGATGAAGAACGGTATGTATGCTGTCAATCGTTGCGGGTTTCAGATGTCTATCATCAACAAGACTGTTATAATACCTCTTTATATCAGTCTTTTTTATAGACATTATGAATTGAGAACCAATCTGATTACGCACGAATGTCTCGTACATATATTTGTAATTTTCAAAAGTATTATTCTTTATTCCACGTTTCAAATCTCTCCAAAGTTCATACATATCGTTAAGTGATGTATAGCGAGCTTCTGCCTTGATACCGTCTTTCTTGTCCTTGTCAATTTCATCTTCCTTATATCTTAAATCATCCAAGTTCCTTGCATAAATACAATGTCTTTTACGGTTCTCATCTGTCCATCGGAATTGATAAGTACCGTCTGGACGTTGCGATTCCCCTTTGCGGAGAACCTTTCTTGATTTATCTTTTCTTTTAGTATTTGCCATTGTGTTACCTCCTACAATTCTGTGCTTGAGTCAATAAACTCCTCTAACTTCTCTCGTATAATTAAAAGCCTGTCGCTTCTTGCAATTCTGAAACTGCAATCCTTATCCATCAATAATGCCTTTAATCTTCGCTCTCCAATACCTGAATAAGCAGCCGCTTCCTCGACCGTAAGACATTTCTT
Source organism: Coprobacillus cateniformis (assembly GCF_009767585.1). NCBI lineage: Bacteria > Bacillati > Bacillota > Erysipelotrichia > Erysipelotrichales > Coprobacillaceae > Coprobacillus > Coprobacillus cateniformis. Next base: position 1,207,972 of record NZ_WSNW01000001.1, read on the forward strand.
TTCCCAAATCGGTATATCCTCCGGTGGTTGCAATAGCTGTTGCTGATATTCATAAAGTTCAGAACCATCTATTTTATACATCTACATTCCTCCCCTCAAATAGAACACATCTGGTCTAAATATTCTTCAAATTGTTTGCGTTTAATTAGAGTTCTTTTCCCAATTTTCAATGTAAATTGTTTTGCTTCCGGTTGCTTTGTAAGTTCTCGTATTGTTTCTCTACCAATGCCCGTATATACATACATTTCATCAATAGAAAGTGCTATCTTATGCCACAACGGAACGCTCTCGCTTTTACTGGAAAACCACTCATCACTCAATCTGTTCATCATCTGCACCTCCCTTAAATTCCGATGTCTGAATAAATTTCTCGAATGCTTTTCTCTTGATAAATCTGCGATTACCCATCCACAATACAAATGGACAGGCATATAGATTTGTTATTTCAATCAGTTTTTTCTCACTGATTCCTGTATAAAAAGACGCTTCTCTTATGGTTAATATAGGCTTATGCTCTAATGGCATTTCTTTTTTGCTTTGCATTTCGTCCTCCTTGTATTGATGGCATCAGTATATTCATTTTTCTGCGATAAGCCCATTATGCAATCGGACTCATCGCAGATTTGACTTTTTACTATATTGAATACTGCCTTTCGAGGTATTCCTCAAAGGATTTTCTCTTGATTACCCTGCGACTTCCTATCCATATCACAAAAGGACAGTCCTCCGATTCTGACATCTCATATATCTTATTGGCACTTATCCCTGTGTAAATTGAAGTTTCCGTTACCGATAAAACAGGTTTTAACCAAAGCGGGATGTCATAACTTACAATTTCATATCTTTTCTTAGACATTCTGACACCCCTTTTCTCTTGCGTTGTACTGTCTTTCGGTAATCACATAATCCCAACCGGTTTGATTGCATTTATCACAATGGTCTTTGACCTTAGCAAACGGGTCAAGGCGACGCACGATATAATCGGGATTGTGAATATAATCTTTCAGGCACTTTTGGCAAAGGCAACGGATATTTTCTTTCTTTTCTTCCTTATAAATCCAAAGTCCGAAAGTCTTTTTAAGCGTTATATTTATCCGCCTTAAAAGCTGCTCATCTTCAATCGTTCCGATGTAATCTCTGAGTTCATCTTTGTTTACTGTCTGAAGTTGCTCCAGTAGAACCATTGACGGCTTCTTGAGTCCAAACTCCTGACCGAGCAGGATATGTGACGGCAGGTATCTTTTCTTGATAACGCCTGTTACAGCAGCCACAATAATTGTTGGTGCGTTTCTGTTATAATCATCTGCCTGAATTACAAGTACCGGTCGTGTTCCGCTTTGTATCGAACCTGTTCGTGTTCCGAAGTCGTAGTAGAATAAATCCCCACGGCAAATTGTTTTTTCTTTCATATGTAAAACCTCACATTTCTAAATATTTTGAAGTGTCATTCGTATCCGGAATGAAATAACCCCTTCACTCATTGCACAAAAGAGTTCATTTTGGACACCCAAAATCAGAGGTTCTCATAAAATTTCTTAAAATTTTTCTTTGCCGCTTCAATAGATTTGCTGACAGAACTGTGATAAGTACCTTCTTCTACGGCTATTTCACGACAGCTCTTTCCCTCAATGACAAACTTATACAATCTTCGTTCCTGAGCTGGTTTCATCATTGAAAGCACTATTCTAACTTTCTCAATTTCACGCAGACGCTGTAATTCTTTCCTCTCTGCAATTTCTTCTGCTTCTCTGAGTTCAAATGGGTCAACAAAATCTAAGAATGCTTCATTATGGAATTGCTCAAATAAATCATCTTCATAACAAAAAGCATCTAAATGTCTTGCATCTCGCATTTCACATCTATGAGTTTCTCTGTTATCGTCAATAATCACTTTTCCCTGTGCCATAGACAGCAGGACAAATGGAGTATATCTGCTGATAATATCTGGATATTTATCCCACAGTTCTTCTTCGGTAAGTTCGGTAATAACTGCCCATTTCTCTGTGCCGGTATATCCGTCATATTCATATTTGAGGTTCATAAGTTTACAATCTCTTGCGAAAAGTTCTTCCTGATTATTTAATTTGTTGTTCTTTGTCATTTCCGTAATCTCCTTGAATTTGAATTTTTGAATTGGTTTGAAATCAAAAATTCGGAGATTACGGGTATTTAGCTATCTGGCACTGCCATGCGTTATAAAACATAAAAGTCCTTTCCCAAGTAAGGGAAAAGACCTAATACTGCACGAAGCATAATCGAATAAAACAGCAACAAAAAAAGCACCGTCGAATCTGGACAGCAAAGAATACTTCTATTCTTCACTTATCCGGCTTCGTACGGTGCTTGGTAGTTTAGCAAATAAATTGCTTATCTCCGCTTACTCGATTAGAAATCGTTTCGATATTTACTTGTAATCTTCATCGCCTGCAATTCCTGCCATATCCGTTCCTACGGATTCTTCGGAAGTAAGCAAGATTTAAAATGTGGACATTCTTGCATTTCTGACACTTCACACTCAAATGTCCGGTTGCGTCTGAAAAAACTCTCTGTATCCTGAACCCGCAAGTCGGGCAGAGAATATCACGCTCTTTCAGGCTTTCTGCTTCTACTCTTGACAGAAGCAATCTCTTTTGTATTTCAGGTGCTACCTGAGTCTGTAACCTCATTGCGAAACACCTCCAAGATTTAATTCATTGGAAATGTACTCAAGGATATTGTGATACTCAAATAGTCCCATATCTCTCAATCTGATAACCAAAGCTGTATAGGATACTCCGATATAAGCTGCCATTCTACGGATAACTGCTTTATCCTTTGAAGTGATGGTATTATCGCCATAAACTTTTATCGGATTTGACTGATTATATTTCGCCAAGGCATTTTCAATAATTCTTCTCGGCATAAGAAGCGAAGCTCCCATTGTATCTGCCTGCCACTCAACAGACGCAAACATCTGAGCCAGTTCCTCTTTGGAATAACTACGCTCACTGTCATACTCTGCATGAAAGCGTCCTTCACTCGGCATTGCATACATCTTACTCAAGATATGATGTGACGCTTCGTGTGCCATTGTAAACCTGCGACGTCCCTGCTCCTTTTCAGCAAGAAGAAATTTATCAAGTACGATGGTATCTTTCGGGAAAACAAAGGGAATAATTTTTCCGTCCTGATGTACCAGCAGTGGTGTTGCTCCATCTGCCAGAAAACCAATCCTGCCTGCATCATCTTCTGCGAAAGAAGCGTATTCAATTCGTAACATAAGAAATTCTGTAATGAAATGTTCTATGTCGATGGATTGAATCACTCGATTGCTAAACTTATTAGCATAAGCTGTTATCAAGCCTTCGCTGATTTCTTCCAACTCGGCTCTTGACATATAAATACTCAAGTTGTGTCCACCTCCGACTCCACCTTGTCCGGCGGTGCAACTCCTCCGGCAAAGTTCTGTTGTATTTCCGCACTATCCAAATTGATTAGATAGCGAATTCCTTCAAGTGTTCTCATTCGTCTGTCCTCTGCTATAGTTCTTTGATGATGTGACAAGCCACACCCTGAATGCAGCACTCATCTACAATGATGTCTTTCATCTTCTTATTTTCCGGATGGAGAATGATTTTCTTATTCTCATCATCTCGGAAGTAACGTTTCAATGTATTCTGATTATCCACAAGGGCAACTACTATATCGCCCTCATTGGCTTCTACCTGCTTTTTGACAACCACAAGGTCGCCGTCATCAATCCCTGCTTCAATCATAGACTGACCGCTTGCTCTTAATATAAAGAAATCTCCTTTGCCGAAAATAGCAGCAGGAAGTGATACATATTCTTCAATATTTTCTTCCTCATACTGAGGACTACCACAAGGAATAGAACCTACAATCGGTGTCTGTGTCTGTTCGCCACTGTACTTACGGGTCACATTGGTACTAATCTCCTGCCCGTCGTACTCAATCATATTCTTCTCAGCCATCTCTATCAAGTATTTGTATGCTGTACCTCTGGCAATACCAACAGCTTCAGCAATTTTTGTAGTCGATGGGGATTGTCTGTTTTGCAGGTAATAATCCTCGATATACTTTTTTATTTCACTCATAAGTTCAGGACTCTTGCTTCTCATACCTGCGCCTCACTTTCTTTTCTATCGGAAGCAGTTTGCTTTCGATAGTTTTATTATACCTGATACGAAAAATTTTTCAAGTAGGTTTTTCGTAAAAAAAAAGAGGTGTCGCAATTTGCTAACACCTCTTCATTCTTTAATATTGACTTTACGCTTTATGCAGACCATACACATAAATGCAAATCTACACTATTCATTCTCTTTCATATCTTCAGTAGCTTTTGTAAGCATTTGTTTGTATTGCTCTTTCAAGCTTTCCGGTGCAAGTATCTGTACCTTGCCATTAAAGCCAAACACCCAACCGAAAAAAGTCGGACTGGCTGATACTTCGGTCTGTATCCTGAAAGAAGTCATATCATACGCAAGGATTGTCACATCTTCTCCGAAACGGTCAACCATTGTTTTCATCAGACTGTTATCACATCGTAAATCCACAAGGACTTTCTCGCCTGAGAACATAAAGAATACTTCCTTTGTGTAATTCTCAATATCAAAATCATCAGGCATAGGAATAATATCCTTATCCAGTATCTCCGGCTTGGAAGCAATACGGTCTACCCTGAAATTGATAACCTTGCTTTTCTTCTCAGAGTATCCGAGAACATAATAATAGTCCCCACACCAGAGAAGTTTATACGGGCTCAGCTTATAAATCTCGCCCTTGTTCTTCAGAACCTTTTTCTTTAATCCGGTATAATCATAATACTGAAAAGAAATCTGCTTGCCTGCATTGATGGCGTCGTTTATAGCGTCGATGATGTAATATATCTGCTCATTATCCGGCTTAATTCGATTGACTACATAATTATTACGCTTCAACTTTGCCACCTGCCCCGGACTGGTCATCGTATGTATTTTCTCAATCAGCGTTTCGCTTTTCTTCTTTGTAATGAACTTCGATGACTCTACTGCATCTATCAGCAGTTTCAGCTCCGGCAGTTCAAACTTTCGGCTGGCTACAAAATACTTGCTCTGCGTCGAATGAATGGTTACAATATCCAGTCCATATTCCACAAGAGCTGCTATATCCTTCGTTATGGTTGTCCTGTGAGCAGAAATCCCAAATTCCTCATTCAAAATCCCGATGAGCTGCGTTGTAGAAAGCGGGTGTTCTTCATCAGTACGCTCCAACAAGATTTTCAGTAGATATAGTATTCTTGGTTTTGCTTCCATACATTTATCCTTTCTCGAACAGACTCACCGCAAATTACAGTAAATTTCACCCGATTTCTTTTAAAATACCCATCAGTACAAAACGAGCATTGTCATATTCATAGGAACAGGTAGACAGTGTAAGCAGTCTGTCCTCATCGGATACAGTTGTCCCGGAGGTAAACAAGGAATTATCCAGCGCTGTTTTCAGCAGTCCACTACGTTCCTCTTTCGTTTTCTCAAATTCATACACCTTTGAATCTGACGGTGTAACATATCCGGCGATCAGCTTCACTTTATAATTCTGCTTTGGTGTGAGCAGATACAAAACAGAATGTTCTTCGTAATATTCCTGCTTACTGTATTTAGGCAGAGAGCCGAACATCGTGTTGTTTTTCATATTATGACCGTAGATAATGGTATGCAGATCAGAACAATCGGCGGCGTTTCGGTAATCAATAAAAAGCGTTCCCGCTATATTCCAAGTACCGTCAAGCAGTCGGCGAAGATAATACTCGTTATCCTTGCTCTGTACTACCGGATAGTTGATTTCGGTATCCGGGCAATAGAGCCAAGCAATAATGTCCTTGTTTTCTTCCTGCAAACGCTCAAAGTCTACCGTAATTGGTGCAGTTTCAGAAACAGGCTTTATCGCAGATTCTGTTTGTCCATTCTCCGTTTGCTGTGTTTGTGGTGCGGTTTCTATCGCTTTATCAATCAGCACATCATTCTGTCTTTGACTGTCCTGTGTTTCTTTCCAATAATCATAAATGTGATATGCAGATAAAGAAAAAACAGTTATACATACAGATAAAATCAGGATTTTCCATACCTTTTTAATAGCGTAACACCGTCCTTATTTGTCTGCTTTTTTATCATGCACCTTAGTCAGCTCATAAGTTCCGCCGATTGTTCCTTCGCCACCGATGAGGGTGAGGGTATCGCCTTTGACACTAAACTCATAGGTTGCGTCATGTGCCGATTCGTTCACAAAGTCGATATATAGCTGATTGTCCTTGATTTCATAGGTAAAATCATAATCTGCAAGGGTGAGGAGCATTTCACCGCTGCCTTTGCCGTCAAATTCATAGGTAGTGTTGCTATCTAAATCCCAGGTGCCTGCAAGTGCGTCTGTCGCACCCGAACAGCCTTTTACAATCAAAATAATGGCAACAATAATCACAATCAGCAGGACAGAAGCACCGCCGATCAGCATACGGCGCTGGTTCTGTTTTTTCTTTTTCATTCTATTTCTAGAAGCGATTCGTTCCGACCGAGTTAAAGGTCTTTCCGAGTGCCTTTGCTCGCCGGGACTGATAGGTTGATAGTCTTGCATCGCTTTCTCCAATCTAAGCAGGAAGGCGGTAGCGGGAATCCCCGTCACCGCCCTTTGCTTAAAGGTCTATTGCTGACTTATTCAGCGTGTTCTTTTTTCTTTTTGTTGTAAGCTGTTATTCCCGTAACGCCAGCTGCCGAAACAAACAGCAATGCAAACCAAAGGAATATATTGCTGTTATCTCCGGTCTGCGGAGATTTTTCGCTGCCATTGGTATTTCCGGGCTTTGTTGTGTCATTAGGCTTTGTTGTGTCTGTCGGAGCAGTCGATGTTCCTGTTGCAGGAATTTCAACTGCCGAGCGTTTGTAACCGCAGATCTTGCATTCTTCATGCTTGGAACCCTTTTTGGTTGCGGTAGCTTCCTTGTCAACAACCCACTTGAAGCTGTGTGCTGCTTCATCCTTCTTATCTCCGCAGTTGCACTCATGCCAGTGATTATCTGCATTGGATTTCCATTCAGTACCATAGTCATGAATATGTCCACTACCTGCTGTTCTAACTGTCAGGTTAGCGTTTGCCTCACCGTCTGTGTAGACAAAGGTGATTGTATGACTTCCGTCTGTCAGCGTACCGAGATAACTTGCTTTCAGGGTAAGAACGGTAGAACCGGAAACGGCGGTATAATTGCTGGAATCAACAACTGAGCCATCCACCTTAATTCCCGTGAATTTTGCAAAATCACCATTGCAGGTAATTGTCACATCACTTCCACTTGCCTTGTTATATATCTGGTTATCTCCGGCGATGATTTTGAGTTCTGTTCCCGTTGAAGGAATAGGTTGTGTTTCCAATACACGATGACAAACCGTACATTCTTTATGCTTTGTACCGGCGGTGGTAGCTGTTGCAGGGGTATCTACAATCCACTCTCCTGCGGTATGAGCCGATTTCGTGCTTTCGATAATCACGCCACAACCTGCAACTGTACATTCATGCCAGTGGTTAGTATCATCAGACTTCCATTCTGTGCCTGCGGTATGTCCGGGAGCCGGAATCTTCACACTGGTTTTATCGGTAATTTCTACCGATCCTGTTGCATCTGCGAACCACTTGTCACAGCCATCGCAGGTGTAGTATGCGGAATTGCCCGCAGTAGTGCAGGTGGCAGCTTTCGCAGCAACCAAAGTCAGATTGTGAGTGTGCGGTACAGTTTTGTAATATCCGCAGGTGTCGCAAACATTGTCAGAACCGTAATCGTGAGCCGCTTCGTCCTTTTTGTCGTGGCAACGAGAACATTCATGCCAGTGGTTAGTATCATCAGACTTCCATTCTGTGCCTGCGGTATGTCCGGGAGCCGGAATCTTCACACTGGTTTTATCGGTAATTTCTACCGATCCTGTTGCATCTGCGAACCACTTGTCACAGCCATCGCAGGTGTAGTATGCGGAATTGCCCGCAGTAGTGCAGGTGGCAGCTTTCGCAGCAACCAAAGTCAGATTGTGAGTGTGTTCTTCGTTTTTATTTTTGTAATAATATGTAACAACCGTTCCGTCCGAAACAATAGGCTTATTCAAGCCGTCAACCTTTATAAATTCATAATCATAAAGTGTTTTTGCCGGTGTTAAATCAAGCTTTGTGCCGTATGGCACGGTAAATGTTCCGCCGGCAGTGTTTGGAATTTCAGAGCCGTCCTCAAATTTATACTGAATTGAAACGGTTGTGTAGCGCTGTGTTTCCGTATTGTCGTCTGCAAGCACATTTCCGTTTTCATCGAGCACCTGAAATGCCACGGTATCGCCGCTCTTAAGCTGTGCATCAGACGGAATTTGATAAATAAGCGAGCAACTCTTTAAGCCTGAATTAAAGTCGCTTTTGATGTGATCCAAAGCACCGAGCGGCCAGAAATTTGCCTTATCATTCCAAACAGGAATGTCAAAGGTTTGTACTGTTTGAAGCGGATTCCCCGATGAATCGGTCGCAACGCTTCCGTCGGAGTGCTTAATCCACATTTTGAATTTTAATTGTCGTGCATTTTTATCTGAAATGTTTTGAATAACAGTTCTAAGCTCGATTTTTTTACCGTTCATATTAGTATTAAATCTGCTTTTGCTGTTGCCGCTCAAAAGTCGGTCATTGCGATTATATGTGTAATTATAATATGAACTTGTTTCAAGGTCGGTAAAATCAGACGGCTTTGAGTAAGCGCCCGTATATTCCTTAACCTCGGGAGTTGCAACATAAAGGTCTACATCCTTAACAAGCTGAGACATTCGCTTGAAGCCCTGCAAACGGCAAACCTCACAGAATTGATAGTTTGTGTCTCTCATTATGCACTCATAACTTGAAACAAGCATTTTTGAGCCGTAAGCATTGCGGCAGGTATATGTGTTTCTAAAACCTAAAAGCTGTCGCCATTTTATCTTTTCCGGGTCTTCAACCGAGGAAAGATTGAGTGATTTAAGTTCCTTATCGTCAAGCAAATATCCGTTACTGTATTCATCACCGAGACCGAGCAAACCGTGTCCAAACTCGTGTGCAAAAGTTTTTGACGCACGATAACTGTCTGATGGCGAAATGAAATAATGGAAGCCGTATTCACGGTTATTATAAGCACCGCCGAAATCTGATTTTGTGTTTACAACCATAGCGAACTGAGCAATATAATCGTGAACATAATAATAAGGCTCATATTCCGAACCGGACGGAATTGTGTTTGGATCACACTTTTTTTTGATATGAGCATCGTGAATTTTCTCGATAAATTCAGGACCGATACATCTCTCAAAAATATGATTTTTCCACTGACTTCCGTGGAGATTATTAGAAATAACAGGCGAATTATATTTGTCGACTATAACATCAAAGAAGGTGCTTCCACCATTGTCAAAAGTCGATTCGGAAGCTGTGCAAAGAGCGTAAACATTGAATCTGTCGGCATAACTGCGATACGGTTCATATTTCATAGCGTCCTGCCAAAGTCGTTTGACATCATTGATGAATTTGCCCTGCTGACTTTTTGTGTATCCCTCGCCGCAAACGACAACAACCATATTTTCCGTGTCGCTGCGTGTTTTTTGGATGGTATAAACAGGGATGGTAGGATTAGAATATTTTCCGTCATTTGAATACCACGGGCCGAGGGTGAGCTGAATGCTTTGCTCGGTGCTGACATTCCAATCGGGATTTGCGTCCTCGGCAGGTTCCGAAATTGTATAATCATCCTCTTGCTTATTTGGAGCAGAGCCGATATAAGGACTGCTTTGTGAGCCGCTGCCGGAAGTTGTAACAAAATATTCGGAATCGAGATAAAATGCAGGTCTTACGCCCAAATCGGAATACCACGGAGCATAACGACCGACCTGACCCGATGAACTGATATAACGCATATCGTGATTGCAATCGGTAACAGGAGTGCGAAGCCAATAAGGCCAAGCCATACCGTCATTATTATACGCAACATAATAACCTTTGAGATTTTTCCACACGGCATTAGCCTGCTTTACATCAAGAAGAAAAACCTTTTCGGTTGTAGTTTCAAAATATGAACTGTCGTAGTTTGCCACCGCTTCCGAAATATCGGTGTAGTATAACAAATCCGAATTTGCGTCTCCATCAACTATGCCCTTGTTGTATTCGGGATGAGAAACGAGAGAACGCTGGGTAACGGTTTTCATTGCCGCAATTTCAGATTTTGAAAAAGCGTTGAGAAAACCCGCTTTTTCGTTGTACGCTCCCACACCGCTTACATATCCGTCTTTCGGAGGGTTGCCGCAAAGCCAATCGACTTTGCCTTCAGCTGCGGTCGAATTTAACCAAGAACGCATATTGCTGTCTTTCCAATAGTTAGAACCGTAATCATCACGCTTATAGCTTCTGCTGTGTGATTTTGAATTGCTGTTGTCATTTGTTTTGGCATCATATGCAAGGGTGTCAACAATTTTGTCTGCAAGCATAAGCGGTCCGTTATTGTCAATGCTTACACATCGCCAAAGAATTGAGGCATTGTTATACACGCCCATTTTAACATAGTCGCCAACTTTAATATCGGGCTTTGATGCCGCCTGAATGGTCATCGGCAAAACGGAAATTGCCATGTACAATGCCAAGAATATTGCGGTTATTTTTTTCGTCATTAAGGAACTTCCTTTCTAAGCTATATATTTGCTTTTATTATATTGCAAGGTGTTATATGTGTCAATGAAAATCCAATTATTTTTGTTAATTTTACAGCCGACACATTTAATATTACACGAAGAAGAAAATCTTATTAAATATGCAAAAAGGCTTCTACCCAAAACAGGGCAAAAGCCTTAAAAATTATGCGATTTTTAGGTTTAGTTGCAAGCCAAGGGGGACTATTTCATCTGCCCGAAAACACGTTTTTGAAAAAAGTGTTGCAAAAGCGGTTGAACACAAAGATTTTCATATCCGATAAGCCTGAATTTTGCGGCGCAATCGGTGCGGGATTGTTTGCCGTTGACAGCGACAGATTGTTGGAAAGGCTCGAATGTAACGCCTTGAACATAAACCCGAAAAATCTTGTGATTTTAATCGGAACGAATGACATCGGCATAGGAGTTCCGACCGAGTACACCTTGAAAAATATAAAAGAAATTTTGCAAAGAACGCAGACACTTTGCTCGAATACCGCCGTAAAAAGCAGTATCCGGGCATAAAAAGCCTCAAAACACAAATGTTCCGAGGATAGCAGCAGGTTCAAAATTGAATCCGAATGTAATCGGATCACCGTTAAACTTACATTTTATGTTAATCCACGAATAACTTTCTCTGATAAGTCTGCTGAATAATATTCAGCCATACCTTCAAGTACGTATTCAAGAATTATGCCTTTTGAGCCTTCGCTAATGTTTTCGTTAGCGGATATAACCTTAACTCCGTTTTTTCTATTGTCCATTTTTTACGGACTTGTTCAAAATCGAATTCCATCCTTTTTGTATGTCTTATCACTTTTAGGCTTGTATGAGAATTTTAAGAAATGTTTTTTAAAATCTTTGATTTCTTAACAGTGCTTACGGTTGCCTGAATTATCGGACCGGAGAGCAAAACGGTGGCAATTGTGCAAATTCCGAATTTACCGCCGAGCAAAACGCCGATAATTACCATTATAATATCAAGAACCATTCGTACGATTTTGATTTTCCACCCGTTTTTTTCGGCAAGCGAAAATGTGACTGCTTCATATGAGCCCCTGCCGAAATCAGCGGCGGAGTAAATCCCCGTTCCGAACGAAAATATAGCAATGCCAAGCAGCATTATAACAAAATTAACCGCTTTAATATCTGTATAATGCTGAATTTTTGTGAATACATCTACGAAAAAACTGTAAATGATTTGGTAAAGAATTGTGCCGATATTGATTTGTTTTCTGTCATAGAAAAGGGCAAAAATTATCATTGCCACAGCCACAATAAGCGACGATGTGCCGATTGACATACCTGTCACATTCGTCAGCCCTTGCCACAATATCGCAAGTGTTGCGCCGCCGAAACCTGCGCCTATTGCAAGCGTAATTCCGTATGCGGATATTATTGATCCGATAACGATCATCAGCGTTTTTGTTGCATATTTTTTGAATTTCATATTATCACCTAAAAAAATAAGACTGTAAACTCTGCTGTTGTGTTCAGAAACAGCAAAATTTATAGTCTTCATCAGCCGAGACAGCTTTATTTTTTTGATTATACACCCGAGCTTTTATAAAGTCAACGGTTATAAATATGATTTTCTGTATTCGCTCGGAGTTTTGCTCATTTCAATTCGTGTTACGATTTTGATTTGAGCGATGTCTCTCAAAAGTCTCAGTCATAAATGCCCCCAATCGCACTAAAATGACTTTGAACACTATTCTCTGACGAAGGCGAAGGTGCTTTGTCAAATGTTCTGAGTATTTCTTCAATTTCTTTTTCTTGTTCGTCCATTTGATTTCTCCTTGTTCGATTTCTTTCCGAAAATCGGCAAAGCGCTTTTTTGCCGCCTTTCGGAAAGGGACTTCCGAAGAAATCCTTTTCGTAAGGAAAAGGCGGCAGCGGAAGCTCCGCTACCGCCATCCTTAAATGGTTAGCTATCTGTTATTTCTTTGTTGTAACAGTCTTAGCTTTTGACCAGCCTGAATAAATCCTTATGGATTTGCCGTTAATCTTAACTGTCTTATAGGTGCGAACTCTTACATAATACTTTTTCTTGCCCGAAAGCTTTGAAATTTTCTTTGATACTGTTGTATTCTTGCCTACTGTTACGGTCTTAGCCTTGCTGAATTTACTTGAGGCACTGTACTGTACCTGATAGCCTGTTGTCTGTGTAGCCTGCTTCTTCCACTTTACTGTAAACTTCTTTGAACCTGCTGTAAGTGAGGAAATACTTGTTGCCTTTGGCTTGATTGTGAAATAAAGCATCTTTGTTCCGCTGTATTTACCCTTAAAGGTAATCTTTACTGCGTACTTGCCAACATACTTTCTGCCTTTTGCATAAGACACAGTATAGTCAGTATTCTTAACAAGTGTCTTTCCTGTTCTGTCCTTAACAATAACCTTAGGTGTTCTAACCTTTCCGTTATATGTTAATGATGTTGCTTTAAGCTTTATGCTTGATGCCTTTGGAATTACTGTTGTTGAAAGAGTTTTCTTACATACCGAACAGTAATTTACTATCTTGCCGTTTGCTGTTGGGGTTGCCTTTGTTACGGTTTGCTTTGTGGTGTGGGCAATCTTAGCAATATTGCCCCAAGATGCAAGGTCGGTTATTTCCTTTGTACCGAGTACATCTTCATAGAACTTGCCACAACCTTCGCACTTGTAGTATGCTTCCTTACCGCCCTCTGTGCAGGTGGCAGCTTTCGCAGCAACCAAAGTCAGATTGTGAGTGTGCGGTACAGTTTTGTAATATCCGCAGGTGTCGCAAACATTGTCAGAACCGTAATCGTGAGCCGCTTCGTACTTTTTGTCGTGGCAACGAGAACATTCGTGCCAGTGGTTTGTAGAATCGTATTTCCAATCAGAACCATATGCATGACCGAGAGCAGTATTCATCGCTACGAAGGCATCTGTTGTGCTGATTGCACCGCAGGAGCAGCTCTTGAAATATACTGCGTTGCCTGTGCAGTCAGCAGGGGTTTTAAGTGCTTCCGGTTTTACAGTTTCCTGATTATAGGTGTGCGTATGTGGAGCGTTCTTATAGGTCGCTTTCACACTTACTGCACTTGCAGGCATAGTAAATGTTGTGGTTGCGCTGTTTGCGTCCGCAAGGGTGATGCTTCCGCTTATAACTTCCCACTTATCAAATACCTTGTCGGACGGAGCCGCATTTGCAGTCAGGGTAACAGCTGTACCTTCTGCCGCTTTGCTGATTTCGCTTCCAGCGCCAATTGTCGCTTTACCGTCTGTAACGGTGATGTTGTACTCTATTGCTTTGTATGTTACAACAACGGTTTTGTTTTCGTTCATCGTAACATTCAAAGTATTGCCAGATACAGATGTTGCAGTACCGTTCACCGTAACGGTGTCGATTTCATAGCCAACTTCAGGGTTAAAGGTAATCGTTTCGGTTGAGCCTGCCGTCAGTCCGGTTTTGCTTGCGGAAATCGTTCCGTGACCGCCGTTTACGCTTGTTGTGAGGTCATAGGTCGTAACCGGGATCGGCTCCCAAACTGCGGTTACGGTAGTGTTAGCAGTAACGGTAATCTTGTCGCCAGCAGCCTTTTCAACACCGCCAACGCTCCAAGCCTTGAACTGCTTACCGACAGGAGCAGTAAAACCGTTTGCAGGGAGAGTGTATTCGCCGGAAATATCGGTTACATCTGCCATTGTGCCTGTACCGCCGTTAGCGTCAAAGCTTACGGTGTAGGTCGTGGGCGTGGTACCCTTTGGCATATAGGTAGCAACGCAGTTGGTAGTATCCGTAGTATCCTTGTGGGTGTCGTATGCAGTGGGATCAAAGCTCGCAGAGGACGGAAGAAGCGGCGAACCCTGCACACCGGCTTTCTTCCACTTGACCGTCATCCCGCCGACCTTCGTCAAGGTCAAAGTGCCCATAGAATTAATGCCATAGCTGTAAGCCTCATCGCCTGCCTCGTGTACATCGATCTGAATCGTGCCATCGGTGTTGATGGTTACACCCGTATCGCTATAAATGCCGTTGCAGGTGTCTGATCTGCTGGTACTGTTCGGCGTCTTGCAGGTGATGCCCACACTTGCGCTGTCCAAAATGGAAACAGCCTTGCTCGATTTAATGCCGAAGCTTTCTTGATCTGTAGCTGTCGCTACGGCGGTGATCTTCACATCGGCACTGCCCGTGATCGTCACGCTGTTCGCGTATCCATTAATGCCGAACACAGGTCTCGTCGAGTGGGTCATATCGATCGTGAGATTACCGTTGCTGCCGCTGTCTGCGGTGATGGTAATACTGCCGGCTGCGCTATTTCCTTGGATTCCTACTTCATTGGTCGTAGTCGTAATGGTATTGTCGCCGATCAGCTTGATGATAAGATCAGCTGCGGGGGCACCTTGTAACACGATGCCTGTTCCTTTATAGCCGTTCAGCGTCAAAGTGCCGTCCTTATACCATGCGACATAGCTCGATGGCTCCGTGTTTGAATAGTTGGAGTCCGTTGCGCTGTTGCTCGCAAGATACTTCCCGTCACCAAGGGATACTCCGTTGACCTTAACATCATTATAGGTTGCCGCCAGCGCCGTGGTTGGGAGCACACCGACAATCATCATGACCGCCAGTAACAGCGACATGAATTTTATTTTTGTTTTTCTCATTTTCATGATTATGTGTTCACCTCAATTTCTTATTTTTTCGGTATTTTAGATTGTTTGCGGTTCCCGGTTTTACGGGAACTTTCGGTCGCTACACGATAGAGGGATGAGGCTCGTTGCCACACCGATGGAAATCCTCGCCTCTTTTCGGCAGTTTGAACTTAAGTGACTCATTACCACAAGTGTGGTCGGGATCAAAGGCAAGTATCCTTGATCTTTCCTGCCGTTTTCGCTGATGTAGCTTTTTTAATTTTATCTGCCGTAAACTTTTCCCCCCCTTCTTGTCAGATAAAGCGATTTTCCCGCAGAGATAAATTGCCGTTACAGCGTATCAATTACCGCCGAAAGATAGGTGGAAGAAACAGAGCCGTAGATGAAATTGTCAACAAGCCCGTCCTTCTTCGCCTGACGCACCTTGTCCGCCAGCTTCTTTTCGGTATTTTCATCCACCACAAGAACGATTTTGCAGTTCGGGAGTTGTGCTTTTACTTCATCTCGAATTTTCATGCGTTCCTCAAGCTTCCACGGAGTATAGGCGGTGACCTCCATAATCAGAACATTCGCCTGTATATCGAAACACATCTCGGTTGTTTGCTCCGGAGCTTCGCTTTGATAAACGCTGAAATCCGAATCAAAATTTTTTAGTGCTGAAGATATTGCATCGGCAAACAAGGCGTTCTGCATATCCACAACCACTCTGCGCATGATACCACCTCCCAGTATAATACGGTATAATATTTCTATCGTACTTTTATTATACAAAGCGATTTCCTGACGCACATCACCCATATGGGTGATTTTTTAAAGTTTTTTTCAAAAAAATAACCCCGACCTCAGATGAAGTCGGGGAAACGGTCTGCCTGTATTCAGATTTCTTCTTGATCTTCGGGAATACTCGGAATAATAAAATTCTTGTTGGTGACCGCTATGGCAAGGCGGGTTTTATTGGCATAGCCCGTTCTTTGCAGAATGTGGGAAACATGAGTTTTTACCGTGTTGACAGACACATTCAGTTTCTCTGCAATCTCACCGTATTCCAAGCCCTCACATACGAGCCTCAAAACCTCAATTTCTTTGGATGTAAACTCTGCACTGGTTGCAAGTCCCAATTTTACCCTCGGTGTTTCACCCGGAAAAAGGTGTTCGCCCGCCATTGTGCGGTCGATTACATCGATCAGTTCTTCCCGGCTTAAATCCTTATACCAAAAACTGTCTGCTTTGGCGTCTTTGGCACGCTCAAGATAACTTACCTCAACCATAGAGGTTACAATAATAATTTTTATATTCGGAAACTGCTGTTTGATTTCGGCGGCAGCATCAATACCGTTCTTACTGCCTTTTGTGCAGACATCCATTAAAATCAAATCAATCGGCTGCTGCTTACACTTTATAATGGCAAGTTCCGCACTGCTGATACTTGCCGCAACCTCATAGCGGCCGCTGGCGGCAAGTATTTGTTCCATATTGTCACGAGGCATTCTCTGGTCATCAACGACAAGCACCTGCATCATTTACATACCCTCCTTTGCAAATGGTACTGTTACGGTCAAGGCAAACACCGGCGATGACTGTATTTTTACAGTACCCTGCAGATTTATAATATAGTGTTCCATATTCTTCAGTCCGCCTTTCGGCACAATCTCTCCTTTGGGAACGGTTCCGTTGTTTGTAATGCGCATAGACAGGCTGCTGTCGTCTTGCCGTATGTCAATCTGAAGTTCTGTTGCCCCCGCATGGCAAACACCGTTGGTAAGACATTCCCTCATAACAACGATAAAGGCGTTGTAAACCTCCGTCTGCTCGGGCATCTCTCCAGTCAATATTATCTTTACACCAATTGCATCTGCATCGTGCATAAATTCCGCAAGTTCGCTTCGTTCCAGCGGATTTTCATTATCAATTTTCATCATATTTACAGCTTTTCTAAACAGGCGAATAGCCTCCACAATGTCTTTAGTCGTCTGCTTGTGCTGTAACATTCTGCGCACGGCAATCATGCCTGCGCCCATTTGATCGTGCAGCTTTGTTTTCGCCGCAAGAACTTCCTTCTCCTTAGTCAAGGTCAGAACATTATCCGAAAGGAACTTTAATTTAAGAGAAATCTTCTTGAGCTGTTTTGTCTGTGCTTTTAGCTGCAGATTTTTTTCATAAAGTTTGGTTACATCAAAAAAGATGGTTTCCGTATACTTGCCGATGCTTGGCGCAGTTACCTCGGTCTGTGCATAACGCCACACCGTTCCGTCAGGAAAAAGGTAAGTCTGTCTTTCATCGGAAAGTTTTATGACGCCGCTTTTTCCGTCACATTCTTTGAGTGCCTGCTGTAATTCATTGAATGTTTGCAAATCGCTTTGTGCCAAGGTTCGAAACAGGCGATGCATTTGAAAATTACACAGTTTAACAATACCTGATGGAGCAAAATAGCAAACAGCGCTTGGCAGGGTATCAAAGGCTTGTTTGATTGAATTACGGCCGAGTCCTCGGTTTTTCTGACGAAAAAGAGCAATTGCACCGAAAATGAGAAAAACTTCTATTATGCCTGTAATGCACCACAGCGACCACATAGGAAGCGGCAGCAAGGTGCGATACTCTCTGCCTTCCCGAATTTTTGAAAAACTCTCTGTCAAAACAGACAGCAGGGCAAACAGTGCCAAATATATTCCTGCGTTCAGGACTGTAATCCACCGTTTTCTGCTTCGGGTAAGAGACACGATAAAGCAAAACAAACTCAAAACCAACGAGAAAAACAGACATACCAATAATACCGATTGTTCCGTTGAAGCAGAGTTATAAAAGGTTGTCATAACTGTTCACCCGCCTTTCCTATTCTCAGCGTAAAGCACCATACGCCATCCTCAAAGAGACAGTTTTCGCAGGACTCTGTAAAGTCCGCAAGCGGGCAGCTGCTCTCCACTTCCAAACGAAAGATAACGGAATCGGCAGCACTGCGTGCTTTCATCAAGACGGATTGCAGGTCATCTATGGCGGTCTCTATCACTTTCTCGAAAAAGTCATATACCCGAATGGCGTCCTCGACGAGAATTCTGCTGCCGCCAGGAATATCCATCGCACAGTCTATATCCATAAGTTCCAAATTGGCAAAGGATTCCTCCATGCAAAGCGACAGTTCCGCCGTATCTGTAGTTTTTGACTGTTCACCGATAAAGATTAAGTTGCCGCAGCGTTTTATGTAGGCACCGATTACGGCGATTTTTGCAAGCAGACTGCGGCGTTTTTCATAATCTGACCCTGCATTGTACTGAGAAAACAAGCGCTCTAACAAATCAACTTGTTCTGCTGTCTTGTCCTGCAAAAGGTCATACAATCGGTTCTTTTCCCGCAGTGTTTTGATTTTCAGTTTAACACGATAGTTTTCCTGTTCCAGATAATTGCTTTCTGCAATCGTCTCGTTGTTTTCCTCAAGCCGTTCAAGCAGTGCGGTAATCTCGGTAATATCCTCCTGCCAAAACACATGACCGCCATCAATGGGATGGCTTTTCAGTAATGTATTTTTATCAAGGCTGACAGCGGCGGTTTCCGCTTTTTGCATTATTCCTTTTGAAATCTCAGGGGAATTAGCAGAGGTGTAACGGATTTGATAGTCATTATCGGTAATTTGTGCACCGAAAGTTCCTGCTTCAAAGAGTGCCGCATACCCTGTATTGGTGGGAATAAGCCCCACCTGAATACAACATTCCAACATTCCAACAAACATAAGACACTGCGCTGCCGTGATGTCTCCGCCGATGATTTGCATCCACTCTGCACCGCTTGCATAGATAACCGCATACACGATGGAGCAGGGCAGCACAAGTACAGGCAGATATTTTTTACGCTGTGCCAATCGGCACTTGTACAGCGTGATCGCAAAGGCGGTCAGTGCACAAACGACCACCCAAGCGATGATAAAATAATAGCCAACCGCATATGTATAGGTTCCGCTTTCGCCGATACAAATTCCTCCTGACGGAAAAGAAAATACAAACTGATGCAGGTCATTGGTCAATACCAGCAGCACGCAAAGCACGGGGGGGAGATATAGCAGCAGTTTTGCCCATATCGGCAGACGGAATGTTTCTGATTTACCGAGATACAGGGAAACTGCAGCAAAGAGAAGCGGTATGAAAAGCATCGGGACATAGTAGCCGTACCATAAATGCCGTATCACATTGGGAGAAGCGACGAAATGATATTTCAGCGTTCGCAGCATAAACCAAAAAACAGCCAAAAATGAGACACCGACCATATAGCGTCGTACAGGTGCATAAAGGATACGCCTGTAAACAGAAATTCCCCATCCGATATACAGGGCAATATAGATCAGCGAGCGGGCGATCCCACCCGGAACTCTCAAGATATCAAACTTTCCCAAAACTCGTAAAACGACAGCGCAGGCGATTAAGGCTGCAACAACGATTGCAGTATAGTACTTTCTGTTTTCCGATTTTGCCACACAAGCCACCTCACTTTTTCTTTGCTTGATAGGGATTATTTGTTGGTTACATAGTAACCAACAAGGGGATATCCCCTTGAAAATTTTTATTTTCCCTTACCTTTCGGAATTAGGTACATTTACTCAAATTAAAGTATAGCATAAATAGTTTTCAATGTCTGTTCCGCTTCTCCTGCGTGGGTAGGATTAAGCCGTGCGAACTGCTCCTTGAAAACGTTAATTAAGATATTGGTATCAGGGTCATATACTGTGCCTGCCATATCTTCAGTTATTTTCCCGAAATAGGTATAACCAAGGCGTGTCAAATGAACCATTGCTGGCATTTGAACACGGGTAGCTTCGTTAAACATATTTTTCTTACCACTTGCCGCCATCTTCAGACCTCCTCATATCATTCGTCTAATATGACTTCACATACATCGCCAATATCACAATGAAATACTTTGCAAATTCTCATAAGCACATCAAGGGATACTGTTTCATTCTTATTTAATTTTGTTGCAACAGACGATGAAATCTCCGCAGCACGCATTAAATCTTGTCTTTTCATTTGATTATCAATCATAAGTTTTTGAAGTTTGTTGTAGCTTATTCTCATCTGTAACGCTCCTTCGTATTCTCCGTTCCTTTTGGTTACAGTTACTCATTTAACATTATACTATGAATAATCTATTTTTTCAAGATATAGGGATTTATTCGCAACTCCTATCCGACAAGATGTCACTTTTTACAAACACCTAATACAATTCTTTTAAAGAATAATAAACCTAGATTGAAAAATTAAACCTGTACTTTGACAACTGAAAATGGCTAAAAAAGTCTAATTTACTTTTGCAATGGCTTCTTCTGGCAGACATGATATAGTTAAGATATCGATTGCTATCTGCTAGAAAGGGGCAGATATGACTTATTACAAAAAAGAAGGACAGATGGATCTGTCTGACAGGATTGCGATAGAAACCGGAATTAGCAGTAAAGATTCCTTCAAAAAAATAGGAAAACTACTCCATCGTCATCCGTCAACAATTGCACATGAGATTAAAGAAAATCGTACATTCATTCCGGGTAACTATTTTCTAAGAAAGGACTGCAGATTTGTAAGACAGTATGTACAGCATCACGTTTGTGGAGATGAGTCCTGCGAAGAAAACTGTTGTAGATGCCGAAGTGTGGACTGCCAGAAATACTGCGGTAAATATGTATCCCGGGCATGCCATAAATTCGAAAAGCCTCCATATGTGTGTAATAACTGTTCAGAGAAAAAGCTTTGTTCAAAAGACAAATATATTTACAGTGCAAAGCATGCTGATGCAACTGTCACACGAAGACGAAGCGAAAGCAGACAGGGAGTTCGCATTTCTGATGAAAAGAAATCTGAAATGGATGAACTGATTACCAAACTTGTTAAAAAGGGACAGCCTCTTACCCACATATATGCTGAGCATGAAAATGAAATACCAGTATGTTTGCGGACTCTCTATAATTACATAGATGATGGTGAGTTGACAGTCAAAAACATAGACCTGCGTAGAAAAACCGGGTATAAGAAACGAGGAAAAGGGTATCAGCCACCTCTTGGATTTGCAAATATAGAATTCCGCCAAGGCAGAACTTACACTGATTTTGAGTATGCGATGAAAGTAAAGTATACAGAAGATGAAGTGGTAGAAATGGATACTGTAAAAGGTGTGAGAGAACAAGGGAAAAGGCTTCTTACAATGATATTTAGGAAGAACAATGTAATGCTACTTTTTCTTATGCCAGATGGGAAAGCAGAATCTGTAAAAAGAGTGTTTGACTATCTTGAGTCAGGGCTTGGAATAGAAGTATTTAGAAGATTATTTCCAGTTATATTGACTGACAATGGCAGCGAATTCAAGAAAGTTGATGAGCTGGAGCTTACAACTGATGAGGACGGCTTTCTGATTTACAGAACAAGTCTTTATTACTGTGATCCAATGGCTTCATGGCAAAAAGGATGTATCGAGAAAAACCATGAATTTATTCGTTATGCGATTCCTAAAAAGAAAAGCTTAAATTCTTATAATCAGGATGACATCACTAAGCTCATGAATCACATCAATAGCGTGAAACGACCTGGACTTGGAAATAAAAGTCCATATGAGTTGGTTGAGGAAGATGATGAAGATTTTCAAGAATTAATGAGATTTTTAAAAATGCACCTCATCCCGCCAGATGAAGTGCATTTGATGCCAGACTTATTTGTTAAAAAGTAATTAAAAGACTTAAATGCAGGTAGTAATCGATTGTCAATAGGTGTTATTAGACGGGTCGCGTTTACTTTTGCATAAGAATTAGCCAGCCGTCTGTTTGCTATGCAATTTTTGATATACCCGCTGTCTGGAATATGCTAATTATAGCACCTTTCAGAAAGAAGGCACAACAATATAAGTCGAAATTGGGGGCGAAAATCGATTTTGTGTAATCAGACGATATTTCAGTCAAGTTTTAGTTTTTCATTCAAGGAAAGAATAATAAAAAAGAGATGCCGAAGCACCTCAATTATACATTCTATTATTAACATTCAATGCAATCATTGCTATGACCTTTTCTATCGGCGGCTCTTTTCCGTCCGGTGCAACTGCTTTCCAAAAAGCGATTGCTTCCGGTTCAGCACTTTTCATTGCTTCCCGAATGGCAAACTGCATTTCCTCTTTTACTGCTTTTTCGGTTGTTCCATTTTCTTTCGCTATTTGTCTGAAAATGTCGTTCACTTCTACTTCCTCCTATGTCTATTAGTATGTGTCTATCACTGATAGTTGTTGTTATAGCATATTCTCTCTGTCGAAGTCCCGAAAAATTTGTCGATAGCAGAAATTTTTTATACCGAAAAAAAGAAAGCTCGTCGATTAGGACGAACTTCTGTGTTTTATGGAAGTATTTGCTTTGACTGCTTCACAAGTGTATCTATGACTTCATAAATTCTGTTTCTATCTTCAGGAGCAAGTTTTTCAAGCTTCTCATTCAGCATTGAGTTCTTGACTGTATATCCCGTTTCCAGAACATCTGTAAGAACCATATCCGATGATACACCTAAAGCATTTACTATCTTTATGAAAGTTTCGAGTGACGGAATTTTCTCTCCACGCTCAACCATACCAATATAATTTGTTGTCAAATCTGTTTTCTCAGCCAAATCTTCTTGGCGTAATTTCCTCGCAAGTCGGAACTTTCTTATATTCTTGCCGATTGTATCGAGCTTCATCACATCACCTCCCTTAGTGTGTTTCCATAACTAATAGTATAGGTTAAGTCGATTTCAAATCACACGCACCCAAAGGAAGTTAAACCAACTATTAGTGATGATTCCCAACTATTTTTATGTTATACTACAAAAGTAGTAATTCATGATTGTTAATGGCGAAAGACAAATCACAACCCAAGAGCCAAGTCAAACAATCTCCATAGAAGAAACTTAGGGGTAAAAAGGAATGGACGAACAAAAGATAATATTCAGTAATCGGTTTGAAAAAGAGAAATTTGAGGATTACAAAACAGATTTGGGAACTGGCAACACAATCACTCCTGACTTTACGGAAGCTGATGATTTTTTGAAATTCATACAGAAGAACCGCAGAAGTGTTCCAAGTAAAGAACGAATTGCTGATAAGGACAAATTCATCAAGACCGTTTACGAGTTATCCAACAGCTTTGAAATTGACGCTGACCTGATAGAATTTGCCGAGGGATATATCGCTAACATCTATGTAGATTATGCCTGCTACACTGGATATATCAAGAAGCTGTTAGCAATTCTTTTTATCCTTGCCGATGATATTTCCTTTTTAGACGGCAGTAAAGAAAATGCCGATATGCTTTTCAGCTTCACTTATCACACACACCATATTTTCCTGAATAACAGAGAAACAACCGATTTCTCATAATGTACCCGATGGCTACTCAACTGAGCAGCCATCTTTTCGATTTTCCAGACACCGTCTGGAATTTTTAATATGCCGGAATACCGTATCCATAGATATTGCTGCTTCCGACTGCGTACTGTCTTTGCTTGCAGGCGTCGCCTGAGTTACCCTCAACGGTATAAACTGTGCCATTCTCACATTTCTCTACGATACCAACATGGTCTGTTGTACCATCGCCCTCCCAATCGAAGAAGATAATATCTCCTGTCTTTGGTTCATAAGTGCGGTTTTGCCATTTTCCGTTTGACTTAAACCAGTTTGCACCGTCCACACAACCTGCAAATTTCGGAACAAGTCCGCTTTCAATATAACCGCATTGGTCAGCACACCAAGATACGAAGCAGGCACACCATTCCACTCGACTGTTAAAGCCATACCAACTCCAGTAAGGTTGTCCGCCCTGATTGCCTAGCTGTGTCAAGGCAACCTCAACAATCGCCTGATTACCTCCGGCAGTAAAGGCTCGTCCATACGGATAGTACCTCAGAACGTGAGCGACATACTGCGTATCTCCATAACTGCTCCACCCAAGTCTGGAAGCCTGCATTGTCGAAAATTCTACTGCATTGGCATAGGAATATCCACCGTAATTTGTTTTTGCCCAAGAAATATACCCATTACCGAAGTTGTAGCCTTGCAAGGCAAGTTTGATATGCTCCATATCAATCGGACTTTCCACCTCTGCCGAGGTAAGAGCCGCTTTCAATTCCTGAACACCACACTGGATAGAATATTCAGGGTCTTTAATTCCATTGGGTTCGTGCGGATACTTTGTATTGAAACTGCCCTCTGCTGCCTGCATTGGGTCAAGTCCTCTGCCGCCGCTTTCCTGCATCATAACCGCCTTGATAAGTTCTACATACTCAGGAATGCCGTACTCTTTGGCATACTTCTGTATGATAGGTTCATAGGCTTCTACCTCTGCACTTACCGGAGTATAGGAATTACTGTCACTTCCTCCTCCGAACATTGCTACGGCAGCACCAAACAACACGACAATCATAATAATCAACACTGCTATCCAACCGCCTGCGGCGATTGCTGCTACAAGTGCTTTTGTCCCTGCAATAATTGCTTTGACTGCCGCAACAGTAGCTTTCGCTGTGGCTTTGACGGTATCTGCTGTGGCTTTTGCCGCTTTCTTTGCCGCCTGAGCCGCTTTCTGTGTTGCTTTGGCTGTTGTTTTTGCTGTTTTCTGTGCTATAACGGCAGCTTCTTTTGTGGTCTTAATAGAAGTCTTTGCCGTTTGTTCAGCAGTCTTAACCGACCTTTGAACAGTATTGGTTGCACCTTTCGATACGGTCTTGACTGTCGTATTTCCTGCCGACCTTGCAGACTGTTTAATTGTTTTCTCCGTACGCTCCAGAGTTCGGATGCTCTGTTTTCCGACAGGATTGACCGATTGTTTTTGAAGCTGCTTCTCTGCACGCTTGGTCTTGAAATTCTCAATTCCCCTTTTGGCTTTCTGATAATTCTGTCTTGTTTCACGCACACCCCATCTGCCGACTTTATCCGCACGGTATGCCGTTTCGTGAACAGTCTTATCCGTTGCCGCTTCGATTTTATCGGAAGCATATTCCTCTGCGGAATTTTCCGAAGCGTTGGTGGAATGTTCTGCCTTATCTTTCGTCATCACATAGGCTTTCTTCATTCGCTCCGTGGCAACTGCTGCCTTATTTATGGTCTTGATTGTACCTTTGCTTGTATCTCTTGTTTTTATATCAGCCATCGGTTTCCTCCTTTCTCGAAAAATAATAGAGAGTGGGGTTTAATCCACTCTCTTAGCGACAACAACAAGCCTGCCATTGCTTCTTGAATATTCACAAGTAGAAAGAGAAATCAGCTTGTCGCCATACTCTGCCGATACTCCGGTATCATACAGAGAAAG
This sequence comes from Coprobacillus cateniformis, assembly GCF_009767585.1. Classification (NCBI taxonomy): domain Bacteria; kingdom Bacillati; phylum Bacillota; class Erysipelotrichia; order Erysipelotrichales; family Coprobacillaceae; genus Coprobacillus; species Coprobacillus cateniformis. The sequence continues at coordinate 1,233,577 of NZ_WSNW01000001.1, forward strand.
TTCCTTGCACTTAGCAACATACGCATCAAACTCTGTCGCATTTTCTGCGTCCGTAAACTCATAATACTTAAAGCTATCGGAGCTGTTTGTATAAACAACCGTCTTAAAGACTGCAATCACTTCATACTGGTGTCTGTCCGTCAGTGTATCAAAAGTAATATCCTTATGTTCTTCCCAAAAGCTTTTATTTCTGTACTTCATCAGTCCCGTAAACATAGAACCGTCATTCATGTGGTGTCCGTAAATAATGATGTTGTCTGAAGGTTTCTGCACATCACAATTTTCCTGCACATATGGACAGCCATAAGCAGAATAGGTCTTATCAAACTTGTGCTTCAGGTAGAAGTTCGGCTCATTTACAGACTGCACGACCGGATAGTTGATATTGGTATCCTCAACCTTTATCCAACCCACCATATCCTCATTCTGCCGATAGAGTTCAAGATATTCCGCAAGATAGTCCTTATCTTCCGAAAACGTCACGCCCTCATTTTCCTTTGGCGGCTCGTCCTCCACAATCTCCGCAAGGTTATCATAGACTTCATTCTGCTTGGCAGAGTCAATGTGATTACGGATAATAAAGAAGGTGCTTACAGACAACACTACCGTAAACACCACTGCAATAATAATATAGATTTTTCTGCTCATTTTCTCTTACCTTTCCATATCGTTTCTCTTAGGTGGAGTCAAATCTCTGCAATACTCCGGATACCTCAACTTGATACCCTCCATAAAATACGGAGCATATCCGCAACAGAACAGTTCCTCCGGTGTATAGAGATTTTCCCTGCCTTCTTCCGTAAATCCATTCCAGAGATTAAAGGCAAGGTGGCAGACCTTGACTGTGCCACTTGTCTGCCAACCGCCGTGCATACCTTCCGGTATGATACAGTCCCTCTTGAAATCAAACATCTTTCCGATGTTCATTCTCGTTTCTTCTGAAATGCCCATCACATAGAAAAATGCTCTGTGATAGCAGTCGTTGACTTTGCACTTATCCAGATTTTCCAATACAAAATCTCTGTGTGCAGCATTGCGAAATTGAATCTTAGACATTTTAAATTCCTCCTTACGCTTCGCCTGGTTTGGTTGTCATCAGTTTATAAAGTTTCGTGTTCTTAGGAAATTTGTTTGCAAACGGTACAAGTGAACTTCCCACCTTGATAAGTCCGTGTCCTGCTTCCACATTCGTGATATAGGACATCTGAAGGTCGGAAATATTCAGAAGTTTTGCAAGCTCAAGCCTGTCTGTGGAAGCCTGATTCAGCATAATGATAAACTCTGAGTTTGCAAGCATTGTTCTCGCTGTGTGGCTCTGCAAAAGGTCATCGACGTTCTGGGTAATTCCACTTGCGTATGCACCGTATTTTCTCACACGCTTCCACAAGGTAAAGAGGAAGTTTGCAGAATATTCGTGCTGGAACAGAAGATAAATCTCATCAATGAAGATAAAGGTATTCTTACCCTTTGCACGGTTCTGTGTGATACGGTTCAGGATAGAGTCAAGGACAACAAGCATACCTATCGGCATAAGCTGTTTACCCAAGTCAAGAATGTCATAGCAGATAAGGCGGTTATTGGTATCCACATTCGTCTGCTTTGCAAAAGTGTTCAGAGAACCATGCGTAAAAAGCTCAATAGCAAGTGCCAGTTCCTTTGCTTCCGGTTCGTCCTGCTGCAAAAGTTCTGCCCTGAAATCCTGCAAGGTCGGTATATGTCCCTGATAGTCATTCTGCTGATAACTGCGGTACACACTTGCCGTACAACGGTCAATGATAGACTTCTGCTTCGCTCCGAGATTTGTTCCGCCGATAAGCTGTTCACAAAGGGACATAATAAACTCAGATTTCAAAATGACAGGGTTTGCACCGTCGCCGTAATCCTTATTCATATCCATTGCATTGATGTGATTGTCAGAAGTAGCAGAAATATTGATTACTTCTCCACCCATCGCATTGACAAGCTGTGAATACTCTCGCTCAGGGTCAATAATAATAATATCTGCATCCGAAGAAAGCACCTGATTGATGATTTCTCCCTTTGCTGCAAACGACTTACCACCACCGGATACACCGAGAATAAAGGAGTTACCATTCAAAAGCTGCTTACGGTCTGCGATAATCATATTTTTGCTGATAACATTCTGACCGTAATAGATACCGTTCTCGTGGAAAATATCCTGCACCCTGAATGGGATAAATACCGAAAGGCTCTCTGTGGTAAGTGTTCTGAACGCATCAATCTTTCTCGTTCCAAACGGCATTACCGTATTGAGTCCGTCTACCTGCTGAAATCTCAGCGTTGCGAACTGGCAAAGATGTTTTCTTGCTGTGGTAAGCAATGCTTCCGTATCATTCTCAAGCTGCTCCTTACTGTCTGCTGTAATAACCATCGTGATAACAGCGAACATCATTCTCTGGTCACGGGTTGTAAGGTCATCGAGGAACTCTTTCATTTCTTTCTTCTGCTGCTCCATATCATACGGAACAGTTGCAGAGAAGTTATTATTGGCATTCTGCCTACGCTGCCAGTTCGTGATATTGGTTTCCACACCAAGCAAACGGTTCTCTGCTTCTTTTACTGCTTCATCAGTTGGAACGGGAACAATATCAATGGACATCATCAGATTTCTGTTCATATCCGTAAGTTCCGCTACCATACTGTCTTTGATATAGGACGCATATTCACGAAGAAAAAGGACTCTTCCATAACGGTTTCCCATCTTGAAATAGTCCTTTTCAAATTCCATTGTGTCAGGACAGATATAATCCTTAAAATCGTGTCCCTTTTTTCTTGTTTCCTTAATATCAAAATGGAAAGAGCTTTCCTCTCCCACACGATAAAAGTCGTGAAAAATACGAAGTCTTTCGTCTGTTTCCAGTTCCACACATTTACTTCCGAGCCTGCCGAAGTGAGCAATCAAATCTGCACCGACACGGGCAAAATAAGTTCTTGCGTCCTCCACACTCTTTTTGTTGATGGAAATGGTAATATACTTATCCTGAACAATGGAGTTTGCACCCGTTGCCTTATCAAGAAGCATTTTATTGTATTCCTCTCGATATTCGTCCAGATTATCTCCGGTTGTCGGAATAAGAATTGTCTGCTCAAAATCCAGTCTGTTGAGCCGACGATTATTGATTGTGATTTTTGTCGTTGCACCACTGTCAAGGGAGTTCAGAAGTTCGGAATATTCAAGGAACATCGCTTCCTTATCCTCACGACTTGCCACTGCATAGTTAATATCCGTAAAGCGATAAGTCTTTGAATATTTATCCTTTCCCACTTTGAAAATGCCATCATCAGAGATAGCCACTACGGGAATCACGTCCTGCACACCTTTCGGTACAACAAATTTTTCTTTGTCCTGCTTAAACAGGTTTGTAAGAGTCTTAATCATAAAAACTCATGACCTCCTTTTGGCAAAAAAATATCGCCACTGATTATAGTGACGATACATCAAATTGGTTTTATTTAGTTCCAGTGCTTTCTTGAATTATATACATTATTGACTGCTTCAATATAGCAAATGAAAGAGGAATGATTGTAGTCGTTGGAAGTCAAATACTGCTTTTTTATTTTCAGATACTGCTCTCTAACTAATGTCCATTTTCCTTTTTCTTTGATATACTTTGCTTTCTCTCTAATGTTTCTTGAATTAGGTGCTTGATTCCAGAAATATCTGTTTGGAAAACATCTCTTATCGTGAATAAGGCGATGATAGTTTCCGTCTGTATCCTCGCAAACAATACAAATATCCATTGAAAATTCTGTACTATTTCCCTGATTAAAGTGCCGCTTTTCCGTTGTTAAAGATGAGGTAGAATCTTGGCAGTCACTCCACCCATATTCTCTAAGAACAATATTGAAAGCCTTTCTGACACATTCTTTGATTTCTTTGCAATCTTCCCAATCATCAATTCTTGTGATTTCAAGATTATAATCCAAATCAATCGGTTGATTAGCATTTTGTAATATCAGGTTTCTTGCACCACTACCCACGAGATAGAATGAAGCACCAATGTCATATTCTTCTTTAAGCGTATGGCAAAGGTCTTGCATTATTTCTCCACATAACGAACGCATACGGCTCAGAAACTGTTTGTCTTCCACATACTTATACATATTAACATTTCTCCTTTCTTCCCAAGCCGCCCATCTAGTCAAATGCTAAATCATTATAGTATATTCAGAAAGCACCTGTCTGTCAATAGCTTAAATCTTATTTTATGTTTTAGATTCTCGAAAATGGTCCTTCTGCTTCTGTTCAATGCTTGGCTTCATCAGTTCGTAATACACATTGGTGGAGTGAAATACCAGCTTCTTCGGCATCAAAAACTCCGACTTTATCCACGCATAGATTGCTTTCTCTGCGGTCATACCGTTGTACTTCACAAAACCAAGTGCCGCAAACGGAGCAGCACCCAAAATGCACACCCACGATACGGTTTCCGTGCCAACATACGGTTTGAGCAAAAAATACAGTCCTACTGCAACGCCACAAGCGAGAACAGAAAAAATGAACTGTCTGAGCGACAGTCCAAAAAACATTGACTCTGTATAATTTCTGATTTCTCGGTTAATTTTTACTTCCATATCTGTTTCCTTTCCTGCGATTTCGGTCTTTCTCCCTCACGCATTTATCATTCAGGCAAAAGACTTTGCCCTTCCGTTTACCGCCATAGTAAACACATTTCTTACAATCTCTTTGGTTCATCTCAAAATCTCTCCTTAAAGTCCCATCATCTCTCGGATAATACGGTCAGACATTTTCACTGCACCGACAAGAACAAGCATATTAAATACCAGTTCCCCGATATATGCCCAAACCTGCGTAACTGCTGCTGCATCAGGATTCACTACTGGCGGCGATGAAGCAAATACAGAGAAAATAATACAAGCAAGTACAATGACTGCCCCTTCAAGCAGAACTGCACAATAGCTCTTGATAAAACTCTTGCCGACATTCTGTGTCGGTTCTCCTGCAAATGTGGAAAGCGGTATCGGTGCAAGTGCTGTGTACATATAAAGTTTGAAAAATCTTCCGTACACCGTCATTATCAGAATGAACGAAAGCACTGTGATAAATAATCCCCCAATAAGCGTTACCGCCCACAATGGAATACTCTCGAAAAATCCGCAATCCTCTATGGTCGTTACCATCTCTGCGGGCAAGGTCGTCTGTTCCGGAGTTCCAAATCCGGCAGCATTCATAATGGTTGAAATTGTCCCTTGCACGATATTAAATAGTGCAAGCATAAGCTCCATTCCGTATGTGATAACACCTTTCGCCAGTGCAAAACGAACAAAGAGTTTTAAAGCGTGTTCCGGTTTCTTCACATCTGTAAAACTTCCGCAGGTCTTTACCATACCTATCACGAAAAACAACACAAGTAAGGCAAGCCCGATAGCCTGAACTGCACCGTTGATGTCAACGATAACCTTCCAGATATTCCCGCCCTTAAAGTTCTGCGGTGTAGTTGTGATGAGCGTCCATATTTCCGACAGTTTTTCATTCCAAGTTTCAAGGGCATTTTCAAGATTTTGAACTACCCAGTTATCACTCATTCAAAGCACCTCCTTACAATTAAGGGGTGTACCTTAACTTGGCACACCCCTCGATAACTGTGTAACTCTTATCTTAGCCTGTGATAAGAGTAAGGATTTCTTTGGCGAAAGTAATAATGATACCACCCGCAAGAGTCAGGAAGCCATTGGCTCTCTGAGAAGGGTCGTGAGATTTGAGTGAAAGACCGACCTGCACGATACCAAAGCCAAGCAAAATCATACCGATGGCACGGATAAGTCCGAAGATAAAGTCAGACAGATTGTTGACTACGGTAAGCGGGTCATTCGCTGCAAATGCAGTCGTTGTCATTCCAAGTGCCAACGCACCGACAATGACCATTGTGCAATAAGCACGGAAGCCTTTCCTAATCTTTCCGGTCATAGGCAGTTTCTTTGTTTCCTGAGTGTCAGTTGCTTTTTTCTTAAAAATAGTCATAGTTGAATACCTCCAAAATTTAATTTGTTTGATTGTTTATGAACAGAGCTTCCATCTCCTCATCGGAAAGAAGTTCCCAGTTCGTTTCTTCCATTTCCTTTTCAGGAAGTGTTGCAGGGTCAATGTCCCAAATAGCAATCGAAGCAATATCTTTTGTGACTTCTCCGTGCTTATAAGGACTTGCCTTTCCGTCTGTGGTAAGTGCCACATTCGGGTGTTTCATAATGTCATATTTGAAATCCATAATGGGTCTTTCCCCACGGATAAATAAAATAGCGTACTGATTATCGAGCATACGCACCTCATCAGGGGTAAGTAACTCTCTGCCGCTAATCTGATAGTTGGTGGAATAATTACCGCTTCTTCCGGTACTCTTTCCGAACGTGTTGGTATCAATGGTTTCCTTGCCCAACAGCTCCGACACATATTTATGGGTTGACTGCTCATTTCCACCGAGGTAAAGAAATTCATCGCAGTTACCCACAATGCTCTCCCACTGTTTTTCAAACAAGGCTTTAAGCTGTGCCAAGTTCTGCAAGATGATACTTACCGATACCCCACGGGAACGCATAACCGACAGTATCTTGTCGAAGTCGTCCGGCAGTGAAACATTGGCAAATTCGTCCATCATAAAATGAACGGGCATAGGCAGACAGCCGCCGTGGATATGGTCGGCTGCATAAAACAACTGTTGAAAGAGCTGTGTGTAAAGAATGGATACCAAAAAGTTGAAACTGGAGTCGTTATCCGGTATCAGTGCAAACAGTGCCACCTTTTTCTCTCCGAGTGACTGCAAATCCAGTTCATCGGCAGAAGTAAGAGCAGCAAGACTCTCCAAGTTAAACTTTTCAAGCCTTGCTGCAAGGGTTATCTGTATGGATTTTAATGTTTTGGAAGAGCCGGAATGGTAAGAGTGGTAATACTTCAAAGCAATGTGGTCAGGATTATCTATCATCAAATCTGAAAACAGATTATCAAGCGGAGAAGGACTTGGGTCGTCCTCGTCCTCAATCGCCCCGGCTCTGAGCATTTCCATTACCATTGCAAAATTCTGTTCTTCCGGTGGTGCTTCATAATGCAGATAAAATACAAGTGCAAGCAGAAGCATTGACGCTGCCGTATCCCAAAACGGGTCATTGCTCTGTGAACCTTTTGGAGTGGTACTCTTGAAAAGATTTGTTACGAGCTTCTGCACATCATTATCGTTCTGCAAATATACAAACGGATTGTAACAATGGCTTTTCTCCATTGAAATCAAATCAAGCACACGCACTTCGTAACCTTTCTTCTCAAGAAGATGTCCCGTATCTCGCAGGATTTCCCCTTTCGGGTCTAATATCACATAGCTGTTTCTGGCAGCGTTCATAATATTAGGCTTTGCGTAAAACCTTGTCTTACCTGCACCGGAGCCACCGCACACAAGCGTATTCAGATTTCGTCTGTGCTTCTTGGCATTAAGTCCAATGCACACATTCTGAGTCATCAGCTTATTTTCTGACAGCGGCTTTTGTCGGTACTTTTTATCAATTGCTCTGACATTGCCCCATTTAGCAGAACCGTGTTCCTCTCGTCTGCGGTAATTCTTTCTTGTCGAGAAATAAATCCCGATACCCATTCCATAGCATAAAAGCAAAATGAGGACAGTTTTCAGGCTGTCCCCACATAATTTTATGGAAAATGGATTATCAAAGAGTGTCGCAAGATTGGCTGCTATCTCCGGCAGTCCTCCGCTTATGGAAGGTGCAATCAGAAGTGCCAGCCATATGACCGGAACGATACCGACAATAGATAAAATAATGGCAGTCTGCCTGTCATTATCTCGCTTCATCTGAGCGTTTCCTTTCAATTACTTTGAACTTTTTCAATGGGGCATTTCCGACTTTTACAAGCAGGTCGTCTACTGCATCTGCGGACTTGCCTTCCTCCATCAACTTTGTTTTCTCATCGTTTAAGGAGCGAATGACAACACCGTGTTCGTAATCGTCCAAAGCAATGTGGTAGAGTTTTTCTTTTTCCATATCTGCCCTCCGTTATCTCTCATAGTCCTTTGAACGCTCCTGCTTCTTGCGGAACATTTCATCAGAGATATGACTGTGAATTTCTGCCATTGCATTTCGAGTCTTGGAAAGCTCCGCACGGATTTCTTTCGGCTCTTTGGAAGCCAGTCCCTCCGGAATGCGGTTAATTGCAAAATTCTGTGTATCTACGCCATACTTCTTGCAAAGCATATATCCGATACACACTGCCTGAAAGCCCATATCCCTGCGGCTGTAACTTTCGCTGTTAATGGAAAGCTGTGCGTGTCCAAGTTCCTGAGCGACACACTGAGCAACTGCTACGCTGTCGCCCACATTACGCTTCACATACAAGGTCTGCTTTTCATTATTATAGAAAGCTGCCATATTCGGATACGGAAGTTCATCGGTTGACGCAACCTCCACCGGAGATACATCAAGCATTGTCGTGATAAGTGCTTTCGGGTCACGGTTTGCTGATACTGCCGGAGCTTTTCTTCCATTTGTCTGCGTAACATCAAATACCTTTTTGACATTGTAGGAAATACCCGGAGAGCCATCTGCTCTTGTATATTCCACTGGTTCAAGAATAGAAATACTCTTTGCCCCTTTGGTAATCTTCACATTGTCCTTACCCCAATCATCAAAATCTTTAAGCTGTGTTGCCTGCGGATACTGACTATAAATAAGGAGAGCATTTGCTGCGGAATATCTGTCCATTCGACTCTGCGTATCAAGAAAGCTCTTGAACTTCTCAGGGTCACTCACAATCTCACGGGCAGCGTCATCAATCATCTGATAGACCTTTTCTTTTTCTGCTCGCTTCTTTTCCGCATACTCCTCTTTGGATAATCTTGGCTGATTACCGCCAGCCTTTGCGGGTTTGAAATCATTTGTCATAGTGAATTACCTCTCTTTTGTTTTGGGTTTCTTCTTCGGCTGACGGTGTACCGTCTGACCGTTTTTCTGCTGCGGCTTCTTGCCGTCTTTCTTAATCTCCGGTTCTTTACGCTCTGCTTCTTTTTGCTGTTTTGCCTGTGCCTTGTAACGGTCAAGTTTCTCTTTGACCGATGGTTTTTCCACTGGCTTTGCAACACCCTTATCAGATTGCGTTTCTACCGGCTCTGAGTTTTGCCTTGACAGAGGGCTTTTGTCTGTTTTGGCGACTGAGGGGTTTGCGTTTGCTCGCTCCTCTTTCTGCATTGGATTTCTGACCGCTTCTTCCATAATGATTTCACTCTTGGATTTAGTCGGCTTTTCTTTTTCAACCGCTTCACGGTCTGCGATAGCTTTCTCTGCTTCACTGACAATAGAAGCCTTATCCACCTTGCCAAGTTCAAATCTTTCAACGATACGCTGAATTTTAGAAGCGTCCTCTGCTCTTGCGATAATATCTACCGGAGCATTCTCTCCCTTTGTGTTCTTATCTCTGAGGACACAATAAAGAACGCCATAGCGTTTTGCCTGTTCGGTAAACTTCTTCAAATCCTTTTGCGGAATGGAAAAGACTTTCAGCTCCTTGCCTGACTTAATCATATTGGTAAGCCTTGCTTTGCCCTTTGTCTTTTGTTCCTGCTTCAGAACCGATACCAAAAGCAATGCGATATTCTTCGCCGCCGAACCGCTTAATCTTGCAGCAACTTCAAATCCTTCAAGCGAAAGCCTAACGACCTGCTCTGCTGCGTCACCACCGTTGTTCATAGCGTGATTTCTCCTTTCTCTGCTGTTTTTCTTCCTCTGTTTCGATATGCTCAAGGTTTTCTTCCATAACCTTTGACCTCTCCGCAATATCCTCGCAGAGTTTTACTTCCCGTCGGAGTTTTTTCAATTCTCCGTTGATAGAAGCGATTTCATCTTTTGCCGCCTGAAGCTGACCATCATCAATATTTGTTCTTATCTTTTTTCGGAGATGTGTTCTTCCGGCAACAAGATTTTCCATCTGCTTCTCTAAGGAAGTTTTATATGAAAAAAGCTGTTCGTCCGTGGAAATATTTTCTCGTCCGAGCAGCCTTACTTCATCAGTAATCTTATCGAGCTTCATTAAATCATCTTTCAAGAGATAATGAAGCCTTGCGTTATTCTGTTTCTTATACTTGGGCAGATAACCGAGTCTGTAACAGTAATACAGATACAGCCCATAAAGTCCGCCTTTCTTTTTCAGCTTCTGCCCTCTGGTCTGCATACGGTACTGTCTTGGCTTATAAGTCGCCCTCTGGAACGGCTCAATCTCTGCCCATCTGTTACGATTTTCTTTGATACGCTCTACAATCCGGTCATTGGTATAATCTGCTCCGAGATTTTTCAGTCGTATCGGCTTATCGTATCCCTTTGGAATGACCGTCCAGTATTTTCGGCTTGGACTCAGGTTATAGGCATATCCCATTTCCTTGAGAGCAAACTGAAATTCTTTCAGGGTCTTGCTGTGGTCGATAGCATAGTCAATGGCTTCTTTTGCAACCGAGTAGCGTGTCGGCATACCTGCCTTTTCCTTCATCGTCAGATACTCCAACTGCTTACTGCGGTTCGGATTCGGGTCATAGTAAAGTCCGTACTTCTCACAAATCCTGTCTGCAACCTTTCGGAATTTGAACCACGCTTTTTCCTCGCCCCACAAATGTTTGCCATCGACAAAAGAAATAGAGTTGATGACAAAATGGCAGTGCAGGTGCTTTGTGTTCAGGTGGGTTGTCACAACGACCTGAAATCTTTTTCCCCACACTTCATTTGCAAACTCCATTCCGATTTTCTGTGCCATCTCAGGAGATATATCCGTTTCCTTGAAGCTCAAATATCCGTGATAGGCTTGGATACCGTCTGTCTTTTGGTACTGTTCCTTAACCGTTATGAACTGGTCACGGGCAATCGCCACATTACAGTTGATACCCTCAACATAGAACTCTCGCTCTGTTTTTTCTTCGTCCTTTGCATAAGCAATGACATCTGCAAGAGCCTGATACTGTTCCTGTGAAAACTCCCTTTTGATTTTGGCAGAAGTCTTTTCGGGATTGGTCGCATAGTCAATGACCTGACCGAGCCTTTCTGTTACCGACCACAACTTTGTTACTGCCATTTCATTTCGCTCTGATTTGGACGAAGATATGTCCTTTCAATCTCTGACTGGAACTTATTCCACTTCGCAGCTTCATTCTTCAGCATAGGTGCGTCAATGAAACCAAGCGTATTAGCTTTAGCTGCAAGCTGATTGATGTTATTACCGATAGAGGAAAGTTCCCTCATCACATCATAGAAGCGGTCATCGGGTTTCTCTTTCGGCTCGTAACCTCTGATAAGCAAACGGATAAGTCCTGCTTCGGAAAGACAAGCCTTCTTTGCCTTTGCTGCCAAATCCTGTGCTTCCTTGCGGTTAAAGCGTACAATCTTCTGAATGTTTCTCTTTCTCATAATCGGTATCTTCCTTTCTCTTTACTCTGCAATCTTTGTTAATCTGGAATAAACACATCATCGTAACGCCAAGACAACTGCCGAGCAGTGTTCCGGCGGCGATAAGTAATAACTCTCTCAAATCAAGTTCTCCTTTCTCACGGGGTATTAGGGGCAACCCCTAACGAGCCTTTTACCGTTTGGGAAACTGTGTTTATCCAAATGGTCTGCTCGCTAAGAATAAACATCTCCTCCGGGTTGCCCCGTTCTCAGGCTGCTATCTCTCATAATCCTTTGATTTCGGCTTAAAAGGTTCAGCCACGATATTGCCGCCCACATCCTTAGAAAAGCGTTCAGGATACTTGAACTGTTCCTTATACTTCTTCATCATATCGTCCGGCAAGCTCTGAAAGCTCTCACTCTCAGGCGGTGCATAACAGATAAAGAACTTGCCGCAGATAATGTCAACCATCTCTTTCTTATCGTTGTCCTGCACATAAACAGCACGATTAAGCGAAAGTCCTCTCATCTTTCCTTCCTCATTACAGATGATTGCAACGTCATCATCAAAGGGCATATATTCCTCAATATCCCCTCCGACAACCTCCTGCATTGCTTCCAGACTGTCGTCGATTACAATTTCCTTCGGGTACTTTTCCGGTTCTACCAAGAGAACTTTAATCTTAGAATCATTCATCGTTCTTCATTCCTTTCGTGTGTTTTTTTATTGTAAATTCCCATCCGCATACAAAGAAAATCGTTGAAGTCCTTACCTGCTTTTGGTGGCTCATCAACGATTTCATACTTATCCGGCAGAATAGTTTTTAAGGTCTGTGCTGCCTTTCTGCCCGCTATATCATTGTCAAAATGGATACGGATTTTCCTAACAGATGGGTTACTGCCAAGATACTTTTCCAGTGCAATCGGCACTTTACTGTCCTCAATTTTCTTTGCCGGAGAATACACCCCAGACAGCGAAACAAAGCTCATTTCTTTCCAATCCTGCCCGTTCAATTTTGCAAGCGTGGCATAGGATAACAAGTCAATGGCACACTCAAAGAGGTGTACTTCCTCCAAGTTTTCCTTACCAAGCCGAAAAGAATAATCTTTTTTACTGCCACTGCAATCGCCCATAATCCTACGCTTATTCGTGGAACGGTAGGCTGCATATTTGGGTTCTTTCTTCTCGTCATAGCCTACAAACACAACATTGTGATACGGCAGGCTCTCAAAGATAAGGTCATTAGAGATACAGTAATTGATGATTTCAAAATCTATTCCTCTCCCGAAAAGATACTCTGTAATCACTATATTGGAAGCACATTTTTCAGGGAGAAGAAGCGGTTTATTTTCCTCTTTTGGCTGTGGTTTTTCATAGTCCGGAGCCTGAATCGCTGTGTGTCCGATAATGGTTTCCACCGCTTCAAGGAAGCTGTAACCTTTGACCTTAATCAGATAATCCAAAGCACTCCTGCCACCGATACCTCTCGACCACCATATCCATTTCCCGTTTGAAATCTTCAAACTGTCGTGGGTTCTGGTGCAATAGGTGTTCCCCGAAAACTTAACCAGCTCATACGGTTCATAATTTTTCAGGTAGGTTAATAAGTCCATCTGCTTCGCCTGAATGATTAACTCAGGTGCGATAAATGGCATATCGACCACCGCCTTCCTGTTTATCTCTCATACGATTTCTCCTTTCTGCCGCCGACTGGCTCGCCCTCATCAGGCTCTCCGCCGACAATCTCATTTTCCTTTTTATCCATATTGAGCAGGATATTCAGCTCATCAAGTCGGGCAGTTTTTGCCCTCAATTCTTCCTCCTTTGCAAACGGCTTTTCGATTTCCTGCTTCGCTGTTTCAAACTGCTTCTCCGTATTTTCAAGGCTGTTTTTCGTATCAGCAAGTGCTTCCTCAAAGCGTTCTATGCCGTTATCTATTCTCACGATATTACCGTGAGCATCGTCGCCAAGCGGTACATCTCTGCTCGTTTCGCCTTTCAGTTTCACAACATAATTACGCTGCACCGTATCAAAATACAGTTCCATTTGAAAGCCACGGTACTCGCCAAGTGGTATCGCATCGGGACTGTTCATTGACTTGCAGGCATTGATGATTGCCTGACCTGCTTCGGCTTTTTCGGAATAAGAAACACCCGATACCATCATTCCAAGCGGCTGCTCGTCTATCGGTTTCGGGTGTAATTTTGCTGTTTCAACATCTTTTGTAAGTCCCTCTACACGGGATTTTAAGTAAGCAATCTGTTGTGGGTAGAACTTGATGACCTTATCTTCCAGTCCGTATTTCTCCGATAAGAAATTGGATTTTAACATCTTCAGCTTCTGCACCTGAATGTCTAAGTCCATCTTTTCTTTGATATACGGATTGCCTGTTGCAAGCATTTTTATCTCCGCATAGGACAGTGCGGTTTCATCAATATCCTCTGCCGACCTGACCGGAGATTTGCTCGTCATAATCTGACTTGCGAACTTCTGCTTACCTTCCACAAGCTGATAGAGGTATGCATCAAAGGTCTGCTCTGTTACATAGCGGTAAATATCTACCTGCGGATTTTCATTGCCCTGACGGACAATTCTACCGGAACGCTGCTCCAAATCAGTCGGTCATTTTTTGCGGACAGTTCATACATGCTATCCTTTTCTGTTCTCTGCTCCTGCGTTTGCTCTCGTTTGATTTCTCCCTCCGTATCTTCTTGGCACAAGCAGGACAATACCTTGATGCACCAGAGCCCGGGACATATTCAACGCCGCACACCGTACAATTTTTAGCGGGCATTGCTGCCCACCGTTTTGTAGGTATGATATGTAATTCATCGACAAAGCCGATGAATTTATAGTAAATCTTGATTTCCTGCTTCACTGTTCCGTCTGCCATCTTCTCACGCTCCGAAACAAGTATCTTGTCTATGAGTGCGTTTATAACTGTTGCATCCAGTTCTTTTAAGCCTTGATAATTTCGGATAAGGGCGAGGAAGTCACGGATTCCCCGTGATTTCTCGTAGCTTTCATTAAGAGTTTCCGTCACCTCTTTCAGCCTTGCTTCAATTTCAAGCTGCTCTTTCTGGTATTTCCCCGACATCATCTCAAAATTCCGCTCGGTAATACGCTCCATGACCTTATCCTCGTAGAGAGAGGAAAACAGCCTGTCCAGTTCCGCAAGGCGTTTGTTCAGCTTCTTACGTTCTTTCTCTAATGCTTTCGCCCTGCTCTGGTCTGTTTCCGTGAGCCGCTTTTCTATGGCCCTGACCGCCTTTTCATCATTCACTGCCATATCCGCAAAACAGTTGATGTCGGCAAGAACGGCATTGAATAAATCCCTTGCTTCTATATTGTGGGCACTACACTCGCTTCTTCCGTTTCTTGCATAATTATTACATGAATACTGTACACAGTCGATAATCTCTGGGCGTTTCCTCCTGTGTACGTTCATTGCCCGCAGAGCACATCCGCAGTCCACACACTTGATAACGCCTGCAAAAATATTTACAAATCCTCCCTTGTTCTGTGGAAGCCTACGACTTGTAATAAGCTGTTGGACAATATCAAATTCCTCCTGCGTGACTATTCCCTCATGGGTATTGGGTATCACTTCCCATTCTTCGGGCAGCTTAGAGGGGCGTTTCTTGCTTTTCATATTGGCGGCAATCCGTTTGTAGCCTACAAGATTTCCCGCATATATCGGGCTTCTTAAAATGCTCCTCACGCTGTTCCCACTCCAAATATAGCGTTTGTCCTCGTTCCCCTCAAAATGACGTTCAAAGCCTGTTTCGCCACGCTCCGCCGCATAAGCGGCAGGGCGTAGGATATGCTGTTTATTAAGATGTCTGCAAATTTTGGCAACTCCATTCCCTTTTAATGCAAGGTCGAATATCTCTTTTACAACATGTGCCACTTTATCATCTATCAGCAGATGGTTGTGGTCGGCAGGGTCTTTGATATAGCCATAAGGGGCGGTAGTTCCCATGAATTTCCCCTGTTGAAACCTCGCCCGATATGCCGATTTTATCTTAACAGATATGTCAGCGGCATACATTTCGTTTAAAATGTTGCGGAAAGGCGTGATGTCCATAGCAGATTTATTCAAGGTATCTACGCCGTCATTGACCGCTATATACCTCACGTTATGCTCTGGGAAGAAAACTTCCAGATATAACCCACAATCAAGATAGTTTCTCCCCAGACGGGATAAATCTTTCGTAATCACGCAGTTTATCAGACCGCTTTCAATGTCTTTTATCATATTCTGGAAACTTGGTCTTTGGAAATTTGTACCAGAATAACCATCGTCCACATACGTTTTTGCTATGTGCCATCCCTGCTTTTTCACATAATCCGTGAGGATGGATTTCTGTGTCGCAATGCTCGCACTCTCGTTATCCGTACCATCGTCTTTAGATAAGCGGCAATAAATGCCGACTAAATAGATTTTCTTTTCTTCTTTGATTCCTGCCATACTGTAAAACCTCCGTATCTGTCCTATCTGTTTTCATGTCCCATTGCGTACATTCTAAGCGGACAGCCCCTCATTGTCGAAGGTGTCGCCCTCGGCAATCTTCTTCCGAATATCCTCGGAGATAATCGGGACAAACGCTTCTGTAACGGTCTGTGTGCCGACATATTCACGGCTGATTATCATCTGCACTGGTGCTTTTGGCACGATACGCTTTCTCTTTTTATCTGCTTTCTTATCCTCGCCCATACTTAAATCTTCCTTTCCAGACAGGGCAGGGAAGAGTTTGGAAATGTCCCCGCCCTGCCAATCAGATACCATTAATCCTCGCTGTTTAATTCTTTCTGTAATGCTTTAAGGAGTGCCGCCGCTTCATCAGCGTTCAGCGTGATTCCCTTGCCGCACTTTTCACGGTTCGGGGAAAAGCTGCGGATGTCATACTTCGGCTCTTTCCCATTCCATGAAATGAGATTGATTTCCTTTGTGTAGCCACTGTCGCCCGTAGACAATACTGCGATTTCCTTTACGATTTCATACTGGATTTCTCTCATTCTCCATACCTCAACTCTCTGTATTTACTTCCCGAAAAAAGAAGATTAGCGGCTGTCACGGTTGCGTTTCCTCTGCAACTCACGCTCCAAAAGTTTGATGATGGTTTCCTCCATCTGCTTCGGCGTTGTGTTCTTCGGAAAGTATTTTTTCAGCTTGCTTGTGTTGATTTTCAAGGTTTCTTTCTGGTTGCCCTTTTCCTCCGTCATAATCGCAAATATCGTATCCATGTCAAGCCGCCCGCTCTGGCTTAACTGTTTCATCCGCTGTGCCTGTGAGAGTGAGGGCGTTGCTTCTTCGCTCTCCATCGTGGCAAAGAGGTTTTCCTGCTCGTCTTTCTTCAAGAAGGACAGTTCCACCGCAGGCGTGAGGGCGATTTTCCCCTCGTCCACCATCTGCAAAATCGGCGGTATCAGTTCCGTCAGGCGGATAAAACGCTGCACGGTCATCCTGCCCACGCCGAAGCCCTGTGCCACCTTGTCGTCCGTCCGCAACTTCGTCACAACTTGTGACGAGGTTAAGTCTGTGCGGAAACCCTGCCGCTTCATGGCTTCGGATTTCATCTTGTAAGCAAACGCCCGCTCCGATGGCAGGATATTCTCACGCTGCAAATTGCTGTCTACAAGGGTGATGATGGCTCGGTCACGGTCTAAGGGCAGGACAAACGCAGGCACGGTATTTATCCCTGCAAGTTCAGAAGCACGGACACGCCGCTGTCCTGCAATCACTTCATAACCGTCCCCGTCCTCTTTCGGGCGTGTGATTATCGGCGTGACAATGCCAAATTCCTTGATGCTTTCCGCTAACTCTGACAGTGTTTCATCTTCTGCCACATGAAACGGATTGTCGGGGAACGGGTACAAGTCTTTGGTCTTTAACACCTTAAAATCCTGTTTCTTCATTCACATATCTACCTTTCTTTCGCTCTGCTTCTATGATTTTTCTGCAATTCTTCCAACACTTCGGGCGGTATTTTTGACAGCAGCCGCCCCATCTGCTCGTTGGTTCTCTGCAATTCAAATATCTTCTGATTCGCTTTCTGCACCTTTAGTTCCTGCTCGTACTTTTCATCACGCATACGCCCCGCATAGTCTGATTCCTGCCCAATTCTCTCTTTCAAACTGTCGATATACGCCTGCTGTTTCCCGATTTCCTTAGAGAATTTCTCCACGTCTGGCAGCCATGCAGAGAGTAAATCTAACGCTTTATCCCTTTTCTTCCCTGCGTTAAAGGCGTTGATGTCGGATAGGGCAGACACGATTTCTTCATACTGTTTATCAAGCCTGCCGCCTAATTTATAGAGCCATGTGGGGACGTGTTTCCGCTTGGTTTCCATTGAGGACTGCCCCCGTTCAAGCTGATTCCACCGTGAGGACATCCGCTCATGGTAGGCGGTCTGCCACTCGGATAATGATTTCTGGTTGCCTAAGATAGCTTTCGCTGACAGCTTATTGTCTGGCGTAATCGGCACAAAGCAGAGGTGCATATGGGGCGTTCTCTCGTCCATATGGACGACAGCGGAGAGGATATTCTGCTTTCCAACACGCTCCGAAATGAAGTCAAGAGCCGTCTGGAAATACGCTTTTTGTTCTTCGGGCGGTAACTGGTTCATAAATTCTGGTGAAGCTGTGATGAGCGTTTCCACCATCATCACGCTGTCTTTCCTTGTCCTGCACCCCGCTTCGGCTACCATGCGGTTAATCTCTTTCTTGTAGGTGTACTTTGGTGGTGCTATGAGATGGTAATTGTTTTTAGAGCGTTCCATATCTATATCTGGGTTGCTTTTGTAGGCTTCTTTCTTCCGCTCGTTGTGGCGTTCACAAGCCGCAACGCCGCCCGCTTTTCGTTTCTGGAAACGCAGGATTGCATAAGGCATAGGCGGATTCCTCCTTTCTTTCGGCGGGTGACCGTCCTTTGGGGTGACAGCGGTGACGGTGGTGACAGCAGTTTTGGGATACCCCCTGCCGACTGCCGCAACTGTCACCCTCACCCCCTGCATGACGGTCATGTCGATGATGACGGTGTTTTTGGGATACCCCCCTCGCAAGAGCCGTCACCGTCATGCCGCCATTCTTTTATCCGAAGCCGTAAGGCGTAGGATAGCAGGGCACAGCCCTGCCTTAAGGGAGTCCAGAGGGAACGTCTGGCACACGACTTTGCAGGGCAAAGTGTAGTGTGTTACACCCTGTAAACGCAGTCGGAAAAATCGGAATGATTTTTCTGACCGCAGGGGTGGTTTTACACGACCGAAAAGGGCGAGTAAATCTCACGCCTGCATTTTGCGTTTACGGGGTGTTCTCCCGTAGGGATGACAGCGGCAGGGTATCCTAAAATCACTGTCACCACCGTCACTGCTGTCACCCGCAGGGCAGAGCCGCCAGCTTTACATGGCTTTAAGCGTCAATGACAGTAACAGGGGGGTATCCTAATATCGCTGTCACCACCATCACCGCTGTCACCCGCCCTCCTTGCAAGGGCAATCCGCCTGCCGTCTTTCCTGCGGCTGTACTGGTAGCAGATACGGTTCTCGCTTAAAAATGTGGTGCGGTATTCATTCAGCCATTTCGTAATCACCGTGGGTATGGTTTCCGTTTCCCCCATAGCGGCTAACAGTTCCGTTGCCGTGCCTATCCATTCTTCCTTATCCCTCATAAAATCCACCAACCGAAAAAGGACATCTGGTATCGTTTCTTTCGCAAGCTGCTCCTGCGTTTTCCGCTCCACAAGCTCCCAACGGCAATCACGGAAACGCAGCGTGTATTCCTGATAAGGCGTGTCCCTGCCCGTCACATACAGCTTGGCGGTGTCAGACGCACGTTTCTCCTTTTCCAGAACAAAGGTAGCGTCCGCACTCCCCGTTAATCCTGTCGTCCCAGACACCTTGTTGAACACGTCGCTGTCATTCTGCTTTCGGATGTGGTGTACGACAATGACCGCCAGAGAGTGCCTGTCGGCAAAGTCTTTGATGAGGGAGATGTCCCCATAGTCGCTTGCATAGGCATTGTCTTTTGAAGCTGTACGGACTTTCTGCAAGGTATCAATGACAATGAGCCTGCTGTCTGGGTAATCTTTCAGATAATCTTCAAGCTGCACGATAAGACCGTCTGACAGCTTGCAGCTTGCCACGGCAAAGTGGAGCCGCCCGCTTGCTTCGTCCGTCAAACGAAATAACCTGTCCTGTATGCGGCAGAACGTGTCCTCAAGGCAGAGGTAAAGCACATCGCCCTCCATTGTCGGCATATCCCATAAAGGGATTCCCTGCGACACGCATAAGCATAGCTTCAGCATGAGCCAGCTTTTGCCTATCTTCTGTGAGCCGCAGAACAGCGATAAGCCTGTCGGGATAAGGCTGTCCACCACAAAGGATGGTTTCTCAAGCGGTTCATAAAGGAGCGTTTCGGCGTTGACTGTCTGTAACTTCTGCATGGCTTTCCTCCTTTCGGGCGGTGTCTTTGTTTTCGTTGCACATAGGCGTTGACCTCCTTAAAAATAGATTTACTCCCACGGAAAAAAGTGAGAGTATGTAATGCCGCCAATCCCACACAAATAAAAAACAGATTTCTTTTTCGGGCGGTGTCGGTCACGGTTGGAGATATTTCTTCAATTTCCGCCTTTACTTTCTCCTTTGCAATCGCAACAGATTTCTGTATTGCCGAAGCGGTGCAATGCTCCATAGCGGCGATTTGGTAAAAATTGAACTCATACTCGTAGTAGAGCAGGAAACGCCGCCTTTGTATCTCTGGAAGGCTCCCAACCGCCTTATAGAGCGTTTCATTCCGTTCTTCCTCAACCATGCGTTCATCAAGGCTCTTAGGCACACGCAACGCCCGTCTGTAAAGGGTTTCGTCCCATACCTCGTTAAACTCCCTGTGCCGCTCGTCCCATTAGAAAAGATTCCTGTTCCTGCGCTCCATCTGCCGAAACTCCATAAAGAACTGTTCCGACACTTCCAACTCGTGGGATTTGCCCTGCCCGTCCTTAAAGCTGATAAAATACCTTGTGCCGCTTTCCGTGGATTCCTCCCGAAGCGTGTATGCCTTAACCCTGTATGCCATCCTGTTGTCCTCCTGCAAAAAATGAGTGAGGGGATTTCCATCCCTCACCCAGTAGCCCGCAGGATGGCAGGCTGTTTTAGAAGCTATAAAATTTTCCGCAGCTTCTTCCGCAGATGGTCTAACCTCGCATAGATGGCACCAGTCGTCAAATGCACAAGCGGGGCAATCTCCTTTGTGGAATACCCCTGCATTTTCAGCAGGACGATTTTCAAGGTACGCCCGTCCACCGTGACTAATACTTGATAGAGATTTTCGCTCTCAATCTCTTCCAGTAACTCCGCAACCGTACCCACTTCCGCCTGCCGCTCCCTGCCTGCCATGTCCTCAAGATATTCCGCAACGTCATTCGTCCATCGGTAAAACCGCCTGTTGGAATTGAAGTCTGCCCTGTCCGCCATGCGTATCTGCTCAATGGTCGCTTCATCAACGCCGCACTCACGCAGCAGCTTTTCCTCCGCTTCTTTCCAGATACGCCATTTCCTGTCCTCCCGTCCGTGGTTGTATGCCATTCTTACTTCCTCCAATCAGAATTGATTGAGAGGGCAGAGAAAAGCCCCCTCATCTTCCCAAAGGAAAAAACAAGGGGGCTGAACGCCTTAAATTTTAATTTTCTATTATCTTTCTTAGTTTTATTAGGATTCTGGCTTTGCGTTTGTTTACAACGCTCTGGGTTATGCCCAACCTCGCCCCGACTTCACGCTCGGAAAGTCCGTCAAAAAAGATTGCCTGTATCAGCTCCTGTTCACTATCCGACAGCAAAGGCAGGGCGGCTTTCAGCCTGTCCACCATGACCGCATTGACAACGGTTTCTGCAATGTCCACCGCTTCATCAGTGATAAAGTCCAGAGGATTCCCCTCGCTGTCCGTAAATCCGTCGAGAGATAGCAGTCTATTCTTTGTATCTAATTTTTGCAGATAACGCCACCGTTCCTTGTCACGGTAGAAGTCTGTGTATTGCTCCCTCACGACTTCAAGCAGACAGCCTTGAATGGGGATAAACAGCTTGTCCATATAGGTCTGGTCGGATTCCCTGCAACGGCAGAACTCCGTGTAGGATAATTCCACATAGCCGCCACTTTCTCTGATATATACCTTTCTTGGTGCATATTTCACCATAAATACCTCCCATCTGAATTTTTGAAATGTAAAAAATCCAGATGGAGAGGCGGAGAACGACACCGCATATCAGAAACAGCCCTACGGCACTTTCCAACAAAAATCGACAAAAGAAAAACCGCAAAGGCTCTGTGACCTTTACGGTTATAGGAAATAGTAATTCTATTGTATGGAGATTGTACTTCTACTTTCAAGGTGAGAAGTACCGTTGCACTGGCAGAAATTTTTTTAACTGGTTTCCTGCCGTTCTCTGATATGCTATGTATTGATAAATTTTGCTTCGTATGAGCAGATAGATAACTGCCCGAAAAAAGGACATAAAAAAATCCCTCCAAATTTAAAAACAAATTCAGAGGGTAATTTAGGGTATAACAAAATAACCCACCCGAATATCGTTTTTTTTATTTGGTGAGTTTGTTCTTTCAAATACGAAACAAAAAGAGCCGATGATTCGTGAATTGTTCCACAATTTCATCGGCTCTGCGTCTTAAGCGTCTGGCTCTTTGATGACAGTTATCTTCAAGTTGTCAACTTTAATCAATCTTTCTTGTCTGCATTTTGGACAATAAAGGGGATAATTCTCCAAAACAGTGTCCTTCCTAATTTTATTACGGGTTTTGCTCCCACAAACAGGACACAATATCCATTCGCATTTCATCATAATTAGTCTCTAATCCTTTCAAATCTCATTTTATATGACTTTTGCAAGCTGTTAAGCTAACTTGTGGAACATATGCCGAACCTTATCTATACGGCTATTCGGGCGGCGGGGTTGGCAAATAAATTTACCAATAGCTGGCTGGTATCCTTTTAACTCTGTCAAGCAGACTCCCTGCCCATTTGTGAAATAAGTTAAATCGTTCCTGTATTCTTGAATACATCTAGCAGGGATTTCTCCTTTCAGAATGACCTCGTCATTCTTTATCTGAGTACTTACAATATCTGCACAATACCTTGGAGCATCATGATACGCCCGTGAGAGATATTCCTGCGGTGCATAAATTTCAAAGTGGAGATATGGCTCTAATAGTTCTGTCCCTGCTTTTTTTAAAGCCTGCTCCAATACGATAGGGGAAAGCAGCCGAAAGTCTGCGGGGGTACTTACAGGACTATAATACAATCCATATTCAAAACAGATTTTACAGTCTGTCACTTTCCATCCATACAGCCCCTGCTCGCAGCCATAAAGAACCCCCTCCATAACCGCATTTTGGAACGATTGATTTAAATATCCAAGTGAAACTCTGCTTTCATACTGCACTCCGCTTCCAATAGGGAGCGGCTCTATGGACAACCCGACAGAAGCCCAGAAAGGATTTGGCGGGACTTCTATGTGGATGGTATATTCTGCTTTTCTAAGCGGTCTTTCCATATATATAACAGTAGGCTCTTTTATTTCTGCCTCCACATGATATTTTTCCTCAAGGATGGCACAAATGACTTCCATCTGCACATTCCCCAAAAAAGAAAGTATAATCTCATGCGTTGTAGTATCCACATAATATTTTAAAAGAGGGTCGCCATCTGAAATTTCTGTAAGTGCCCCAAGCAATATTTCCCGCTGTTCAGATTTCTTTACTGCAATCGTTGTTTGGAGCATAGGGAGAGGATTTTCAATAAATTTTCTCTGCGGCAACAGTATTTCGTTCCCCAAAATACTGTTTAGCTGCAAAACATCATTTGGTAAAATTACAATATCACCAGAGCAGGCTGTATCGGATGAATATAATTCACCGTTTGTCGGAACACACATCTCTGTGATTTTTATTTTCTCTTTTTCAGATATTCTAATAACATCCCTCAAATGCAATGTTCCGCTATATATACGCACATAAACAAAACGCCGCCTTTTCTCTGAATATTCAATCTTAAAAACCTGCCCGCATAGTTCAGATTGACCTTCAGGCGTTGATGAATAAAATTTACTGGCAATTACTTCTATAAGCTGCCGAATCCCCAGATTGTTTTTAGCGCTTCCGTGATAAACGGGAAATAACGTTCCGTTTTGGAATCTCCTGTTTTCTTCCTGTTCCAGTTCTGACATTTTAAACGGTTTCCCTGACATATATTTCTCTAATAGTTCATCGTTTCCCATAATTACCGCATCCCACTGTTCCATATCGTCATTGTCCGTTACATTTATATGGGGATGCTGCCCAACCTTTTGCTTCACTATAATTTCCGAAGAAAGCTTTGCTTTCATTTCCCGATATACCATTGGCAAATCAATCCCCTCTTGGTCAATTTTATTGATGAAAAAAATTGTCGGAATCTTCATTATCTGTAGTGCATGAAACAGTATACGGGTCTGTGCCTGTATGCCATCCTTTGCAGAAACTAATAATACTGCTCCGTCTAATACGGATAAAGAACGGTATACTTCCGCCAAAAAATCCATATGGCCTGGCGTATCTATAATGTTGACTTTTACATCCTCCCACTGAAAAGATGTCACTGCTGTCTGGATAGTGATTCCCCTTTGACGCTCCAAATTCATTGTATCTGTCCTTGTTGTGCCTTCATCTACGCTCCCTAGTTCTGCAATTGCACCACTGGTATACAATAAACTTTCCGTTAATGTTGTCTTTCCTGCGTCAACGTGAGCCAGAATGCCTAAGTTAATTATTTTCATGTGATTTTCCTCCTATCAACACCCAAAAAAGGGCATAAAAATACCCAGTGATAAATACTCCTATCACTGGGTAAATAACTCCAATAGCCCCAAAACACTTATATGTTTTCGGGCATATAAAATTACATGATAAAAGTATTCTTAAACTGGGTACAAAAAACTAAGCCCCATATTAAAAGTGAAACGGGACTGCTACTTTTTGTTCCCACTATCAAATTGACAGTTTATTTAAGAATACCTTGCCGCATATTTATTAACTCCTTGTATAATACTGAATCTAATTATATTCCTTAACCCTTTATTTGTCAAGCTGACAAACTAAAGCAGAAAAAGCGGCAGGATTTCCCCCTGCCACTAATCATCTGTTTATGCAAAAATAATTTCCTTTTCCACAATCTCCCTCGCACAAGCCCTTATGTTATTGAGGCATCCTGTCCATTCTAAGGCGTTTTCTGCCTTTAGCTGTTCCGTTATGCCCTGTGCCTGTTTCATACCCTCTATGAGCCTTTCAAAGCGTTCCTGTGCCTGTCTGTTGATGTCGGCAAGGTAGGCGTTTAGCCTGCCGCTTGTAAGAAGATTGGTGTATGTAACTTTACGGTACTGTTTTAGATAATCTAAATGCCGTTGCCCCCAGATGCCTATTGCCTGTTCTTCTTCGGCGGGTACAGTTAAGCACGGTATCAAATAATCCCCTTGCCTTTCGTATTTGCCGCCCAGTTCCTCAAATAATGATTTTGCCATTGTCTGTTACCTCCACATTCTTTTTTATTTTGAATGTCCGCAAAATCCGTCCTACATCTGAAGGTCGCCACGGACAATCCACGTCGTGAAGTGCGATAAGTTTGTCCTGTACATTCGTTCCTGCTCCCATCTTCTGAGTAGAGCCAAGAAGCACCCTGACTTCTCCCTTGCGGGTCTTTTGGAACAGTTCTTTTTTCTTCATATCCGTGTCGGCTTCGTGTATGAACTTCACTTCACTTTCAGGAATACCTCTCTCAATTAGCTTCTTCCTGATGTCGTTATAGACGGAAAATGTGCCGTCATTCTTCGGAGTGGACAAGTCGCAGAATACAAGCTGTGCCGATTTCTTGTCGGCATTTTCTTTCCATATCCGATAGATGTTATCGACGCAGGCATTGATTTTACTGCCCTCAAAATCAGGCAGCATATCGTTTAGCATACGCTGGTCAAGAGCCAGTTTTCTTCCGTCATTTGTGATTTTCAGCATATTATCTACGCTTGAATCCACACCGCCGCCACGCACCTGCTCGGCTCTCTCTGCAAGGGAAGCAACCATTTCCTTCTGCATTTCCGACGGCTTTACTGCAATGTTATGGTACTTTGCTTCCGGTACTGGCAGGTTCAACATATCCGCTGTCTTAATGTCCGCTATCTCCTTGAACATTGCCATTAGTTCAGGCAAGTTATAGAATTTTGCGAACCTTGTCTTTGCTCGGTATCCCGTTCCTTCGGGAACGAGTTTGTCAAGATGATTTTTGTAAGTTTTCTAAATTCAAATATTTATCTGCTGAAAAAACGCCTAACATCTCGTGTCGGCATATTTCTTGAAACACCGTATTCAAAGGCTTCTTCGCACTTTCCGATTGCTTCACATTGACAATAAAAGTTGTTTTGCCTATTCGCGTTGTATAAGATAAAGTGTTTTCTTTCATATAGTCCGTTTCTCCTTTTCATAAATTGACTGTGGGGCATTCCGTTTGGAACACCCCACAAATACAGCCTGTTTCATCGGAACATATCAAGAAGTCATTAAGTCGTGAGTATAATGGAAATGGTTATCTTTCCATACCACGCTTGTTTCTTCGTGCCTTAATACGCTCTTGTCTTTCTTTTTCCCTCGCTTCTTTTTCGGCTCGTTCCTGTGCTTCCTTAAAAGAAAAAAGTTGCTTCACTTTTTCGGTAAAAAGTTTAGCAACTTCGGGGAAATGCTCCAACGCTTCAAGAAAAGGTCTGCACTTTTCTTTCAGTTCGTTGTATTTGGTTTTCATTCTCTCCAATGCGTTTGCACTGTCAAAATATTTCTGTCGGTAATAATTTGCACTCTGCTCCAACTTATTGATTTCCGCACGACTGGTAATTCCCTCTTTTGCAAGGGCAGTCAGTTGTGAGTAGTCCTCTTTGGATATTGCCATCTTGCCCGTAAAGGTTTTCTGTCCCATACCGTCAATCTCGTTTAAGGTCTTTGAGATATGACGGGCAGGCTCATATTTAACCTGTTCCTTTTGAATACGCTTCTGCAACTTCTCCAATCGTTCTTTGTCCTGTTGGATTTGATATTGCAGGGAAGTTAAATGCTCTGCTGTACTTCCGTATTCGCCACGCTGAAAGCCTTTGAACCCTCGTTCCGTCATATAATTAAACAGTTCATCTTGCAGTATGCTGTACGAAGCTCGAAACATCGGCTTGCCGTTCTTCTTTAACAATGGATTTCCTTTTTCATCGGTCATTGGAATATCCGATTTCCATTTCTTTGAATGGCTTATCTGATTAACCACTTCCTTGACCGTTCCTCGCAGTTCGGGGTTTTTACAACGCTTACTCCATAAGATTTCTTTCTCCACAACAGGCAGAACCATTGCGTGAAGATGATAATGGTAAACCTCTTTTCCCAGTTCCTCGGTTGCGGCTACATTGATTTCATCAGCGTGCATTACTGCCGATATAACATTATCAGCACCGAATTTTTCTTCGATGAAATGATAGGCTTCTTCATAAAACTGCTTTGCATATTCATAACCACCGTTACGCTCGAAGTACATCGTATTCACATCAATCACAATCTCATTGAAAAGGGTAGCGTCTTTCCTCAGTCCACGAAGCGATACTAACCCGTCTGTTTCCATCTGCTTTAACTGCTCCATATAGGTTGGGACAGTCGGTTTTTTGAAATGCACATTAAGGGCTATGCGTTCCGTAATCACATTCATATTTTCATAGGTTTCATTCTTGCGTTCATTGTGCCTTTCCGCCTTGCTCACATCAAAAGCGGTGTACTGTTTTACCCTTGCACAACTCATATCCGCCTTATTGGTTTTTGCCATTTTTCTCTCCTTTCCAGACAGGGCGAAGCCATTACACAACATTCTCTGAATGTGTGTAACCCACTATGACACTTTCAGACTTCGTCTGCAAAGATGTCGTGGGCAAGGGTGTTCCCCCTTGACCTCCTTTTGATACCTCCATCATAAAAACAGACTGTCCCGCCATCAGACAGCCTGCTTTTATTCTCTCGGTATATCGCCCATCGGCAAAGACCAGTACCACAGAAAGCCTTGTTTTCGGGAGATAACTCCTGCTTTCTTCTTTGCCTTTTTGATGGTCGATTTTTTGAACCCAGCGGCTTCAAGTCTTTCTTCGCAATCCGAAGAAAGCATTTCTCCGTCTTTCAGCATTTCCAAAAGAAATTCTTTCGCCTTGATTTCCTTTTCGTTCGGTCTGCCCATTTTGGGTGCGAGGGATTGGAACGCTTCTTCTGCTGTCATTTCCATTTCAGAGATAAAGTCCACTCCCTTTTCTGCCACCTCAAAAAGAATTGCCGAGCCTGTCGGGGCAAGGTTAGATTTCACTTGCACCATATATCGTTCCGCTGGTGCTTCTTTGTTCGGTGTGCGTGTGATTGCAAGAATACTTCTTGCAGCACCCGCAATATCAATCGAACCGTTGGTGCGATAAAGAGGATTTATATCTCTCATCTTGTTCATATGGGCGATAATCACGATGGCACAGCCAGTATTTTTTGCAACTGCAATCAAGTGATTAAACTCTGCCCTTGTTTCGTTGGCATTGTTCATTGAACAGTTCTCTCCGATATAGGAACTCATCGGGTCAAGAATTAAAAGTTTTGCGTGATACTTTTCGATTGCTTCAGCAATACGGTTATCTCCAAAGGATAAAGACTTTTCATCTTCCTTGATGAAGATAAGGTTTTCTCCGTTCCCACCGGCAGAGTTAAATCGGGGTACTACCGTATCGTCTGCATCATCTTCCGTTGTCTGATAGATGATAGTCATAGGCTCATTTTCTTCCGTTTCAGTAAAAGGCAGAGGTTCGCCCTTAGAGAGCAGTGCGGCGATTGACAGCATTAACTTGCTTTTTCCATCGCCCGGATCGCCCTGCAACAGCGTAACCTTGCCGTACGGAATATACGGATACCACAGCCATTTCACTTCCTTCGGCTCAATCTCACTTGCCTTAATAACTTCGAGAGGGACATTTACATTCATTTCATTTTCCATTTGCTTCATTTTTCTTCGTTCTCCTTTTCGATAAATACTTAGGGCAAAGCACCACGATACAACGGAAACTCTGCTTGCAGTCATTACTGCATTTTCTGCAAAGTTCGTTGTAGGTAATGCGATTTCTTTCGTTCAGAAACAATGCCCAATCTTGTTTCCGTTTCTTACTCATTCTCGGCATATCAATCCTCCTTTCCGTCTGAAAATAAAAAAACCACAGGAAAGATACTCAGAGCCTTGTTTCTGTCATTTTTCGGGGCGAAAATCGGGCAAAATTGCCTTTCTAAGCCTTTCAAAAAAATCACGCAAGGTATTTGTACTAACCTGTGGTTATGTATGAAATTGTAGGGTTTGGGGCAACAAAAAACACCGTATTTCTACGATGTTTTCTGTCATTCAAGTAGCAAAAAACGTGACCACTAAAATTATAATCATAAGAACAGGCAAAAAGCGAAGATACCGTTCTAATAGAGCTTTTTAGACTTGTTTTTTGGGGCTTTATATTACTTTCCCTATTTTTTAAGGGTATAGGGTGTTACATCAAGTTCTTAGTATATGAAATTTGCAGATTATTCTTGGATTTGGCTCAAATCAAATGCACCGTTCTCAATCAACTTCAAAATTGTGTCTGCCAAGTTGTTTTTTACAGTTTCACTTTCATTTTCAACGCCAGAATACTCTACATAAATAGTGTTCTCTCCCATATCAAAGGTTGCATAATATATTACGGTTTTGACACCTTGACTATTTGACTTTGTTACGAAATATCCTGCGTTGATATCAACGCCGTCTACACTTGAAGTGATTGTATTTCCATCAATGATAGTATCTAATAGATTTACACCCTGTTTAGAAACTACCATTCTTGTATCATCAATTTTTCCCTCAAAACCCAGAATATTATGATTGTCAGCATCAAAATAAGCATCTGCGGTAACAGGCAAGTCTGCAAAAAGCATTTCAATTTCAGCATCGCTCAAAGGTCTTGTTGTTACATTTAAGTTAATTGAAGATTGTGATAAGTCATTTTTAACAAAAGTAATTGTTTCTCCATCATTCAGCGTGGCAATATCGTTTTTTGTACCAAACAGATTGCTTTGAAAAACTCCCACTCCAATCACAGCAACGAGTACGAAGCAAGCTGCAACAGACACCCATTTTTGCCGATTAGTTATTTTACTTGTTTTTTTCATAGGTTCAGCCTCCTTAATATACTGATTATCGACATTTCCCAATGCCCTTAAAAGTTTCTTTTCTTTCATACAGAGATACCTTCTTTCTCTAACAATTTTTTGAGTTCGTTCCTTGAACGAAATAATGACATCTTGATTTTGCTCTCGCTCATACCATATTCCGTTGCAATTTCTTTAATGGGCGATAAATACCAATATCTTCTCATAAAGATTTTTCGCTGTTCTAATGACAGGGAAGAAAGAAAGCGGTTGAGAATATCCGTTAGAGCGATTTCTTCAACAATGTTTTCTGTACTATCCAACGATGGTATGCACTCTTGTATTTCATCAAAAACCAATGGCATTTGCCCACCATTACGTTTCTTTGCATTAAGCAGTTCGTACCTGTCCAAAGATAGGTTGCGAGTAATCTTCCCTAAAAAAGTTTTTAGGACAGATGGACGGTTAGGCGGTATGCTGTTCCAAGCTCTTAAATAAGTATCATTTACACATTCCTCGCTATCTTCGTCATTGTGAAGAATATTAAAGGCTATGTATCTGCAATACTTTCCGTATTTTTTTGAAGTTTCGGATATAGCAGCTTCGGAGCGCTCCCAATATAAATCTAATATCTGCTTATCATCCATAGGCTTCTCCTCCTTTCCCTTGTATTAAGGCCTTTCACCCTAATAAACGGGAAAAATGTGTCAAGCGTCACTTAAATTCAAAAAATATTTATTCAAAGATTAGCTTTCATTTTTTGAAAGAATATAATAAAACAGCAAAAGGCTTACACCTACAAGTCTCTTAATATTCAATGCGGAAAATTACAATTCATCACTCTCATTTTAACACATCATACCATCTTTATGAACTTTCAATTTAACCACTTCCATTACACTCACGACTTAATGACTTCTTGAATACTTCCCGAAAAAGAAAACTGCCATCAGTAAAGACAGCAGTTCCTTTTCGGCTGGTATGCTATTAGGAATACACAATATCGTTCAATACAATCTCATCTGCACAGGCTCGGATATTATTCATCAATCCGACCCATCTCATCATATCCTCCGCTTTCAGTTGTTCCGTCACACCTTGTTTTCTTGCCATTTCCTTTATCAGATACTCCGCCATATTACACGCCGAAGTATCAATTTCAGCAAGGTGTTCATATAACTTTCCGCTTGTAAGCAGATTGCAATATAAGACTTTCCTATGCTCCCTCAAATATCTTTCCCTCATTCTTCCGTATTTTGTGAGCGTAGGCGGTTCTTCGTTTTCTATCGTCAAGCAGGGATAGTAATAATCTCCGATGAGTTCGTACTGGATACCAGTTCTTTCGTCTGTAATAAATCTTTGCATTCTGATTTCTCCTTCTGCTTCTTGTGATAAAATTCCAAAGACTTCTCGTTATGGTTTATCTTTTGACATTCTTCGGAACAGAATTTCTGCTGACTGTGTGTAGGCCAGTAGGTACTGCCACACACAGCACAGACACGCTGACGATAATAATGATTTCCTTTTTCAGCTTCTCTGTCGGCTTTTGTCTTGTCCTGCCTTGCCTGATAGCAACAATCTTTTGAACAGAATATCTGTCGGTTACTTGTAGGCACAAACTCTTTTTGACAGTGAGGACATATCTTTGTCTTGACGATTTCTCCACCGTTTTCAGCGAGTTTTTTCGCCTTTCGCTTCTCTCGGTAGGCTTTTTCACGCTCACGCTGTTTTGCCAAGCGTTCCATCTCAATCTGTTCTTCCTGTGCCTTTATTTCAGCAAGTTCTTCTTCTGTATAGGCAATATCGACCTGCCCGACATAGTTGAAGTAAATATCAACCTTTTGTGTCCTTGCTTTTCCCACACCCTCTGCTTCATAAACCACAATCTTGTCAATGAGTTCAGCAAACATCAAATCGGAAATTTCTGTCGGCTCTTTGCACTTGCGAATTAAAGAAATGAAATGCTTAATATCAACAGCATTTACTTTTTCTTCGGTAAGTTCCTTTTCCATTTCCTCAATCTTCGTTTCCAGCTCAGCCTGTTCGTCATCGTACTGCTTCATCAGTTGCTTATACTGTCTTTCGGGCAGTAATCCCGAAACAAGATTTTCATACAAGCCACGAATAAGTTTAGACAATTCATCGTATCGCTTCTGAAAACGGTGCAATTCCGATTTATTGTGCTTTGGCTTTTCTGTCTGCTTTTCATTCCAAAGTGCTTGAAGTTCCTTTGCAAAGGCTTCTTCGTCATTCAGAACAAATCTTGATAATCGTTTGACAGCCGATAATATCAAGGCTTCAACATTATCAGCACTAATTGAATGGGCAGAGCAGGAGTTTACTTTGCTTGCATATCCGCCGCAACGGTAAGAATACTGCACCGAACGGTCTTTTTTACTGTAATGCGTTTGCAGGGTCATTCTTCTGCCACAATCCGCACAGTACAGATAACCGCTTAAACGGTTGCTATGCGTTCCTCTTGCCGCTGTCCTGTTCGCTCGTTTCTTTCGCTTCTGAACGCTGTCCCAAAGTTCCTGCGAGATGATAGGCTCGTGCGTATTATAAAATACATACTGTTCATCTTCATCGGTATTCTTTCTTTTGTGCAGTTTGAAATTGGTGCTGACCGATTTACGCAAAACAGTATGACCGAGATATTCCTGTCTGCTTAAAATCGCTCTTATGGTTGACATTCCCCAAAGATACGGGTCTGAAAACTTTGTTCCGTTATACTGTTCGGGGTGATATTCCTTTGCGTGTGCAGCCGGAATTAAAACCTTTTCTTCGGTAAGCAATTCAGCGATTGCTCTCGGACTTTTGCCCTCGTTGGCAAGCAAAAAGATACGCTTTACCACCGCAGAAGCCACAGGGTCAACGACAAGCGTTTGTTTGTCGGTTGCTAATCGGTTATATCCATAGGGAATTGAACCGCTACAACGCTTTCCGTCTTTCATACGGGCGTCAAACACAGCCTTGATTTTATTGCTTGTGTCTTTTGCGTACCATTCGTTCATTATATTCAAAAATGGGGCAAAGTCATTGTCAGAAGCATTATTGCTGTCGATACTGTTATTTATCGCAAGGAAACGGACATCTTTCTGTGGGAACAGAACTTCCGTATAAAAACCGACTTGCAGATAGTTTCGCCCTAATCGGCTCATATCCTTAACAATAATCGTTGCGACATTTCCTGCTTCTACTTCCTTAATCAACTCCTGAAAACTCGGACGATTGAAATTTACACCCGAAAAACCATCGTCAGTAAAATGACGGATATTCGTAAAACCATTTCTTCGGGCGTAATCTTCCAAGTATTGCTTTTGATTGGTGATTGAATTTGACTCACCATTAAGATCATCATCTCTCGACAAACGCTCATAGAGTGCTGTAATCTTTGAACTCCTTGACATTCTCTTATCCTCCTTTCCTTATGTAATCCGATTTAGCATTACAGGGATTACTCCCTCTGCTAATAGGAGAAAATAGGGGTACAAAGCGGAACTGTTTTTCAAGAAAATCAAAATATTTTTTTGAAGTTCCAAGACCGATTTTGATAGCCTATTTTCAATTTAGAAACGCATTATTTATCGTCCTACTAAAGTATAGCCCTCCGGTGTAAGTTCCACTGCCGTAATAGTTTCTCCGAAAGTGGAAGCCCAGGCATCAAAGTGCTGTAATCCATTTTTCACAAGCGTGTTGTACTGCAAATATCGCTGTATCGTGTAGAGTTCCACCATACTGTTTGAGATAGGTGTACCCGTTGCAAATACGGTTCCTCGTCCTCCGGTAATCTCGTCAAGGTAACGGCACTTCATAAAGAGGTCGGAAGATTTCTGTGCTTCCGTCTGTGCGATACCGCCCACATTACGCATTTTTGTATAAAGATAAAGGTTCTTGTAATAATGGCTTTCATCAATATAAAGCCTGTCTACACCAAGTTCCTCAAAGGTTACAACATCATCTTTTTTCGTCTGGTCATTGAGTTTATCAAGTTTCTGCTTGATAGATTTCTTTGACTTTTCAAGCTGCTTTATGGAGAAGTTTTCCCCTCGGTTTCGCTTGAGTTCTGCAATTCCTCCGGTTATCTCCTCAAGCTGCTGTTCTAAGATTGCCCTCTGTCTTTCAATGGACATCGGGATTTTCTCAAACTGTGAATGTCCGATGATAACGGCGTCATAATCTCCGGTTGCAATCCTGCCGCAGAACTTTTTACGATTCTTGGTTTCAAAATCTTTCTTTGTTGCGACAAGGATATTCGCCGCTGGATAGAGCTGCAAATACTCAGCCGCCCATTGTTCGGTCAAGTGATTTGGTACAACAAACAGTGACTTATTACAAAGTCCAAGCCTTTTCGACTCCTGTGCTGCCGCTACCATTTCAAAAGTTTTTCCTGCTCCGACTGCGTGTGCAAGAAGCGTATTTCCTCCGTAAAGGATATGGGCAACCGCATTTTTCTGATGTTCCCTGAGTTCAATTTCAGGGTTCATACCATTGAAGATGATATGACTTCCATCATACTCACGAGGTCTGACGCTATTGAATTTCTCATTGTAGGATTTGCAAAGCCTTTCCCTTCGTTCAGGGTCAGACCATATCCAGTCCTGAAATTCCTGCTTAATCATTTCCTGCTTCGACTGAGCAATCGCTGTTTCCTTTTTATTCAGGACAGCTTTTTTCTTTCCCTCATCATCTTCGATATAATCAAAGATACGCACATCTTTTAAGTTCAGCGTTTCCTCGATAATCTTATAGGCATTGATGCGGGAAGTTCCGTAAGTGTTATATGCCCTTACATTTCCTTTGTCGTAAGATTTGCCCTCCATATTCCACTCACTCGTAAATGGAGAGAAGTGAACTTTGATATTCCACTGTGCATAGCGTGGTGTTTCAAGCAAATGAAAGATAAACTCCTGCACATCGTCCGGTGGCAGCCAAGTTGCACCAAGTCGCACGGAAATTTCACTTGCAGTCAGGTCTTTCGGCTGCACCTTTTGAAGTGCTTCCACATTGACCTTATAATCTTCCGGATAGAGTTCTGCCGAGTTCTTTGCAATTCTCAGCTTCTCCCTGACATTACCCGAAAGGTATTCATCAGCCATCAGATACTTCGGTTCGTAAGCATTACCATACTCATAAAGCGGATTTAAGAAGATAACACCCTTTAAGTCCTCAAAGATTTCATTCTCCGATTTACCGGAAAGCTCCATCATATAGTCCATATCAATCGTAGCTTTTTCTCCAAGAGATACCGCCAATGCTTCGCTTGCCGTATCAACAGAAGTAACCGGAGTATGCGGCTTAATTGTCCTCTTAGAAAACATATCAGCCTTACGCTCCAGTTCTCCGTCCTCTCCGATTATCTCCAATGCGGAAAGCAAAGAGAATGAACTGTCCTGCGAGAAAGCAGAAGTATTTGCACGGCTGTTAATGAGTCCGTACTTACCTGAAAAGGTATCATAAAGTCTGTTTAATCGCTCCTGCTCCGCTTTGATTTCGCTGTCAGGGTAATCTTCTGTCTGCAATTCAATCAGCGTTCTGACGGAATTTCTAATAGCAATCATACCCTTAATTCGGTTCTCTGCGGTTGCCGACACTTCCACCGGAGTCATACGGGAATTTTCACGATAATAGATTTTATCGTCCACTACCGTATAGGAAAAGTTTCGCACTGTTGGGTCTGCCGGAATAGAATTATCTTCCTCCTCCAGTTCTTCCTCGGTTTCATATTCCGTGATTTCTCCGTGAATATTTGCTACCGCTTCATCAAGCTGTGCTGCAAGGTCTGCATTTTCATACGGTACACAAGTTGCTTCCATACCGAAACGCCCCGATACCATCTTCATTTCTCCAAGTATCATTTCAGGGTGCTGCACAAAATAAGAGTTCATCTTAATTCCGTTCTCATCGGTATCAAGATGAACCCAATCCGGCTCAATATCTATCAGTCTGTCTCTCTTTTGCAGGATAAGAATATCCGAAACGACTTCCGTTCCTGCATTACCCTTAAAGGTATTATTCGGCAATCGAATTGCTCCAAGAAGCTCTGCTCTCTGTGCAATATACTTTCGTACTGCTAAAGTTTCCTTATCCATTGTGCCTTTGCTCGTTACAAGAGCCATCACACCGCCGGGTCTTAACTTATCAAGGGACTTTGCAAAAAAGTAATCGTGTATCAGGAACTTATGCTTGTCATACCTTTTATCCGATACCTTAAAATCTCCAAAAGGCACATTACCAACCACTCCATCAAAGAAGCTGTCCGGCAAATTGGTTTCTTCAAATCCTTGTGCCGCAATGGTTGTTTTCTGATAAAGCTGCTGTGCAATCCCTGCGGAAATCGTATCAAGTTCCACACCGTAAATCTTACTGTCCTGCATTGTGTCCGGCAGCATACCGATGAAATTACCGATACCGCAGGACGGCTCTAACAAGTTGCCCTCCTGAAAGCCCATCTGCTCCATTGCCTTATAAATGGCTGTTATTACTTCGGGCGGCGTGTAGAACGCAGTCAACGTGCTTTCTCTTGCCGAAGCATATTCCTCCGGTGTTAATACCGAAGAAAGTTCCAGATATTCAGTTGCCCACGCTGAATTATTTTCATCAAAGGCTTCTGAAAGCCCACCCCAACCGACATACTTTGATAAGATAATCTGTTCTTCAGGAGTGGCAAATCTGTTTTCTTCCTGACATTTTTTAAGAAGCTGTATCGCCATAATATTTCTGCGGAAGCGTTCTTTTTTACCAACTGTTTCAACCTCATTTTCTCTGAGATTAAAGGTATGACGGTCTGCCATAGGCACATCAGGGTGCAGGTCAAAGCCCTTGACCTTTTTCTTATGCTCCCAAGCAGGAACTACCGGCTCAGGCTCTTTATCATAACCGTTTCCTATGCGATACCCCTGATGATACATCTCATCATAGCTGTCAAAACCTGACTGTGAAGCTACTATCTCTCGATAATCCTCAATCGGCATACTGCCCATATTGGTCTGAACTTCTTCCGTTTCATTTCTTTCTTCGGCAGGTTCTTCCTTCACAATCAAATGCTCATTCATCGGGTTCTCACGCACTTTTCTGTCAAACTCTGTGCGTGAAAATTCCTTATTGAACAGTGGCATATCATAGTCATAGAGCATTACTCTCTCATCATCAACAGATAAGATTTCATACTCAGAAGCACCGATATACACCTTATCGCCAAGATGATATTCATACTGCACATCTTGCGGCTGTTCTGCTTCTTCAGGTTCTTTTTCGGCTGGTTCAACCTCCTGCTCCGGTGGTGCATTAGAGAGTATCTCACGATTTCTTTTCATTTCCTCGATTTTGGCTCTGCGTTCCTCTTGACTTTCAAGCCACTGAGGATAACGTTCTTTTTCCTTTGGATTTAAGTATCTGTCCATTCGGATAAGTTCCCCGATACGCTTCTCCACCTGCGACCACGAAAGTGTGATATGTGGATTTTCTTTACCGATGCCTTTCGTAATCGTAATACCTTTTCCATCGTGGCTCTCATCAATGCCTGCCCCGATTATGACGGGATAAGAACCGCCCCAACCGTATTCATTTTTCAAGAAGTCGGCATTTTCTTTTGCAGAAAGGCTTTTTTCAAACTGTTCATAGATACGCATTTTTCCCTCAGAAAATCCGCTTCCATTCGCAAGAACAGCGTCGATAATCTCCTGAGAAAAAACAAAGGCAGAGGTTTTCTTTTCCTCTGCCCGACCGTCTAATATGAATGTCATCTGACCGTCCATTGACGGTAATGGTTTTATGCTGTCACTTAATTCTCCCAGTAATCGCATAGCTTCAAAGTGTCGGGCAATAACAGCCCAATCATAAAAGCTCTGTGCGGTTCTGCTGTCGTATTTGCCCTCCCACAAATGCAGAACGTTTTCAAAGGTCTTGTACCCTACTGTCCCGCCGTCCTCTAAAGTAAGTTCGGTATAATCATTATTGAAAATACTCTTTATATACTCTGTACGGTCTTTGTTATCAGGATTACGTTCATAATAATCTTTGATTTCTTCCAGACTAGCTGACAAATGTGGTGTCGTCCTGAGAATTTCATTGATTACTTCATCACGTCCAAAGAACGGAAGGCTTTTATCCTCATGCGTTCTGTCGTAATACTCTAAGCGAATATCACTTCCGCTTTCACGATTTCCTGTGCCGAGCTGCGAAGGGAGTTCATCAGACGAACCCATTTCATCATATCCTCTGCTTTCATCTGTTCGGTCACTCCCTCTTTCTGTGCCATCTGGCTCAGGATTGTTTCCTCCATCTTGCTGGCTCTCTGTTCCACTTCCGCCAAGTGCTGTGTCAGTTCGCCCCTCGTCAGGAGATTGTAGTAAAGGACTCTGTGATGTTCCTTCAGAAACTCTCTCCTCATCTGAGCGTATCTGCCCAAAGTCACTTCCGGCTGCTGTGGAAGTTTCAGGTTCGGAAGGCTGTAATCGCCCACCATCGTGTAGGTCAGTTCGTTCATTGTCCAAACTCCTTTCGTCGTTATTTTCAACCTTATTGTATTCATTTCTGTCCTGACCGACAATTATGCGATTTTGACGGTTGAGTGCAGTAATTGTTTTAGATATTTCCGTCAATCCCATTTCTGCAATATCACTGGTAGCAAATCCAAGTGCATTGAGTGTTTCCTGCGTATTGAAGTTGGTAACATCTCTGAAATCATCAAGTTCAAAATAACCGTCCGTATCAACGCCAAGCCTTGACATCATCATATATGCCACACTATTTGTCACGACATTTTTATAAATGAAAGCCACAATATCCTCTTCCACTTCCTCAAAGGAACTGCCCTCGGTTGCATAGTAAAGGTCTTGCAGATAATCAGGGATATTATCCTCTGCCGCATTTCTTGCTGCTCCCATAATTGCTTCGGCAAGACTGCTCTTATTCTCAATCTCTCCGAAAGTGCTTTCCAATGTTTCAATCACATCAGCTTCGTATTCCTGACGCATATCCCAAATCGGGACTGTTCTTGAATATCTGCTTTCGTGAGTATCTGAAATATCAAAGTAATGTGTCAGTCTTTGCCGTGAACGGTTCTCATCAGCAAAAACAGCAATACCTCTTGCACCTCGGTTGACCCATCTGCCAAAAATTTTGTTCCACTGCTCTATCTCAAGAACCGCCGTTGCATCAGGTCGCTGTGCATATACAAGAAGCTGTTCGTCATAGCGTAACTTATAATTTCGGCAAGCCGAAGCTAAGAATGCCTGCCAGTTCTGAGGATTTGACACAACCGTTTTGCAGGTGCGGTTGTAAAGCTCAGAAATAAGGTCATATTTTCGTGCCATTACCCTTGCACCTCCTTATCGTTTCTTATCTCTGCTCCTGCATAGCAGGCTCTTTCTTCTCATTGTTACCTCTGTTATGTTTTACTGCTTCATCAGAACCTCCGCCCAAATACGAAAAGAGTTTACCGGACTTTGTATTCTTCTGAAGCTCCATAATCACACCCATATCAGGAATCGTGATATTCGGGATTTTCAGGATTGCTTCCATATCAAGCTGCTGCAACTTTTTCTCCGTATCACAACCGGAGTCAAAGAGTTTATTCAGCACCTTGACCTTATTCTGAAAAGTTGCTTTGTCTTTCACGAAAATACCTCCTTAGCTAATGTTGATTACAATAGAAATACTGCCGCTCTGTTCTTCTTTCTGCGGATTACGTGAATACTCAGGAAAAAGGGACTGTACTCTCTGCCTTGCCCTG
Source organism: Coprobacillus cateniformis (assembly GCF_009767585.1). Taxonomy (NCBI): domain Bacteria; kingdom Bacillati; phylum Bacillota; class Erysipelotrichia; order Erysipelotrichales; family Coprobacillaceae; genus Coprobacillus; species Coprobacillus cateniformis. The sequence continues at coordinate 1,272,963 of NZ_WSNW01000001.1, forward strand.
CGTATGGTTTCAAAACAAGGAAGTCCGTATGCTCTGTAATTAAATACAATATCCTCAAGCGGAAGATTTCCGGCAGGCATATATCCGTATTGGTTGTAATAATGCAGAATGAGAAGCATATCATCATACCTCGACATCGGGCATTCCTTTAAGATTTCAAGCACTCGGCTCTCCACCGTTTTCTGTTGTTTCATAATGTTCCTCCAAAAATTAAAGGGACAGAGTTTTTACGCTCTGCCCCGACTGGTTAATGTTCGCTTGTTACTTACTTCTTACGGTTTTTAACCTGAAGAAAGATAAAGCCGCCGACAATAACGGCGACTAATGCGATAGCGATAATTGTCTTTGCTTCCATTACTCGTTACCCTCCTTTTTCTTCTTTTTGTGTGCAACAACAGAAGTTACGGCGATACCGACAGAAGAAAGTCCGGCAAGGACATACCAAAGTTTCATATTGGTATTATCTCCTGTTTTCGGCGTATCTCTTAACTCATTGTGCATTTTTACAACGGCTGTTTCATCAAGTTTGATAGTAACATTCTGGTCGGCAGGTGTGATATATGCGGCAGACGCATTGTTTGCCACTTCTGATATGGTATATTCGCCAATACGAAGTCCCTCAATCACGATTTCGCCGTTCTTATCTGTTTCAAATGTCATATCATAGCCGTTTGCTCCGGTTACTCTGAACGCAAAACCTTTAACCTTACCGTCTGAAGATGTCTTAACGATTTTCAGTGTTCCACGCATAGCTTCATTGATAAATCCAACACCTGCCTTATTCTCAACGGAATAAGTTGTTTCGTCTTTCTCAATGAAAACAGAGTATTCTCCCTTATCAAGCAGGAAGCCCTCCGGTGCTTTGGTTTCACGAACAATATATTTTCCGTAAAGCAGCTCTTTCATCTCATAAATTCCGGTTTCGGTTTCTTCAAGATTTCCGATAAGTTCATCGCCATCATCAATCTTTCCGTTCTCATTGGTGTCCTTATATACCTCAAAGGTTGCACCCATAAGTTTGTTATCCGGATATTCAGCGTCCACCTTCGTGAGTCTGATATTGCCGTGAACATACTCATTGACAATCTCAATTTCAACTACCTGCTCGGCTTTGCTGATATTGACCTCATACGCTTTTTCATCAAGAACAAATCCCTTTGGCTGCTCGATTTCTCTTACAATCCATTTGCCATAAGGAACTTTTTCAAAAGAAAAACTACCGTCTTTTGCAGAGGTAGTCGTCATAAGTGCAGTATCCTTTGTAAATTCTGTTTCTTCGGCTTTGAAGATACCGATAACAGCACCCTCAAGTGCTTCTCCGTTCTCGTCAATCTTCTTACCTGATACAGAACCATAGATAAGTTCATTCTTGATTTCTTTTCCATCATTTACTTTGATTTCAACTGTTGCGGTATCCTGACCTGCGTATTCAAACACAACCGGATACTTCGTATCAGAGAGAACATAATGCTCATCGGTTGCAATCTCTTTGACATAGTATTTGCCAAACGGAGGGTCTGACTTCATAACAGCAGTTCCATTTTCATTTACGCTGACAATCTCAATCAGTCCATCAGCCGGAATAACTGTACCGCTTGCAGATACAATATCTTCTGCGGCATAAAGACCAAAGCTGATGTTTTTGATTTCTCCGTTGTCGCCAATACCAAATGTCTTGTCCTTTTCAATGGCTTTTGCAAGGCTTACCTGAACTTTCTGTCTTTCGTTATAGAACGATGTGGAAGTTTCGGTAACAGAGATATTCTGACCTGCGTAAGTAAGCTCAACCGTATGTGTTTCGCCACTCACTACCATTCCGTAAGGTGCAGTAATTTCCTTGACCTCGTATTTTCCGAGATAAAGTTCTTTGCTCTTCACAAATCCATCGGAGCTTGTTGTGATAGTATCTACCACTTCGCCCTTTGAATAGCGGAGTGTACCGTCCGGTGTACTAATATCTTCCGCAGCACGGACCTCATAAACTGCACCCTCAAGTCCTGCCACTTCATAAACAGGCTGATAGATAACATCACTGTCCTCAGAACCACTTACATTGACACCACTAAATACTTCTCCGGTCTTTTCAACCGTGATAGTACCTTTCTGTGCCATATTCGGTTTATTGACTTTCACAACAGTTACGCCGCCTTCCTCTGTGGAATTTTCTTCGGTAATATCAAAATATACCGGAGTATCATCAAGTACATACCCGTATGGAGCTTGTACCTCTACGATAGAATATCCCTTGCCGTAATCCAGTTTTTCAGGTGTTACAAGAGAACCGTTTGCGTCGGTATAGAACACATCAATCGTGGTCGGTGTCGGATAAGTAAAGGTCATTTTGACCTGATTGCCCTGCGGGTCGTAAATCTTAAATCCTGCTCCTGCATACGGAATACTCTTTCCGCTTTCTGCATCCACCTTGACTACATTGACAAAGCTCTCGAAGTTACGGTTATTGATGAGATAACGATAAGTCTGTGCGTTCTGTGAAATGAACACATCAAAATCATCCATCATCTCTCTGCCTTCCCAACCGGAAGTCTGGTGTACGGTATAAATACCATACGGCATATCTTTTGTCTGACCGAAGCCATTTTCATCGCAAACGATAGTATCTCTCTCGTCTTTATTGGCTGCGTCATAGCTTCCGGCAGATTTCAGATAAATCTCAAAGGAAGCTCCCTTTTCAGGAGTTTCAATCTTTGTTTCTCCATCATCAGTGTGTTTAATGATAGCCACGTTACCTTTGATTACCTGCTCGGTTACATCATTGGAAGTAAGGTTGTGTTCCACCTCATAAAGTTTCGGGTCTGCACCTACTTCATGGATAGTCTTATCAAGCAAATATCCCTCTGACGGTGTAATTTCTCGGATTGTCCAATCGGTATCACAAACATATTCTTTAGTAGTGAACTGACCGTTTTCATCAGTAACATACTTATCTACAAGCGTTTCTCCCTTATAGATACCGTAAACTGCTCCCGAAAGTTTGGCATTGCCCTGTGCTTCGCCTTTCTCAGCGTCGCTCTTTGTTACTGTTGCAGTAAACTTCTTCAAAATATTATTGAAGTTTCTTGTGGTTACTTCTTTCCACTTCACTGGTGCAGTCTGATTTTTTGGCACAACATAACGGATAGCTGTGTCCACTTCTTCAAGAGTATATGGTTCAGAACCACTGATAAGCACATCTTTGAAAGTTGCCACACCGTCTTTATCCGTAACTGCATACTGGTCAACAGCATCACCGGAAAGAGAAGTACCGAAAAGATGGAACTTCACACCTTCAACAAGGTTATCTTCTGAGGACTTCACTACCTGAAGGTCGCCACGCTTCAATTTGTTATTGAAATTGACCTTTGCAACCTGTCCTGCTACAACAGTAACTCTATGTGTTTCCTGCGGCTCGTACTTATCGTATGCCTGCTCGGTTACAGTATAGATACCCGGCATAAGGTTATCAATCTGGAACTTACCGCCATTAGCTGTTGTAACTGTCTGATTGATACCGTTTCCGGTAATCGTGAAGTTAATACCGTCAACTTTGCCGTCCTCACTGGTCTTTACAATCTGACAAGAACCATAGCTGACTTTCATCTTCACATAACCGTTGATACTGTCGCTTACTTCCTGAGCATAGCTGACAACATCCTGCACACTGGAGTTCTGACCGTGTTTGCCCTCTGACCATACAACCACACCTCTGCGGACTGCATTTTTCTTCGTTGCGGTAATGGTAAATTCCTTACTCGGTGCGGTGTCCATAGAAACCGTAAGTTTGTTACCATTCACTGAAAAACTTACTCCACTGATGCTTGCCTTGAAATTATATTTGGACAGCACATTATTGGAGTCTGTCAGAGTAGTTGTGTACTTACTTCCGTTCCACTCAAGCTCTATTGTCTTTGCCGAACCGGATGATTTATTACAAAAGCTCGGTATGGTCGCATGGTTCTGTACACTCTGTACCATACTGTTGTAATAACTGAAAATCTTATTGCGGAGCGGATGCTTTGCATTGATGACATCTTTCACATTGCTGCAACCACTGGCTGCTACATGATTGAAGTTTGCATCACGCTCTCCGATAACAGTTTCCCAGATAAGAAGCTGCGTGGCATAAGCCTGTGCAATGCTGTTTGCTGCCGCTTCATTCTGTGACCTCCAAGATGTCGAGATTGTCCCACGATAGCCATACTGTAAAATACGACCAACGAAAAGACGGATTTCATCTCCGGAAATAACCCCATTGGCTGCAAGGTTATTAAAATAATTTTCGTCATACTTATTCATTGTCTGACCGACCTTGAGCGAAATTCCCGGCTCAATACAATAAGCAACATTACCTGAGTATGAGCCAATAGCCTTAAGATTGGTAAAATTGGAACGTCCGGTATGCCAACCATTTTTCAAGGTCAAATTGCTGTGTCCCCATACCCCATCGTAATTAGCATCGCCATCACGAGGGAAATCGACCATATAAACATCGGCTTTTTCTCCCGAAGCAGCATATGCTGTTGTCGAGCCAATGCCTGCAAAAGTGGTCACACACATAAGGGTCGCCAAGAAAAGCGACGTGACTCTTTTGAATTTTGACTTTATCATTGCGTTTCCTCCTGTAAAAATTGAAAACACACCGTATCGCTACGATGTGCCTTTATGGATTTTCTCTTACGACAAGATTTACCTGCCGAAAAACAAATGCGGATTTTTCGTTAATTTTTCATTTTACCATACACCTCCAGTCCGTTCATACTGTGCGATTCCCCCTTAGAGATAGACATATATTTTGAGATAGTTATATTCAAGTGAGATAGTATATATCATTTTCGGTAGGTAAAAGTATAACTAAGGGGTTAGAGTGTGAGAAAGGGGAACTGTAAAACAGGCTATCTGCTGTCACGCTCTGCACGGTTACGCAAGAACTTGTTGTAATGCTCCAATGCTTTGCAGACAAAATCCTCCGTCTGACTGACGGGAATGTTTTTCGGGATAAGCTGCCTTACTCTGTCGCCCCTCAACACGATTTTTTCCTTTTGATTCGGCTTTTCCTCAGACATAACAGCGTGGATTGCTTCGGTTGTAAGGTTGCCCTCGTTGAATAACTTTCGCATACGGATTGTCTGGTCGTGTGACGGGGTTGCGTCATTCAGGTCGATTTCATCAACCACATCACGCTGGCAATCTTCATCAAGGTAAGAAAGTTCTACGGCAGGACGCATTTTGATACGTCCCTCATCAACAAATTCAAGCAGTTCAGGAACAAGGTTTGTCAGACGCACATATCGGTGTATCTGATTTCTGCTGTCCCCTGTTTCCTGTGCAATTTGTTCATCAGTTCGTAAATTCGTCCCCACTGGGGACACATTTTCTTTTCTTGGTCTGCCTGCTTGTCTTTTCATTGCTTCCAAACGCATTTTATAGGCAAAGGCTTTTTCACTTGGCAATATCTCTGACCTCTGGAAATTACTCTCAACCATTAAAATGGTCGCTTCATCTCTGTTCAGGTCTACAATCTCACTTCTCAGTGTTTCAAATCCTGCCAGTTCACAAGCTCGCTTTCGTCTGTGTCCTGAAACAAGTTCATATCTGCCGTCCTCTTTCTGCCTTACCGTTGCCGGAGTAATAACCCCTCTTTCCTTGACACTCTCCACAAGCTGCATCATATCTTCATCGTCCCTGACCTTAAACGGGTGGTCGGGAAAATCATCAATCAGCTCCAATGGAATATCTCGGATTTTTGAAAGCTGTTCTTCATCTCTCTGTGCCTGAGTGGTAAATAAATCATCGAGCTTCGTGAGAGTGAAGTCGCTCTTTCTTCCTGCCATCGGCTAACACCTCCTTTGTAAATTCAGCGTATGCCTTAGACACTGTGCTGTTTGGCTCATAAGCATAAATGCTTTTGCCTTTGGAAGAAGTTTCTGCGGCTTTTACGGCAATCGGGATTTGTGTTCGATACATTCTTATCTGATTACCGAAGTTTGCCCTGAGTGCTTCCACCGTACTCTTTGCAAGGTTTGTTCGGCTATCCACCAAAGTAAGCAGCATACCGTCTATCTTAATATCCGGATTGATATACTTCTTTACTTTTGAAATGGTCTGCACAAGCTGTGTCATACCCTTTGCAGGCAAATACTGAGCCTGAACCGGAATAATAACACTGTCTGCTGCCGATAAAGCATTGAGAGTAACCATACCAAGTGAAGGCATACAGTCTATAATTACATAATCATATCTGTTCTTCACTTGACTCAGATAGTTCTTGAGTGTAGTTTCTCTGCTCATTGCGTTCATAAGGTTAAATTCCATTGCTGAAAGCTCAAGGTTTGCCGGAACAAGGTCAACACCTTCTTCGTGGTGCAGGATACCAACCATAGGGTCTGTCATCGTTTCATTGATTACATCTGTGAGTTTCGTTGCAAGCGTGATACCCAAGCCATCTGTATCCTGCCAACCAAGACAAGTCGTTAAATCTCCCTGCGGGTCTGCGTCTATGAGCAATACTTTCTTGCCCTGCATTGCAAGCCCGACTCCGAGATTAACGGTTGTGGTGGTTTTCCCGACTCCGCCTTTCTGGTTACATACGGAAATCGTTTTGCAGTTTGACACTTCCTTTTGCCCTCCTTTCTGAAAATTCATAGCCACCGCATTATGGCTATGTACCTGACCGACCCATTTCCTAATCGGTCATAGCAATATTTGTTCTCAACACCCCTTGCCAAGCAAAACGCTCATGGGAAGTCACTAAGGAACAGACTGCTTATCTGTATCATAGGATTCTAACCTCTGCCGGGTACTCCGCCAGCTCCGTAGAGAAGTATCATTATCATTCTGACTGTCATCGCCATATCGGTTGCAATCCGATACTCATAACAGGAGTTCTCGCTGTTCTGCAATTTTCAGAAGTTTCGGCGTACCTGCTAAAGTGGCTATCATCAGAATTAAAGTCTTAGCGACCTGTATATTCAGTTGTCAAAAAACGAGTGAAAAGGTTTCCATTTTCATCATCAGGAATTAACCCCTTCACTCATTGCACAAAGGGCTTCATTTTGGACACCCAAAATCGCTGTTTTACCGAAAAATTTTTTGAAAAAATTTTTGAAAACAAAAAAACCGTCTGTTTCGGTTAAAAACAGACGGCAAATCAACGTTCTAAATATATTCTATTTTCAATTTCTTTTTCTTTGCACCAAGCACTTTGCAGAGGACATCATCTACTGCATCGGTATATCTGCCTTGTGCTATCAAGTTATTTTTCAGATTGATAAGCGACTGTATCACTCTGCTTTGCTCGTCATCGGTTAGATAAATATGATATTTCTTTTCTCTCATCTGCTGCTCCTCCAGTTCTCAAATGTTTTCCTTATTATCCTGACATCTTCTTGTGTGTCGGAAGATATAAATATATGTACGCTCTGAAATGCTGCTTTGATACGCTGTGCATAAACGTTTTCCACTTCGTTTGGCTTCATCGGCAACTTAATGAGTTTGATTCCCCGTTGTTTACAAAGATGTTCCTTTAGTATATCTATCTTCTCCGAGTCCGTATTCACTTGAATGGCAACCTGCTCCAGTGGGATATATACATCAAGTGGAATGCCGAATAACCTATCAGAGCCAAGTTCAACTTTCAATCCTTTCAAATTGGAATAATAACTGATTGCAAGAGCCGGGAATAACGACATATACTTCTGCTCACACATCCTGCACCCTTTTCCAAGAACAGTACGCTCGTTTATCTTCATACTCCAAGAATGACCGTATCTGCATTTCCACCACGCTCTCTTTGCCGAATTTCTTGAAACTTCTGTCGGTTTTAACTTGTTTAATTCATAATCCCACTCAACAAGTAATTCTCTATCAGTTGTTGCAAGGTCATTGTATCCGGCAAGCACTTCTCGCTCTGCACAGACAGGGCAAACCGTTCCTTTCACACGGGCATTGATAACTGATTTCCACTCGTTTCCACATTTTCTGCAATACCACCATACATTTTTCCTCGACTTTGCATTGACTTCATCCGATTGCAGAGGATAGTTTTTCTCTGACCATTCTTTGGCTATCTGTGGGTGTGTACTTTTTAGGTCATTCTTACCTTTTATAAATGTATAGCCACTGCAACAGGGACATTTACTGCCACCTGAGCGTGTGGAGATAAGCGTATTCCATTCATAACCGCAGGTATTGCACTTCCACCAAGCCTTGCTGTTTGCAAATGCCGTAACTTCGTTAGGCTTCTTTTCATTTTTGTTCGACCATTCTGCTGCTACTTCCGGCAATACTGTTGCAAGGTCATTAAATCCTGCAAGCACTTTGTTATGGGAGCAGTACGGGCAACCTGTTCTATTGATGGTTCTGCTCTTTACAGTGGCTATCCATTCGTGTCCTAATTTACATTTCCATATCACTTTCTTGTGTGAGCCGATAGATACCTCTGTCGGTTTGATTTCATTTTCCTCTGACCACTCCGAAGCCAATTCCGGCTTCAATGTATTTAAATCGTTAATTCCTTCAATCACTCTCGCACCGGAGCATATGGGGCATTTCTCCCCACTGGAACGAGCCTTTATACTTGTTTCCCATTCGTGACCGCAAGCACCTTTCCACCATACTTTCTTATTCGAGCCGAAAGTCACGCTGTCCGGTGTCAGCGGTAAATTCCTATCCGACCATTCGACAATCAATTCCGGATGTACTGCCGCTAAGCTATTACTCATATCAAAACCTCCACTTCCTCTGTGATTAAAGTATATGAAGTTTCGGCTTTTTCTTGTAGTTTGCGAATATCAGTAAAAATAAAAAAGCCCATTAAGAAAAGATTTCTCCTCTCTCAAAGGACAATATACAACCGATTACTCATCATCTATATCTAATCGCTGATTTATTTCTTTTACCAATTCTTTAGGGTCTTCCGTTCGTAATCATTTTGCAAACTCAATCATTATTTCCTGTTCATCCTTGCTCATTTGCTCAAACATATCTGCCATCTCTTTTTCTCTCGGTGTCAATCGCATATACATTTCTTGTTCCTCCAATTTTAAGCTCATACAATATCGTATCGTCAGGAACATCTTAACTGTTATCCATCTTCTGTGCAAACATCGGTTTATAACGAAAAATGGGCAATTCCGCAATGGAACTGCCCATATATCTTGAAAATTATGCGATTTTTAAGGCTCTGCACCATTTCAAGCACCATTTGGTGTAAATTTGGTGTATTTGTGTATTTTCAGAGCTTTTTCACAAATGAAGTACATCCCGTTTTATAGGGTAAAACGGTACTTCTTAGTAGAGCTTTGCACCTGCCGGAATATGGTCATCAACCATCAGAAGATGAAGCTTTTCTTCGCCTTCTTCTTCGTGGATAGCACTGAGGAGCATACCGCAAGAGTCAATGCCCATCATAGCTCTCGGTGGAAGATTTGTGATAGCGATAAGAGTCTTTCCAATCAGTTCTTCCGGCTCATAAAAGCTATGAATACCGCTTAAAATGGTTCTATCTGTGCCTGTTCCGTCATCAAGAGTGAACTGTAACAGTTTCTTTGACTTCGGTACGGCAACACACTCTTTAACCTTTACTGCACGGAAATCTGACTTGCTGAATGTATCAAAATCAACTGCTTCCTCAAATAAAGGCTCTACCTTTACCTTAGAAAAATCAATCTTCTCAGGCTCTGAATTTGGTGTAGAAACCTCTTTAGAACTTACACCATTTTCGGATTTTACACCACCGAGGGTCTTCATTGTCGGGAATAAGATTACTTCACGAATTGACTCTTGTCCAGTTAACAGCATAACAAGTCGATCAATTCCCATTCCCATACCACCTGTTGGAGGTAGTCCATACTCTAAAGCCTCTACATAATCTAAATCCATTTCAATCCATATATAATTTTTATATATGTTTTTATGTGTTTTTTTGTATCAGTAAACATCTAAAAATGTATATAATTTGTAGATTTTATATATAGTTATCTTGTTTTGTATGCCGAAATGTATGCCATCTCATTATGAAATATAATCGACTTTTTTAGTATAGTAATTACCATATTGTGTTCCATCTGTTCCAATTAAATATTCTTTTTCACTTTCAAAATCTAAATCCTTAAAAGCTTTTAATCTTTCTTTTGCAAAAACTGGAATTTTAGTTACAAGAAATTTACTACAACAGATAGTATAAATATTGGGTATTATGAGTTGAATAATATTTTTAATATACTCACTTTTTTCGTAATTACTTTTTAAATCCAAACGCATAATAGCTTTACCATTGTAGTAATCTTTGGAACGCCTTTGAAATAATTCTATTGTTCCAATGGCTATATTTATATTTTTATCAATAATACATAATCTTATAAAATGTTTATTTTTACTATTTTCTAACCAAAAAGAAATAGCTTCTTCCATCCTTGGCAGTGTTTCATAGTGAAAATCATCCCCATGGCAATTATCGCTATTAAATAGCTGTTGAGCCTTTGAATCAGAATAAACTTCTAATAAATCTTTAGCATCTTCAAATTTTACTATTCTTAAACTAAATTGATTATTTTCTATATATATATTATTATTTACATTAATCATTTTTCTGCCTCCTTCATTATATATAAATAATAACACAGCAACTATGACAGCTATATGTCACAATTACTGTGTAAAAATTCCTGTGCTCTTTTATTTAATTCTTTTTTTACTTCCAAAGGTTTTAAAATGACTATTTCATTACTAAAAGATAATAATGTTCCTTTCCATAGTTCTTCATCTTTAGGAAGGTGTAAAGATAAAACGTAATCACCATTATCTTTTATTGCAATTAATTTTGCATTTAAGTATTCAATTGCTTTAATATGACTATTTTTTTTACACAATACTTCAATATTATAATACTCTCTTTGATCATTCATCTTATTTTTCATAATTTGATAAATGTCTTGTTGATAATGATTGTTAAAGCCAGAAACTTTTTTGATATTCTCCATTCTTATAATTTTGTAATATCTATAGTCCTTTCTATCTCTATCAAAGCCAATGAGATACCATGAATACCATTTATAAATAATAGCAATAGGATCAACTTTCCTTTGTGAAAATTCATTTTTTGAATTTGTATAATCAAACTCAACAACATTTTGATTTAATATTAATTTTTCCAATAATAGCAAGTTTTTATTAATTGGCTTTTTTTCTTTGAGAATACTAAAGTCTAAAATGATATGTTCTTGAGAATCATGATTTAATAACTTGATTTTATTTAAAACTCTCTCTATTTTTTTATTGGTAAAAGCACTATTAAAACCTTTTAAAGCTGATATTATTATTTTATAGTCTTGTTCATCTGCTAACTGTACATTCATTTTATACTGCTCATCAATTTCATATCCACCGTCTGTTCCAACAAACGAAATAATAGGAAATCCTGTAAGAGTTAATGTATCAATATCTCTTTGAATTGTACGAATTGAAACATCAAATTGATTTGATAAAGTTTTGGCAGTAACTCTTTTATGATTAAGCAAATATATTATAATTAATAACAATCTTTCTATTTTCATTTCTCTTTAAAAATCCTTCTATGGTTTTATTAAATTTATATTTGTTTATTAATAAATTTCTCAAAAATTTTAATTCTTATCCTTTAAAATTGAGTAAGAAATCAAAATTGGTGCCGTGTCTAGATAGTCTTCCTGGCAAAGGATACTCACCTCTATTCCCAAGCATAATTCCATATCTCAAATAAGGTATGACGTTTTTATGACATTGTGCCTTATAGCTATATGTAATAGCATCGTGAGTTGTCACTGATTGAATTTTTGATTCAATTATAACCCTTGGTTTTATGCTGTTATTTAGTTTTTCGTAAATTAATAGATCTGTTTCAAATTCTTGAACATTTGTTTTAACACCATCAAGATTTTCATCAAATTCAATATACTCTAAAGCATATGATATCTTTTTCAATACATCAATATATATATACTATCTCCTAATTGATTTTGTAACAGTTCGCAAATGGATTGTGTCCACTCATTTTCTTTCATATTTATCACATTCCTTACTTAGTAACTAAGTGAGTATCTTTAATTTTATATTCTACATCATCAAATAATATATATGTGATTTGAGTTTTAACACGATCTGTATCAAAGGATTTGAGCGCGTTAAAGATAGTTACTTCTTTTTCATCGTTAGCGTCAAATAAGATATTCATTCCCATGTATTTTTTATCAATAGATATCATAGTTGTAAATATTTGGGTGAAGAATCCTATTTGGTATTCTCGCCAATCAATGTATCTTGTATCTAATTGATATCTATCAATATAATCAATCAATAATACATATTTAGAATCTTTTTTCTTGCTTATTTCTCCAATAAATTGTCTATCACCTATATCATCTACGTATTCAACATTAAAAACATGATCAATATTCCATCCTTCCAAATACTTATAAGAAAAATAAGCAAAAGTGACTCTCATTGCTTTTTTTGATCTTTCGTCAGTGTCTTCAACAATATCACCGAATAAAATTCTACTTAATACTTTGCATGGATGTGCATTTTCATATTCTGCTATTGCATTTAGCAATTTAGAATTTGGGATTTTTGTTGATCCACTTTCAATTTTTTTTATGGTATTCAAAGACACATTTAAAGCATTGGCTAATTGTGCTTGTGTAATTTTATCTCTATCTCTCATCATTTTTATATAGTCTTTAAAGTACATGATAATATCTCCTAACATAAAATAGTGTAAAAATATCCATAATGATATTGCATATAAGTATACCTTGTGATATATTATAATTAAGGTATACTTATAGTTAATAATTTTCTACTATATTATTATACCTTATCGAGGAGGTGAAGTAAATGAGATATAAGTGAAAAAAAGACTATCTAGTCCATCGCCAAACTTTCTAGATAGTCGTCTACGAAAAGAGACATATTTCATAATGCTCTTTCTAGAGAATTATATCAAATAATATGTCTCCTTTCAAATTTATTTTAAGAAAGGAGTTTTTATATGCCAATAACTCAAAAAGAATTATTAGAAAAAGAATTTAAATCAGAGGGCGTAAACCTTTTCGGTGGGTTGCTTAAGCCAGGTTTGTATGTTTTAGCTGGAACAAGCAAAGTAGGAAAATCAATGGTTGCAACAACAATGGCAAATTGTGTAGCACAAGGTATTGATTTTTTTGGTAAATCTATGCCTAAAGGCAAAGTTATTTATTTTGATAATGATAATTATGATTTTGAAACAAAGAATCGAATTATTTCGTTAAATCTTTCAGGAACAAATGAAATTCTATATGAGTTCAATGATTCTAAATCTATATATGATATAAATGAAAGATTAAATCAAATAGTTGATATGGAAAAATATAAACTTATTATTATTGATTCGTATGTTGGATTGGATGAAGTTATCTCTTCTAATGATAGTTATTATGAAGTTTATCCTATTTTAAAGGAATTAAGAGATATTGTTGTTAAGAAAAATCTAATATGTATTCTTATTCATCATACAAAGAAAAATAAAGAAAGAATAGATCAGGATAATCTCATAGGGTCAAAAGCACTTTCTGGGGCTACGACAGGAACGTTGTTACTTTCCGTAAGAAATGAATTTGATACTCATGGAGAATTGAAACTCATATTAAGAAGTAATAAATCTATAATTAAGATCAAAAAAGATGAAAAAAATATTAATTGGATATTAGATACTGATGAATATTCAATAACTGAAGAAATACCAAAAAATATTCTTCTGTTGATTAATACAGTAGTAAGTTTAGAGAAACATGAACTTGTAGGAACTTGTCAAGAGATTGTTCAAAAGACAAAGATGGAACTTAATCCTAATTATCTTACAAAGTATCTAAAACAAAATAAACCTTATTTAGATGAAAATCATATCACTTTTATTAACGATAGAAATGGTCAAAAAAGAATAATTAAAATAGTCTATCATGAAAACGATAAAATGACAGGATGACAGATGAAATCCCTATAGAAGTCAACTGTCACACTGTCACAAAACAAGAACATTGAAAATTTAATATAAAGCCTATCGGCAATCTTTAAAAAGAGAGACCAAAAAATTGGTCTAGCAAGTTATACCAAAAAGCTAAAGCCTTTTGGAAACTTGCCCTGCCGGGAGCTTTTTGAAAGGATGAAAAGTATGGCACATGCACAAAAAGTCAAACGTACAGGTGTCATCGGCTTGGTCATTCACTGTGAGCGTAGAGAAGGGTGCGAACTTTCAAACAAAGATATAGATATAAGTCGTACGCATCTCAACTATAATCTTGCTGAGACAATTCAACCGATGAAGCCTGAAATATTCATAAAGAAAAGAATAGATGAAGTTAAACATATCAAACGTGATGATATTGTTTATCTTGTTGATTGGATAGTAACTTTACCAAAAGATGTACTTGCTGATGATCAAGAAAGATTCTTTGAATACACATATGATTTTCTAAGAGACAAATATGGTATTCAAAATATTGTAAGTGCGTGGGTACACAATGATGAAGCAACACCACACATTCATTTCTCATTTATACCAGTTGTAGAAATTGATGGAATTGAGAGGTTGAAATGTAAGGACATTTTGACAAAGAAAGAACTCAAGCGATTTCATCCTGATTTAGGAGCTTATCTTGAAAATAGATTGGGTTATATGCCAGCTATCCAAAACGATGCCACAATCAACGGAAATCGCACAATAAAAGAACTCAAAAATCAAGAAGATTTGAGTTTAAAGAAAAGTTTAAAGAATGTTTATGATCATATTGAAGCAAGTAAGAATATCATTGTAGAATCGAATAAAATCAACTATGAAACTACAAATATTTTTGAAAAAACAAAGTCTTTAAAGAAAAGTCATCAGGTTATTGATGAATTAAAAAATACAAATAAACAATTACAATCTGATGTTCGAACTTTATCTCATTTAACACTAACACAAAAGAAAGAAATTGATTCATATAGACAGATGCCTTTAGCAAAGCAATTAAAAGAAAAAAATCAAGTAATCAATAATTTGTATGATTCTATTTTCTCGTTAGAAAAACAGATTAAAGATCAAGAATATGATTTTTCTTGCTTAAGAAATAATTATGATAGATTAGAGAATAAAACAGAAAAACTCAAAAATCAAATATTTATTCACGAATCTTTTCTTTCTCTTATTGGTTTAGATAAAGTATTTAATGAATTTAAAAGTATATTTACTAGAAATGATTATTCTATAAATATTGATATTCTCAAAGATATATGTTTTAAAACCATTAAAAAATCAGCAATGATGTTCAAAACATTAAAAGAACGCATTAACTTTTTAAGTCAACAAAATATATCAAATGAAGATGTTTTTCTAAAAAAAGAACAACATTCATATAAAGATATTTCAAGATAGGAGGGATATTATATGGAAGAATTAAAAATGCTAACAAGAGAAGAAGTAGCTGAGTTACTTCATGTGCATGTAAATACAATATCCATGTTACGTGAAGTAGGGATAATAGATGGTATTAAAATTGGGAAAAATTATATGTTCTCCCAAAAAGTCATTCGAACTTTCCAAGATGATTATATTGGTTTAGATGTTAGTAATAAAAATAAAGCTATGATAAGTAAACAGACTGTCGAAAAACGAAAGAAAGATGATGTTAATAAAATAAATTATCATAATGCTATTGTGGGAGCAGTGTAATGGCTCAACAGAAGGAAAGTAATGGAACATGGTCTTTTTACGGAAAACTGCCAAAAGATGAAAATGGAATAAGAAAGAATTACAAACGCAGAGGCTTTAAAAGCAAGAAAGCTGCAAAATTAGCAGAGGCAGAGTTTTTAAAACAATATAATCATATTTCGCCAACTCGTTTGAAATTAGATGATTTGATTGTGGAGTATCATAAGGATGCTCCTAATCATATTAAATTATCTACTATTAAAGCCTATAAAAGATTTGAGAAATATGTTATATCTCCTAGCTTTGGTAATCGTTATATTGACGATATTACAACTTTAGAAATTACACGTTGGATCAATGAAATTTTACAAAATGGATATAATGATAGAGCTTATGGAGAGTCATCAACTCGTAATATTTTATTACACCTCTCAGGATTATTCACTTATGCAGTTGATCATGATTGGTTACAAAAGAATCCATGTCATAAAGTTAAACCACCTAAAGACCCAAATAAGATAATAAAAAAGCAGTCTTGTGAAGAAAACTTTTGGGAAATAGAACAATATCACAAATTTATCAATACAGTTGAAGATGAATATAAAAGGGATATCTACGAATTTATGTTTCTTACTGGTTTACGTATTGGTGAATTTTGTGCTTTGCAATGGAGAGATGTTGATCTTATTAATAATAAACTAAGGATATCTAAATCCTTAAGTGCAATTACATCAAGAATAACATCACCTAAGACTCCACGTTCAAATAGAACGATTCAACTGCCAAATAGACTAGTGGAAAAATTAAAAAAGAGATATATTATTGTTTCTCAGTTAGAAGGGTTTAATGAGGATTACTATTTGTATAAAGATCAAACTTATATCTCTATAGCTACACTTAGAAGATGGTTTAATGAAGATGTAGAAAAATCTGGAGTTAAAAGAATAACAGTGCATGGGCTACGACATTCTCATGCAAGTTATTTGTTATCAAATCCAGTAATATCTGAATTGCTCATAGCCGAAAGATTAGGTCATAGTGTAGAAATGTTGCGAAATACGTATGCTCATATTTATGAAAAAAGTCGTAAGAATTTAATTGAATATATCGATCAGTTATAATGTAAAAAAGCATATTAAATAGTAGATTATTACTTTTAATATGCTTTTTCTTTATTATCAAAAATCAATAATTAAATTATCTCTATAAAACATTATTTCGTTTCCTATTTTCTTATGTTGAACAGTATAAGATAACTCATATTCTTTGCCTTTACAAAATGAATACATATCTATTATTTCATCTACACAATCATATGTTAATACCCATGGAACTGAAAGTTTTTTAATTCTTTTAGAAATCCTTTTATGGCCTGTAGGAGTAAACGAGTTCTCGTATAATTCTGCACCTTTATTATAATATGGAGGATCTATAAATAAAAACGAATCAGGCTTAAACTTTCTTTTTAAAAAGATCATTGCATCTTGATTATATATTTTGATTTTTTTTCTTTCGCTATAGATTTTTTCTATTCTTTTTATTAAATCTTCTTTGTTAAATCTGCAATCAATTAAATATTTAGAATTTTGATTTTTTCCACCGATAGGTCCACCTTTAATAATGCCAGATCTATTTGTCCTATTTAAATAAAAAGTAGCAAATCCTAACTTTAATAAATCTTTTTTTTCATTGACATATATTTCTTTTTGTTTTTCTCGCTCTTTTAACGAAACATCTACATTCTTAATCATTTCAATAAATTCTGGAGCGTGATTTAAGATAGAATACCAAAATGCATATATGGCCAAATCATAATCATTTAAAATTATTTTTTTTACTTGTCCTTTAAATAGTAGATTTAAAGCCAAGTTTGCTCCTCCTGCAAATGGTTCAATATACGTACATCCTATTAAATTATTTTCCTTAAGTATTTTCACAGTTTGATTATACATTTTTCCCTTTCCACCAGGATAACGCAAAGGAGAAAAATTAGCCATACATACCCCTCCTTTTTAGTTTATTCAATAGGCAAGTTTAAATTATCATAATTAAATTTATCAGCTAAATAATTGTAGCTATCAATAAATTGATTAATGAATTGATTTGCATTCTCTATATTATAATTAAGCCAAAATTTAAATAAAATATTTACATCTTTCACTATATTCTCAATATATTTGAACCATTGCTTATATTCTAATGATTGATATTTATCAAGCGGAAAATCCCTAAAACATGTGTCATAATCCATCTGTATTCCTTCTAATTCATTTTCAAAATGGGAATAGACTGTTGGATCTTTTAACAAGTCAAACATACCTCTTTCAACATCATCAGGTAAAAGAATAATATTATTACTTTGAACTATTATTTGTTTTTGACTATTACTAGCCTTGACTAACACATCATGATCTAATATAATCACACTATTCAAGAATTCTGGTATTTTTTTGGAATATAACTGAAGATAATTAGTATATCCTAAATCGACATCAATAATATTCAAATAATTATTAATATTAACTTTTAAATAGTTTTTTAATAAAAACTCTAAAAAACTTTTTGCTCTCTCATCTTCGACATAGACATGCAAATCCTGACTAATTAATGTTGGTTCTAAATTAATATCATTTAAAATCTTTTTAAGTTCTTTTACACTTCTTATGTTTTCACATTTCACTTTTCTTACAATAGCTCCTTCAAGATTCTTTTTATAATCTGGTTTTAGATATACAATCTCACTATTGTAATTATAGTCAGGGATATTAGTATTTATTCCCCTTTGCTGTGCATCTTTCTTTTCTTGTTTTTGTAAAAGACCAACTTTTTCAAGAATCAAAGGAGAATGTGTTGTAAATACTATTTGAATTTTTAATTCTTTAGCACTTTGATACAGATACTCAATTAACTTAATTTGCGAATAGCCATATAAAGTTGCATCTAATTCATCAATTAATAACATTCCACCTTTATAGTTAGTACCAAATTGATTTTTTAATCTCTTAAACGATAATACTGCTAAAATAATTTTACCTATATTACTTTCACCCGCAGAATTTGTAAAAACATCATGAACATCGTCATTTATACCAACAAAATTTTTCTTAGTATCTGCTTTTTCCATTACAGCATTTGCATTATTTTGTGATTGAATTGATAAAATTTTTCTATAATTTTCAATAAAATAATCATTTTCTTCTATAGATAATTTAATATCTATAGATTTAGTTTTACCTGATTCTCCTATTGGAAACAATCTAGAAAGACTTAAAAAATACACAGGAAGTTGTACATATCCTGAACCTTTCGATTTACTCTCTGCATTCCAAAATCTAATAGCATTAGGATTGGATTTTAATGGTCTAGGAATGCTTTTTAACTCCAATTTATTATTATTATAATAGTTGTTATTATAAAAATTTAATGTCCAATTATGCATTCCAGCTAAATCAAATGTTTGTGACAACTTAAATTTATCTTTGAATTGTGATCTAAAATTATAGCCATCAATAGTTTGACATCCATATAATGGATGATCTTTTTGAGATATAGTAAATGGTTGCCCAATCATCCCTAATAGAGTTGTTTTTTGTGTTGCATTTTTTCCGGCAAGTGCAGTTATATATTTGCCCATTTTAAATGATTGATTATCGAATGATCTAAATTTATTAATTTCAACACTTTTTACTATCATCTTACTTATCTCCTATCCATACAAAATGTAATTATATTATACATTTTACTAAATAAAATGTCATTAGTAACTTATAATATCAAAACAACTAAATTGCTAAACGGTTTATTGAAATTTATAATATATCTCAATACCATTCCTTTAATATGATGTATGCCAGTTGTATGCCACTTACCATAAAAATAACTTTCATTATAACAAAAAAAGCATAACAATAAACTAGATATCATTCCACTTATAAAAGAGATTATGGTTTAAGTTATGCTTTTAATTTTTATTATTCATTTGACTTAGATAATTCAAATTATCTTGATTTCATCACTATTTATTTCTTGGTTTCATCTGAGGGAATAAGATAACTTCTTGGATAGATTCTTGACCAGTTAATAACATCACAAGTCTATCAATACCCATACCCATTCCACCTGTTGGTGGCAATCCATATTCCAATGCTTCTACATAATCTAAATCCATTTCATTGGCTTCATCATTACCTAATTCTTTTTCTTTTAACTGATTAGAGAATCTTTCATATTGATCAATAGGATCATTTAATTCTGTAAATGCATTTGCATATTCATTTCCACAAATGAATAATTCAAAACGTTGTGTAAAACGTGGATCTTCTAAATTCTTCTTAGCAAGTGGAGAAATTTCAATTGGATGACCATACACAAAAGTAGGTTCAACAATTGTCTCTTCTACATATTCCTCAAAGAAAGCATTAATAATATGACCATAACCAAAATGATTTTCAACTTCAATATGTCTTTCTTCAGCTAAAGCTTTTGCTTCTTCAAAAGTCATATCACTCGCAAAGTCAATGCCAGTTTGTTCCTTAATAGCATCTGTCATAGAAATACGTTTAAATCCAGGTGCTAAAGAAATCTTGTTTCCTTTATACTCTAAATCATATGTACCACAAACACTCATTGCAGCATTAGAAATAATACCTTCAGTTAAATCCATCATTCCTTCTAAATCACTGAATGCTTTATACACTTCAATTGTTGTAAATTCAGGATTATGAGTTCTATCCATTCCTTCATTTCTAAATAAACGTCCAATTTCATAAACAGCATCCATTCCACCAACAATTAATCTTTTTAATGATAATTCAGTTGCAATTCTTAAATAGAAATTCATATCTAAAGCATTATGATGAGTAGTAAATGGTCTTGCAGCCGCTCCTCCTAAAATAGGATTCAAGACTGGAGTTTCCACTTCAACATAACCTTGACTATCTAAGAAATTTTGAATTGAACGAATAATCTTAGGTCTTGCAAAAGCAATCTTTCTTGATTCCTCATTCATAATTAAATCTACATATCTTCTTCTATATCTTTCTTCAACATCACTTAAACCATGATATTTCTCAGGTAAAGGACGTAATGCTTTTGTTAAATGAATAAACTTTGCTACTTTGACTGATAATTCACCAGTGTTTGTTACAAATACAGTTCCCTCTATACCAACAATATCACCAATATCACTCTTAATTAAAACTTCATATTCATCTTCACCAATAACATCTTTTCTGACATAAATTTGAATTTGTCCATCTCTATCTTGAATATGCATAAAGCAGACTTTTCCTTTACGACGTTTTGTCATAATTCTTCCTGCAATTTTAACAGGGACTGCCATTTCTTCTAATTCTTCATGTGTTTTACCAGCAAATTCCTCTTTAATCTGTTTTGAAAAATGTGTAACATCGAATCTTTGTCCAAAAGGATCAATTCCTCTTTCTCTTAAAAAATCTAACTTTTCTCTTCTGACTAACTCTTGTTCACTAAACTGTCTTTCTTCCATTGTCTTCTCCTTTTCCAAATAAAAAAACTCCCATCCATAAGGGACGAGAGTCATCGTGTTACCACCCTAATTCGTCATTATATCACTATAACAACCTTTTCAACTCCTATCAGAGTCTAGCCTGTAACGCGGCACACGTTATTTTATCACTTTTGATCCAAAATACGGCTCCTAGTCTTTATTCATTGTTTTTGTTATCATCCATTTCCACCAGCAGGACTCTCTATTCATACATTTTAACAATTACTTCTCTATTCATAGCCTTTTTCTATACACTTTGTATTATATAAATAAACCAAGTCCTTGTCAAGCAAAGAACTTGGTTTTCCAAGTATTTATCACTATTTTTTATGCGTAACTAAACATTTTCATATATTTTTTATCCATCATTTCTTCTAACAATTCCTCACGGCTAAATGATTGTGGTGTGACACCATCAACTTCAATAAATAATGTATCTCTATCCATGACTTCAACCTTCATTGACTGAATCGCAACGCCATGTTTTTTTAAGGTATGTTGAATATCAGCGAGAGCAGAAGAATCTTGGGTCACCTGTATTTGTATAATTTGACCTTGATTGGTAAATTTACAAAATATACCTTTATGGAATATAAACTGTAATCCAGCTACGCATAATGTTGCCATAATCCCAACATCATATAGTCCTGCTCCAATACAAGAACCAGCCCCAGCGGTTGCCCACATACCAGCTGCCCTTGTTAATCCTGATACAGTTCCATGTCTTACAAATATAACACCAGCTCCCAAAAAACCAACACCACTGACAATTTGAGCAGCCATACGTGCAGCATCGTATTCATTCACATCTGGAAAGCCATATTTAGAAACAATCATAATTAATGCAGCTCCTAAAGCAATAATAGAATGTGTTCTAATTCCTGCTTCTTTATTCCTATTTCTTCTCTCATAACCAATAAATGCACCACACATTCCTGCTATGAGTATTCTTAAAAACCATTCCCAATGAATCACTATAGATGGCAATATTAACATCTCCTATTCACAATATATTTTTCTTAGCAATTTCCTCTTTTCTTCATCAATACCATATTCTTTTTCCAAGAATACATTATAGTCTGAATATCTTTCTTTAATAGAATTGATTGTATACATTATATTCTCTTTTTGAACATATAACAATGGTTCACAATATTTTCTCATATCTGCTGGTATTTGTAATTCATCACAGAAGGCTTCATTAAAGACCTTCAAATATTCATTAGATAATAAATATTCTTGAATTCCGTCTTCTTCACTCATACCTAAAGCCATCATAATTAAAAATGCACTCACACCTGTACGATCTTTTCCAGCTGTACAATGAAAATAAACATGCCCATCATTTCGTAGTAACAACTCAAAAAGTTTATGATAAGCTGGATTATCAAAAGCCATAGTCTTATAACCCTCACTTACATAACTCAATAGAAATTTTAGTTTTTCTAAAGTCATTTCACCTTGTAACATAGAACCAAAATCAAAACCTTCATCTGTTGCTTCCTTCACTTGTAAGGCTGCAATACGCTCATAAATAGCATTTGGAAAAACAATATCCTGGCTCATCAAAGATTCTTTTTCATCTCTATAGTCTAAAATGTAATGAATTCCTAGTTCTTTTTCCATGTATAAAGCATCATCAAATGTGATTTGATCTAATGAAGCACCTCTAAAAATTTTATTCTTTTTCATGACTTGTCCATCTTGATTTTGATATCCACTGACATCTCTAAAATTTCTAATTTTCAATTCCCTCATAATCCTTTTACCTTTCTCATATGGTTCACTAATTCTTCAAACTGTTGTTTATTGAGTCCATAATCACCCATTTGTGTTAAACGAGAATCATGGAAATCACTTCCCCCACTTTTAAATAAGTTAAACTTTTTTGCATACTTTTGTGTTAAAGGATAATCTTCATCTTTCATACTAGGATGAGAGATTTCTATACCTTGTAATCCATATCCAACATATTTTTCAATTTCATCATAATTATTATATTCACATGGATGAGCAATTATGGCAATTCCACCATCTTTTTGAATAGCTTCTATACCTTTTTGTATATCTATATAACCCATTTGTAAATCAGTTTCTTTTGATGTTTTTGATGCAAAGAGTCCACGATATTTTTCTGGTGTCATTTCTTCTGGATATTTTTCCATCAATGCTAAAAAGATATGAATTTTAAAAACAATGTTATAAGGGGAATATTTTTTAGCATCTTCATAAGTGATATGATAGCCCTTTTGAGAAAGATTTTCAATCAGTTTATGATGATATGCATCTCTACATGCTAATGTTTTTTGACAGAGTGCCTCTACATGAGGAGCCTTTTCATTCAACCATAAACCTATAATATGAATCTTTTTTGCAACATCCTCATCATAACAGCTCATTTCTACACCCCGAATAGTTCGAATGCCTAATTCCTCTCCAAGACGTTTCACTTCATCTAAATGATCAATTGTATCATGATCAGTAATTGCAATTCTTTGTATTCCTTTTTCTTTAGCCATCATCAAAACATCACGTATTTCTTTTGTCCCATCACTATGATTTGTGTGAACATGTAAATCAGCATATACCATTGATTGACCTCCTAGATAATCGTTAAAAGACTATCTTTTTTTGTAACATTTTTTTGTTGTGTTGGAATAATCTCTAAATAATTGCTTGAGTTTGTCACAACAACCATAGTTGTTGCATCTAATCCTGCTTCTTTAATCTGAGTTAAATCTACTTCCAATAACAAATCTCCCTGTTTAACAGTTTGACCTTTTGTCACATATTGAACAAATGGCCTACCATCCAATTTCACAGTATCAATCCCAATATGTATTAAAATCTCAACACCCTTATCAGTTGTTAACCCAATCGCATGTTTTGTTTCAAAAGTTGCAGAAATCACCCCATCAGCAGGAGCATATATTTTACCATCTTGCGGTATAACAGCAATTCCTTTGCCTAAGACTTCACCAGAAAACATTTCATCATTTACATCATTTAAATCAATAACATGACCTTCAACTGGACTTTGTACAGTATTAATTGTATTGTTCACTTTTGGTTTTGTTTCATCAATAGGATCTTCAAAGCCAATAACAAGCATTGCTACAAATGTACCAACAGCAGAAATAATCATTGTAATAATAGCATTTATTAAGTTCGCATTTCCATTACCACCCATCCACATAGGGAAGTTAATAACACTTGGTGTCATAAAAGCAAATGCTTTTAAAGCTGTAAAGCCTGCATATAAACCGCCCAAACAACTTCCTATCATAACTGCATACATAGGTGTTTTTAATCTCAATGAAACACCATAGATACATGGTTCAGTAATTCCAGCAAAGAATGCTGTAAAACCAGCAGACACACATGTATTCCTAAATTCTTTGTTTTTTGTTTTAATAGCACACGCAAAAGCTGCTGCACCTTGAGCCATATTAGCAGTTAATGTTAACGTTCTAGAGAATGGGTCATACCCAGACTGTGATAAAATTTGAATACCAGCGATTGCTAATGTCGCATGCATTCCAGTTGCTACCATCCATGGATAAACAATACACATAATTGCTATTGCAAACATTCCAAATGTATTATAAACCCACAATAATGCATCACCTAAATAAATCGAGATAATTCCCATTGCTGGTGCTAAGACAACAAATGTTAATGGTGTCATAATAAGGAGCGTTAATAAAGGTGTTAACATTCCTTTTAAGAGTTCTGGTAAATATCTATTTAATGTGAATTCAACTTTACTCATAACCCAAACCATTAATAATGCTGGGATAAGTGAAGATGTATATGGCATACCATAAAGTGGTAACACACCAAACATTTGTCCAATGAATTTTGGATCAGTAGACGAAACAATGGCATTCCAGTTTGGATGTACCAATGCGCAACCCAACAATGCCGCCATAAACATATTACATTTAAAATGTTTAGCAGCAGCAACAGCAACAAATACTGGCAAGAATGTAAATCCTGCATCAAAGACAAAACTAAAAACATAGAAAGTCATTGATGTTTCAGCACTTGCCCATCCCATTGTTGAAATAAATAATAAGATACACTTTCCAAGTCCAGTTCCTACAAGTATTGGAATTATTGGTCCAATAGCACCAATGATTGCTGAGAACATAGAATTAAAAATATTCTTCTTTTTAGGTTTTTCTTTGATTTCTTGTTCATCTGAAATATCTGCAATTTTACAAACATCTAAATAAACATCATGTACATGTGTACCAATAATAATTTGATATTGACCACCTTTTTTAATCAATGATAATACCCCATCAATCCCTTTAATCTTTTCATCATCAGCTTGCGATTCATCCTTTAATGTGAATCTTAAACGTGTCATACAATGCTGTAAAGAAATAATATTATCTTTTCCTCCAACAGCTTCAATAATTTCTTTTGAAAGTTTTTCATATTTCATTTTCTTATCCTCCATTTTCTTGAAAACTTCAATTCATGAAGGTTTGGCCAACTTAATGTCACCATCCAACTGTATATATGCAAACCATTTCTTTATTATTTCACCTCACTTATTAGAAACGATTTTAGCAACATGTATTGTTAAAAACAAAACCTCTTCATCCTCTAAACAGTAATCATATTTTCTTTCAATCAAAGATTTGATTTCTAATGCACATAAATAAGGTTGTACATATTTTTCTTTCATAATTTCTAAGAGATCATTATTTAAAGAATCATCTTGGATATGCTTTGCCTGATTAAAAACACGCAATCCAA
Organism: Coprobacillus cateniformis; assembly: GCF_009767585.1. Taxonomy (NCBI): domain Bacteria; kingdom Bacillati; phylum Bacillota; class Erysipelotrichia; order Erysipelotrichales; family Coprobacillaceae; genus Coprobacillus; species Coprobacillus cateniformis. Next base: position 1,298,957 of record NZ_WSNW01000001.1, read on the forward strand.
AAAACTTCAAATGTGTGACAAAACGATAATAAGATAAAGAATCTTCATTAAAATCTCTCCCAAAATAATTCTTTACCAATTCTAAAATACCTTGAATAAACCCTATTATTTCATAAACATCACTAATATTCTTTCCAACTTCACTACTTACAATATGTAATGCTATAAAACCAGCTTCATTATCATCCATCTGAATATTATATTTTTCTTCAATCAGAGATAAAGTCCATAATCCTAATTCAAATTCTTTCTTATAAAAATGTTTAATTTCTAATAAAAGTTGATTTTTCAAAAGAATTCCTTCACGATACCTTTCAATACTTGTATGAATATGGTCAGTTAAACTAATATATAAAGAATCATCTATATCATTATTTAATTCTCTTTTCGCTTTTTGAATCACTTGATCTGATATTTCCATATATTCAATAGGAATGTCTTTTAACATGTTTATCATTTTTCTTTGACTTGGTTTCAAACTCATTTCAAATGTTTTATTAATCTTTCCAGTATCGATAACATCACCTGTTTTCTTACCATAAGCCAAACCTTTTCCCATAACAATAATTTCCTCTTTATTATCATTTGTTGTCACAACAACATTGTTATTAAGAATCTTTTTAATAATCATGTTTATCCCTCCCTCATAGAAAAAACCTGTTCGCAGATTAAAAACATCTGTAAACAGGTTTTGTGTAGCCTCAATTTGTGCTCTAACAATCCATATATTACATAATTATCATAGCACTTCTCTTTTTTTGTGTCAACGCTTTCACAGACATGAAAACGTTAATTTTCTGTAAAATAATTAAATACTGATTTATCACCAGTATTGAGATAATGACGATAAGCTTCTAAAATTTCTTGCATCTGTTGGTATGTATCCACTTTAGATAAATAATTCTTAATAACACTCGCTGATTTTAAGCCCTTAATATACCAAGGTGCATGTCCTCTCATTTGCCGAATTGCGTTTTTTTCACCCTCAACTGGAATAAGTCTTTGTGCATGTTTTAAACATTGATCTATTCTTTCATCAGCAGTTGGATCACCTAATAAAATATCATGTTCAACATATTCAACCATTTGCTTAATCACCCAAGGATTTCCAAGTGCTGCACGCCCTACCATAACAGCATCACAGCCAGTTTCTTCTAACATTCTTTTGGCATCTTTGGCAGTTTTAACATCTCCATTACCAATAACTGGAATGGAAACTGCCTCTTTGACCTTTTTAATCCAGCTCCAATCAGCATGCCCCTCATACATTTGTGAACGTGTTCTTCCATGAACTGCAATGGCACTTGCTCCAGCACGCTCAATAAGTTGCGCAATCTCAACACAGTTAATCGAATCAAAATCATACCCTATTCTTATTTTCACTGTGACTGGTTTACTGACTGCCTCAACAACACTTTTGACAATATCATAAACCAGATCAGGAAATTGCAAAAGATAACTTCCTGCATGTGCCTTGAGCACTTTATTCACTGGGCATCCCATATTGATATCAATGATATCACAATTAGAATTCTCATCAACAAACTTGGCTGCAGTGACCATTGATTCAACATCTCCACCAAAGACTTGAATACTCATCGGATGTTCATTTTCATCAACCTTTAACATTTCAATTGTTTTTTGATTTCCATAACATAATGCTTTATCACTCACCATTTCACTGACAACTAATCCAGCACCAAACTCCTTAATAATTTTACGAAATGCAACATTTGTAATACCTGCCATTGGAGCCATAACTATTCTATTTTCTATATCTATATTTCCTATTTTCATTTTATTCACCATAACACAATATAACATAATTCTTTTATAAAACAAAGACAAATGAATGATATATTATATACATAGGAGGCGATACAAATACAAAAATTTATATAAGAAAGTAATATATTCTTTTCTCATGATAACATAGATGATATGAAGTCTCCCTCCCTCTCCCTAAAAGTCTTTATATTATCGAATTATATAATACGAAAATGAAAACTTATTCCCGTGAGTTTTCATTTTTATTTATTTTTTATGTATATAATTTAAAAAAGTGGTAAATCTATATATAGATAACTTGCACTTTCCCCTCTATTTTTCCTCCCCATTAAAATAGATGTAAGTTATCGATTAGTTATATTCCTAATATTGGTAAACCCAAGAAGAAAATAAGCACGCCCCTCGTGCTTATTTTTTCTTATTATCAAATTGTTTTTTTTATTGTATAATAAAACTATATACGAGGAGGGTTTTTATGAACTTTAAAGAAAAGATATCAATTCATTATACCTCATTAACACCTACTGAAAAAAGAATTTGTACAATGATATTTGATAATCCACAAATCATTATAAAAAATTCCATTGTTGAAGCAGGGGTTTTATGTCATACATCCAAATCTGCTATATTAAGATTTGCCAAGAAACTTGAATATCGTGGGTATAGTGAATTTAAATATGCTGTAGAAGAATACTATAATAAGACGCATAATGACCAACCTATTCCGAACAATCAAGAAACTGTTCTTCAGCAAATTTCTACATCTTATGCACAAACCATTGAGGCTCTAGGACTTTTAGATTATGAAGATAAATTAAAAGAATTAGCCTCTCTTATTGATAGTTATACATATGTAAAGGCTATAGGAATTGGAAATTCAGCATTTTGTGCTAATCAATTAGTATATTCTCTCTATTCTCACAACAAGTTTTTTGATGCAGTTGTTGATGATGTTCAATTTGATTATTTATCGAATTGCTTAACTCAAGATTATCTCTTAATTATATTTTCTGTTACAGGATCATCCAATACTTTTTCAAAGTTATTAAAAGCTGCTAAGAATGCTGGTTCAAAAATTGTTATAATCTCAATGAATAACGATTCACCTATAAATCATTATGCTGATATTCAATTTATTTTACCTTCAAGTATCTCTAATCTTCAAAATAAAATAGTTCTTAATCAATTAGACAATAGAACAACTCTCTATTTCTTCTCAGAAATTATTTCATATTACTATGGAATCTATCTAGAACATAAATGAAAAGACACCTCACTAAAATGAAGTGTCTTTTCCTATATTATAAATTCCATAAGTATTTGGTTCATAAATAAACTCTACTCCTGTTATTTGATGATTTAAATACTCTTTTAACCCTCTCATCCCTGCTGCTTCACTTGTCATATGATTAACAACTAAAAGCGGAATATGATGATCAACAGCCCATTGAACTGCTCCCCAATTATCAATTCCATCATCACTAACCAAGCAAGCATCAACTTGTTTTTGACACATTTCAAATATATTTGTACATGCTCCAGTTCCTATCCCCAAACGCTTAATGTTTTTCGTTTGACTTCCAATGATTTGAATGCCATATTGGAAATATGGTTCTATACACTCTGTAATGTGTTTCGCTAATTGTAAAGTACTCATATTGACATCAGTTGCTATACGAATAAAACTGTCTTGCACTGCTTCTTCAAAATTCAGTTTTAATAATTGTGCCCATTGATCTCGGACACCATATTCTGGATAAAGATCCCATAAATCATGACAGCGATACACTGCGATATTATTTTTTTCTAATAATGCTTTTTTTTCGTGCTGGGCAATTCTCACATTTGTTGGTAATAACGTTGATTCTAAATAAAATGGATTTTCATGTGTAATGATAAAATGACATTTTGCATTTATTGCCTTTTCTATAATATCAAATGTTGCAACCCAACATACAATAACTTGATTAACTTCTTGTTCATCATCACCTATCAGTAATCTATCTCGAGTAAGTGATCTATTTACCCACTCTCCCTGCTTATCTAGACAACTTATTATCTCAGCTATTTTCATTTCTCTTCTCCTTACCACTGAAAGAATAGCTATTCACCTATTCCATTGAACTTTGTTCCTCAATATCCATTTGTTTATCATAACTCTTCATAAATGGTATAAAGATAATAACATTTATGATAAATAATCCTATCCATACAACAATAGCACGCCAATCTAAGGTTGATAAAAATGCATAAAGTGGTGCTGGTAATGTCCATGGTACACTCATACATGTTCTATTCATAAAGCCTACTGATGTTGCCCCATATGCTATTGCAACATTGATTATGATACATATAACACTTGGTATAAATGTTAAAATATTGAGAACTGTTGGCACCCCAAATACCAATGGTTCATTAATATTAAACAAAGAAGATGGAATCGCTAATTTACCTAAAGAACGCAATCTTTTATTCTTGCATATAAAATTCATATTAAATAAAATGGCTAAATAGACAATTGCAAGTCCAAATATAAATGTAAAGTTTCCTGCTATGATATTTGGAATATCTTTTCCTGCATTATATGCATCAAGATTAGCAACCAAATTACCTGTAAAAATAGGTGTTGTAATGGCACTCACCATATTGTCCCCATGAATTCCAAAGAACCAGAAGACAACTGTTAATACAACAATAAATAACATTGATGGTAATGAAGCCGTTGCAGATATTAATGGTGAAAATATAGTGAATACGAGATTTGTTAAGCCACTTCCTGTTATCATGAAAATAACTTGATCTAAAACAATAAATAAAATTGTATTTACAACAAGTGGCAATAATACTTCAAATGGTCCAGCAACCATTGGTGGTACACCTTTAGGCATTGAAATTTTTAAGTTTTTTATAATCATCCAATGATTGATTTCAATAACCAATAAAGCAATAATAATTGCTGCAAACATTGAAGAAGCTCCTAAACCACTCACATCTATAAACGAACCCTCATTGATACTTTGTGGGACTCCTGCAACACATAGAAATACAAATAATGCTGTTAAACTGTTAGGTAAAGCTTCCATTTTATAATATTTAGAAAAACGATACGAAATACCTAAAACAACATATACCGAAATAATTCCAATAGTTAGATGAAATGGAATCGTTAATAACGTTGCCCAATCAGTAGCCCAATTCTTCCACATAATCATAAACTGAAAAAAGAAGTTTGTTGGTTTCATCACCTCTAAATCCACAGGTGGATTTGCAATCATTAATGATATCCCACCAATGACTGTAAACGGAATAAGAATAGTCAATCCATCCCTCAAAGCAGATAAATGCTTTTGAGATGCAATCCTCGTTGCAACTGGAACAACTTTCTCTTCCATAACATTTTGAAACTTGTCGAAAAACACTTTTAATTTATCCATATTTTTTCTCCCCTCTGTAAGTGTTTACACAAGTATTATACCCTCTCTGAGAAAAAGTGTCAATATGATATATTGATATCGGGAATATTCTTATAGATATTTATAAATTCTTAAGATTTTCTTACTATTTTTTACTTATCCATTTGCTATAATGGAGTAGAGGTGATAATAATGTTACAAATTAAGCATTTATCTAAGATATATAAATCTAAAAATGTTGAAGTCCATGCTCTTAACGATATAAATCTTGAAATTCAAGACAAAGGTATGGTTTTTATTTTAGGTAAAAGTGGAAGTGGAAAGTCTACTCTTTTAAATGTTTTAGGAGGGTTAGATCAATTTAATGAAGGTGAAATTATTATTTGTGGGAAATCGAGTCAGAATTTTAAACAGAGTGACTTTGATTCTTATAGAAATACTTTCATAGGATTTATTTTTCAAGAGTACAATGTTATGGATAACTTTACTGTGAAAGAAAACATTGAACTGGCTTTACAGCTTCAGGGTAAGAAAGTTGAACAAACTGTTATCCAAAGCATTCTTGAAGAAGTTGATTTGCAAGGACTTGAAGATCGTAAACCTAATGAGTTATCAGGTGGTCAATTGCAAAGAGTCGCAATTGCCAGAGCATTGATTAAGAATCCTGAAATTATTATGGCTGATGAACCAACTGGTGCACTTGATAGTCATACAGGAAAACAGGTCTTTGATACCCTTAAAAAACTATCTAAAAACAAACTCGTTTTAATTGTTTCACATGATAAAGAATTTGCTAAATATTATGCTGATCGTATTATTGAATTAGCAGATGGAAAAATCATTAGTGATACAAGTAAGGAAAGTATTGCTCCAAAAAAAATCAATAATGGTATTTCTATTTTAGAAGATGAATTCATAAATATAGAGAACTCGAAACAATTGACAGATGAAGATATTCAGGAAATTGTCAATAGATTAAAGACACATGATGGTGAAACTGTTATATCATTTAATCAAAATACAAACAAAGAGATTAAGAAAACTAACCATATTGATGATAGTGGAAATTTAGAAGTTTTTCATAAAACTTCTAAAAAACATCTCAATATGAAAGATTATGCATCCAAAACGATATCCTTTATCAAATCAAAACTACCTTTTAAAAGTTCTATGAAGATAGCATTATCTAATCTGAAATTAAAACCATTTCGATTATTTATAACGATAATGCTATCTGTATCTTCTTTTACTCTCTTTGGATTTACGAATACGCTTTCTCAATACAACAAAGAGACAACAACATTTCACTCCATGAAGGATAGCCAAGTTAATTATATTTCAATTGGAAAAACAGAAAAAATGGGTACTGAAAATTACACTTATGAGGCACCTACAAAACTTAAGAAAGAAGATTATCAAAATCTTCAAAAGAAATATCCAACGCTTCATTTTACAAATACATTTTCTAGTAATGTTTCAACAAGTTTAGATGTTACACAACATATTGAGAAAATAGCTAAGTTATCTGGAAATAATGAACAAATGTTTTATCAAACTTCATTCTCTGCATTAGCACAAATTGATAATGAAATGATTAAGGCCAATCAATTTACTTTCAAAGGCCGTCTACCACAAAATGATACTGAAATTGTTATAACTGAATTTCTAGCAAATACTTTTAAACAATTGGGATATCAAATAACTGATGCAAAAGGAAATACAAATCATAATAATATTCAATCATCAGAAGATTTGATAGGAAGAATATTAAAATTAACTGTAAATGATAAAGAGATTAATTTTAGAATCTCTGGTATTTTAGATACACATATTGATTTATCTAGATATGAAAGCCTTAAGGAAGATAAGGAGCAGAATTTCTCTCAATACTATTTATCTACTGAACTACAAACTTTATTATATAACAGTTATCATTGCTTAGGCTATGTAAGCGATTCTCGTTTACAGGATGCTATTGATAATTACAATGTTTATGTAACGCAAACAAATGGAAGATATATGGATATTAATTATGAAGATAATTACTACAATCCTGAATCTTTCTATCGATATGATGACATCAATAAAGATCAACTTATAGATTTTAATAATGGTGGTAGTTTCTATGTCAATTATCAAACGATTAAGAATATACGTTTTGGTAATACAACAATTCAAGATTATGTGAATCAAAATATAACTAATTCTTCAAATGAAAAAGAAATGATGCGTATCATTAAAGAGGCAGTAAAAAAATATGAGTCTCAGATTGTTAATTCTAAAATCAAATTATCTATCTCTTCTGACACATACTTAGAAAATATCATTGATAAAATTGCAGGTGTCTATATTGATTTGTCTCATGAAGAAAGTCACAGTTTTGTTTTAAAAGATACTCTCATCCAAAAATACAATCTTAAAACTGATGGTTACTCTGAATGCCTTATTGCTCCTATGGTTGATGATGAGATGTTAAAAGATATCATTTCATACACATATAATGATAACATAGATCAATCAAGTTATGTTCTTAATAATCAGGTCATGCCTATGTTATCTTCTGTCAATTCAGTTATATCTACTTTAGAAAATGTATTCTTTTATATAGGAATTGGCTTTGCGGTCTTTGCTTCCATCATGTTCTGTAATTTCATTGCCACAAGTATTGCTAATAAAAAACGTGAAATAGGTATTTTAAGGGCAGTGGGAGCACGTGGTATAGATGTTCTTAAAATATTCTTAAATGAAAGTTTGATGATTGCAGTTATTAACTGGATACTCTCAGTTATTGCATGTTTTGCTGGAGTCACTTTAATCAATCAATATATTAGAAATGAATTTGGGGTGCTTGTGACAATTCTTAATTTTGGATTGTTACAAATTGTATTACTTCTTATGATTTCTATTGCGGTTGCTTGTATAGCATCAGCTATTCCAGTTTATAAGATATCTAAGAAAAAGCCAATTGATGCAATTAAAGATAGAAAGTAATATAAATGGAGGGTCAATTATTCATAATTGGCTCTTTTTCATTAAAAAAAGATTAGTCTATTAAAACTAATCTATTTCTTTAAGAATTTCATTCAAATCATCTTCATTAAATTGATATTTCTCATTACAGAATTGACATTTCATTTCACAACCATGATCTTCATCTATCATTGCTTGTATTTCATCTTTACCAACTGTCATTAAAGCTGTTGCCATTTTATCTTTTGAACAATCACATTCAAAGAATAAATCTTGGGTTGCTAAGATTTCTACATCTTCAAAAATAACTTTTAAGATGTCCTCTGGTGTTTTTCCTTCATGGATTAAAGCAGAAACAGGTGGGAAATCTTTCATTCTTTCTTCAATAAATTGAATATCTTCATCTGTTGCATTAGGTAACAATTGAATAATAAAACCACCACTTGATAATATCTCATTAGTATCATTCACTAGAACACCAACAGAAACAACTGAAGGTATCTGTTCAGAAGCCATAAAATAATATGAAAAATCATCTCCGATTTCACCACTCTGTAACGGAACAGTTCCAACAAAGGGTTCTTTTAATCCCATATCTTTAATAACTTGTAATGAACCCTCTTTCCCTACTGCAACACCAACGGCTAATTTACCTGTATCATTATATGTATAATGAACTTCAGGATTTGCTACAAAGGCTTTAATTTTCCCATCACTATGTGTCGTTGCTAAGATTGTTCCAATTGGACCTCCACCATTAATTGTAATAGTCATTTTTTCATTATTTTTATTCATAGCACCCATCATAAGAGTCGCAGACATAACACGCCCTAATGCTGCAGAGGCCGTTGGCCATAATCCATGTTTTGCTCTTGCTTCTTCTAAAAGATTTGTTGTCTGACATGCAAAGACACGGCAATTCTTTGATTCAACAATTCCTCTTACTAAATAATCTTTCATGTTCTAGCCTCCAAAAGCAAAATAGCTTATTAATGGTAGAATCATACATAACACTAAAATAAATACTAATATTTTGCTCATTGTACTTCTTTTCATTTTCATTCTCCTTTGAAAAAATAAGCGCTAAGCGCTTATTTCATTTCATCTAATAAATCATCATCTAAGTCTACTGGATCAGGAGTCTTAGGCGCATCAGGGAATGTGATATCTTGATGATCTTGAGTATCATCTACTTTACCATCATGCATTTCTAACATAACACCTGTATTGTATAATGATTCAATTTGTTCATTATTTAAAGTTTCATGTTCTAATAAAGCATTGGCAATTGTCACTAATTTATCCTTTTGAGCTTCAATAATCTCCTTACATTCAGCATAACACCCATCAATAATCTTGCGTACTTGCTGATCAATTTCAAATGCAATTTGTCCTGAATGTGAGTTATCCTGTGAAGAGTAATCTCTCCCTAAGAATACCGCATTTTGTCCAGATGCATATTTAATTGGACCTAAATCAGACATACCTAATTCTGTAACCATTAATCTTGCAATTCTTGTTGCCTGTTCAATATCATTATGAGCACCTGAAGTGACATCACCAAAGAAGACTTCTTCAGCCACACGTCCACCCATATAGCCAGTGATACTAGCCATTAACTGAGATTTAGTCTGTAAATATGTTTCCTCTTTAGGTGTCATCAAGTTATATCCACCAGCATTCCCTCTTGGAATGATAGTTACCTTCTGAACCTTATTGGCATGTTCTAAAGTCAAACCGATAATCGCATGTCCAGCTTCATGATAAGCAACAATTTTTCTTTCATGTTCAGTATACTTACGAGATTTTTTCGCAGGTCCACCAATAACACGATCAATCGCTTCATCAACATCATCTAAAGTAATTAATTGATGACCTTGTCTTACTGCTAATAAAGCAGCTTCATTTAACACATTTGCTAATTCAGCACCAGAGAATCCCGGAGTACGCTGAGCAACATTATCAAAATTCACATCTGGTGCAAACTTCTTGTTTCTCGCATGAACTCTTAAGATTTCTGCTCTTGCTCTCTTATCAGGATTAGCAACCTGAATTTGTCTATCAAAACGTCCTGGACGAAGTAATGCAGGATCTAAAACATCAGCACGGTTTGTCGCAGCTAAAATAATAATACCCTCATTACCACTAAATCCATCCATTTCTACTAATAACTGATTTAAAGTTTGTTCACGTTCATCATGTCCACCACCAACACCAGTTCCTCTTTGTCTACCAACTGCATCAATTTCATCAATAAAAATGATACATGGAGCATTTTGTTTGGCTTTTTTAAACATATCACGAACACGTCCAGCACCTACACCAACAAACATTTCTACGAATTCAGAACCTGAAATTGAATAGAATGGAACGTTGGCTTCACCAGCAACTGCTCTCGCAAGTAAAGTTTTCCCTGTACCTGGTGGCCCTACCAATAAAACACCTCTTGGAATTTTAGCCCCCATACTTACAAACTTCTTAGGATTCTTTAAGAAATCAACCAATTCAGTTAATTCTTCTTTTTCTTCATCAGCACCAGCAACGTCAGCAAATTTTGTATTGCTGTCTTTTTCTAACTTCGCACGTGAGTTTCCAAAATCGAAAGCTTTGGCATTGGCTCCACCGCCACCACCAATACTTCTCATTACAAATATCATGACACCAATTAATAAAACATAAGGAAGCAATCCTAAAATGGTATCCATTAACATATTTTCACTTTTAGCATCTAGAACACTAACCTTAATGCCTTTATCTTCTAATAACTGCATCAATGAATTTAATTCTTCATCAGTTTGCGGAACATTTGTCTTAAATGCATAAGTGACATCTTTTCCTTTTTCATTTTTTGTGTACTTTCCTTCTACACTTGTCACGTAAATACCTGGCATAACTGTCATTTCAGTAACTTTTTGTTTGTCTAAAATGGAAACAAACTCATTGTAATTGACTGCACTTGACTTTCCTGTGTTTAACAATGGCACAAGTGAACTCAATAAGATAATGACAACTAACCAAGGCATTATCGCTTTAAATAAACTCTTATTTTTGTTATTCATACGATCTCCTTTTTATTGATAACATTCTTCTTTAAGAATACCAACATATGGTAAGTTTCTATATTTTTCATCAAAATCTAACCCAAATCCAATAACAAATGCATTTGGAATTTCAAAACCAACATATTTAGCTTCTATCGGGAAAGTTCTTCCTTCTTTTTTATCAAGCATTGTTACAATTTCAACAGTTGCTGCTCCACGTTCTTCTAACATTGCTTTCACTGTTGACAAAGTTTTTCCAGTATCTAAAATATCTTCAACCAATAAAATATCTTTACCTTTGACATCCTGATCAAGATCTTTCTTGATAGTGATTGTACGAGGTTCAGTACCTTCATAACTGCTCACATCCATATAATCAAAAGTGACATCAAGATTTACATACTTAGAAAGCTCTGCCAAGAAAGGAACAGAACCTTTCAGCAAACCTACTAAGACCAAATTCTTATCATGATAGTCATTCATAATTAACTTTCCTAATTCTTTACATTTCTGAGAAATTTCATCTTGGGTATATAAAATTTCCTTTACATCTTTATGCATATTTTCCACTCCTTATTACGGTTATCCTATTTTATCACAAATACATTAGGTTTTGTAGTCAAATAATCAATGTTTTTTGCAATATGTGGGACTAGAATAATAGTTTTATCCTTATTTAACACAACTGGCCATGTTTTTCTCTTTAATGCAGGTATTTTTGCATTAATAAATAAGCGAGAAAGCTTCTTTGTTCCTGAAGAAGTCATAATACTATCGCCATCTTGCATTGTCCTTATTGTAATAGGATAATCATTTGGGCTTAAATATACACCTTCATTAATGTGTCCATTTTCCAATAAATGAAAGTGTTCACAACCAAAAGGAATATATTCCTTAAATTCATAGTAATAGCCCTTGGTTTTTTCTTTATCGATGATATAAACATTATCGTATTCTTTTATGAACAGATAATTAACTGGTAAGTTCATTTGAATATTTGGTTTAACACTATTAATCTGATGTTCAATTTCATCAATTAATGAATGAGAAATTAATTGGGGGTGCATGACATCTTTCAAAATTAAATATAAGAATAGTTTTCTTAAGTCAGATGGAATATAGTAATAGTAAATTTGTCCATCTGCTTTATATTGTTGGTAATAAGGGTTAACTTTAAACTCTAATTCTTTGATTCTTTGATTATGTTCCTGAGCTTTTTTAAACAGATTTTCTTTTTGCGTTTTGGTATAATGTTTTAAGATTGTATTTCTAATTCTATCACGTTCAAAATCAATTTCAAAGTTTGTATAATCATCATGATACTCAATATGCTGCTCATGACAGACTTGTAATATTTCATCTTTATAACTCCTCATAAGAGGCCTAATCACGCGCATATCCTGGACATAACTTTCTTCCTTAATTCCAAGATAATGGACTGTATTATGGCGTTCTAATTGCATATATACAGTTTCTAAATGATCATCAAGATGATGTCCGAGAATTAATCCATCACATTTATAAAGTTTATATATTTCTTTATAAAAACGATATCTCAATGTACGTGCCTGATCTTGAAAGTTTCCATCATGATAATCAGCTTCATGAAACTGCTTATAGTAAAAAGGCAAACCATGAGTTGCACAATAATCACAAACCAGTTCATAATCAATATAACTATCATGACGATAATTATAATTCACATGCGCAACAAGTAAGTGATATCCCTTTTTTCTTAAAGTATCCAATAAGTACATAGAATCACAGCCACCAGAAACACCAATGACATAATATGAAGTTTTATTTAATAGTTTTTCATTCACATCGATCACTCCACTAGCCTATTATAACAAAGAAATGTGAATTCAAAAACAAAAATCCCAATATTTTGGGATTATTGCTTACAAAGTTTTAAAACAATCAGTGTCATATCATCATTTTTCTCTTCATCACTTGCTAGATTTGTTAATAAATGTGCTATTTCTTTTGGATGATCTTCATCTATAAGATATTTATTGTTTTCTATAAAATCACCAAACTGACTTGTGAAACCATCTGAGACCATAAAAATAATATCGTTTTCTAATAACTGATATTTGTCAGTAGAAGTTTCTAATGGAGAAACAATTCCCATTGGTAATGATTGTGATTTCAATTCTATCAATTCATTATCTCTTAAAATGTATGTTGGACATGCACCATATTTAACCAATACTGCTTTTCCTAATACCAAATTGACTTGAATCAAATCTAATGTTGTAAACATATCATTTCGATTTTTAATCTTCAACAAAGCATTTACAGACTGTACTGCATCCTTTAATGAAATCCCATTAATAATCAGCTGTTTCATAATATCCAATGTTAAAGAAGAATCATCACTTGCCTTTTGACCCTGTCCCATACCATCACTTAATGCAAAATATTGATTTTCATTCATTGAAAACAATGCATAACTATCTCCACAAGCCACTGGATCTTTAGAACTCTGAGAAATCCCATATTGAACATAATAACGCGTACAATGCTTTAAAACAAGATATGTATAGCCCAATTGATGCATTGGTGTTTTTAATACTTCTATATCCAATGTCTCATTTAAATATGTTTCCAAAATAGGTACAAATTCATTTTCAATTTCTTCTCTTGTCACTTCATATAAACCAATTTCTATGTAATAAACAGATTGTGATTCATAACATTTTTTCAAATGAGCTATTTGGAAATGATATCCACTCATATGCTCATAAATATGACTTTCTTCAATATTACCAATCTTTAATTGGGTTGAAAATTGATTAAAAACATCGTTTAGCAATGAAAATTGATGATAAAGATCTCTTTTCATAGTTTGATATTCTTGTTGAACTCGATAGATTTTATGGTAATCTTTATGATAAGAATGAACTATATCTAAGTATTGCTCTGGTTTTAAACAATAATTAAAGATAAATTCTTCATCATCTTCACTATATGTTTCTTTTAAACCTTTATTCATTAATTTAACCAAACGATTTGGTCCATATTTCTTATTAAAACAGGTTTCTTGACTCGAACAGTTTTGACACATATCTTCATAAACATATCCAATATATTCTAAAGAATGATTATGAGAAGGTGTTTCATTGAATAATGAAGTCATCTGTTCAAACAGCCTGCAAAATGAATCTACCTGCTTAGATAACTGTTGTTTCATTGTTACTTCCTGATAGGAAGAAGATAAAATCGGCTTATTCTTAAACATTGGTAAAATGAGGAATATAAGACCACTTAAACTAATAATAATTCCATGATACATATAAGAGAATTCTAAAAAGAAAGGCAGAATTAAATGGGCTACAAAATACATACTTACAATAGTAAGCTTAGTTTGACATTTTACCATGTAAAAGAAAAACAATGGAATTAAAAAGGCAAGTATATCATCTTTATATCCCAAATCCATCAATAACATCAACATTGATGCATAAAACAGTCCTGGCAATAAATCATCTAAGCATTCATGATAAACCATTACCAAAATAAATACACGAATAATAATCATAGTGACAATTTGTGAATAAGGCAATAAACTCATCATACAAATCAAGATCACAACAGCTAAAGATTTTACACGCTCATGTGTTAATAATTCAGATTCCCCGTGAATAAATAATGGTGCCAAATATGCAAAGATAATTGTATTGAAATATGTAAGAACTGTTAATAAAAGTGTTGAAAGAAGATCAATTTGAATATATGCATAATAAACGCCTGCAATCAATGTTAACAGATAAGGAACATATCTTGATTTCATTGATTGGAAAATCAAACAAAATTCTAAGAGTATAAATGAAAAAAGACTAATAACAAGGATCTCATAGGGGACATGCAATAACAATACACCAGCAGATATCCCTACAAGATAACTTAATAACGCTTGATATCCACACATAAAGCATAGATAAAATAAAGGTAACACAAACAACAATGATGTATGATCAATGTTGACTAATGAAACCAAAAAAGAAATAAGCGTTATGTAAAAGACAAATTGAATTTTTATTTTTTTAGTACGACTCGGATTGATAATCAGTTCCATATTTTCACCTCACATGCCATTATAGTCTCTCTTCTTTAAATTATTTGTCACTTTAAGAAGGCAAAAAAAGAATATCATTCACGATATTCTTTCTTGTATTTATAAAAACTTGTGCGACTAATATGTAAGTGTGTAATCGCTTCTCTTTCACTGAGTTCTTTTTTATTAAAGGCATCAACAACATATTGGAAATCATCTGGCAAAGATAATGGGCGTCTTCCAAAAATAACTCCCCTCTTTTTTGCAGCCTCAATTCCTTCTCTTTGTCTTTGTTTAATATTTGTACGTTCCTCATGGGCACAAAAACTTAAAACCTGCAAAACCAAATCAGCAATAAAAGTTCCTAAAATGTCTTTAGATAATGTTGTATCTAATAAAGGCATATCTAAAACTCTTATATCAGCTTTCTTATCTTTTGTTATAAGTCTCCACTGTTCAATAATTTCATCATAATTTCTACCCAATCGATCAATAGATTTAATAATAATCAAATCACCTTCTCTTAACCTTCTGATCATTCTCATATAACTTGGCCGGTTAAAATCTTTACCTGACATCTTATCAATAAATATCGATTTTCTTTCCAAATGAAACTTCTCTAAAGCAGCTAATTGTCTAGCAACATTTTGGTCTTTACTAGAGACTCTCACATATCCATATACTTTTCCCATTATTTACCTCCTTTCAAACTTTCATTTTCTCAAACTTTTCATAAAAGTTCTACTGGTAATAATTGGAAATATGACATTATCGCTAAAAAGATAATATTTTTCAGTTAAATTTGATTAAAACTATGCTTTTTTTGTCTATGCTTCATAAAAAAATAGAAACCTCCCAAAAGAAAATTCCTATTCTCTTTCATAATTAAATTATTCCTGATAGAAAGAGTATTGTTTTCTACCAGATTTTTTTGCACTATATAAAGCTTGATCCGCATGCTTATAAATGTCTTCATAATCATCACCATTCTCTGGATATAAAGCAATTCCCATGCTTAATGAGATTGGATATTCTTTATAACGACAAGATACACAATCATGGATTTCTCTTACCCTTTTTTCTACATCACCCTCATATTTAATGAAGACCATAAATTCATCTCCACCCACTCGTGAAATAATACTTTTTTCTCCTATACAGTCTAAAAGTTTCTTTGAAAAATATCTCAATACTTCATCACCGAACATGTGACCAAAGAAATCATTAGCATTTTTAAAATAGTCTAAATCTATCAGAATCATAGCATAATGTTCATAAGGATGTTTAGACATAATCATTTCAATTTGTTGACGAGCCGTCTTATGGTTAGATAATTTGGTTAAAGAATCTTGTGCAGCAATTCTTTTTAATTTATTCATCTTGGTATATTCATCATGAATATCAACACATTTACCAATAACATCAGTTATTTCAGGAATATCATTTTCAACCCATAAAGGTCTTGCAAGTATTTTAAACCAGCGCCAATCTTCTTTTACTTTTATTTGTGTAATGATTTCTACAATTGGATGATCTATAGAAACAGATTTAACTTTATTTTGAAATTCATTTAAGGAATCTAATGAAATAATCTCCAACATTGTCTGATTCTCTATTGGGGCAATAATAATCTCTGGCATATTTAAATGATGAGCTCCCCATTCTGATACTGTTAAAATATTAGATTTTATATTAAATTCAAATTGTATTTCACCAGACATGGATGCAAAAAATTTATATTTAGTTCTTTCCTGCTCTAAAAGTGCAAATGTTCTGTTAGAGACGCTAGTTTTTTTAAATATATGTTCATTCATACTTTGAGATTCTAAATTTAAAAGAGAATCTTCTGTTTCATATATTGTTAATCTTTCATTTAATTGTTGACTCCCATGAAAAAGACAATCTAATAACTCTGGATGAAATGCACCACACTGTCCTGCCATGATCATTTCAACTGCTTTGTCATGTGAATAGGGTGGCTTATATGCTCTTTTGCTTGTTAAGGCATCGTAGACATCCGCTAATGCAACAATCTGTGCACTAATAGGTATTTGTTCACCAGTTAAATGATCTGGATAACCGCATCCATCGTAGCGTTCATGGTGCCAGCGACAAATATCATGTGCTGTTTGAATTAAACTTTCTTGTTTAAAATATGGGATATCTTTTAAAATCTGAGCTCCAAAAAGAGTATGTCGCTTCATAATTTCAAATTCTTGTTCAGTTAATTTTCCAGTTTTATTTAGCAAAGTATCAGAAATCATAGTTTTACCAATATCATGTAATGAAGATGCATTCATGACTTCGGCTATATAACTATCAGAAAAATGATAATTTTCTGACCTTTGAGAAAGTGAACGCATCAAAAATTCAGTAATAATACGAATACGTAAAACATGCATACCACTTTCACCATTACGAAACTCTACAATATGACTCAAAATTTCAATCATTAAAAGATTATTCTTCTCTTTTTCAAGTATTTGTTCTGTAATCATATTTTCTAGTTGTTTATGTTTAGCATTGAGTAAGATTGTATTTTGAACTCTTTTTTGAACAATTAAATCATCAAATGGCCTATTGATATAATCACAAACACCTAAATCATATGCTTTATCAATAGATTGAGAGGCCGTATCAGAAGTTATTGTTATGACTGGTAAATATTGAATCCAGTTATTCTTATTCATTAACATTAAAACTTCAAAACCATTCATTACTGGCATTACTATATCTAACAAAACAAGTGAGATACTCTCAAGATTTTTTTCTATATACCCAATAGCCTCTAATCCATTTTCTACTTCTACAATATCATATTCTGGAGATAGAATATCAATCAATAAAGAGCGATTTATAGGTGAATCATCAACAATAAGTATTTTATTTTTACTTCCCATATTATATTCTTCTTTCTCTTTATTCTTCTTCAAGACAACGTATAGCCTCTATAATTAAATCATAATCTTCTTTAACATTGTTATAGAGGTCTTCAACATCTGTCTCATTGTGACGCAATGCTTCAGTTAATTCACAACTTGAAACAACTAACCTTTCCATCATAAGATTAGTACTCACACCCTTTAACGTATGTGCATAACGGAAAGCATCCTCATACCTTTCTTCTTTCAATGCTTTTGTTAATTCTTGCATACAAGTATCTTTTCTAAATTTTAAGAGATATTTAATAACTCTTGCCTCTGTCATGAGTAATCGCATGATTTCCTCATAATTCCCCCCAAACATCTCATAACATTCTTTTACATTCATCATATATTTTTCCCCTTTGCTTCTTTATGAATTTATTTTGTTATCATATATATTTTTCTAAAATACTTGTTAAATTATCAATATCGATTGGTTTTGCAATATGGTCATTCATTCCTGCACGTTGTGCTTGTATAATATCATCAAAGAAAACATTAGCTGTTAAAGCTATAATAGGTATTGATTTTACATCTTCTCGCTTCAATTGTCGAATATGCTTTGTTGCCTCATAACCATTCATAACTGGCATCTGAATATCCATAAGAATAGCTGTATAATAATATTCAGGTGAAGTATTATACATTTTTAAAGCTTCTTCGCCATTCGCTGCACTTTCAACTAAGACACCTTTCATTGATAATAATTCCTCTGCAATTTCACGATTCAGTTCATTATCTTCGACTAATAGAATACGACTCCCACATATATCTGAATAATGTTCTCTTAATATATCCTCTTTGGAATTCAATATTTCATTCGTACAAAATAAACTTAAAACATGAAGTATTTTTGACTTAAATAATGGTTTTGTAATAAAGGCATCTGCTCCAGCACGTGTAAACTCTTCTTCTATATCAGACAAATCATATGCTGAAACAATTATAATAGGCACGTTTTCATCCATTTTTTCACGAATTGCTTTGACTGTTTCCAAACCATCCATATCTGGCATTTTCCAATCAATAATAACAGCAAAATATCCTTTGTCTATATTGTGAGCATGAGTAACTCTTTCTAGTGCTTCCATTCCAGATAACACCCATTCTCCCCGCATCCCCAGTTCATTAATAAGCATAACAGCACTTTCACACACAATTTGATCATCATCAACAACCAAAACTGATTGTCCCACTAATTTCTCTTCATTTTCCTCTTCTTCTAATTGTAATTGAAGGGGGATGGAAACTGTAAAGATTGTCCCTTTCCCCAATTGACTTTCGACCTCAATAGTTCCATTCATCATATTCACAATATTTTCAGTAATGGCCATTCCTAGTCCTGTTCCCTGAATTTTATTAATACGTGTATCTTCAGCACGACTAAACGGTTCAAAAATATGTGGTAAAAAGTCTTCAGACATACCGATGCCATTATCATAAAACTTAAATTCAAATCTACCTTTATCTAAAATCAATGAGTCCAATTCATTAATAACTAAAGAGATCTGACCACCTCGTGGTGTATATTTAACAGCATTAGAAATAAGATTCATAAATATTTGTTTTAACCGATCTCCATCAGCAACCACTTTTTCATGTTTAATTCTACCAATGACTATACTAAAATCTTGTTGTTTTTCATCAATAAGCGCTCTACACATATCTGAAACATCATCAATTAATTCTGGTAAATTTACATCTTCAAGCATTAAATCAATTTTTCCACTCTCAATCTTAGACATATCTAAGACCTCATTTATTAAACTCAATAAATGACGACTAGAAATTTTAATTTTATGAAGACAATCAGAGACTTTTTCTGGAAAATTTATATGAGCCTGTGCAATTGATGCCATTCCTACAATGGCATTCATTGGTGTTCTAATATCATGTGACATTGAAGACAAGAAATCAGTTTTTGCAGAATTTGCAATTTTCGCAATTTGGTAGGCATCTTCTAATGCTTGACGTTGTCTTTCTTCCTCTCGCCTTGCTTCAGTCACATCAAGTCCTACACTATAATATGATGGAATTCCATCCCAACTATCTTCTACACTTAAATAACAAAGTGTAACTGTTAAAATACGTTCTTCTCCATCACGTCTATTCATTTTCACTTCAAAAACTGCATTATCCCCTGTTTTTGTAAGGGTCTGAGCAATCACTAAAGCTCGTTTTAAATCATCTTCTTGTATATATCGACATTGTGACTGAAGTTCATTTTCAAATTGTTCTGCAGTATAACCAATTAACTCTAAAAATTTTTCATTATACCATAATATAGTACTAAAATCTCGTGTATCTAACCTTGCCAACCCACCTGGTATTGATTTTAAAATGGCTTCTCGTTCTTGATCTTTCTTAGATAATTTATATTCTGCACTGTACATATCGTGAGATAATTCTATTCTTGTTCTATGTCCTTCCCAATTGATTTGACGATTTTTAATCATAAAAGTACGTTCAAGCGTCGGATTATAAAATTCCCAATTATATGATTCATCTTCTTTTAAAATATGATTTGTACAAAAAGGACAAGGTGATGTCCTTCCCTGAATGACTTCATAACATTTCCTTCCAATCACTTGTTCTTTTGTAGCTTTCAAAGTTTCATAAGCTGTTTTATTAAGATACAACAATTCATAAGTATCCATATCACTCAAATAAACATTTCCTTCATATTCAGACATTAACCACTCAAAATTACGCTTTCTCTCTTCTTTAAGCTGATACAAAGTCTCTTTTTCATGCATAATATCATCAATCTGTGTATAAACAATAGATATTTCAACTTTCTCTTGAGTTTTTATGATTGTTACTGTCATACGCATCCATATAGACTGACCATTATTTATAGACAAACATGTATCATATTCTAACATTTGCTTATTGTTCTTTACAGCATCCATAAGACTTGCTTTCATCTTTTCATAATCTTCTAAATGATCATATAAATCTTTAAGATTATACTTTTCTTCTCGCTTCAAGCCTAATAACTGATAAAAGTAATCATTAGCCCAGATTATACTTAAACTCTCATCTAACAAATTCTTACTCATCGCGATACAAATATGATTAAGTTCAAAAGAACTTCCCTGTATACCTTCTCTCATTTCCTTTGCCTCCATTTGTATATATCAAATCCAAATAACCCCTTGTTCATATATATGTTTATTATATCATATACGATTTGGAAAAAGAATAAGTTTTGATTTTTGTAGAAAAAGAATGAATAAGTGTATGAAATCACATCAAAAAGGTGTTAGAATAAGAATATCTAAACACTTATCATATGTAGAAGGGGGCAACCATTTTGAAAAGTAATCATGATTTACAAAATGTTATCTATCATATGCTAGTGACTCAAATAAAACTAGGTGTCTATCATTTCAATGATCATCTTCCCTACATAAAAGAAATGAGTCTATATCTCCAAGTCGCACCAGAAACCATTCGATATGCATATAATAAATTAAAAGACAATCATTATATCTCGTTATCAAAAAATACAGGTGCGAAAATCATTATCGAATATAGTCAGGATGAGATTCAAAATCATATACAAGAGTTCTTTATAACAAGAAAAGATGCATTAATCGATTTAAGTCAATCAATGCAACCACTTTTTAGTCATATTCAATGGCTCAGTTTAAAAAATGCTTCTGAAGAATCGTTAAATGAATTAGAGCAATTGATTACAAAGAGAGAAATCTTTGTCTCTTATAGAGCTATTCATATTTTCCTAAAATTATTTAGTTTTTTAAAAAATGATATATTAATAAGATTAATCTGGTGGATTTATATATTCTATCAAATTCCTTTCTTTAGTGTTTATAAAGAAATCTCTATACTAGAAAAAAATGGATATTTACTTCTAGAAATAGTCAGACTATGTCGCCAGCAAGACTGGGACAAATTAAAAATAGCTATAGATAAATCTCACGAACAGATTCATACTAATCTTATGCAATTCTATAAAAGTCATATTCACTATGCTTCTAGTCATGAAAAAATTGCATTTTCTTGGGATGTATATAAGCGAAATGAACAAAAACAGTATTCTTTAGGAACTGAAATCATTCAGGATTTGAGTCGTGGTAACTATCGAGAAGGTAGTTTCTTACCATCTTTAGACTCATTAGCAATTCAAAAAAATGTATCAGTGAGTACTGTTCGAAGAACATTGACTTTACTTAGGCAAATTGGTGCTGTAAAATCAATCAATGGTGTTGGCACTCAAATTCTACCTATAAATAAAATTGCTGAAAACTGTGACTTTTCTCAAAACTCTACCAAAAAGAGACTAAGTGATTTTGTTCAAAGCCTTTATATTCTTACAAACTCCTGTCAAGAAATTGTTCAATTAACTTTAGTACATATGGATGAAAGTGAAATTAATCAACTCATAATATTACTTGAAAAACTACGAAACATTCATCGCTGTGAATTAGCTGCATATTCTGTTTTGCATTATGTTGTGAAATACGCCCCCTATAATGCTATTAGTATAATTTATTCACAATTATTTGAACAATTACTTTGGGGATATCCTTTACGGAGTATAATGAAAGTTCTTCATAATATCACAATTCATATAGATACTCTTATTGAATGTTTACATATAAAGGATTTTAATCATTGTTCACATATAGTAGAACGCCTTATGATAAATGACCTCATTTCGGCTTCTCAATATTTAGAGAAGATAGGCTTGACTACACATATTGATATACAAACACTACAAATTTAAAATCCAAATGAAAAGCTAGATTATTAAAATCCAGCTTTTTTGATTTTTAAAATTTAAAGTAGAACAAAACTCCTTTATCAGTATTCTTAACACCATATTCAAAGTGATGTAAATCTAATATTGCTTTACATATTGCTAATCCTAAACCCGTTCCCTCTTCATTTCTCGCTTTATCGACTTTATGGAAAGTTAACCAGATTTTTTCAACTTCATCATTTGGAATCTGTGCTCCTTCATTTTCAACCTCAAAACAATGTTCATCCAAATGTACATATACACTCTTGCCATCTTCTGTATATCTAAGCGCATTACTAATAAAGTTATTAATGACCATTTCAATCTTAAAGTGATCAGCATGTATTGTTGCTGAATCTAATTCGGCATTCAAATGTATGTTTTTCTTCTCTAATAAATAGGCCATTGAATCTAAACTTTCATCCACAATATCAAGTAAATCAACATCTTCCATTGTTAATGATATATTTTGAGATTCTAACTTTGATAAATCCAGCATTGCTAAAACAAGTTCATTAATACGTTTAGCTTCATTTTGAATGATATCAATATATTCATTTCGTTTCTTTTCATCTTGT
Organism: Coprobacillus cateniformis; assembly: GCF_009767585.1. Lineage (NCBI taxonomy): Bacteria > Bacillati > Bacillota > Erysipelotrichia > Erysipelotrichales > Coprobacillaceae > Coprobacillus > Coprobacillus cateniformis. The sequence goes on from NZ_WSNW01000001.1 coordinate 1,322,499, forward strand.
TCAAGTTCTACAAGTTCACTAAAACCATTAATAATTCCTAATGGTGTCTTAATTTCATGTGTAAAATTAGATACAAAATCTTTTCTTACACCTTCTAATTGAGTAACACGTTCAATTTCCTGATGTAAATTACTAATAGTCTTTTCCAGTTCTTTACTCATTATATCTATGCTACGTGCCAGATCACCTAATTCATCATGCCTTGTCATATCAATAGGATAATCAAACTCCTTACGAGCAATATGTTTTGCAGTTGTTTCAATACGACGAATTGGACGTACAATCATATAGGCTATAGATAAACAAATTAAAATAATTAATATAAATGCTAGAAAATATGTTGACGAATTATCAACCATAAATTGTTGTAAAGATTTCATGGTTAAATCAGTATATTCTTGTGTGACAAAGATATATCCTGCTGAAAGTAAATCTAACGATTCTTCTGTTGTATAGTCTAAACTTTGATTTGCATCTACGAGTAACGACCAGTCTTCTAATCGCATCATGACTGTAGAATAATATTTGCCATTGTATTCATATGGTGATAAAAGATAGTAATTAGAATAATCATTACCTGCAGAATGAAACTCTTTTCCAGAACTTTTAAATTTTTTAAAATTTCTTTGAATTTGATATTGTAACCCGTTCATAGCATTTTGATAGTCTACTACCAAAGCAGACTGCTTTTCTTCAAATTCTTTTGAACTATCTTGTTTTTCAGTCTGTTTTTGTATCTTCATTGTTCCAGATGCTGATGAAAAGAAGACAATTTCTTTATTATAACTTGTATAAGCACTTACTGTTCCTTGAAAGGTTTGGGTTTTTCCTTTGACATCTCCTGTATAAATAATTTCATCATTATAGACAAGGTTTTTAACTTGGATATCATTAAAACTCGCTTCTCCCTCTTCTGGCTGATGATCAAGTTTCACCTCTATTGAAATATTCCCCACTTCCTTTTGATGTTCAATTAAAAAATTTTCAATAGAATTGAGATCTTTTTTTGGCAATGATGTCAGATTAAAATAAAGAGGCCATGATTGGGAACCATAATATTCATCAGCGAAAATACACAACGTAGGACTTGAGACACCTTCCCTTGATGTCGAAACAATTTTCCCCTGACTATCAACTAAACATTTGATTTTCGTATTATCACCAGATAATGCACTGCTATATATTGATTGAAATGCATCTGATGTAATATCAACTTTATTCACAGCTACTGTTTCAATATAGGATTTAGCAAACTTATCTAAATTTCTCACAGTGACTTCAGCATCGGTTTCTAAAGTATTCTTTATATATCGATCAATTCCTAATCGAATTTCATTTCCTAAAACCACTGCAAAAGCTAAAAAAACAATACCAGAAATCTTAAGAATTAAGCTAAAACTTATTTTTTTCATTAGCTTCTACTCCTTTGGATCAAACATATATCCTATCTTCACAACGGTTTGAATATATGATGATGCTTCTAATAATTTCTTTCTTAGTTTTTTGACATATGTATCAACAATTCTCTGGTCCCCATAGTAATCATAACCCCAAACATGATCTAACAATTGATCTCTAGATAAAATTTTTCTCTTATTCTCTATAAAATAAATCAAAATCAAATATTCTTTATGTGATAATTGAATCTCAACGTCATTAACAAAGACTTCATGAGTATCTTCATCAATATGAATCATACCTACATCTAATGATTCATTTCCTTTATTCAATCTTTTCAAAAGAGCATTGCATTTCGCATACAACAATGAAGGAGTAAATGGTTTAGATATAAAATCATCAGCACCCAATTCATATCCTTTTAATTTATTCTCATCTTCACTTAATGCACTAATAAACAAAATAGGTATATCACTCTTTTGTCTAATTAATTTACAAACTTCATATCCATCAATTCCAGGCATCATAATATCTAACAATACAATATCATATGTTTCATCCAACAATGATAAAGCCTCATATCCATCACTTGCCTCTACTACGGCAGCACCTTGTTTACTAAAATACTCTACAATAAATAAACGAATTAATTTTTCATCTTCTACTAACAATACCTTCATCTATGACACCTCATTCCCTTTTCATTATAATATAAATTTGTGAAAAAATTATGTAAATAACAAAGAAAAGATGATTTCCTTTAAAGAAATCATCTTTTCACCCCTAGGAATCTACTCCTTCTTTTAAAATAATAGAAATATTTTTTTGACGAAGATTCTTCATTTTTATAAATAAGACAATAATATATAAACTATAACAAACTATAATATATCCTAATATTCTTAAATAATTTATATCTTGATGAAGAAAAACAAACAAGATTATCCATATACACATAAGAAATGGAATGATAATAACTAAATATTTTAATTTTTCTGTAAAATAATTTTTTTTAATCTCAGACATTGGAACTCCTACTGCATGAAGAATTGACAAACTTGTTAAATTTTTTGTTACATCTTTCCATGTTATATAAATAATATAGATAATGGTCACAATTCCTAAGATAATTTGAATTATCATAAACATGAATTGATACAAGCTCTTTTGACCGAGATTATCTTGTTGCTCTGAGAAAATAGAATGTTGAATTGAAAAATCATTATTTTTTATTAATGATTGAAAATAATGTTCTACATCTGTTCCACACTGAAGTTCATAAAAATCACTATTTTGCATTAAATAATCATATTGTGTAGGAAATTCAACTGTAAACTTCTTTTCTTTTAGATAACTATTGACTCCATTATAAGAGTAATAGATTTGCTTTAAATCATTAACATCTTCCTGAACAATATTAATAATTTGAAACTGAATTGTATATTGACTTTGTCCTAATTGATAGTTTAAATCTAATTTATAATTGATAAGTTCTTGGTCAGTTAGTTGAAATTGATTTTTGAGAATATCTGCTACATTTTGATTAATAAGAATTTCATTTTGTTTTAGGTGAATATGGGAAACACTATCATCTACACTTTGAGGATAAATATTTATTTTAACAAGTTTATTCTTTATGGGAACAGAACTAAATTCGAGAATAGGCCTTTTCGCCTGACTATATCTATTCAAAATATCCGAATTATGACCATAAGTTTTTACATAAATACTATTCTTATTAACCGCTATACCATCTTTGTTTTCAACAAAGAGATTTGTTCCTATTTGGTTAATAGTCAGTTGCATTAAAATTAAAAGACTCATAAAGATTGTTTGCAACATGGTTCTTTTATGTATAATCTTATGTATAATCTGTCTTGTTTTATGGGAATTAACATTAGAATTATTTTTTATTATTCTCATTGTCTTCATTTGATGATGTTGATCTTTAAGATAAAGTTGATAATCTTTGAGTTCATAATGATAATCATAATAATTTTTTAATAATAAAGTTTCATGAGATGCAACAATAACAACATGATCATGAGAAAGCTTTTTTAAAAGATTCAAAACTCGTTCTTTATTATCTATATCTAATGATTCAGTTGGTTCATCACAAATAATAATCTGTGGCTGACAAAATAACGCTCTTGCTATTCCAACTCTTTGCCTTTGCCCTTGTGATAATTCTTTAGGATACCTGCTTAATAAGTCTGTAATATTCAGTTGCTGTAAAATATCTGTGCAATACTCATTTTCATCATGTATCATTATGATATTTTCTTGAACTGTCAATTCATCTATAAGTTCATAGTTTTGAAAAATACATGCTATAGATACATCTGAATCTATACATCTCTCTCCATTATCAACATCTTCATATCCGGCTAATATATTTAAAAGTGTAGATTTCCCACTTCCACTACTCCCAGATATAAAATAGAAACCACAGTATGAAAAATTAAAATTAAGATTTTGAAAAAGGACATGCTTATCAAATGTTTTATGAATGTTTTTGAGTTCTAAATGCATATAATCCCCCTTCAATAATTACTATAAAAATTAGCGCTACACTGGTAGATAAAAGATAATTAAATATGTTATATTCAACGAAAGAAGCAAAACCAAGTGTATTTACGAATTGATTAAATATTTGGCATAAATATGGTAGCATTAACATTTGCAATCCAATAACTGTTACAAATAATAAAATTAGATACCCAAAAATATAAAATATTGGAGAATACCCATAACTCCTCATCACTTTTTCTTCTTTTATATAACGTTTACGACAAGCCAATATCATTCCCACTTCAATTATAAGTAATCCTATACATACCAAACTACTAAAGAGATAGAAATAAGCAGGATTCTGATACTCTTGAGACTCTGTTAAAAAAGAGTTATTATAAGGAATAAAGGAACTTTCTCTTCCAACAATTGTTTTGTTTATATCATTAGCCACTTTTTCTGCATTATATTGTGGGTCAATTAAAAAATAAACATAAATGTATTTTAACTTATCTGGGATCATTTGATAGGCTTCCTCAATCCACTCATCTAAAGCTCCTTCTTTAAAGTAAATCTGATTTTCATTCTTATTTTCTGTATAACTGATTCCACTTATTTGTACTTTTGTTTCTTCGCCACCAAAATAAGAAAAAGGCATTTCCTTTCCTATTAATTGTTTATAACTATCTAATTGATATTCTTTAGTCAATGCTGCGGCCACTTCTAAAGAAACAATAATCTCATTATTATGAACAGGCTTATACCCATATTGTAGTGATATTTCATATCGATCATAGAGTTGATATGGAACAACCTCAGTATTTTTTTTATTGCCTATTTTAAAAATATCAAATGCAGGGGCATTCGAAAAACTATTATCTTTAAAACCTTCATAATTTCTAAAATCAAATGTCAGAACAAAATCTTTTGGAAAATCCCCATTAGGATGAGAAGAATTAGCTTGATCAAGAATTCTACAAAAATCATCATAATCAGCAAAAGGAACTTCACCAGTTTCTTGATAAATTCTATCACCTTCTATAACAGCTTCTTTAATATCATCAATTGTCATCTCAGGTGTAAAAGAACCATTTGATAATGAATAGTTTTGAGGAGTCCAGCCATAACGGTAACCAATAACCTGACTAATATTATCTTTAACCAATTGAAGCGTCTTTTTATCATAAATATCATAATAGAGATAACTACCATCTTCTTCTACTCTATCATCAACACCTCTATACTTATTATTATCTTCATGAGGTTGAGTAATAATAAGATTTTCTGAATTACGCCATTTATTTTTTTCAATGACTGCTTCTCTCGTCGATGAAAACAGTGAAGTACAAACAAATGCTATTATTAAAATTAGAAAAATCAAACAGAATTTTGATATAAGTTCAACTGGATGACATTTTAAACTTTTTATTAAGAATCTTAACCTTTGATTATTACTTTTACTAATATCTGATATTTTATTAATTATCAATTGTTCTTTTTCATTAACAACCTTATCATTGACAACCTTTCCTTTTTTCATAGTAATAATACGGTCAGCATATTTTTCTATTAACGCCACCTCATGTGTAACTATAATAACACTTTTGTCTTGAGATATAGTTTGTAAAATCTCCATAATTATCTCAGCATTTTCATAATCTAATGAAGCAGTTGGTTCATCACAAATTAAATAATCACTTTCTACTAGTAATGATCGTATAATTTGTATACGCTTCTTTTGCCCAACGGATAACTTCTTAACCTTTTGATGAACAAACTCTTTCATATGAAATTTTTCTAACCACTCATCAATAAGTTGACGATTATTATTAACAATCAATAAATTGTCTATAACTTTCATTGATTCCATTAAAAGAATATCTTGTTCAACAACTTCAATTTTACCATCTCTTTCAATATGACCTGTAAAGTCATTATCTTTACCAGATATAATATGAAGTAACGATGTTTTTCCACATCCACTTTGTCCAACAATGAATATCATACCTTTTTCTTGAATATATAAATTGATATTATTTAGAGCTTGAATATCCTCGTTGTGATTATGATAAGTTTTATTAATTGATTCTAGTAACATTATATTTCACCCACCTTTTATTTTTATCAGACTATGCTCTATACTCAAACTTAACAATAAAAACCATATATTTAGTTTGAATATATTGATTAATTCATATCCATATATGAACTAAAATAATCAAACATATTATACCATTTTTTAATAATCTTTCTCTGTCAATAATATTTAGCCTTATTGAGAATAACTTCCTCAAAGATTATTTACGTTCTATTTTTGTTAACAATAATCGTGGATTATATTTCTATGCATTTGAATAATTTAATTATAATATTTTCAACATCACTAAGTCATATCATAACTAATTAATGATTAATTTTATACAAAACTTCATCAAAATATTGAACATTCACAATGAGTATTACCTTATATTATTATAATAAATACATTTCATTATTTTTGCAATGATTTTCCCCTAACCGTTAAATTATAAATATTACTTATTTATAAGTATAATATTTTGACTAATAAATTTAGATTATTTATATAAATTTTATTTAATCAAATGTTTAAATATTTTAAATTGAATAAATATTTATCATCATCTCTAAAATCTTTGAGAAAAATTAATTTTAAATTAAATAAACATTAAATTTATTTATCTTACTATAAATAATTAAAAACAATCACTTCTATTAAGGTTATTACTCAAAAATCTGTAACTAAAAATAAAAGATTCCAATGTTGTTTCAAAATTAGTAATAAATAAAAAAAGCCACTTCTATTGAAATGACTCTCATAATTTCTTCATATAACCTTCATCATCATAATAATATGATTCATCAAATTTAACAAAATGAAGTCTGCGTAATAATTTTTTTGAACGAACATTATCATTATAAACATAACAAAGTACTTTTTTAAATTTCTGTTCATTTTTCATATAATCACAAAATGCTGTGACAATTTCTGTTGCATATCCTTGTGACCAATAAGCACTATCAAGTGTATATCCCAATACAAAAATTTTTCTATTCACAACTTCTACAAATAAATCACCTATCATTTTATTTTCTTCTTTCAATACAAATGATAAATGATAATCTGTTTTTGGTTGATTCATAGTTTTTATTAACTGACATTGTTGAATACGACGTTTGGCATCATCTTGTGAATAACTAGTCCAGGATTGATATTGTGCCACTTCAGGCTTACTTCGATATTCACTCATACGCAATGCATCTGCTTCTTCTAAATATCTTAAATATAATCTTTCTGTTTCTAGTATCATATGTTGTCCTTTAATTTAAGTGATAGTATATAAATAACATGCGATCTTTTCCATTGATATCTTTAATAATCTCATAGGGAATATTTGGAAAATAATGCTCAACAGCTTGACACATTAATTCTCGTTGATCAAAGCCCATCTCAAATGCTAATAGAGCACGATCCTTGATAACACTTTGAACTTTTGAGAAGATTTTTCTATAGAAGTATAAACCATCATTACCTCCAAATAAGGCAACATGTGGTTCATTATCTTTCACAACACTCTCAATATCTTGCTCTACTGGAATATATGGTGGATTAGATACAAATATGTCCACTTTCATTTCTCTATCTATCAATGGTTCTAACATATCTCCTTGATAAAATTCAATATTTGCCCCTAATTCCTGTGCATTCAAACGGGCAACCTCTAAAGCTTCTTTACTAATATCAGTTGCAACGACATTGAGTTTACTTTCTTCCAACGCTAAAGAAATCGCAATAGCACCCGAACCGGTTCCAACATCACATAAATCAATAGATTCATAATCTTCAAAATAATCATCTATCTTATAAAGAATATTCTCTACCAATTCTTCAGTTTCATAACGTGGAATTAAGACATCTTCATTGACAATAAAATCTCTTGAAAAAAATGTTTCTTTTCCTTTAATATATTGAATAGGTTCTCCATCCATATATCTCTTTATACCAGCCTGAAAAGCTTGATATAATTCATCTTCAACTTCTTCATCCATCATTAGGTACAATTGATGGGGTTCTTTATTTGCCAAATGATAAAATAATACCTTAGCAACATTACAATCTTTATTTGTATCATCCAGCATAGTTTCACTTTCTCGAAGCAATTCTCTTATCGTCATTACTCTTCTTCTCCAAGTAATTTCAATCGTTGATCCTCATTAATTAATGCATCGATCACATCATCTAACTTACCTTCCATAATACGGTCTAATTGTTGAATTGTTAAACCAATACGATGATCAGTCACACGATTTTGTGGATAATTATAAGTTCTAATTTTCTCACTTCTATCTCCACTACCGATTTTACTACGACGCTCACTTCCTAATGCTTCTTCCTGTTCACGTTGAACCATTTCATAAACTCTTGCACGAAGAGCACGCATTGCTTTATCTTTATTGTCATGTTGACTACGACCATCCTGACTTGATGCAACAATTCCAGTTGGTAAATGGGTAATACGGACTGCTGAATCCGTTTTATTAATATGTTGTCCTCCAGCTCCAGATGCTCGATATGTATCAATTCTGAGATCACCTGGATTAATCTCTACATCAACCTCTTCTGCTTCAGGCATAACAAGGACTGTCGCAGTAGATGTATGAACTCGTCCCTGTGTTTCTGTCTTGGGAACACGTTGAACACGATGTGAACCAGATTCAAACTTTAGTTTAGAATAAACACCTTCACCTTTCACCATGAATGAAACTAAAGAAAACCCTCCTGCTTCAGATTCTTGTGTCTCCATGACTTCAACCTTCCATCCTTGTGATTCTGCATACTTGACATACATTCTATATAAATCACCAGCAAATATATTTCCTTCATCTCCACCAGCAGCACCACGCACTTCCACAATAACATTCTTATTATCATTTGGATCCTTAGGAATTAATTCTAAGTGAAGCTTTTCTTCTAAATGAGGTTTCTTTTCTTCCAATTCACTTAATTCTAATTCTGCCATTTCTTTAATTTCAGGATCATTTTCTTTCATTAATTCTTTTGCTTCTTCAATACCACTTAAAACTTTCTTATATTCTTGATACAATTGATATGCAGTTTCAAGTGATGCTTGTTCTTTTGAAGCTTCTGTCATCTTATGAATATCACTAGCAATGCTTGGATCCATTAAGATTTCATTTAATTCTTCATATCTTCTTGCGATTGTTTCCAATCTTTCTATCATATTATTCATACTCTAACCTCCAAACCCTTTCCATTATAATATAAACTTATAAAATAAGCAAAATAATATTGGTATATTCTTTGTTTTTTTGATTGACAGAAAATGATTGTTTTTTTATACTACATTTAAAGGAATTGGAGGATAGACAATGAAAAAAGCAGTAATATTTGATATGGATGGTTTAATGATAAATAGTGAGAGAGTCACTTTTGAAGGTTATCAATTGGTGATGAGGAAATTAGGTTTATCAATAAGTGAAGACTTTTATAAACAGTTATTAGGAAAGACGCTTCCAACGGCATATCAAATTTTTTATAATGAATATGGGGATGACTTTCCCATGGAGCAAGTCTTAAATGACGTTCATCAATATATGGCTGACTTGTTTGATCAGGAAGGTGTCCCATTAAAAAAAGGATTATTAGAACTTTTGATATATTTGAAAGAAAATAACTATAAGACTATAGTGGCAACATCGAGTACTCGTAAAAGAGTTGATCATATTTTAGGCTTGGCAGATATCATCAAGTATTTTGATGATTCTATCTGTGGTGATGAGGTGACTCATGGAAAACCTCATCCTGAGGTATTTTTGCGTGCTTGTGAGAAATTAGGAGTGAATCCTAGTGATGCTATTGTTTTAGAAGATAGTGAAGCAGGAATTCAAGCAGCATATAGTGGAAATATTGATGTCATTTGTATACCAGATATGAAATACCCTGAACAAGAATTTGAGAAAATGACAACAAAGATTCTCGATTCTTTAGATCAAGTGATAGATTTCTTAACATGTTCTTAAGATGTTCACATCAATCATGTAATATAATGATGTATGAGGTGATCTTATGAATGTGATAAAAAAAGGATTTATGATGATAGGTGTCGTTATTGTGGTGGCTGTTGTTTTGATTGCTGGTAGTAATGTTTATGTATATGCAACAACTAAAAAACAAGTCAATGCATCATTGGAAGATGCCGATTGTATATTGGTCCTAGGTGCAGGAGTGAGAAACAATAAACCCACACCTATGCTTAATGATAGACTTGAAGTAGCTATTCAATTATATAAAGATGGAAAAGCCTCAAAAATCATTATGTCTGGTGATCATGGTCAAGAAGATTATAATGAAGTTGGTATTATGAAAACATTTGCGATTGAAAATGGTGTTCCTTCTTCCGCTATTTTTATGGATCATGCTGGTTTTTCAACATATGAAAGCCTATACCGTGCCAAAGAAATTTTCAAAGCTAAAAAGGTGATTATTGTCACTCAGGACTACCACCTTTATCGTGCTTTATACATAGGTAATCAATTAGGGATTGAGGCTGTTGGTGTTCCTGCTAATCCTCGTTCATATTCTGGTCAAACAATGCGTGATTTAAGAGAAGTGGCAGCTCGCGTTAAAGATGTTGTCGCATGCATCTATAAACCAGAACCAACATATCTTGGTGATGCATTTCCTGTCAGTGGAAATGGTGATGACACCAATGATGTAGCATTTTAAAGTTCTTTCGTAAAATTATAATGATTTTTTAAATACCCATGTGCTTCATAGAAGTGATGGGCTTTTTTTCTATATGTTGATGTTGAAATTTCTAACTCAACCAAACCTTTTTCTTTGGCAATTTTTTCAACATGTCTAAGCAAACGATCTCCAACACGTAGACCTCGATATTCTGGCATAACCACCAATTCTACAATCTCACCTGTAGCACCATGATGGTGTAAATATTGATGAATATATAAACTTATAAATCCAATAATCTTTTTTTCATAAAAATAAACATAAAACTTAACATGTGGACTTTTTAAGCCCTGATTATAGACATCTCTAAAATGTTCTTGATTGATTTGTTCTTGTTCTAACTCACATATTAATGAATAAATATCTTTTAAATCTTCTTCCTTTGCTTCTTGAACCATACTCTCACCTCATCTTTATTATACTAACTTTGTTCAAAACAGACAGATATTCAGCAAAAATTGAAAAAAGGATAGAAATATCTATCCTAAATCTTCACCATTTGTTTGAATAACTTTTTGATACCAATAGAATGACTCTTTTCTTCTTCTAGAAAAATCTCCAGTTCCATCATCATATCTTTCTACGAAGATAAATCCATATCTTTTTGCCATCTCACCAGTAGAAGCTGATACTAAGTCAATACATCCCCAAGGTGTATATCCTCTTAAATCAACACCATCTAATACAGCTTCATGCATTTGTTCAATATGACTTCTCAAATAATCAATACGATAATCATCTTTGACTTGGCCGTCTTCTTCAATCTTATCATAAGCACCTAAACCATTTTCTACAACAAAGATTGGTAATTCATAGCGATCCCAAATTTCATTTAATGAATAACGTAAACCTTCTGGATCAATTTGCCAACCCCAATCACTTGCTTTTAAATATGGATTTGGAACTCCACCTAAAATATTTCCTTTTCCTGCCTTTTGTTTTTCTGGATCAGCAGTTTGACAATTTGACATATAGTAAGAACATGTATAGAAATCAACTGGCCCAGCTGCTAAGATTTCATCATCCCCTGGCTCCATATGTATTGTAATATTATTTTCTTTAAAATATCTATTCATATAGTTTGGATATTTTCCACGACATTGAACATCACTACAGAACCAGTTCATAATATGATTCTTTTGCTGATTTTCAATTTGATCTGATGGCTGACATGTTAACCCATAACTTGTTGCCATAATTTGCATACATCCAACTTGATAATTTGGATCAATCTCATGAGCCATTTTCACAGCCAAAGCACTTGCTAAAAACTGATGATGTAAACCTTGGAAACGATTGTTAGGAACATCTATTTGATCCATAAAATCCATTGGTTTAATTTCATTGAGAATTCCTTGTCCTAAAAATGCTCCCATAGCAGTTGTCGCTGAATTGATTTCATTAAAAGTTAACCAATATTTCACTTTCCCCTTGTATCTTGTAAAGATTGCTTTACAGAAATTCAAATAACAATCAATCATTCTGCGATCAGTCCATGAATTCCATTTCTTTGTTAAATGAAAAGGCACTTCATAGTGAGAAATTGTCACTAATGGTTCAATATTATATTTTAAACATTCATCTATTAAATCCTCATAGAACTTTAATCCTGCTTCATTAGGTTCAGATTCATCTCCATTTGGGAATATTCTTGTCCAAGCAATAGAAAAACGATACATCTTAAAGCCCATTTCTGCAAACAATGCAATATCTTCTTTAAATCTATGATAATGATCAATTGCATCATGTGATGGATAAAATGTTCCTTCTTCTAAAACTGGCGTAATTCTTTTGCTTGTTGTGGCAGTACCACCTGTACAAATATCAGGACAAGAGATACCTTTACCACCTTCTTGCCAACCACCTTCTAATTGGTTCGCAGCTGTTGCTCCACCCCAATAAAATCCTTTTGGAAAACTCATATTTCATTCCTCCTTTTATTTCTATTTCATTATAATGAAAGAATTCATTTTTTCATAACAATTTTCAGAAGATGAAATCAATTTTCATATTTTAAAAATGTTGTTTTCTCTTCGACTTTATTCTACAATAAATATGGTGATAAAAATGAGAAAGAGAATTATTTACATAGTTGCAGTTATGTTTCTAACAGGATGTCAAACAGCAGAAGCTCCACAACAAGATATTACACCACAAACACAAACAGTACATTGTACTTTTGTAGGTGATTTATTATATGAACAACCATATTATGATTGGATTGAGAAAGATTCACAGGATAAGGGTTATTACGATCTTGTAAAACCATTTTTTCAAAAAGATGATTTATCAATTGCTAACTTAGAAACTCCTATTGGTGGAACTGAATTAAAAATATCTGGTGTTGGTTATTCGTTTAATGCATCTCGTGAAATCGGTGAGCAAGTTGCGTCTCTAGGCTTAGAAGTCGTCTCTACTGCGAATAATCATGCAAATGATCGTGGTAACAAAGGAATTGATAATACATTAAAGTTTCTCAAAGAAAAAGATATTATATCTGTAGGAACTTATGAAAACCAAGATGATCGTAATAAGGGACGTTATCAAACGATTAATGGCATTCGTTTTGGTTATGTTTCTTATACATATGCAACAAATCAGATTGTACAAGATAAGAATCGTTCAAAAGTTGGATTATTCAATCGACCAAGCGATAGAAAATTCACATCTGAATATAAAACAATTCTCAAAAAAGAAGTAGAAGAAACACGTAAAAATTGTGATGTCCTTATTGCAATGATGCATTGGGGAACAGAATTTACATATGATATAAATAATCAACAAAAAGAACTTTCTAAGTATTTAAGTGATTTGGGTGTAGATATTATTATTGGAAATCATCCACATTGCTCACAAACAATGGAATGGATTAATAACAATCGAACACTCTGTATGTATTCATTGGGAAATTTTGTATCAGCTGATCATATTGTTGATCGTACTCATCAAGAATTTAAGAATGCTTATAATGTCTCAATGATGGTAACACTTGATGTAGTAGAACAGAATAATCAAATATCTATTCGAAATATTGACTACATACCTATCATTAACTACTATGATAGACAGCTAAAAAACTTTAAACTTATACCTTATGACCAATATTCAGAAGAACTTGAAAAATCACACTATCACTATAAAAATGGATTCACAAAGAAGTGGATTCAAAAAACATATCAAAAACTTATCCCTAATTCACTTGAAAATCATGAATTAAATAAATAGAAACCCTAGTTTACTGGGGTTTCTATTGTTAGTGATTATATAATAATTTATAAAATTCAGGAAGTAAATCTTCAAGTAAGTCTTGATATCCACAATAGTTTTCTTGTATATAAACACTTCTCATTCTTTTACATCCACCATGACAAATTTGAGAAAATTTACACTTTTCACATAATGAAGGAATTGAATTCTCTATTCTAGAAAAATCTGAAAAGAGTTTATTTTTTGACATTTCTTTAAAATCTAATTCCTTTATATTTCCTAATTGATATTCATCTAATGCATAAAAGTCACATGGATAGACTGAACCATTGGCTTCAATAATAAAGTTAGGTTGACATTGACCTATAAATCCACATGTCATTGGTGGTTGTTTTTGTAGTAATGCCAATATATCTTCAAATAGTGTGATATGAATATATTTATGAGAGTAATAATCTTTCATCCACAATTTAAAGAGCTTTTTATAAAAATTTGAAAACAAATGACTATCTAATGCATATTGATTTAAATAATTCAAATCATTGAGACAAGGTATAAATTGAACATATTCAAAATTTTGTTTTTTATATAAATGATATAATTTCTGTGGGTGTTTAGCAAGCTGATTGGTAAGAACTGTTAATATATTAAAATCAATTTTATTCTTTTTTAATAAATTAATTGATTTCATAACAAGAGAAAAAGAGGCATGATTATCTATTGTTCTTAAAGAATCATGATTTTCTTTATAGCCATCTAACGATACACCAACTAAGAATTTATATCTAATAAATAAATCACACCATTGCTGATGAAGCTTTAAAGCATTTGTTTGTATAAGATATTGTATTTTTTGTGATGATAATTTCGTATTTATCACTTTCTGACAAAAATATTCAAAGAATTCAATTCCTGCTAAAGTTGGTTCTCCTCCTTGAAATCCAAAAGTAATGAATCCATTTTCACCAGCAAATGAGCAGGCTTTTTCTATCAATACATCAACAGTCTCTCTTTGCATCATTTTAACTTCATATTCTTTTCTATGATTGGCAACATCTTTATAAAAACAATACCTACAATCCATTTGACATAAAGATGAAGCTGGTTTAATTAATAGATTCACAGATTTCAAGACACTTCCTCCAATCTCATAAATATTGATATATTAGTTTTTCTCTAATCCTAGGCGTTCATATTCCTCATCTGGTGCATCAATAGATTTCATCATATGAATCATGGCATTCTGTAACCTATTTCGAATTTTCTTATCCTCAATTTGAACTTCAGTATCTCTTACATCAAACAAAAGATCACCAAATAAATCTGATTTTAAATAAGTCTTTCCTTTCATTTTCAAATAAGGAACTCCTTGACTCATTTTGTTACCTTTTTCTAATTTCATTGTTTGTAAAACTTCATTTTGGAAAAAGCCACGCATCTGAGTTGGCATTAATGTACATTCTACATATGGTTGATTCGCTTCATTACAACTGGCTTTCATGAATACATATTCACCATCAGTAATATTGACATGGCCACCATGAATACCAAATAAGGCATAGTCATGAATACATTTATCATCTGTAACAACTGGCAATAAAGATTTTCCCTCCATATTTTCTGGTATGTCGATCTCAAAATAATCAAGTAATGTTGGAGCAATATCAATAGTTTGACACAGAGCTTGTCTTCTCCCAACAGATTGATGAGGAACATGTATATAAAAAGGTGTATGAATAACTTCTTGATGCATTGGCCAGAAATTCTTTCCTAAGTAATTATGTTCTCCTAGTAAGAATCCATGATCCGTGTTCACAATCAGCATTGTATCATCCCACATATTGTACTTATCCATCATATCCAGAACTTTTCCAAGATAAACATCACACATTGTCATTAAAGAGGCATACTCCTTTCTTAATGCAACGATATCCAAATCATCATCAACTGGCATATAGGCAGGCCAATTTAAATTGATTTCTTGAGGAAGGTCATACATTTTACGATATTTGTCAGGAACATAAAAAGGCTCATGTGGATCAAATGATTCAATTGTTAAAAACCAATTATCATTTTGTCTATGTTCTTCAATAAACTCTAATCCAGCTATAAATGTTTTGACTGATGACATATCTTGTTCTTTTTGCTGAGCAGATTTATTTGCTATATGTTGAGTCAATGATATTCCTTTTTTACCATATTTTGATGTTTCTATATCTGGAACATTGAGACGTGGTTTCCAGCGATCTCCTTCCTGTCCTCTAAATCCTTCCCAAGAAGCATATCTATTATGATAAGTACAACCTCCATCCTCAAAATAATGTGAATGATCTGTACAAAGATGTGTATAAATTCCAGCCTTCCCTAATGCTTCAATCACTGAAAAATCAAACGGCTCTAATGGCCCCCAACTTCTATGTAAAAAATTATATTTTCCAGTGTGAATTTCTCGTCTTGCTGGCATACATGGCATACTTCCTCCATAGAATCGATCCATGACACAACATTTTTCTTCCAGTCTTTTAAAATTTGGTGTATGGCACCAATCATTTCCATAAGTTGAAAGATAGTTTCTCGTTAATGTATCAAACATAACCATAATTGCTTTCATACTTATTCTCCTCGTATAATATATTTTGTAAAGATGACTAGTCATCTTTACAAGTTTATTTCAATATTGGATTTTCCTAAGTTATAATAGAGTTACTAGTCACTCTATTATTGGAATTTATTCTAATTCTCCTTGAAGTATCTTCATGATATCTTCTATAGAAAGTCTGTTTCTCAACTTTAGAATGTCTCTGCTTACCGAATGTTGTTTGTTCAATACTTTTGTGATACGTAGCCTTTGATCTGTATTGTTCTATTCTTATGGCGAGGTCGCATCATGTCTAAAGAACGGAGGTCTTTCCAATATTTTGTTTCTAGTTTTATCTTTTTTGAAAGGTGGTGATCCCATGAACACTCTCTTTGTAGGTATTGATGTTTCAACCAAAAATAATCAAGTCTGTGCTGTTAACTTTAATCAGGATGTTTTCTTTAATCTCTCTTTTCCAAATAACCCTGATGGATGTGATCTTCTCATTACATCTGTCTTGGCTTTTGTTGATAAAGAAAAGTTCGATTCCATCATCATCGTTACTGAATCAACTTCTATATATGACTATCATATTTGTGCTTATCTTTCATCTCAGCTTTCGATTGTCGGCACTTCTGTCATCATATATTCTGTTAATGCCAAATCCATTGCCAATTATAAGAAGTCTTATATTGAAATGGAAAAAACTGATCTGGGTGATGCTTTTTTGATTGCAGATTTTGCTCGTGTTGGTCGCTGTAAAAAGCTTCGTCCCTTTAAAGCTGCTCAACATATCGCTCTTAAACGTCTCACTCGTGAACGTTATCATTTAGCTGAGCAGCTTATTAGAGAAAAGAATTACGTTCTCAACAATATCTATTTAAAGGTTTCTGGTCTTATGACCCTTCCTCATAAGGATTTGCCTTTCAGTGATAATTTTTCTGCTTCCAACACGAAATTTTTAACTGATTATGCTTCCCCTTTTGATTTGGCTGAAAAACCTTTGGATGAAATCATTGAATATTTCAAATCTGCTTCTCAAAACAGATGTGATGATTATGGTAAAATTGCTTCTCTTTTTGATAAAGCGATTCGTTCTTCCTATAGACTTGATAAAACTGCATATGACCCTATAACTATCTCAATTACTGCTTCTATCAACCTGATTCAATGCATTGAATCTCAAATCAAGATGGTTGATAAGGCCATTGAGAAGGAAATGAAAGGTCTTTATCCTAACGGATATCAATCTCTGATGTCTATAACAGGTATCGGACCTGTCTTTGCAGCAGGTATACTTTCTGAAATTGGTGATATTTCCTATTTCAAAAGTGATGCTTCATTGGCTAAATATGCCGGTTTCCATTGGAAGAAGAATGACTCGGGCAATTTTATTGCTGATGAAAAACATTCAGCGAATTCATGTAATAAATATTTAAAATATTACATAACTCAATCCACACAGATGTCAGTGATGCATGGCTTTGATTATACGACTTCTTTTTATCGTAAGAAGTATAACGAAGCCTCTACACACAAGCATCGTAGAGCACTCGTCCTTACATCAAGAAAACTAGTTCGTTTAATTTATGTCTTGCTACGTGACAGTAAATTATACGTTTCTGTGTCTCATGACACAGTCATTGAGTAATTTGTCAATTTCATAAATTTTTTCATACTTCTTTTTAGTGTACTCTTTTTTAGATGATGGTTTTTGATTTATCTAAAAAAGATTTTATTTATTTTCTTGACATTTTACCGAATGACTTTCTTTAGGAGTTTTACTGTTTCTCTTTCAATAATGACTTCTTTTAAATTCTTGAATCTCTCTTCATATTTTTGTTCTACTACAGAAGTGTCATTTTTTAATATTGCAGCTACTAAATAATCAACCGCATAATGATAAGATAATGTTTCATCATTAGAACCCAAAGTACTTAAAGCTGGCGTCACTATTTTTGACTGTAATAAATTTGTTCCACCAATAATAGAGACATCATCTGGAACTTTAATGCCATGAGCATTTAAACACAACAGACCACCAATTGCTATATCATCATTAGCATAAACAATTGAATCTATATCACCTTGACGAATATATTCTATCATTGTTTTTGTAACCTCATAACCGGCTTCATAAGTACTTGCTTCTGCATAAAACATTTTATTTTCATCAATACAAATATGGGCATTATCTAATGATTGTAAATAATTTTCTAATCTTCTAATTGAGCCTAATGTATCTAAAGCACCTAATACCAATGCAATTTTATGAAATCCATGTGAAATAAAATATTCTGTAATTGTACATGTTTTATTAAATTTTGGTAAAGATGTGACATAGTCTCCCTTGATTTCTCTTCCCATGACAACGATTGGAAAGTCAGGTGAAGCGTATTGAAGTATAAAATCATCATCAATATTCATTGTATAAATAATGGCACCAGCAGCACGATGCTCAGAAATATATTTTTTAGCTGTATGATCATGTTTTAAATATGTTGTTGTAATGAGCAAATCAAAATTATGATAAGCAACTCTTCTTTGAATAAAATCAATCACCTTAGAAAAGAATGGTCTAGATGCGTCTTCAACAACAAGCAAAATAAGCTGAGAATGTCCTTGTTGTAAATCAACAGCAAGTCCATTCTTCACATATCCTAACTCTTTTGCAGCATTAAGAACGAGAGTTCTTGTTTCTTCTTTAATTTTAGAATTTCCATTTAAAGCCATGGAAACAGTTGATACTCCTAAATTTAATTTTTTTGCGATATCTTTAATTGTTACCATATAATCACCTAATTTCTCTAGTAATAGTCATTATATCATAACTCTTTTTATTTATCCTCTTTTTTATTCATCTATACTTGCATTTTCTTCTTTTAAAAGTTGTTTATCATACATTTTGACAAATGGGAAGAGAATCACAACGTCTACAGCAAACATAATCAACCACATGAATATTGTTTTCACGTCTCCTGTTGATAAAAATAGATTTAAAATGCCTGGACAAGTAAATGGTAAACTTATATAAATACTTCCCACAATGCCTGAATCCATTAATAAATAGGCAGCGGTACACATAATGACATTACATATCATAATAGGTAATGCTAAGAGAACGTTCATAACAATTGGTACACCAAATGTTAATGGTTCATTAATGTTAAATAAATCTGGAACCAACGCAAGTTTACGTAATGACTTTAACTGTGCTGATTTTGCGACTAAAAAGAACACTAACATCATAGCTGGATAAGACATCCAGTTCCCAAATATCGTCATAAATGCACCTGCCAAAGGTGTTGGAGATCCTTGACCAGTCATAATAAATTGCGCATTAATGGCTAAATTAGCAGTTGTAATAGGTGTGAGAACTGATCCAACCAAATTGTTTCCATGAATCCCCATAAACCAAAATAAACTCAATAATATACTAATCATAATGACTGATGGTAATGAGCCAGATGCTGATAAAAGTGGTTGAATAATTGCATAAATTAATTTACAAAGATTTGAATCCATCACATTCAAACTGATAATATTTAAAACTAAGAAAAGTAATGTAGAGATTGTAAATGGAATTAATGCCTCAAAAGGTGCAGAAACATTAGGTGGTACTTGCTCTGGTAATTTGATTTTAAAATTTTTCACTTTACAAAATCTATAGATCTCACAAACAACAAATGCAACAATTATTGCATAGAACATACCTACACCACCTAAGTTACCACAAGAAATAATAGTTCCTAGTGTTTTATCAGTGAAGGGTGCAGCAGAAGTTAAAAAGAAAATAAATAGTGAACAAAATCCAGCTGCTAATTTATCAATTGCATAATCTTTTGCTAATTCATAAGCGACTCCAAAAGCAACATAAACAGCAATAAAGTTAATTGTCAAATTAAATACTGGCAATAAGACACCACCATTCGCTGTTGCCCAAGCTTTCCATGACAATAAGAAAGAATAAAAGAAATTCGTTGGTTCCAATGTTGATGGTACAGGTGGTTGTGCTAATAAACAAAAGATACCACCAACAATCATAAACGGAATTGTAAACATCATTGCATTTTTAACAGCAGTTAGATGTTTATTATTATTCAATGCGTTTGAAATGGGTAATAATAAGTTTGTCAATTTTTCAGTTAATGCTTCCATATAAATTCCTCCCTAATTATTTTGAAACGTTTCACAATTATAATATACACACTCTGTAATCGTTTGTCAATTTATTTTGAAACGTTTCAACATATTTTTAAAAAAATAACATCTTTTGATGTTATTTCCTTATCGTTTGAATAGCAATACACCCAGGTCCACCTTGAGTAATAAATGCTGGAGATAAATCGTATATTTCAATAGCAACATTTTCAAAGACAGCTCGGATTTGTTCCATTGCTGATTTCGCTTGTTCAAGCACTCCTGCATGTGAAATATAAATTTTATAATTTTCGTTAATTCCATTATCCTGAAAGTATTTAATAATTTCTTTAATAGCACTTTTGAATGTTTTTTTCATGGCAAATTTTTCAAGTCTTTTTGCATCCTTAGTTTTTGTCATAATAGGAGTAATACGTAACATACCACCAACAGTTGCAGCCAATGGAGTTAATCTACCACCTCTTTTTAAGAAACCAAAATCTTGTGGAATTAAAAATGAAACTTCACCTGCAATACTTTTATAGAGTTCTTTCTTGATATCTTCTAATGAAAGTCCTTCATCCCTTAAACGGACAGCTTTTTCTACTAAATATCTTTGCGGTCCACATAAAGTCATAGAATTCATGACATGTATATGCTCTGGATGATCCATACTTTCTTTAACTCCCAATGTACTCTGATAAGTTCCAGATAACCCATCTGCCATATTAATGACAAGAAGTTCTTCATCTGGATACTTTTCAAACACTTCCATTGTCACTCCTATTGCAGGTTGTGATGATGTAGGAACATGTCCTTGTTTCACTATTTCAATAAATTCTGAACTTTGAATGTCCACATATTCTTGATAGTTTTTATGATCTACCATAACATTTAGGGGTAATACATCAATACCAATCTTTTTTCCTTCTTCAGGTGAGTATAATGAACCTGTATCTGTAATAATTTTCATAATCTATCTCCTCATATTCTTCCTCTTATGTATACGTTACCAAATCTGTCGGATAATGTCAATATTAATATAGTTTTGATTACTACATAGAGTAGAGGTAATCCCTTTTAATGATATGTAATTATTAACGTGACTTTAAATAAAAACTTATTATACTTTCACCAATAAATAAGTATACTAGGATATATGATAAGTGAAGAATCTTATGAGATTGTCAAATATACATTTGTATGAACATAAAAATTATGATTAATATATATATAATATCATATTATTATTTATATTATTTTTGTTGTGTGTTATTATTTAGATAAGAGAGGTGAATGTTATGTTAACATTTATAAGAAAGGTTTACCATAACAGAAAGAAAGAATATCATTTACTACTTATCATTCTTATATTTCTTTCTGCATTTGAGTTTAGTTTTCTGGCAATGTATGATGCTTTTACACATTTTGAGTTTCCGATTGAAACAAGAGCATCACTCAATGCTATACCCGCTTTACCTGCATTCATTGCCTTTATTTTGAGTGCTTTTGTCACAAAATATTTCATTATCAATAAAAAACAAGAATTTTCTATTCTCTTATTATCAGGAAGGTCACCTAAAGATTTATTTACTTACCTTATGATTCAATTTGGAGGTCTCACTGCTATAGCCTTTCTTATTGGAATTGCTTTAGGAAATGGTATTATGTATATCATTAATTATACATTATCAGGAACATCATCAGTTCAGATGAACTACCAGGTACCGACAGTTATTCTTTATAACTTCTGTTTTGTTATTTTCACACTTCTTGTTATTCTTGCAATAAGTGCACATCAATTTGTACGTTTAGACACTGATCTTGCAAAATATGTTTCTCATAAATCTGTTTTAGCTAAACCACCATATAAACCTCAAATGAGTGCAATTCATAAAAAGAAGACACCTATTTTTTCAATCATTATTTCCTGTTTTATTGTCTTTTTAACAGTGCAATCGTTATTTCAATTAATGAATTCTGATTTATCATTTCAAAATCTCTTAATGTCATTTGTTTATGCATTAGCTGGCATTATTTTAATAGTTAATACAACGATTCCACTTATATATGATTTAATGCATAATTCAATACTATTAAAACACCCTATTTTGATGAATGGTCTATCACATTTCAGTGAATTTTCAAGAGTTATGGCAACATTAATGAATTTAAATGTCTGTATTATTCCTATTATTATCTTCTTATTATTTTTCTCATCATATAACCCTGTAGTTGCAGCCATTGTTTTTCCATGTTTTTTGATGACAATTATCATGATTGGTTTATGTTTTCTACTCCGATTCACTATATATGATCATGAACAAAGAATGCCATTAGCCACTTATTATGCTATTGGTTA
Source organism: Coprobacillus cateniformis (assembly GCF_009767585.1). Taxonomy (NCBI): domain Bacteria; kingdom Bacillati; phylum Bacillota; class Erysipelotrichia; order Erysipelotrichales; family Coprobacillaceae; genus Coprobacillus; species Coprobacillus cateniformis. The sequence continues at coordinate 1,345,482 of NZ_WSNW01000001.1, forward strand.
TAGTCCCCAAAAATTAAAATTAATTTTAATCATTAAGAATTTGCTTTTTCTGATATTAGTTATAATTATTCCATTTCTTTTTTTAGGTGAACTCTTATATAAGTCATATTTAGAAAATTTATTAAGTATTTCAACAATTATAGGCATTGCTGTTTCTTATTTCTGTATTTATATGGCTATTATGATATATATTTTTATAAAAGAAAGAATAACTTTAAAGGAGGTTACGAATAATGTCAAATATCTTAATAGAGGCCAATAATATTACAAAGGTTTATGACCCAGATATATTTTTGAAACGTGGTAAAAATATTTATGCATTAGATAATGTAAATTTTGTTTTAGATGAAGGTGATTTTATTTGTATTATGGGACCTTCTGGTTCTGGAAAAAGCACACTTCTTAATTGTTTATCTACACTTGATAAAATATCAAGTGGAAGTATCAGAATCATGAACAAGGATATTTCAACACTTAATAAAAATGAATTATGTCAATTTAGATATGAGTATTTAGGTTTTGTATTTCAGGATCATAATCTCATTTCCTATCTTTCAGTTTTTGACAATATTGCATCACCTGCAATGTTGGCTAAAGAAAATCCAAAAACACTTCAAAATAGAGTTGTTGAAATTGCTCGAGACTTAGAAATAGAAGATTTACTTGATAAATTCCCTAATGAATGTTCAGGTGGAGAATGTCAAAGAATTGCTATTGCCCGTGCATTAATTAATCAACCTAAAATTCTTGTTTGTGATGAACCAACTGGTAATCTAGACTCCAAGAACTCGCATAAAGTTCTCAAAATTTTATCTCATTTAAATCAAACTGGGACAACGATTCTTCTTGTTACTCATGATGCAATGATCGCAAGCTATGCAAAGACAATGATGTATCTTTATGATGGTGGTATTCAAACAGTCATTCATAAACATCAAGATACTCAGATTGAATTCTTTAAAAATATTAATAGTATTACTACACAAGATAGCTTATTAAAAGAATTTTCTCAAGATGTTTTGCCAGAAAATGATTTACAAGAAACTTATGAAGAAGATGCAATTCCAGCAATAGCTATTCAGGATACAAAAAAAGAATTTGTTTCTCGTCAAAGTTTTTATATTATTATAGATGGTCAACCTTATGATAAAGATCGTGAAAGACATAATACACCTCTTCATATCAATGGAACAATTGTGAGATATCGCAATCAAAAAAATGATGATATCCAATTTGATTTATCTTCAGTACAAGAAATCAGTCTTAATTTAAAAGCACGCTTTGTCAACTTTGGATTATTTAGTCAATATACATTTTCAGTATTGGTTGATCTTAAAACTGCTGAAGGTACGTATTTATGGAAAGCCAAAAATCAGGATGATTTCATAAACATTATTCAATATTTTCATCAATTACAGATTCCTATTGATGATCCTAGAAAAATCGAAGAAGCTTACAAGAAATATCCAAAAGAATATGAACGTACTAAATACTTTCAAAGAACTCATAAAGATTTAATAAAGTATGGTGAAGCAGAAAGTATTAATGGTGTATCTGCAACTAAATTTAAATAATACCTTTAGAAAAAGACATATTCAATGATATGTCTTTTCATATACTAGAGATAAAAATTATCATTAAATGATTTAATCATGTCATTTACTTAATAGCAAGGTTTCTCATAATAATTCAAGCCATGTTACTTAAACAATACTATCAACAATATCTTCAAAATTTATAGATTTTTTAGAAACTGCTTCATCACTAAATATCCCTACAGTATCCATAATATTTTATTCTGCTTTTATTTTCTTCATGACTCTACTGTAACAGATAGCTATAACAACTCCTTTAGCAATACTTGATATAGAAATAGACCACCAAATTCCATTAAGTGCTAAGAAGGTTGTTGATAAAATCATAACAAGAGGTATTCTTGCCACTGTGAGTACAATGGATACTGAGGAAGGGATAAAGGTTTTTCCAAGCCCATTTAACGCTCCTGCTAAAGTACTTTCTATACACATAAACAATTGTGAAAAAGCGAGTATTTGTAAATAATCTATACCTAAAGGTATAACATCTTTTTCACTAATAAAAATTTGGAATATAAACTGTGGAAATATAAGTAACACAAGCGTTGTAAAAACACCCCATATCATGCAAGTCTTAAGGGCTGAAAAAGTTCCTTTTTTAACTCTTTCTATATTTTCTGCACCATAATTTTGTGCCACAAAGGCATTCAATGCATTTCCAAAGCCTTCTGCACTCATCCAAGATATAGATTCTATCTGCGATCCTACCTTTTGCACTGCAATTGCTACATCCCCATATCCTGCAATGAATCTAGCAATAACCATTGAAATGAAAGTAAAACACATACTTTGTATACCTGTTGGAAATCCTATTTTAATAATCTTCATAAATATAGAGGATGTATTTTTTTGCATGACTCTCATCTCATCAAATAGTATTTTATCTTTTTTAGCATAGTATAACATCAATATCAACACAATTGCCTGGGCAATAACTGTTGCTATAGCAGCTCCCATAACACCCATATGAAGTCCAAATATTAATAATGGATCTAAGACAATATTAATAACCAATCCAATAGCAGTCGCAACAAATGGATGATGACTATTTCCAATAGCAGTCATCAAACTTGTAAATATCTGATTAACAAAATTAATAACAACAAACCCACAAGTAATAATTAGATATATTTCTGCATCTTTAATAACATCAGGTGATGTCAAATGAAAAAATCCTATCATCTGACTATGAAATAATAATGTAATCATTCCATAAATAACTCCAAAAATGATTCCTAACTGAATAGTAGCAGAAGCATATTGAGCAGCATCTTTTTTATTCTGTGAGCCAATTGATTGACCAACACGAACTTGTCCACCCATCTTTGCAAGTGTACTGATACCATTAGATAACCACATATACATCCCAGCACTACCAACAGCAGCAACTGCATTAGCACCGATTCTTCCAATCCAAATCATATCTGTTAAATTGTAAGCCATTTGAATTAAGGATGTTCCCATAATTGGTAATGCTAATTTCATTAAGCTTGAAAATATTGGTCCCTCTAATAAATTAATCTTCTTCTCCATAATATCTCCCTGTAAACAAAAAGATAGATACCTCTATCTTTAGTCTTCTTCAATAACTCCCATAATTTCTAATATTCTATTTAAATCCTTTGTATCAGAATATTTAATTGTAATCGTATTATCATCTACTTTAATTTTTGTACGATATTTTTTTCTTAATAATCCTTCTACATAAACATATTCTTTAGGCTTCTCCTCTTTAGGCTTCGCTTTTCTTGCATCCTGAAGTTTGATACCTTTCACAATATCTTCAACTTCTCTAACAGACAATTCGTTATCAATTGCTTTTTGAGCAACTTCTAAAGCTTTCTTTTCATCTATTGTAATCAATGGTTTAATATGACCCATTGTTAATGTACCTTCTAAAACATAATCTTGTAACTTTTTAGGCATTTTTAAAAGTCTTACTGTGTTTGCAATATGAGCTCTTGATTTTCCAACACGTTTTGATAATTCTTCTTGTGTCAGCTTCAATTTCTTCATCATAGACTGATATGCTTGAGCTTCTTCAATTGCATTTAAGTCTTCTCTTTGAATATTTTCTAATAATGCAATCTCCATCATTTGCTGATCCGAAAAATCAACTATAATAGCTGGAACTTCCTCTAAACCAACAATAGATGCTGCTCTAAAACGTCTTTCTCCAGCAACAATTTCATAGCCCTGAACAGATTCTTTCAAAATAATTGGCTGGAAAATTCCATGTTCTTTGATTGAAACAGCTAACTCATTTAACTTTTCTTCATCAAAATGCTTTCTAGGCTGATATGGATTAGGTCTAATATCTTTTAACTTAACTTCTACCTGGGATAACTGTGGGGCTTTTTTCTCAATAGCACTAATGACTGATTGTAAATCTCCACCTTGTGATGCCTCTCCAAAAATAGCATCCAATCCTTTTCCTAACTTCTTTGTTTTTTTACTTGCTGGCATTACGTTTCACCACTTCCTTAGCTAATTTTGCATATGCTTTTGCACCTTCAGATGTATTATCATAATCAAAGATATTTAATCCTTCAGATGGTGCTTCTGATAATTTAATATTTCTAGGAATGACAACATCATAGACTTTTTCTCTAAAGTATTTTCTCACTTCCTGAGAAACTTCGATACCTAAATTTGTACGTGAATCTAACATTGTTAAAAGAACACCCTCAATAGTTAATTTCTCATTAAAAACTTTTTGTGTTAATAAAATAGTATTAAGTAATTGTGTTAATCCTTCCAATGCATAATATTCACATTGAACTGGTATCAATACTGCATCTGAGGCTGTCAAAGCATTTGTATTTAATAGTCCCAACGCAGGGGGACAATCAATAATTACAAAGTCATAGCGTTCTTTCACTGTTTCCAATGCATTTCTAATTCTTTGTTCTCTACCTGATTTTACTTGTGATAGTTCAATTTCAACACCTGCCAAATCTATATTAGCAGGAACTATATCTAAATTTTTTACATCTGTAGAAATAATAATGTCTTTTAATGGTGTACTTTGTGTAATTGCATCATACACTGTTAATGATAACGATGAACGATCTACACCTATTCCTTGTGTAGCATTTGCTTGAGGATCAATATCAACCAATAGCACTTTCTTTCCCATATACGCAAGCGCAGCACTTAAATTAACACTTGTTGTTGTTTTTCCAACGCCACCTTTTTGATTTGTGACTGCTATAACCTTTGACATTTATATTTCCTCCTCTAATAATTATGCGTAACTATTTTAACATAGCCTTTCTCTTTTTTATACCTATTTTTTCACCCATAAGAACTCTTGTTTCATCATGATGACTAGAATTTCTAATAATGTCTTCATCAACATCTATAATATCCTTTTTAAGTAGGACAACGATTGTTGAACCACCAAATTCAAAATAACCTTTTTCTTGCCCCTTTTGGAAACTTTGTAAATCGTGATTCACAATCTTACCAACCATCATTGCTCCCACTTCCATATAAATAACATCATTAAAATGATCTGTATGCAATACAGAATATGAGCGTGAATTACGTTTATATATTGGATAATAATCATTTGCAATTGGATTAACTGTATGGAAAATCCCTTGAATATAACAATCCTTTTCTTTTGTTCCTGAATCAACAAAACAGTATCGATGATAATCATCAACTGTTAATCTAAAGATTAAACAGATGCCTCCATGATATTGTTTCGCTAATTCTACATTTTGTAATAAGTCTTCTAAACTATAGAGAGAATCTTTTATTTTTAATTGAATATTTTCAGTAATTGGATAGTATGTAAGTTTTGAATCAGCAGGTGCTATAAAAATATTTTCTTCTAATCGAATTTGTCTTTGACCTTCAATAATATGTCTTGTAAAAAAATCATTATAACTGCTATATTCCTTTTGAACATATTGACTCATATCAATGTGATTGTTATGAATAAATGGCTGAATTTTACGTTTTGAAAAAGAACTATTCATATACATCCCACCAATATGGGTAATAAAAGGAAGGGTTAGCACTTTGAGCACACATCTTCCTAAAAAATGACTATATAATAATTTTAAGAGATTATTCTGGCCCTGATCAACAATGACCTCTTGACCATTTCTATCATAAATTTTCATTATACAAACATCAATCCTATAAAAATGAGAAATCCTACAAAAGCCATTCCTATAATACCTTTTAATCCTGGTTTAATCACCTTAAAATCAACAACAAAAGCAATAGCCACAAGTGCCATACACCATCCATATATGCTATATGTTAACAAAGGACTCAAAAATCCCTTTAACAAGTAAATTGCTGGAAAAATTAAAGAAGCACTTGTTACAGGTAGTCCTTGATAATATTTACGTTTTTCAGTTGTTTCTTTTTGTCTCATTTCCTCGACAACATTAAAATATCCAAGTCGACTCACTGCACAAATAGCATAGATACCAAATATAATTCCCCATAACCAGCCAGTAAGTCCCATTGTATAACCAATGATTGCTGGAAAGATACCAAAACTAAACATATCAACAAGTGAATCTATTTGTATACCAAACTTCTTTTCTGCTTCAGTTCTACCTTTTTTGGTACGAGCAACCATTCCATCGAATGAGTCAAAAGCTCCACATAATAACAAACATGTGAGAGCAGCAACAGTTTCTCCCTGAAATGCCAAATGTGTCCCAAATAAAGCACTGATTAGACTTAAATACGTTAATATAACCGTATAATTATAATAACCAATCATATTCTTCTCCCAATTTCTAGTTTAACGTCTGTATTATAGCATACTTCTACATTTTTTTATAGCCCTTTTATCAAATCACAAAAATTACCTTTTCTTTTGTTCTTGATTGTATCCAAAACTCAATATTTCATGATAAAATGGTAAATTATGACTTTATAGATTCAAAAAATTCTTATATTTAATAACATCTTGATTCTTTTCTTCTTCAATACATTTTCAAAGATTTTTTTCTATATAAGAAATATAATATCCAATTTATAACACTACAAATAAATAAAAACTAAAATATAATTCTAGCCAGTTGTTAATGCAATAATCTATTTATTCCTACAATATTATATATTTCACGACTATCCATTCGATATAAACTATCCAGTAATAAGAAAAATAATGGCAAAGTTATATATGCCATTATTTAAAAGACAATCAAATTTATTAGATGAATTCTACACATCTACATATCAATTTGAATTCCACTCGATATTCTTTTATTTACTTTCTCTTTCATCTTTGCTATAGAAATTTGAATACCTTCATAACCATTAAGACCATGTTTCTTTGCAAGTTCTTCTGTATAATCTTTTAATCTATAAACAGTAAAATTTTGTCTTGTTCCATAAGCATCTTTTAAGTTAGTAATTTCATAATGATTAACCAAAGGTGTTAAAACTACATTTTCAATAGAACAACGATTATCTTCTTTCTTTAAGTCAAAAGATATCATACCTTCCAATTGTGTTTCTTCTTCCATCATACCACTTACAAAGTTACCTAAACTATATGCAACTAATGTCTTATGACCATCTTTGCCTTCTACCCATTCTACTGGTTGTAAAGTATGTGAATGAGTTCCTAAGATAACATCCACTCCTAAATCAGCAAATAATTTTGCATATTTCTTTTGAAAAGCATCTGGTTCTGTATCGTATTCATTTCCCCAATGGCATGACACAACAACAAAATCACTAATTTCTTTTGCATTCTCTACATCTTTTTTAATAACGTCTTCATCAAAAAGATTCATACAATACGAATTTGGCATTTTGTGACCATTTGTTAATTGATTATACGATAACAGAGCAATCTTAATTCCATTTTGTTCAACAACAGTAATATCATCTCTTTTTTCTTGAGATTCATATAAACCTATGTATTTCATATTCTTATATTGCTGGAAAACTTTAATAGAATTTAATATAGCATCTCCACCCTTGTCTAATGAATGATTTGTTGCACCATTCACAATATCAAAACCAACATCCTGTAAATTCTTTGCCATAATATCAGGTGTATTAAAATTAGGATATCCTGAAGCTTTACCTCCACCTAAAATTGTTTCCTGATTCACAAATGCCAGATCACTCTTTTCAATGAATGGCTTGATATTTGTATAATAAGGGCTAAAATCATAACCATTATCAGTCTTGGCTTTATCTAACAATAACTGATGCATAAGATTATCTCCAACTGCTGTAAATGAGACTTTATTTTCTTTTGTTACAGGTGTGTCTTTTGTTGTATCTTTTGGGGCTGAACAGCCTACAATCAATAACATTGCTACTATTAATTTAATTATTTTCATATAAACTCCTTATCTGGTTGTGCTCCCAAATCCTCCATTACGCAACTCTGATACATCATCATCTTCAACAATACCATATTGCATAAAAATTCCTTGAGCGATACCTTGTCCTTTTTTGACATCTACAATTTTTCCTTCATTAGAATCATTTGTTATTTTAATGAAAATATGACCTTCATTATCAGAATAAAAATAATCACTATCAATAACTCCAACTGTATTATTAAGCTGTAAACGATATTTAAATCCTAATCCACTTCTTGGATAGATCATAAGAACCCATCTCTCATTCATTTCACAACGTATACCTGTTGGTATTTTTAATGTTTCTCCAGGTTTAAGATAAACATCAATAGGAGTATAAAAATCATACCCTGCTGATCCTTTCGTTGCTCTTTTGGGTAACTTCAATTCATTATAAATATTATGAATTATTTCTTTTGAAGCATTAGCATTATAATCTAAGAAACCTTCTTCAAATTGCTCATATGAGACTTTATAAAACTTTGCTGTATCCATAACTCCTCCTATTGTTTGTAATATTCCTCTAAAGTTAAATTCTGATCATGTAATTTTGTTGCTAAATCTATACCAACATAACGAATATGCCATGGTTCGTATCCATAATTTGTAATAGCAACCTTATCTTTCTTATATCTTAAGGTAAATCCATATTTATAAGCATCACTGATTATAAACTTACCAATTGCGCTATCAGCAACTTTTTCACTTAAACGATCTCCTTGAGTTGTGTATGAAACATCAATTGCTAAACCTAATTGATGCTCACTTCTTCCTGGATAAGCACTATATTGAGATGCATATTCCTCACCATAAACTTTCACTTGATTATTCCAATATAAGGTTTGAGTTGCGTTTGTACGATATCCAGATATAGAATAAATATCGATACCTTTTGCTTTTGCAGCATTATAAAATTTTGTATAAGCCTCATTTGCTTCTTTTCTTAATTTCTGATTAGCATTATCAATAACTGGTTCTAAATCATCTGGAGTCCATCCTTCTGGAATCTGATGTAATTTATTCACAAGAACTGTTACATCTTCTGGATTATCAACTGTATCTGCTTTTACACCTAACGGACTAAAGATTCCATTTTGAAAGTATTTTACAACATCTACCAATAATGTTTGTTTGCTTTCATTGCCACTTTCATCCTTAACAGTGTATTGAACTTCATATTGACCAGTCTTTGAAGTGTCAATTTCATTATATTGAACTGCTGAAATTAAATCTCCATCAACTTCATCAATTGCTTTTTGAATATAAGATTGATAATCAACTTGTGAATTCACTCCAACCTGTACTCTTGTTTTTGTTAATTCTAATGCTGGTGCTGTTTTATCTTCTTCTTTTACTATAGAACAACCAGTTAAACATAATGCACCAATCATTGTTAGTAAAGCTATCTTTTTCATTTTTCTATCTCCTTCTAGCGAACACCGCCACCGCCTCCACCTGAGAAGCCTCCTCCGCCTCCTCCAAATGAAGAACCACCACCAAATCCACCAGATCTGGCAGCCTCAGCCTGAGCATGTGCTGATGCTGAAGCACGCATACTATTATAAGCAAACATATGAACCATATGCATTGTATAAATCGTATCAAGATTTGATTGTTCATTGAATGTTGGACACATTTTTCCAAGTTGTTCTTGAACTTTGTCCGCAATACCTAATATAGATGCAAAGATTAAATATTCTTCCCATAATTTGACCTCTATCACTTCTTTTTCATCTATTAAACTCATCTCTTGCAAGAATTTCTTTAAACCTATAATATGCTCCATTTCCTCACGTACTGATGCATCAAAAACATCTGTATTATGAGAGATTTTCATACCCATAAATTGAGTATAGGTTGTTTCTAACTTTAATAAACCCTTTTCGCGATATTCACTTTCAATATTCGTTTCAATCTCTTCAAACCAATGATCAATCTCTTCATAATGAGATTGACACCACTGATCAAATTCTTTTGTTTCCAGTTTTCTATTAGATCCAGCTGCATTTCTAAAAAATCCCAATAGTTTCAATTCTAAAGGATGATCTAGAAGAATTTCTTTATCTAAATCAATTGAAAAACCTTCTTTTTTCAAGAATATCATATGTGTTTCTTCAGTCTTTTCAAATTCAATAAAGCCACTACGAATCCATTTTAACAATACAGCTGAAATCATTCCGCCTTTATCACTATCGCTAATCAGTCCAATTTTCTTGGCTAGGTAATAAAACTTAAAAATATCTTTTTGACAAGGAATATCTCTAAACATATTCACATTGTTGATATCAAGTGGTATTTGATCACTAAACGTAAATTTTTCTTTTTTACTTGATTTAGCCAAAAATGAAACAATGACAATAAAACCTATAATGCAAAAAATAACAAACCCAGGGATAAATATACTCAAATATCCATTATTTGAATTTCCATAACTGTCATAGGTAAATGAATTATAATATCCATTATTTTGACTATAATCATTATCATTATAGTCGCTGCCTTGTTTAGCATCAGCTAAAACATCCTGAAAATCTTCACCCTTATCATATGCCTTTGTAAAAGTTCCATTATCAATACGCATTAAGAGTTGCATTTTAGCACCTTCTGGAACACTTCCATCAGATTCCATAATGACTTTTCCATCTTCAAATGATACTTTTCCATTATAACCAAACGCCCATATAGAAGCATTATTCTCATTAAATTCATATGGTGAAGAAAGAGTAATTTTTGCTTGTCTTGGCTCTAATTCCATTTCAGAGAAAAATGCATAATTAATACCTTGATCATTCGTATATTGATTTACAAAATAAGAGACATCATATTCAAACGTATACGTTCTGTTGCCATATTCACCAACACCAAAACACAGTTCATAGCCATCCGCCTTTGTAACAAGTCCACACTTACCATTTTTCTCAGTACGACTGGCATTAACATCCCATTCACCAATATTGCGATAAACAAGACCATTTTCATCTTTGACCTGTAAATTTGAAATCTGTGATGCTCCCATATTATCAAAGACTTTATAAACTTCTGTTCCCTCATTAACATTCATATCCCATATTTCTTGTATATGTGCACTCCCATCCTCATTAATATAGGCATTGACAACCATATCATTTAAATCCACACTGCTAGCAGCAACTGGACTTATAGAAAAGAGGCAACTGAGAAAAAGAGAAAATATGATACATATTTTCTTTTTCATTTTAGAATTTAACCTCTGGTGCTTGCTTATCAGCCTCATCAACTTCAAAGAATGTTGCTGGCTTAAATCCAAACATATTCGCCACAATAACTGAAGGGAACATTTCAATTTTGTTTTGATATGCATAAACAGAATCGTTATAAAACTGTCTTGCATAAGTAATTTTATCTTCTGTATCTCTTAATTCATTTTGTAATTGAATAAAATTTGTATTAGCTTTTAAATCTGGATAAGCTTCACTTAACATCATTAATTTATTTAATGCCTGTGTTAATTCACCAGCTGCTTTCATCTGATCCTCTGGCAAAGAAGCACTCACATAAGTATTTCTTGCTTTAATAACATGATCCAATGTCTCTTGCTCATGCTTAGCATATCCTTTCACTGTTTCTACCAAATTAGGAATTAAATCAGCACGTCTCTTTAAGACAACATCAATTTGTGCCCAATTTGTTTTCACTTTATTTCTTAATCCTGTGAGAGAATTATATGTCATTCCCACATATAAAACCAACACAACGATAATACCTACAATAATCCATATCATAATGATAACCTCCTTATGTTATTATTATAGACTATCTTGCCACAAAATTCCTTAATTTCTCATTAATTTCTACTATTTCATAAAATTATAGTTTATATTGCAATGACATATGTTGACAAATCATCAATCAAGATATACATTTGGTATATAAGAAACAATAATAAAGAACTTTAAGAATAGGAGGAATCTGCATGAAAAAGAAAAAAATTTTATTCATTATACCTATATTTGGTCTCATATTTATAAGTATTGTATTCTTTTGTGATTATACTGGTATGTTTAAGACTGATCCTGATGAGCAGTATGCTTATAAAACAGTTCGCACCATTCAAAATGAATGGAAAATTCAAATAGATGGTTCCCCAGAACTGATTGATTATAAAATATCAGATATGAGTTTTAGAGGCGATTCTGAAAAGTTCTTTGTCCTCAAATTAAAGAATGAAAACCAAATTCAAACAATAAAAATGAATCGTATTCAAGACACTGATCTTGAAAATGCTTTTATCCAGGCAACACAATCAGGAAAAGGCTATGATAAAATGCCTGATTTTACACAAGAATACACTTGGAAAAAAATTGATAAAGATAATGATTCTTTATTTATTATTTATTCTCCTCAAGAATTGAAACTCTATTTGCTTGAAAGTCGTATATAACGTTATTATAAAGGAAAAGGACATTCATTTGTCCTTTTCCTATTTATGTGAGTTTTGTTATATCTACTAATGAAGTATCTCCTTGTTGACGAATCTGTAGACAGTGGATTAATGCTTGAGCAGTATCTAATGATGTATAAATAGGAATTCCTGCTTCAACTGCAAATCTTCTAATCATAAATCCATCTTTTAAATTATTATTTCTGGTTGGGATATCAATAATAAGATCGACTGTATCTGTTAACATTAAATCAAAGATTGTATCAGCTGGATCATTAATTCTATTGACCAATTGAACTGGAATATCATGCTGTTTTAAGAATTGATATGTTCCTTTTGTTGCATATATGTCATATCCAAATTGATAATATTCTTTAGCAATTGGCAAGAATTCATCTTTTGCACTATCTTTAATTGTACAAATAATATTCTTTTTCTTAGGTAATTGTATTCCAGTTCCAATAAAGGCTTTATAGATGGCTTCATCATAATCTGTCGAAATTCCTAGTACTTCACCAGTAGACTTCATTTCAGGTCCTAGACTTATTTCAGCACCTTTAATTTTTTCAAAGGAAAAAACTGGCATCTTAATAGCAATTGTATCTTTTTCAGGTGCTAAGCCATATTTATAACCTTGGTCTTTGATTGATTTTCCCATAATCACATGAGTCGCAATATCTACAACGGGAATATCTGTTACTTTAGAAATATAAGGAATTGTACGAGACGACCTTGGATTGACTTCAATAACATAAACTTGATCTTCATAAACAATAAATTGAATATTAATCAATCCAATAACATGCAGAGCTTCAGCAAGCCTTTTCGTGTAATCAACTATAATCTCCTTAATTTCAGATTTAATCTTTTGTGTTGGATAAACAGAAATACTATCGCCACTATGAACACCAGCACGTTCAACATGTTCCATAATTCCAGGAATAAGGATACCATTTTCATCACATATGGCATCGACCTCAACTTCCTTACCAGCCAGGTACTTATCAATTAAGATAGGATGTTCTTGATATTGACGATTAATAATACCCATAAATTTCTTTACATCACCATCATTTAAAGCAATTTCCATACCTGCTCCACCTAAAACATATGATGGTCTTACTAAGACAGGATAGCCTAAGCGCTGAGCAGTTTCAATTGCTTCTTCAATTGTAAAAACTGTTGAACCTTTTGGACGATCAATTCCACATTTTTCTAAAATTTCATCAAATCTTTCTCTGTCTTCAGCAGCATCTACATCAGCAGCAGATGTTCCTAAGATTTTTACTCCCATTTCCATTAAAGCCTTTGTTAATTGTATTGCTGTTTGTCCACCAAATTGAACAATAGCACCATCTGGCTTTTCAATGTCAATAATACTTTCAATATCTTCTGGGGTTAATGGTTCAAAATATAATCTATCTGCTATATCAAAATCTGTAGAAACTGTTTCTGGATTATTATTCACAATAATCGTTTCATATCCAGCAGCTTTAAGTGCCCATACACAATGGACTGAACAATAATCAAACTCTATCCCCTGACCAATACGGATGGGTCCTGACCCCAATACCATAATTTTCTTTTTATCATTTTGGGGATTCACTTCATTATAACCACCATGAACAGAATAATAGTATGGTGTAGATGCATCAAATTCAGCAGCACATGTGTCAACTGTTTTGTAGGCCGCTGTTATATGCTGAGTTTTTCTCATTTCATGAATTTCTTTTTCACTTTTTCCTGTATACTTAGCAATAACTCTATCCGGAAATTCTAAGCGTTTGGCTAGCTTTAATAACTCAACTGTGAGCTCTTGTGTTTTTAATTGCTGTTCAACCTCAATAAGATGCTGAATTTTATCAATAAACCAAAGATCAATTTTTGTAATCTCGTGAATATCTTTCGCAGCAATTTCTTTTCTAAGAGCTTGTGCTACTACAAAGATTCTTTGGTCATCAACATCTTTTAACTTATGAATGAGTTCTTCTTTTTGAAGATTTTCTAATTCCGGAATAAACAGATCATATACATTTTGTTCAAGAGAACGAATAGCTTTCATAAGTGCACCTTCAAAATTATTACAGATGCTCATAACCTCACCAGTTGCTTTCATCTGTGTCCCTAATTCTCTAGATGCACCTACAAACTTATCAAATGGCCACTTTGGAATTTTGCAAACAATATAATCTAAAGTTGGTTCATAGGAAGCAAATGTCTTTCCAGTGACAACATTGACAATTTCATCTAAAGTATACCCTAAAGCAATTTTGGCTGCTAATTTTGCAATTGGATACCCTGTTGCTTTAGAGGCTAAAGCAGATGAACGCGAAACGCGTGGATTGACCTCAATAACACAATATTCAAAACTATCAGGATTTAATGCATATTGAACATTACATCCCCCTTGGATATCTAATGCAGTAATAATATTGAAAGCTGAGCTTCTTAACATCTGATATTCCTTATCACTCAGTGTTTGACTTGGTGCCACAACAATACTATCTCCAGTATGTACTCCAACAGGATCTAAGTTTTCCATGTTACATACTGTAATACAATTGCCTGCACTATCACGCATAACCTCATATTCGATTTCTTTCCACCCAGCAATACAACGTTCAATTAAACATTGGTTGACACGTGACAATCGCAAACCATTGGAACAAATGTCATGTAATTCTTTTTCATTTGCAGCAATACCACCACCTGTTCCTCCCAATGTATAAGCAGGTCTGACAACAACAGGATAACCAATTTTATCTGCAAAAACAATCGCATCATCAACATGATTTACTACAATAGATGCAGCACAAGGTTCATTGATTGTTTCCATCAATGTTTTAAATTCCAATCTATCCTCTGCTAATTTAATTGTTCTTGTGGACGTTCCAATAGTCTCAACATGATGTTCCTTTAAGAACCCTTCATCAGCTAACGCCATTGCAATATTTAAAGCATTTTGTCCTCCCAATGTTGGTAAAATACTATCAGGTTTTTCTTTCTTAATTAAGTTTTTAACTACTGGCAATGTCAATGGCTCTATATAAACTTTATCAGCAATATCTTTATCTGTCATAATTGTTGCTGGATTAGAATTGATTAAAACAACTTCAACGCCTTCTTCTTTCAATGCTCGACATGCTTGTGTTCCTGCATAGTCAAACTCAGCAGCCTGACCAATAATAATTGGTCCAGAACCAATGACTAAAACTTTTTTGATATCTTTATTCTTAGGCATGATTCTTATCCTCCATCATTTTCATAAATTCATCAAATAAATAACTTGTATCCAATGGTCCAGCACATGCTTCAGGATGAAATTGCACAGTTTTAATATTCTTATGAATATACTCTATCCCCTCAATCGTTTGATCATTCACATTACGAAACCATGGTTTAGCGATATAACTATCAATCGTCTCATCTTTCACGACATAATTATGATTCTGTGTAGAAATATAGACACGTCCAGTTGATAAATCTTTGACTGGATGATTTGCTCCATGATGTCCATATTTCAATTTCTCTGTTTGAAATCCATTAGCCAGTGCCATTAACTGATGACCCAAACATATAGCAAAAATCGGTATTCCACTCTTCATTAATATCTTAATTTGATTAATAATATCAACACATTCACTAGGATCACCAGGACCATTAGATAACATAATACCATCATAACCTTCCTTTAAAATATCAGCAGCTGAAGTTGTAGCAGGATAAACTGTCACTATACAATCTCTCTTGACCAATTCTTTTGCAATATTCTTTTTAGCACCAAAATCATAAAGGGCTACCTTCTTTTTACCAATGCCTATTGTATACGGTTTTTGACAAGTTGTTTTTAAAACCTCACCAGTCACTTGAAACGCTTTTATTTTTTCTATAATATCTTCTCGATTTTCATAATAGGTTGTTGTAATCATACCATTCATACAACCTTGATTTCTTATCATCTTTGTCAGATATCTTGTATCAATACCCTGAATTCCTGGAATATCATTTTGAATACAATATTCCTCTAAATCCATATTCTTTCTAAAATGACTTCCTACTCTTGCAAGTTCATTGACTATTAATCCTTGTATATATGGTTGAGAAGATTCCTGATCTTCTAAACATACACCATAATTTCCAATCAACGGATATGTCATAACAACGCTTTGTCCTGCATAAGACGGATCACTTAAAACCTCTAAATAACCTGTCATAGATGTATTAAATACAAATTCACTAATGATTTCTCTTTGCGCTCCAAAACTCTCACCTTCAAAAATATGACCATCTTCTAAAATTAAATATGCTTTCATAGTGCCTCCTTATGTTACAAAAAAACATATCAAATATAATGATATGTTTTTAATAAATATAAAAATGAGAAAAGTGATTGATGACATATTTTGTTATTAACAATTTTATAAAAATTCACCATACTTCTCATTCCTTTCTTTTTTCTTTATACAGTATAGTTAAATTTATATAAATATGCAAGAACTTTTTATAATTTTTTATTATTATGTTATTATTTTATTACAAACATTGGAAATATATTTATTATACCAAACATATTGACAAGTAAACTTGTCATGATATAATAGATATGTAAAGAAAACTTGTCAATGATGGAGATGATAATATGCAAAAAGATGAGATTCTTGAAAAGGCAAAAAAGAAAAATGAAAATGATCTTGATGAAATGGAGATGCAAATAATGTTAAAAGCTAATCAGTTTGCTGTCATTTCAAGTTTTATCATTTGTATTGTTCTCATGGTTATTAAAATACTAGCAAATCAGCCTTATTATGATGTTTATGGTATTGTTTGTATGATTATGTGTTGCCAAAATCTTTATTTTGGTTTAAAAACCCATAAAAGAACACATATTGTTTTAGGTATTGGTTGGGGTCTTCTCACAATACTTATTATTGGAACTTATATTATTGATGTACTTGGTTAGGACATGATAAATATCCAATAGTGGAAAAATGAAGGAGAACTCTTTATTGAAAGACTTTATATCGATGAGGCTTGTTGGTATATATAGTCATGTCATTTTTATGATCTTAAGAGGACGTGATTACAGATGTTGTCTTTATCCTCCAATTCATTTTTCTTATTTGTTTTTATGGAATGAGTGGATATTTTAAAATCGATAGAACTTGTACACTGAATTTTATCGGCTTAATGATTTATAAAATAAGCTTATGATATGTTAGGATGGGATAAGATAAAATGAATGATCAATTAATTCTTAGAAATAATTTAAAAGAGGCACGTCATGAAAAGAATATCTCGCAAACAGAGCTAGCTAAAATGGTTGGTGTTTCTAGACAAACTATCAGTTCAATTGAGACTGGGCAATTTAACCCAACTGCCAAATTAGCACTCATATTATGTATTGCTTTAGATAAAACATTTGAAGAATTATTCTACTTTGATTAAAGAGACCAGAAATATAAACATATTCCTTTGATAGAAAGAATAGTGTTTGATTTCTGGTTTTATTGTTGTTGTTGAATTAAACGAATAGAAGCAATGATAATATCAACAATATGTCTAATTGCAAATTTATTATATTTATCTTCATATGAAGGAACTATTAAAGTGTATTTAGGAAATTCAATATTATGATTACAAGTGACTAGCCATGTTTTGACATCAGCATTGACTAAACGTGAAATAATTCTCTTATTTAATTGAAAAATGGTGCCATTTGTACTCAGTATCACTAAAAGATGATCTTCTTTAAATTGATACTCTTTAATAAAATCTGCATCACAAATAACTACAGGTATATACAGGGCGCTTAATTCTACCTGAATCACATTACAAAGTGAACGATTATCTCCTTGAGCATAAAGATAAACTTTTTGACTCCTTAATATATCGTTAATCAAATGATTCAAATTAGAATAATTGATCTTATCACCAACATACATAATTGTTTGCGACATATATTCAGCGAATATCTTGGCATTTTGGGGTAAATCATATTCTTTTGAGAAGAACGCAGGTTTATCTCTAAAGGAATGGCTATAATCGACACAAGCATCTTTAAATTCTAAATAAGATGCAAAGCCAAGATTCTTAGCACATTTTGATATTTGGCCTTTAGAAGTATAACAATCTTTTGCAACTTCTTCTATTGTCATATGAGCAATATCATGAATATTGGACTTTATATATGCACAAAACACATACATTGTCGTATAAGATTCAACACTATTCAGGACTTCATTGAGTTTATCAATAATCATATATTCATCCCCTTACTTCTCTTTCTTTCATTATACACGAAAAACTCTTACTCATACATAGCAAGAGTCAATCGTTTGTACATTCATCAATCTAGGTCTTCCCCATGAGACGAGATGACTTTTTGATACCAGTAGAAAGAGTCTTTCTTATATCTCTTCATTGTTCCCTTTCCATAATCATCACTATCTACATAGATATAACCATAACGTTTACTACGTTCTGATGTTCCGGCACTGACAATATCAATGCATCCCCATGATGTATAACCAATCACTTTTACGCCTTCATCAATACATATTTTCATTTGGTGAATATGTTCCTTTAAGTATTTGATACGATAATCATCATGGACTTTTTTATCAGTTGTAAGTGTATCATATGTACCTAATCCATTTTCTGAAATAATAATTGGTTTATGATAACGATCCCATACTTCATTAATCGCAATTCTTAATCCAATTGGATCAATTTGAAATCCCCAATCAGTCACTTCTAGATTATCATTACGTACTTTTCTTGGATGAAATTCATCAATAATTTCATTGTCTGGAACAAAAGCAACTAAGCCTTCTTCGTTTTCAGGCGATGCACAAGTACATAAAGAATAATAATAACTAAATGAATTGAAATCTACTGTATTCTCTTTAAGAAGAGTTATATCTTCTGGCTCCATCTTAATATTCACATGATTTTTCTTTAGATATGTCAAAGCATATTCAGGATATCGACCTTTAGATAATATATCTAAGAAAAAGTAATTCACACGATTCGCTGATTGAGCTGCTAAAATATCCTCTGGTTTATTTGTTTTTGGATAATATAATGACATTCCTAACATTGACCCTATTTGAAAATGAGGATTGATTTCTCTTGCTACTTTTGTAGCAACAGCACTTGCAACAAATTGATGATGCAAAGCTTGGAATGTGGCTTGTAATTCACCTTCTGATTTTTCAATAAATATAGCTCCACCTGTATATGGTAAATGTAGTGACATGTTAATTTCATTGAATGGAATCCAATATTTGACTTTATCTTTATAACGTTGAAATACAGTCGTTGCATAATTCTTGAAGAATTGGACTAACTTTCTATTTTCCCATCCATTATATTTTAAGGCAAGATTTAGTGGTGTTTCATAGTGTGATAGAGTCACTAATGGCTCAATGCCATATTTTAAACATTCGTCAAAAACATTATCATAGAAAGCTAATCCCTCTTCATTAGGGGTTTCATCATCACCATTTGGATATATTCTAGGCCAGTTAATAGACATTCTAAAACATTTAAAGCCCATCTCTGCCATTAATGCAATATCTTCTTTATAGTGATGATAGAAATCTACCCCCCACCTTTTCGGATAATATTCATTATCATGTTGCCCTGCTATAATCTCTAGAGCTTCTTCATATGTCACTGTCTCAGTATTTTTACCTTGACTAATCTCTCTTGGTACAAATTTAACCATGTCAGCAGTGCTTAAACCCTTACCACCTTCATTATATGCTCCTTCTAACTGATTAGCGGCTGTAGCACCACCCCATAAAAAATCTTTTGGAAATTGACTCATAACTCTTCTCCTTTACGATTGTTGTGTTTGTTGCTTATTAGCCATTGCAACAAATGGTAAATAGATCAATACACATATGACAAAGACAAGACAGACTGATACTGCCGTTTCCCATGAACCTGAAGCTGATAAGAAAGCTTTAATAGGTTGTGGAGTTGTCCAGCCAACATCTAATGTACCTGGCAATACAAATCCTGTTGAAATCATTAATGCACCTAAACCCATTGAAACAATTGGACTTAATATAAATGGAATCACAAGTATTGGATTTAAGACAATTGGCAGCCCAAAGATAATAGGTTCATTAATACAGAATAAGCCTGGTATGAATCCAATCTTAGCTGTTTTTGTATAATCATCCCTTTTCCAACCCTTCTTGCGAGATAAAATTAAGATAGCAACTATCAATGCAAGTGTATTTCCTGTCCCGCCAATACATCCATAATTTTCAAAAAGTGCAAACCATGTATAAGGATATGGTGATCCAGCAGTTGTTCCAGCTTGTGCAGCATAAGAAATATTAGCAATATTCATTGATGCATAGAGTGTTAGATAAATAGGAGAAACTGTAAATGTTCCATGAATTCCTACAGACCATAAAATCATAGCCATCAAGATTAAGATAAGTGGTGTAAATGGAGTAGCTCCTAAAGATTGAATTGGTGCTTGTAAAGCAGCATAAACCAATGCATTTAACCCAGCAGGTTCAATTAATGAAATACAATAAGAAACAATTGAAGTCAATATAATAAGAATAGCCGAAGGAATTGCAACCATAAATGATTTTGCCACTTCAGGTGGAACTTGTTCAGGCATCTTAATTTGAAGTTTGTCAACCTTTGTTAACTTACTAAAACCATAACCAACTAGTAATCCAGCAATAATGGCTACAAAGATACCATTTGCTCCTAAATAAGAATCAGTTAACATGCCTTCTACTTTAGGTGGATATAACACAAAGAATGATGCCAAAGCTGTAAGCCCAGCTTTTAAGCCATCAACTTTATATTGATTGGCCATATTTCTAGCAATTAAGAAAACGATAAAGACAGCCATTAAATTAATTGTTCCATTCCCTACTGGTGCAAGAACAGCTTGGAAATCATCTAAGTTAGGAATCAATTTCACAAGAAACTGACCAATAAAACCTGTAGAACTTAATAATACAACATTAATACAGACAACGATTGACCCCACAAATGTAAGAGGGAAAATCTGTATAAATGCATCACGGATAGCAATTAGCCCTTTAATACTATTGAGTTTCGTCGCAAAAGGCATAAAATATTTTTCAAAAAAACGATTTAAAGCTTGCATACTTTCTTCCTCCTTTTTTAGTTCAGTCATTCATTTAAAAAGAGACTTACATAAAATGAATGAATAATGTTATCTGATTTATGATAGCTTGATCAGTTCTATAATAAATCTTGACATGCCCCCTCCTCTTTTCACCTTTATTATATTCAAAAGTTTTCTCAAAATCAAAAAAGTTTCCACGAATGGAAACCCTTACATTTAGATAAAATCTACATATTTAAGTTATAATACAGAAAAAGACAATATTTGACATAAAATAAAACTCTATCATGAATTCTATAAATACTTTTTATTATACAAATATTGATTCATTAATTCTCTTAATAAATACTCAATAGCAAGATGGATATGTAATCGAGAATCAATATCATAACCTTCGTCTTTAGATACAGAAACATTCATAACATAATCAGATAATTGTGTCATTGGTGAATTTCTTGTTTCTGTGACTAACAAGATTTTACAGCCACTTAATTTAGCATTCTTCATCACATCAAGAATAGGCTCTGTTGTTCCACCTCTAGAAAGGACAATAACAAAATCTTCTGCCGTTAAATTATTAGCTTCTAAATAAAGAAACCAATGATCATCAGGATATATTGTTCTAATTCCATACAAGCTTAATTTAACAGCTAATATTTTAGCAACATATTTATTCATCCCTGAAGAACAAATCAAGACACTTTTTGCTTGAACAATATCTTTAACTGCATCATTAATATCTACATTTCTTAACATTTCCATTGTATCTTTAATTTCTTTTTCTAATGAATCACAGGTACTTTCAGTTGGTGCTTGATATTCATATTCATCTCTGCGATGATATAATAAATCATACCGAAAATCCATAAATGTTTTATAATTTAATTTCTTAACCATTCTAAAAATTGTTGTAGTAGAAACATTAAGTGTATCTGCTAAAGAAGAAATAGTGAGGCTTGGTTCTAAATCATGGAATGCTAATAATTTATTAAAGCATTCTATTTCTAATTCAGTTAAATGATTACCATGTTTTTGAAAGTTCTTAATCAAACTCATATATTACCATCCTTTCTACAAGAAAATAGAGTAGAATTCATCTACTCTATTATAACAGTAACAAAAGTATTTGACATAATATTTTTGATAATAATTTCACCATTTTTATTTTCAAGTTCTATTTTTTTCTTCTCTTGAACATCACTCAAATAACATTTCTTTGTTAAAGGAACATGAAATCTAACATTCTCCACATCATTATCACGATTATTTACTATACGAATAACTGAATATTGTCCATGTTCTGCTTTCTTTAAAGCCATAAGTTCTACACGTGTATCAAGACTGATAGCACTATACTGCCAATCTAGACCTTGATTTTTCTGTCTACTTATATCATTTAAATAACGTGTTTGTACAGGCGTATTTAGCATTTCTGCATCTTGTATCATCTTTGACATATCTGCTTGTATGCCAAAGAATAAAGAGTATTCACTCGTTATGTTCTTATTTAATAACTGCGAAGATGGAGCATCCATACGATATCCAGAAGCTCTTCCTGGTCTAATTAGCAAGTCTGCTTTTCCAAATTTCCCTACACTTCTTAATAAAGTTAAACAGATTTTCTGATTATTTTCTATTTCATATTCTAAAGGGCCTTTACTAATCAGTGCCATAATTGACTTTTGGTGATGTAATTGAACAAAGCGCTGCATTGCATACATTGGTAAAACATATTCAGTTGCACCGTCTTCTAAACTCTTTTGATTTTCGATAATATTTTTACGAATAATTGTTCCAAACTGATCTTGACTACAATTTTCTTCTGATTGGTAAAGATCATCAAAAGTGACTCTAACAATATGATCACATGAATGATTTTCAATTGTTGTTGTAAAATCAATTGTCTGACTTCTTGCTTTTAATGAAACATCACTAATTATTTTTAATGCTTCTAATTCCTGAACTCGTTCATGATTAACGACTTTTGCTGGAACCTTGGCATTGTATTCTATACGATACTTGACTTCAATATCAGAAGATTCAATACATGTTATTGTTGGTTGATTATGATAAATACTGATTTCTTTATCGTTTCCACATGGTGAATAGTTATACTCATCACCATCATCTCCCTTTTCTACGAAAGCATTTAAATGATGATAAACCTCTTTTGTTTTCTTATTTTCAACTGATATTGTTCCATCTTTTTGAATAAACATCTTTAAATATTGGTTTTCTGCTCCATTCTCTAAGATTTGAACATCGCCAATCATTTCTTGAGAATTTTGTTGATGAAAACAAACTTTTAAGATTTCATATCCCATTGCTGGAAGAATAGATGCATCTATTTTGATTTGTATTTTATATTTTGTACCTTCTAAAACCTCTCCAGAATCATGAAAGTTCTCCATACCATTGTAATACTCAATATCGTGACACGTTGCTATGACTTCATTCATCATCTGATACGGAACAATTGTCCCATCTTGACGCTTTAATACAAAATCTTTATGTTTAACAATCATGCTTACAAATGCATAATCCTGTCTTTGATATGGCAAAGTATTAAACAATACAAGTATATCTTCATCTTTTTGTACTGAACTTAGATTTGCTGATTCTGCCAAATATCTAAAATTCATCCAGATAAGTTCATTTAAACCATGTCTTAAATTTAATAAACGATTCTCAACAGTTTGATTAATACTCTCAGGTGATGAACTATATATAGAATCATGAAATTGATTTTTAAAGATAATTTTCCAAAAATAATTCACCAATTCCTGATGACAATGACCACCTTGAAAACGTGAAATAGCAATCATTGGTTCAACAACCTTAGCCATAAGGGTCTCATAATATCTCATGGCATTTTTAATATCAATACGAGTTGAGGTAATACCAGCATGAATTCTCCCTAACGTCGCACTTCTTGCTTCGCCTTGATATTCTTCAAGAACATGATGATTGTGTTTAGCAGCTGATAAGAGAGTCTCTAGGTAATCTTCAGGATTGTTCATTTGACAATCATAACCTTCTTGCTTTAATTTTTCAATCATTAAAGAAGAGTGCTTACGTGGAAAGGCATAATCACTTCCTAGCATAAACAAAACTTCCTGATCCTGAAAACGTGCTTCTAATTTTGGTATAAAGTCTTGCATATCTGCTTTGACATTTTCATATTCTTCTGGAAAACCACGATAATGACCATAACCTAAAGCAAAATGAACAGTAGGTAATTTAACATTCCCATTTCCTTTCCACATAAACAAGGAATCCTTTAAGACTTCATAATCAAATCCACGCCAAGCATAAATTCCTTTCATGCCCAATTCTTTAAATAAATATGGTGTAATTTTATTTTGCCCAAAGGCATCAGGAACCCACCCAACATTCATACAATGACCTAATGATGATGCATATTGAGACCCAATGAGTAAATTTCTAACCAATGCTTCACCTGAAGGAATAATCATATCAGGTTGAACATACCAAGGACCAATGAAGAGTCTTCGTTCTTTTACTAATTTTTTTATTGTCTCTTTTTGAAACGGTTGAATTGCAAGATAGTCTTCTAAAGCAGCAGTTTGACCATCAAAAGTAAAGTAATACATTTTGGGATCATTCTCTAACATATCAATTAAACGATCGAAGAAATAGACAAGCTTTATTCTTGATGAATCTGTTGAACGTAGCCATTCTCGATCCCAGTGAACATGTGGAATAAAATGTATTCTACTCAACTGTCACACCCACATTCTCAGCAGTTTCACTATTTTGTTTGATTTGTAATTTCACAAATGGATAATAAAGAACTAAATCTAATGCAAACAAAGCAACCATTAAGATAACTGGACTGATTGTAAATGCACCTAATACCCAAGCATTTGCAAAAACTGGTTCTACACCTGAATTTAATACAACCAAATGATTAACCCATCCAGCAGCGGTTGCAACATAACCAACAATTGCATTAATAACTGGTACAAATACAAATGGTAAGAACATAATTGGATTGAAAACAATTGGTAATCCAAATGTTACTGGCTCATTAATTCCAAATAATCCAGGAATAATAGCAACCTTTCCAATTGATCTTTCAGCTGAACCTTTCTTACCTAAAACAAGTAATAAGACAACTAATGCTAATGTTGAACCAGAACCACCAATCATTGCATAAACATTACATAATGTATTAGGTGCAATTTCTTTAATTGCAGCAAACGATCCAGTCTCAACATATAATTGAATATGTTCGTAGAAGATTGGCATCCATAATACAGAGATTAATCCCCACATAATTGAGAATCCATGAACTCCAAAGAACCATAATAACTGCATAATAATAATGACAATAATAACTGCTGGTAAACCAGTACCAATACCATTAAGTGGCGAAATAATAAATTGTGTAATTAATTGTTGCAAAGATTCAAATCCTGCTAATAAGACAACTTCTTTCACAACTGAAAACACTGTAATAATAACTAAGAATGGAATGATAGACATAAATGAATTCAACACCATTGGTGGAACTTGTCCAGGCAATTTAATTGTAAAGTTAGAATTAATTAAACGGTAGTACATATAAGATGATAGTAGTCCGATAATCATTCCAGCAAACATTCCTTCATAATTAAAGAAATTAATTTGGAATGCTGTAATTGTATTATCACCTACTTGAAGTGCATTTGGAATTGTTGCAATATAAGCAATTAAAGAAACAATACTTGCAACCAAAGGAACACATTTATCTCCTTCTTTACCCATTCTTAATTGTGTTGCATAATTATATGAAGATGCAAGCACAACAACAATACCAATCAACCCCATAGCAACTGTATTGATGTTAGAAAAAGCATGAACAACACTACCTAAAATTCCTTCTAATGGGATTCCCCATTGTCCAAACCAATAAGTCGCTTGTTGGCTGACAAGCCCTGCCAAAGAACCAACAACAGTAAATGGTGTTGTTAAGATACATGCGTCTTTGATCGCATTTAATAATTTATTTGATGTAATTTTATCTGAAAATGGCATCAAATATTTTTCTAAAAAAGTCATAATATATTTCATTTGAAACTTCCTCCCTTGCATATTCAAGTATATAATAAGCGGTTACATAAAAAAATTACAGAAACTGTAATTTTTTTACATCTTAAAATATGCTTTCAATACAAGTTCAGCAAATAAAGAATTTGCCCAGCAAAACCAAGGCCTTGTATATTTTGAGTCATCGTTGACATCAAAACTTTCATGACAGACTCCAGTCCCACCAGTATTATTCATAATCATATCAATTAATTCTTTCATTTCATTTTCATTTTGTGAAGTTAAACCCTGCATTGATAATGCAATTGGCCAGATATATTGTGGCCATGTATGTGGCGAACCAATTCCCTTTGCACGTGTTCCTTCATAATAATAAGGATTTTCATGACTCAAAACAAATTGTCTCGTATTTTGATAAACTTCATCTTGATAATCAGTAAACCCTAAATAAGGAACTGATAATAAACTTGGTACATTGGCATCGTCCATTAAAACATGATTTCCATATCCATCTGTTTCATATGCATACATCTTACCATATTGAGGATGATGAACAATTCCAAATAATTCTATTCCATAGTCAATTTGAAATTTCAAATCAACAATACGTTCTTCTAAATACGAATCTTTATAAATATCTCTAACAATTTCTCTTAAATAATTTAAAATTACACTACAAAACATATTACCAGGAATATTATAGTTAAATGTACACGCATCATCAGATGGGCGAAAAGCACTCCATGTCATTCCTGTATATCTTGTATCAAAGCCATGTCCATGATTTTGAAGTGTTTCTGTTTTTCTTAAATCCCATGTCTTAGCTATATCTCTTTCAAAAGTGTATGTAGAGTTTTCACTATGTTTTTGTTCTAATTCGATAATATTAAGTATTGTATGAATAAAATGTAAATATTTTTCATCAAAGAGACTTTGATCTTTTGTCTCTTGATAATATTGATAAGTCAGTTTGACAGGATAACATAAAGAATCTAATTCATATTTTCTTTCCCAGACATAAGGTTTCATTATTGTTGTATCATGATATTCTCTTTCAACATCTGGTTCACTCAGAAAAGCATTAGCATAAGGATCAAGCAATATGTAATCAACCTGCGCTTTAATTAGACCTTTAATAAGTTTTTGTAACTTTAAATCATCTTTTATAAACTTAAGATAATGATTCACTTGGCAACTAGAATCACGTAACCACATAGCATTAATATCGCCAGTAATGATATACGTTTTATCTCCTTTTACTTTGACACTTGTTTCTAATGTTGATAGAAAGCATTTTTTAAACATTTCTCTTAGTTTTTCATCTTCTAATATAGTATCTGCTTGTTTGAATAAATCTTCTATTTTCATATTCTTTTCCTCCAACTCTATCTTAACTATATTTAACTCTTTTGTCTATTTCAAGGAGAGAATTATTTTTACAAACTTAATAATAGAAAAATCACGTGGTTTTCCCACGTGATAGATTTCTATTTATCAATTATTTAATGGCTTTATGATATTCTTGTAAAGATTTAACTTCATGACTACCATGAATCTTCATTTCCATAATACCTTCTAATGAAGCTTTTGCAGCAGCAATATTTGTCATATATGGAATTCTCATTTTAATAGCTGATTTACGAATATAACTATCATCATGAGCACTTTGTTTACCATGAGGTGTATTAATAATAATTGCTAAATCACCATTTGTTAAAGCATCATTAATATTTGGTCTACCTTCATGAATCTTCTTAATCTTTTCTACAGGAATTCCACTTTGTTTAATCAATTCATATGTATTTCCAGTTGCGACAATTGTAAATCCAGCATCATAATATCCTTGAGCCAAAGCTACAACTTGTGGTTTATCTAAATCATTAACACTGAATAAAACTTTTCCTTCAGTTGGAAGAATTGTTTTTGCACCTTCTTCAGCTTTGTACATTGCTGCACCGTATGAACTGGCAATTCCTAAAACTTCTCCTGTTGATCTCATTTCAGGCCCTAAAATTGGATCAACTTCTGGGAACATATTGAATGGGAAAACAGCTTGTTTAACCCCAATATGTGGAATTTTCTTTTCAGTTAATGTAGGAACTGGAGAAACTCTTCCAGTTAATTCGCTTGTCACAATATCAGTAGCAATTTTAACCATGTTAATATTACATACTTTAGATACCAAAGGCACTGTTCTTGAAGCTCTTGGATTGGCTTCTAATACATAGACCTTATCATCAGCAATTGCATATTGCATGTTCATTAAACCACGAACATTCATTTCTTTAGCAATTTTCTTTGTATATTCTTTAATTGTTTCTAAATGTCTCATTGGAATATGTTTAGAAGGTAGGATACATGCTGAGTCTCCTGAATGAATACCAGCTAATTCAATATGTTCCATAACTGCAGGAACAAATACATTTGTACCATCACTAATAGCATCTGCTTCACATTCCATAGCATTATTTAAAAATCTATCAATTAAGATTGGTCTATCTGGAGTTACGCCAACAGCCGCTTTCATATATTGTTCTAATGATTCATTATCATAAACAACTTCCATACCACGACCACCTAATACATAAGAAGGTCTTACCATTAATGGATAACCAATACGTTTTGCAATTTCTAATGCTTCTTCTACATTGACTGCCATTCCTGATTCAGGCATTGGAATTTCTAATTTTTCCATCATTGCATTGAATAAATCTCTATCTTCAGCCATATCAATTGTTTCTGGTGTTGTTCCTAGGATATTTACACCATTTTTCTTTAATTGAGCAGCTAAGTTTAATGGTGTTTGTCCACCAAATTGGGCTATAACACCAACTGGTTTTTCTTTTTCATGAATGCTTAAGACATCTTCTAATGTTAATGGTTCAAAGTATAACTTATCAGAAGTATCATAATCAGTAGATACAGTTTCAGGGTTACAATTGACAATAATTGTTTCAAATCCTAGTTTTTTTAGTGCTAAAGAAGCATGAACACAACAATAGTCAAATTCAATACCTTGACCAATTCTGTTAGGTCCTCCGCCTAAAATCATAATTTTCTTTTTATCAGTATGAATATCACTATGATCTGGAGCATTATATGTAGAATAGTAATAAGCATTATCTTTTGTACCACTCACATGAACTGGTTCCCACGCTTGATTAATTCCATTAGATAATCTTTCATTTCTAATCACTGCTTCTTCTACATCTAAGATTTCACTTAAATATTTATCAGAGAAACCGTTTTGTTTTGCTTGTTTTAAAACATCTACAGGTAATTCTTTTCCTTTGAATGTTTTTATATTTTCTTCTTCTTCAACTAATTCTTTCATTTGTTCAATGAAATAATGTTTAATTTGAGTTAATTCAAATAATTCTTCTACTGTTGCCCCTTTTCTTAAAGCCTCATACATAATGAATTGTCTTTGACTTGTTGGTACAGTTAACTTTTGTAGTAATTCTTCTTTTGTTAATTCATTGAAGTTTTTCGCATATCCTAATCCATATTGACCAATTTCAAGTGAACGAATTGCTTTTTGGAAAGCTTCTTTATAAGTCTTACCAATACTCATAACTTCTCCAACAGCCTTCATTTGAGTTCCAAGTTTATCTTCCGCACCTTTGAATTTTTCAAATGCCCATCTTGCAAATTTAATAACAACATATTCACCATCTGGTTGATATTTATCTAAAGTTCCATATTTTCCACATTCAATCTCATCTAATGTTAATCCTGCTGCTAACATAGCAGAAACAAGGGCGATTGGGAAACCAGTTGCTTTAGATGCTAATGCTGAAGAACGTGAAGTTCTTGGATTGATTTCAATAACAGCAATTCTATCAGAGACTGGATCATGAGCAAATTGTACATTTGTTCCACCAATAACACCTACAGATTCAACAATTCTAAATGCTTGATCTTTTAAACGATCTTGAACTTCTTGAGATATTGTTAACATTGGAGCACTACAGAAAGAATCTCCAGTATGAACCCCTAATGGATCAATATTTTCAATAAAGCAAACTGTAATCATGTTTCCTTTTGCATCTCTGACAATTTCAACTTCTAATTCTTCCCATCCTAAGATAGATTCTTCAATTAAACACTGATGAACTAAACTTGCTTGTAAACCACGAGAAACAACTGTTTTTAACTCTTCTACGTTATAGACAAGTCCTCCTCCAGCTCCACCCATAGTGTAAGCAGGTCTAACAACGACTGGATACCCTAAATCTTCAGCAATTTCTAATGCATGTTCAACTGTATTCGCAATCTCACTCTTAGCCATTTCGATGCCAAGTTTATTCATTTCTTTTTTGAATTCAAGGCGGTCTTCTCCTCTTTCAATTGCATCAACTTGAACACCTAATACTTTCACGTTATATTTATCTAAAACACCAGCTTCTTGTAATTCTAAACATAAGTTTAATGCTGATTGTCCACCTAAGTTTGGTAACAATGCATCTGGTCTTTCTTTTTCAATGATTTGTGTTAATCTGTCTAAATTTAATGGTTCAATATAAGTCACATCAGCAGTTTCTGGATCTGTCATGATGGTTGCTGGGTTTGAATTGACTAATACAATCTTATATCCCAAACCTCTTAATGCTTTACATGCTTGTGTCCCTGAATAATCAAATTCGCACGCTTGACCAATAATAATTGGTCCAGAACCAATAACTAATACAGTATTAATATCTTCTCTTTTTGGCATATATATTCCTCCACTTTCTCTTTATAAAAATTCTCATAAAAAAGACATATCAACAAAAATGATATGCCTAATGAAACAAATATAAAAAACGAGAAAAAGAACTTTTTTTGCAATTGTTTTTAACTACAATATCTCTAAAAAATGTCATTTTTCCTCATTCCTTCCTTATTCTTATATAGTATATTAGATATAACAACAATATTCAAGGAAAATTTTAAAAACTTTTTGTTTTACATCAATCATATATCCACATTATTTTAATTACATTTCTTTATCATATCATTAATCCATATATTATATTTATAAATCAGTCATGGCAACAATGATACTTTCTATAATTATATAAACATATCAATTTCTTATAACATTCTGTGTTTTTATCAATACTTATTCGACAAATATAAATTGACTATTTTCATCCAAATAATCAACTTTATCTTTAGAACTCCCATAGAATATTAATTTCTTTTGATAAATTGTAAAATAAATATCTATATCTTTTTCATCATCATGTAAGATCAGTCGATGTCCATCAACTTTATAATCTCCTCGATACATGGTAGAACTGATAGTCGCAGGTGATAATTCAAAACAAGTTTCATCATCATTTTCTTTAAGTTCCAAAGTTGCCAGTACTGATATATCATCACCTTTATATATATAACTTCCTTGTTCAACATTTATATCAGCTTGTTGACAAGCTACTAAAACCACCAACATAAAAATACAACATAATTTTTTTAGCATAATTCATCTCCTTTTTATAAATTTGGGAGCTCATTTCTAAAATTATCTAAACCAAAGTGAGAGACTGCCAGTATATGGGCAATTATAAATCTTATAGCTTATTACCCTACTTGACACTATATATTAATATAACTCATATATCCCACTACACTGAAGAAAACTCTTTATTTTACTATAGAACACATATGTATAAATGTCAATAATTGTGATTTCAAGGTAATGCAAGACAAAAAATAGGATATTTCTATCCCATTAATCAAACCTATTCTAGTTAATCTTTGTAATAATATATCCTTCTTCACTAAATGTATCAATAATCTTTTGAATATGTGATTCACCATTTGTCTCACAAGTCACACGAAGTTCAACTTCACTAAAACGGGCAAAGTTTTTAAACTGGTTATGGTCAACGCCAATAACATTTGCATTACATTGTGATAAAACATGTGCAACATATTCTAACTGTCCTGGTTTATCTGGTAATTGAACAGAGAATGTAAAAATTCTTCCTCTCGCAATAAGGCCCTTATTAATCATTGATGAGATAGTCATCACATCAATATTTCCACCACTAATTAATGATACAACTTTTTTATTTTTTTCATTGAGTTTTTTTAAACCTGCTAATGATAAAATACCTGAATTTTCAGCGACTAATTTATGTTTTTCAACCAACAGCAAGAAAGCATCCATCAATTCATAATCAGAAACAGTAATAATTCCATCTACATATTCTTTAATGTAATCAAAAGTTAATTCACCAATTTGTTTAACTGCAGTTCCATCAGCAATTGTCACAGCTTCTTTTAAAGCAACTACTTGATCTTCATTAATAGCAGCTAAAGCACTTGCGGCTCCTTCTGGTTCCACACCAACAATTTTAATCGTTGGCTTAATTTGTTTGGCTGCACAGGCAATTCCAGAAATTAAACCACCGCCACCAACTGGAACAAGGATGATATCTGTATCTGGTAATTCCTCTAAGATTTCTAAAGCAATTGTTCCCTGCCCTTCAATAACATCCTCATCATTAAAAGGATGAACAAAAGTATAATCATATTCTTTTTGTAAATCACATGCTGCCTTATATGAATCATCATAAACTTCACCAGCTAAAACCACTTCTGCTCCATGTGACTGTGTCGCTTCAACTTTAATAAGTGGTGTATGTTTAGGCATAACAATTGTTGCTTTAACACCAAGCTTATTAGCAGCATATGCAACACCTTGAGCATGATTTCCAGCTGAAGAAGCAATTAATCCATGTTGTTTTGCTGAATCATCCATTTTGACTATTTTATTATAAGCACCTCTAATCTTAAAAGCCCCTGTTCTTTGAAGATTTTCTGGTTTTATATAAACTTCATTCTTACATTCTTTTGAAAAGGCATCACTATATATTAAGGGAGTTGGAATAATAACTTCATCGACTCTCTTTTTTGCTTCTTGAAACTGTTCTAATTTTAACATATTCTTCTCCTCCACATATTTTCCCCAATTATAGCACAAACATTTTATTATTTGAATTGATTTTTTTCATTATCATAAATATAATCTATTGTTTTTAGTTTTTCTACAATTTCTGACTTAGAAATATCTAAATCATCACATAGTCGTTCCAATGAATCATATTGATCTCTTAGTTTCATATTAATATAACTTAACAACATCGCTGGATCATTTGGTAACATTATACATCAATCCCTTCTATAACTTGTGAAAGTGTGTAGGCAATACCGTCATCATCATGAGATTTTGTAATCATATCCGCTCTTTCTTTGACACCATCAACAGCATTATCCATAGCCACACCTAATCCAGCATACTCTATCATACTCAAATCATTATATCCATCACCAAACGCAATGACTTCTTCCTGACGAATTCCCAATGTCTTAACTAATCTGTCTAATGAAGCTGCTTTATCGATTCCCTGCGCCATCACTTCAATAAAGAATGGAGCACTTCTATAAATACTCAATGTATCCCCAAATGGTGCTTTAAATTCTGCTTCAATATTACCCACATAATCTGGATCACCAGTTAATAAAACTTTATGTATTGGCTCTTCTAAACAATCAATAAATGAACTGACTTTCTTTTTTTCAATATCATTAATTTGTCCTTCAATGCATACATATTTATCATCAATATCTTCAGTCATAATCATATTATCTTTATATGTCATACAAGATAACTGATATTCTTTTGAGCGTTCATAAGCTCTCTTAGCCTCTTCAAGAGTAAGTGTCTGTTCATAAACTGTTTCTCCTGTTTTTACATCAACAACTCTAGCCCCATTAAAAGATAAAATATACCCTTCATACTTTTCTAATTCTAACTCTTTCGCCTCATGACGCAATCCTGGTGTTGGTCGACCTGATGCCAGCACAATTTTCATGCCTAATTCTTGTGCTTGTATTAATGCTTTTTTTGTCTTTGGCGTAATTTTATTCTTTGAATTTTTTAATGTACCATCTAGATCTAATGCTATTAATTTATATTTCATAATTCCCTCCATTTTTTATAATACTAAATGATTTTATATATTTTGTCTATCTTTTCTCAACTGGTATTGATATCTGTATAAGATACTTATAAATATCTTGGGATGTAAAATGATTATGAATCTCATATTCATACATATCACCAATCACTTGATAACCCTCTTTCTCAATAAAATCCAATAATTTACAAACAGATTCATGTATAGTATCATAGAATCCTTCATGAAGAATTGTGCCATATAAACCTTTAGGTTTCAACCAATAATTATCATCTTTACGTTTCTTTTCTATTCTAACATAATAACAATTTTCATTATAACTTCCCTTTAAATATTGATTTTTATAAACAATACTTCCAATTGGCAATTCCTCTGTCAAATGATTCTGATGACAATACTCCAAGTGTTCACTAATATAAGTCATCATTTCTTTATCAGTCATTTGTCGACCAGGTAAAGATATAGTCAACAGATGTTCTTCTTTACACTCTTCAAAAAAAGGTTCCATGTGTTTTGTCTTCATTCCATATTCAGTCATATGAATAGCTTGTTGAATACGGTATTGCATTCTTTGAATCTTCTTTTTTTCGTTTTCTAATTCCTGATTTTTTTCACTTAAAATATTCACAAAATTCTGACTGTTTCTTTCTTTCATAAAAAGTTGAATCTCTTTTAATGACATCTTTGCTTCTTGAAGAACTTTGATAAAATCATATTCAAAATATTGTTTAGATAAATAATAACGATAGCCATTTTCTTTAACAAGATCTGGTTTAAGCAATCCTAACTGATCATAATGAAAAAGTGTTTCTTTGGTTGTATGACATAGTTTTGCAAATTCACCAGTTGTATAGTATGTTTGATAATATTGAGACATTTTTATTTTCCTCCTTGACTATAGGGTAACACCATAGTTTATTATAGCATGGGAGGTGAATTTTATGAACAGAAAAAATATATTTGCAACCTTTATTAAGTACACAAGCTTAAGTATGCTTAGTATGATAGGCTTATCTTGTTATATACTAGCAGATACTTTATTTATAGCTAATGGTGTTGGTCCTTTAGGATTAACTGCATTGAATTTAGATTTACCTATCTATAATATTATATTCGGTTTAGGTACAATGTTAGGTGTGGGAGCAGCAACACGTTTTTCTATTTTAAAGAGTCAAGATAAACATCATGAAGCGAATCAATATTTTAGTCAATCTCTAATTGTTGGTCTCATTATTTCTATTCCTTTTATGATTATTGGAATCTTCTTTCCAGCAACTATAGTTCAATTATTAGGTGGAAATAGTGAAGTTCTGCCTATTGCGGTTGATTATTTGCGTACATTTATTATTTTTACACCTTTTTTTATACTCAATCAAATTATGGTAACATTTGTTAGAAATGATCATAATCCTAAACTTGCCAGTATTGCTATGTTAATGGGAACATTATTCAATATTATTTTTGATTATATTTTAGTATTTCCTTGTCAATTAGGTATGTTTGGTGCTGCTTTAGCAACTGGATTTTCACCTGTTGTTTCTTTATTGATTTGTATGTTCCATTTTGCTAAAAAGAGAAATAACTTTACTTTTGTAAAAACAAAACTCTATTATGAACATCTTTATCATTTTATAACTATTGGGATTCCATCATTTGTAACGGAATTATCAGGTGGCGTTATTATTTTTATTTTCAATATTGTTATTCTTAATATTGGTGGAAATATTGCAGTTGCAAGTTATGGAATTGTATGTAATCTTGCTTTGGTTGTAACATCTTTTTATACAGGTATAGCCCAAGGGATTCAGCCACTGCTAAGTCAATGTTATGGTCATCATCAAAATGAATTAATTCATACAATTACTCGTTACGCTATTGTTATGAGTTTAATTGTTTCTGGAATTGTCTATATTCTTATCTTTATGTTCCCAGAAAATATTATTTCTTTATTTAATAGTGAAAACAATATTGTCATGACAGAAATTGCTAAAAATGGCTTATTGTATTATTTTACTGGTTTCTTCTGTGTTGGTATTAATATGATTGCAGTTTCCTATTTTGCATCTGTTGAAAAAGTCAAACCATCTTTTTTAATATCTATTTTAAGAGGAGGGTTGTTAATTATACCTATTGTTTTAGTCACATCTCAGTTCTTCTCATTAACTGGTGTTTGGTTGGCTTTTCCTCTTACCGAACTCATTGTTTTATTTATTGCATTTCTACTGCATAACAAATATCATCTTATTCAAACACTATGATAATAAAAATAAGGGCGAAACATTAATTTTCGTCCTTTTCTAATGTGTTATATAATTGATAATGATTTCTACCTGTCTTCTTCACTTGATATAAAGCTTGATCAGCAAACTGATACAAATCATCAAAAGTATTGGCTTTTCTTGAAAAAGCAACTCCTAAACTTACTGTTACATCTATTTCTTTATCCTTACATATATGATGAGATACTACCTCTAACAATCGTTGACAATAAACCTCTACATACTCTATACTTTCAGGATATTTTAAACCTATAATGAACTCATCACCACCAACACGGCCAAGAATATCTGTAGATTTCGTTACTCGTGATAGAGTCATTGCTAATTCCTGAAGAACACGATCACCAAAATAATGACCATACTGATCATTAATAGATTTAAAATGATCAATATCTAAAATAATAAAAGCAAGCCTACCTTTATAATTCTTTTCTTCTTCTAAAAATTTATTAATGAGATCTCGACATGCTGCAGAATTATAGATTTTTGTCAAACTATCTCTTTGAGCAAGCTCACGCCATAATAATTGTTCTTCTTTTTGAGCTTGTATATCTGTTACTTTCCCTATGATATGAGTAGCTTGATTTTGATTATCATAAATTGGCTGCAACAATACATTCTGCCAACGTTTTTCACCATCTAAAAATTCTATATAACATTCTTCATTAAATGTTTGTAAAGTATTTAATACTGAACGAATTCTTTCACTTTCTCGATAACAATTTTTTAGATAATCCGGATATATTAAAACAGAACTCAATAAGAATGCACCACCTCCACTTAAGGTCAAGCAATCCTTAGCAATATTATATTCTAAAAAACAATCACCTGACAGTTCACTTATTTGTTGAAATCTTTCATATTCTCTACGAATTTTCTTATCATTTTTTAGCTTTGTATAATAACGCAAAGATAGATAGAGTCCAAGAAGCACCAATCCAAAGAGTATAAACTCTACTGGATTTTCCTGAATATAATCAATTAATGATAAGTCTTCTTTTACGTATGTAGCATTTTTAAATACAATATCTTGTATTTGTAATGCTGTTACACTATCTATTCCCTTGTTAATAATATTGGTCAATTGCGATGAAACGTCATTTCTAATTGCTATACTTGTTTTTTGACTATAATTCTTTTCCTGTGGAATCATATTAATATTATCATATTTTGATGATGTATTGTAAAACATGGCTGTGTGACTATTTAAGTAAGTATAATCCGCTTTTCCACTTTCAACCGCATCCAAACATGCAAGTGGATTATCAAAATACTTCACTTTTCCTTCATAGTCATTCGTAACGCTAATACCCTTCGGCAAAGCAATTGTGTGATTATATATATCTGTAGCTTCTATGTTTTTAACTAAGACAAGCTCAACGCTTGACTCTAAAAAAGAACGTGATAATGTATATTTTTCTTCTTGTGAATGATAAGGAGATGCAATCCCCCCTAATAACATATAATCCCCTTCAGATACCCATTTCCGATATTCATCATATGATTCCGTATATACATACTTAAATTGTATGCCAGCTAACTTACCAATACTATCAAGTACATCTACTGTAATACCTGAGATATCTCCTTGACCATTCATCGATTGGAATGGTGCCTTTCCACCTAAGAACGCAACTTCAATAACTGGATTCTCTTGAATAAATGCTTTCTCACTATCAGTTAAACTAAACTCGTTATTTCTTAAAGAAAAATATTCATCATGTAACTCACTCATTAAAGTTGGTTGTTCTTTATTAAGTTTCGTCATAGCATCATTAAGTTCAGAAATAAGATGAGAATTCCCTTTTGTTGTGGCTAAATAAAATGGTCTTGGAGAATAGGTTGCAACAACCCTATAGTTTCCTTTTAATGCAGATTGTTCCGAAACTGAAATACTATCAACATCGCCCTTTTCTAAAGCTTGATTCATCTTTTCAAATGAATCATAACAAACTTGTTCAATAACAATTCCATTTGTTTCTCCAAACTTATCTAAACTAGGATTCTTTTTATTTGATGATGATAAAACACCCACTTTTAGATTTTTCATAGAATAAATATTTGTCTCATTAATATTGGCATTATTGGCTGATACATATAATGCCATATTTCCCATACCATAGTTGGTTGAAGTATAATCATATATAGATGCTAAACTCTCATCATATATTATGGCCCCCATAAGATCTAATTCACCATTTTTAACCTTTTCTAGTGCAGCTACAAGTTGATCATTTACATCTCCTTCTAAAGTTACAAATTCAAATTCAAAATCTGTAAAACGTTCAAGTTCTTTTAAATAATCATATGTATATCCAGAAAACACCCCATTCTCTGAAATTTCAGTTAGACCATCTTGAATAGGATATGCTACCTTTACTTTTGTTTTTGCAGAGAGCGGAACAATACATGTTATTATCATAATGAATAAAGTTAAAATTGTAACTAATTTCTTCATCTATTCGTCCCTCCTCATCTTATTTATACAAATCTTCCTTTTTTGATACAATATATTCTTATAATACTCACAATAGATTATTAATGTCAATGATTACTGCCTCGTTTCAAAAAAAGAAAATATAAAAAAAGAATACTATTCATAATTAAATAATATCCTTATTTTCAAGCAAATTCTCTAGTGTATTTAAAAA
Source organism: Coprobacillus cateniformis (assembly GCF_009767585.1). Lineage (NCBI taxonomy): Bacteria > Bacillati > Bacillota > Erysipelotrichia > Erysipelotrichales > Coprobacillaceae > Coprobacillus > Coprobacillus cateniformis. The sequence goes on from NZ_WSNW01000001.1 coordinate 1,384,938, forward strand.
TTTATTTTTGATCTCCAAAGTTCTCTTAGAGGGTCCCTTAAGATGTTTTTGAGCACGCCTTTGCTTTGCTGAAATATATCGTGACATTAACAACTGATCAATATTATCAATATTTATTATCATTCCAGAAACATGTATAACCTTCACTTGTTTTCCTAATAATAAACTCGCTAATCCATAATCCTGAGTAACAACCAAATCATATGGTCGAGCCTGATTAATAATCTGCATATCTACACTATCACGTCCAACTTCGCAATGAACAACATGATAATAATCATCTTCTAATAGATGAGCATAATCCGCAAAAACAATCATCTCTATACCATATTTTTGTGCTAAATTTTTCACTTCTTCCTTATTAGGACAAGCATCTCCATCAATTAAAAGTCTCATATTAATTTCAAAACAAGCAAAATAACAATGCTTAGTATGCCTCCAATAAAGCCTCCAAGATGACCAGTTTTTGATATGCGTGGATTAAATAATGTATAGAGTAAATTGATGAAGATAACAGTTAAAAACTGTTCCAATAAATTCATATATATCCCACCAACTAAAAAACCTAATGCACAAATCGCACCAAAGAAACCATAAACAATCCCACTTGCACCAATAGTCACTGTCCAGTCATATCGACTAGATATCTCAGCTGCACTATAACACATCAGCGAACTTAACAACATAGATACAACTACAAGTATAAGATAACTTCCAGTCCCTAATATATATTCAAAGAATTTTCCCAATTCATAAATAGCATATGCATTCATTAGAAAATGCAAGAAATCAATATGAATAAAATGACAAGTCATAAAACGCCAATATTCTTTTCTCTCTCTAACATTTGGTGGATAAAATGCACCTAACCTCAATGCACAATCCATTTTATCTCCTTGCTGAACAAAATTTATATAAATAAATACGCCTGCACAAATAATTAAAATTATATTAGTCACTATCATCTTTGACAACTGTTACCTTTCTAACTTTTTTACCAACATTACCAGCATTATCTTTAACTGTATAAACAATCTGGTAATCTCCTGGCTCTTCACTATTAACTGTTCCTTCAACAATGATACGAGATGTAATATCTCCTTCAAGATCATCAATAGCTGTAATGCCTTTTAATAAATCAATCTTTTCACCAACTTTAATTGTTATATCTTTAACACCATTAATTTCAGGTAAAACCTTATTTGCTTCAACAACAATCTTTACTCTTAAAGCTGAAGATTGATTTCCATGTTCATCTTCAACAACTATCTTTTCAATATATGAACCTTCAACATTATAAGATTTTGACTTCGATTTCTGCTTCGACTTCTCATCATAGAAATAAACTTCTGTTTGAGAACGATCTTCTATATTTTTAATTAAACTTTCTGCTTTAATGGTCTGTCCTAATTGGATATTCCATTGCACTTTTTTTAATTGTACCTTTGGTTTTACAGTATCAACAACTAATATCTCAAAAGTTTGCTTTTCTCCAAAGTATTCAATAGTTCCTTGATATTTTCCAACCTCTGTAGATACATGTGATAAATCTAACTTCACACTTTCCAAAACAGAGGGATTCGCATCAACATAATCAACAACATTTGTAGAAATTTCCTCACCATATTGATACGTAAAACTATTCCTTCTTAACTTAATTGGTGAAATTGTCAATGCTAAATAGATCAACAAGACATCTACCAAAATAAAACCAGATAAGATAGAAATTATAATCTTATTTTGCATTGCGTACACCTCCGATAATTATTATATCATACAAATGTGAAATTCCTGTGTCATATTATCACATTTATAATGTTGTTTGTCAAAAAGATATCATAAATAAAGTGCAACATAAAACAAATAACCTTTTATATTATTTGTAGTCAAAAAGAAAGAACCAGAAGTTTACCTGATTCTTCAACTAATGTATTATCTCATAAGTAATTGTCTTTCCTAGTGGTGTCTTAAACGAATATATAATTTTATATTCTGCATTTATATCATATGTCTCTTCAACATGAATCAATTCTGTTATCGTTTTTGACGTCACTTTCTCAGTATGAATCAACTGATTATTCTTATAAACTTCAACTTTCTGATCTTGACGCAGTTGATCTATTATCTCGAATTCCTCCATGGCAGAAGTTTCCTGATAGATATGCATGCATGTTTCAAATTGTATATCATCTCCTAAATATCCTATCCCATCTTCTGAATTTATATAACATAAATCAATGAAAAAACTTTTATTATCCTGATTAGAAAACTGAGGATTTATTTTTAAGCCATATAGATATTCTTCAATAGGAAATGCAATATCTGTAACGTTTATTGTTTGTTCACCAATGATAAACGTTATACTTTTTATATCTCTTGCTGCTATTTCTTTATTAAACATAAACTGAGGATCAGAAGAATCACTAGATATATTTTCAAAAATTTCTAATGTCTCTGTCGTATTATTATCATAATGAATAATCATTCGTTTATCTGATTCTTCATATCTTGTACCAATAAGTGATAAAAATCCTTCAAAACGAATCTTTTGTTGTTGATAACTTGTAATTCCTACATTGATGTTTAATCCACGTATGACTTGACTCTTTGAGATCTGATATGTCATATTATTCACTTTCTCAACTTCAGGTAATGATGATGTTTCATAAGTGATATTTCCTAATGATGTCAATAAAGGACATATGACAAAAACCATTAATAAGATAAGAACAATTGAAGTCACAATAACTAACAATCTATGATTCTTACGATGCGTTCTAAGGATTTCCTCTTGTTGATGTATGATTATATCTTCGCTTCCATTTTCTATAATATTTTGATTATCAATATTCACTTCATTTTCTCTAACCAATTCATCAACAGTTATTTCAAAGATATTAGCAAGAATCAGTAATGTTTTTACATCCGGTTCATTATTATCTGATTCCCATCTTGATATAGCCTGTCTAGAAACCATTAATTTTTCAGCTAATTCCTCTTGAGTTAATTGTTTTCTTTTACGATAATATTGAATTCTTTTTCCTAATGTCATACTTTTCTCCCCTCTCTCTTTTAATATAAGATATTCCCCATCTTCTCACTACCATCAATTCGTAGAATTGATGATACGTATCGTTGCTTATCATAATTATACAGTAAAAATAAAAAATATTAAAAATAATTCAATTTATTTGTCACATAACACATAAAAGACTGTCTAATAAAAGAGAAGAAAAATAGAATAGAGACATAATTAATACAGTCATAAAAGGAGGGATATATTATGGCAAGAATTCCAAAGGTTAAAGAACTCATCAATACAAGACTAGCTAGTACATATGGTGGTTGGATATACTGTGATTATTGTGGTCAAAATATTGGTTATTTATGTTATGTGACTTATGACCATTTTACCTTTGATTATAAGTGTAAATGTGGTCATCATGGACATATGCATATTGCTTTTCAAGATAGTAACTATATAAAAACTTCTCAAGATAAATTCATTATTATTAAAAATAGATTATGTTGCCCACACGATCATTCACCATTACTTACTATTTTTTCAGAAAAGTTAGAAGATTATAAATTTGAGATTGTGTGTGTAGAATGTAAAAGAAAATATCAGGAGGAAAAAGTGTAATGATGGAAATTTTATTAACTTGTATAATCGGAATTGTTGTAGGAGCAATTGATGTTTTACCTATGATCAAAATGAGATTAGATAAATATTCAATTATATCTGCTTATGTTTTTTATTTCATACTTCCATTTGTAATATTTAATATTGATTTATATGGAATAACTTGGTGGTTAAAAGGTAGTATTGTAGGTTTCGCATTAGCCTTACCAACTATTATTATAGTAGCAAAAGAGGATAAGAAATCAACACCTCCAATGATCATAATGTCAATTGTTTTAGGCACACTCATTGGGATGATTCAATATTTTCTTCTTTAAGAATAGTCATGTTATGACTATTTTTTAGGTCAAAAGATTTCTTTGTCTCTATCATCAATCCATTAGAAATGATGCCAAGGCATTCGTAACCCTAAAACAGATCATATTGATTCATTAATTATAGCTCAATATAGTATTGATTTATGGTATCGTACAAAGCAGCAGATTGACAGAACTCAAGAGCGTCAGGAACTCCTTCTATTAGGAAAACAATACGAGCAGTATTTGAAATCCTACGTCGCTCGTTGTCAGTTATTGAATCAATTAATTGATCAAACAATGCCTGATGCATATGGTCTATTAGATGATTTTAATCGCTATAATGGCAAAGATAAGCTTGTGACTTTATTTTTGACAATTGGCATTGTGATAATATTACAAAGAGTTCAAAGAAAGTATTCATTAAGAAGTATCTTAACTGGTTAAAGAAAAAAGGATACCGCCAAAATGAAAATGAAGCCCGCCAGCTCTATTACATAAAACAAGCTCCAAAGGTTTTTGACTGGTGACACTGTATGTCAATTCTTTTTAAAGAAACGTGCAGAGGGAAAGCCGTATAGAGTATCCATGATAGCTGCCTATAATAAATTTCTAAGGATATATCATTCACGTGTATCAAAAGTATTAAGTGAATCGGAAAAAGGCGATACATAAAACATATAATACTCATATTTTAAAAACCATATTTTTATGGTCTTTTCATTATGCTTTAGAAAACTGATTGATTATTTCAAAAACATACTTGATTTTTATTAGCAGGTTTATCGTAGTGACATTATATAAATTTGGCAAGGATTCCATTCGCCCCATAGAGTAGGAAAGACTTCAAATTCCTTAAATCCTAAACCGAGATAGAAACGATTGGTGTTATCATATTCTTCGTAATGTCCCATTTGAACAGTCTTTACCTGAAGAAACGAATATCCATTTTCTGATGCAAACCTCTTAGCCTTCAAAAATAGCTCTTTCCCAATTCCTTGGCGATGATACTCCTTTAACACGCCCATCACACTCAGTTCCAGTGTATCCTTACTCGTTTCTTTCAAGCATAAGAAACCTGTTGCTTGATTTTCATCAAGTGCAACAAAGAAAAGTTGGTCTGTACTATCTTTAATGTAATTCTCCCTTGCTTCTTCTATACCGAACCACTCAGGCAGTGCTTCTAATAGTTGTCTTGCAATTTTCTGCTTATCCTCATAATCCTCAATTAGCTTAATTTTCATCTTCATGTTCCTTTTCATAAATTCTCATTAAACAGCTTCTGTTAAATACTATATTTTTTAGATAGTTTAGCTTATCATTTAAAATATCTATTATATTGTCTAAATAATAAATTATGTTTTTTATTGCATGGTTCATTAAACCAATTATTACACTTATTATCAATACTCATACTTAATAAGCCCTTATTAACCATCAATTCATATTTTCCTTCTACAAAAGCATATTCTTCTACAACCCACTTTGCATTATCATTATTTCTAACTACGACTTCTCCAAAATAAACAGACATCAAATTCTCAAATTCTTTTCGATCCAAACCAATAGTATCAAATAAATTATTTTCAAATAAATCAAAATACCACTTTTCTAATTGCTTTAAACTATCAAAAGTATAATCTGGTAAAAAAGAAAAATTATCTTTACATAATACTTCTAATTTATTAAATAATATTTTTCTGCCTCATCTAAATTACTAAAATTTTTTTACTTTTCTCCATATTGAAGAGCAACATTTAAACTATACTTTGACATCCAATCATACTCCTACAAATACCAATTTATCTACACCAACATTATATCACGCTCTTTTAAGCGCTGTCATTTCTTTTTTGCTTTTGAAAAGTTACTTATCAGCCTATGATTTTTAAAGGGTGTTATTCAGCATTGCTTACGTAACAAGCCCTTGACAAACGATAGACTAATAAGTTATAGAACAATCAAGCAGAAATGAAATAATCTGCTGTTTCACTGCATAGAAAAAGACACTCTGTTTGAAATGTCGTTCTTTCATAACTCTGTATTTCTTTGCATAAGTCGTTATATAAGGCTCTTTCATTTGTTGTAAATCGCCTAATATTTTTTCTTTTAAATCCCTCTAAATGATGTATTTATGCGGATAATTTGCATTTTTGTACCGTTTTTATTTAAAAAAGAAGGATATGAATTATCCTTCTAATCTTCCTAATACTTTTTCTTTTCCAAGTAACATAATTGAACTTGCCAAATCAGGACCATGCATAATTCCAGTTGTTGCAATACGAATTGGCATATATAACATTTTTCCTTTTGCTCCAGCTTCTTTTTGAGTTGCTTTAATAGCAGCTTGGATATTTTCTTTTGTAAACTCTTCTAATTCTTCTAATTTTGTCTTAAAAACTTTTAATGTGTTTGGAATTGACTCACCTTTCATAAACTCTCTTGATTCATCATCTAAATGTAATTCATCTTCAAAAAATAAGGAAACAAGCTCAACAATCTCTTTACCATAAGATAATTGATCATGATAGACAGCAATTAAATCTCTTATCCATTGTTCATCATGTTGAGATAGATCATATACTTCTTGTAAGAATGGTAAACACAAATCAATAACTTCATCTAAAGATCTTTCTTTAATATATCTATTATTAACCCATTTCAATTTATCTTTATCAAACATAGATGGTGATTTAGATAAACGTTTTTCACTAAATTCTTTAATTAAACCATCATGATCAAAGATTTCTTGTTCACCTTCTGGTGACCAACCTAACAACGCCATAAAATTGAACATTGCATCTGGTAAATATCCTTCTTCTTTATATTGAGAAACAAATTGCATAATTGATTCATCACGTTTAGATAGTTTTTTTCTATCTTCATTAACAATGAGAGTCATATGACCATAAGTTGGTGCTTCCCAGCCTAACATTTCATAAATCATTAATTGCTTCGGTGTGTTACTTAAATGTTCTTCACCTCTAAATACATGTGTTATATCCATAGAATGATCATCAATAACAACTGCATAATTATATGTTGGAATTCCATTGGCTTTAACCAATACCCAATCACCAATATCTTCTGATTCAAAAGAAACATGTCCTCTAATCATATCTTCAAATTCATAAGTTTTTCCAGCAGGAACTTTGACTCTAATTGTATAAGGCATTCCTGCATCTTCTTTTGCTTTCACTTCTTCAGCTGTTAAATCACAGCATTTTCTATTGTATTTAGGAGCAACACCAGCAGCAACCTGTTTTTCATGTTCTGCATCTAATTCTTCTGATGTACAAAAGCATTTATATGCATATCCTTTTTCTAATAAAATATCAGTATATTTTTTATAAATATCTAATCTTTCCATTTGTCTATATGGTGCATATTTTTCTACTGGTTTCAATGGTGACTCATCAGGAATAATTCCTAACCATTCCAAATTTTCTAATTGACTTGCTTCGCCACCTTCAATATTTCTTTCAATATCAGTATCCTCTAATCTGAAAATAAAATCTCCACCATGATGTTTAGCAAATAAATAGTTAAACAATGCTGTTCTGGCACCACCAATATGTAAATGTCCTGTTGGACTTGGTGCATATCTTACTCTTACTTTATCCATAATTTATCCTTTCTTATTTAATAACACAACACTCTGAGAAACAATACCTTCTTTTCTTCCCACAAAACCTAATTTCTCACCACGTGTTGCTTTTATATTCACTTGTGTGATATCACAATGTAAAACACGAGCAACATTCTCTCGCATAGTTATAATGTATGGAGCCATTTTTGGTTCCTCACACATGATTATACTATCAATATTCCCAATCTCATATCCCTCTTGTTCCATGAATTCATATGTATGTTGTAAAAGAACCATTGAAGAAATACCTTTATACTTAGGATCTGTATCAGGAAAATGTTTTCCAATATCACCTAAACCCATTGCTCCAATGATACTTTCAATAATAGCATGCAACAAAACATCTGCATCACTATGCCCTTTTAATCCTAATTCAAATGGAATCTCAACACCACCAAGAATTAACTTACGTCCTTCAACTAATTGGTGAATATCTATAGATTGCCCAATTCTCATCATGTTTATCACCTTCCTGACCTATTCTAGCACAAATTCTTTGAATATACAAAAGCAAACTTATCTTCCTATTACTATTTATGGAAATTGACTCATTTTTCTACTTCTATCCTCAACTAGGATAAAATTAACGCTTTTTTGATTCTATTATATATGATCATATTTTCTTATTTTAACTTAATAACATATTTATCATATTACTGAGTTTTATTATGAAGCTGTTGATAAATCTTTTGCATTTTATCATCTGTTTTAGCCATTTGTTCCGCACATTCTTTAAGTTGTCTACTCATGTCTTCACACACAGTATAATGGTTTTTATAATATAATTCATGTTCTAGACTGGCCCAGCAATCCATAGCTATTGTACGTAACTGAATTTCGACTGGGACACTAATGATTCCATCTTTTGTATAAATCGGAACTTTCACAACAAGATGTAACGAACGATATCCACTTTCTTTAGGATAATCTATATAATTGGATTTTTTAATCAAGCGAATGTCCTCATGTAATAAAAGTAATTGTGATATATACTGAATATCATTAATATAATGACAAACGACTCTAATGCCTGCAATATCATTAAGACATTTCATCCCATTATTTGTTTTCGGATATCCTTTGCGTTCTAATTTATCTATTATACTCTCAGGAGATTTTATTCTTGATTGAATCATATGAATAGGACTATATGTATTTTCACATTTCAATTCATCATCAATACTTTCCAGTTTTGCTTTTATAATATGCGTTGCTGTACGATACGGATACATCATTTGTCTTAATTGTTTATAATCCTTAAATGCTTGCTCTAGTTTCATTTTTTTCACCTTCACTATCATTTTACTAACTAATTATCTTGTGATTATCTACAATATATGGGAAAATGAGTGATATCATTAAACAAAGGAGAATGGATATGAAAAGCTCTCAATCTGATTATAAAAAGCGAGGAATGTTAGATATGAATCTGTGCAATCAACTGCAGGAAGCCTCTTATAAAGAGCTTATAGATACACTACAATCATCTCATGCTGATTGGCGTACAGCCTGTATACATCTTCTTTCTAAAAAATATAACACTCATCCACAATTCACTGATGTTTTACTCCAACAGCTTGTTAAAGAAAAAGCACTTTATACAAAAATTGAAATACAAACCCAATTATCTCAATATGGGCAGATATCTAAAATGTGTCAATATTTAGGGTGTATTGGAGACAATCAATATCGAGCTATCCCATTAAGAGGATCAAAGAAAAAAAGTTATCCTTTGCCAAGAGATCTCATTGCAAGAAGCTTAGCACATATGGAGGTGCAACGATTCCAAGATTTTTTTGTAGAATTACCTCAACTTTCTTATTCGCAATTATTAGAAGCTATAGATGCTTTTGGCTTTCTTTGTTTTTATCATCAATCTTTAGTCAATAAAGAGACTTATGAATATATCAAAACATGTATATTAAATTATTGGGATGACGATCTTATGCTTTGGAAACTCATGACTTGTTTGAGTGCGTTTCCAATGGCTATTGATTTATTACAAGAATTACAAACACAACAAAAACACCCTACTATCCTTATGGAAGTAGAGCGTTCCTTAAAACTATTGATCAATTAAATAATCTGTTAGATTGATACCATTCTTAAAGGCATGAAGGATATTGTGACGATCCCTAATGTCTTTTATTTTTTCTTCTAAAATAATTGCTATATAACGAGCATCATCATCAAGAATCATTGGCCAGTAAAAATAAAATTTTTTACCATCCTGAAATTCAAACAAAAAATCAGCAGTATACACTACATATGCAATTGGACTTCCTAATTTCATATAACGCCTTTTCCCAATAACACTCACCTTTTCAATTTCATCATATCGATAATAATGCATCATTGCTTCATCTTTTCCTAATAATACAGCAATAAAATACTGTAAATTATGAATCGGTCCAGTAAACTCATAATAACATATTCCATCTCTTAAAAATTCTACAGACTGATCAATTGAATTATCTAGCATCGTTGGTGATGTATTCCTACAAGCAAATCCTATAAGAATAATCTCCATGAAAATTGTTATTGCTAGACAAATCACAATACCTTGAACTGTTGGAATATCTATTGCAATAACAAAGAACCTTCCTAAACCAAACCCAATAACCAAAGAACCAATTAAACTATAAAAGAGTTGCCTTATTGCCCAAGGTTTGGTCAGTTTTCTTCCCAAAGAAACAGTTTTGGTTGTTTTTTGAAATCCTAGTCTAGCTTGACTTGTACTCTTTTCTACTTCTGCTAATTCTGATATTAAAGGAAGATCTTTATCATGGTAATCTTCTATTGTTTCTTTAATTTCTTTTATGCTTTCAATCTGTTTATCCAAATGAATTTGATTAATTTTTAAACATTCATGAAAATCTAATTCACCATTTAAGATGGCTTTGACATCATCAATAGAAATTTCTAGATTTCTTAAAAATTTAACTAACTTTAAGACTTGTACATCATTAGAATTGTAATTACGATAACCATTTTCATCTCTTTGAGGCTGAATAAAGCCCTCTTTTTCATAATAACGAATAGTATGTTTTGATAATCCCAAATCTCTTTCTAAATCATTTGTTTTCATAGTATCCCCTTCTTTCTCACTCTATTCTAGACTATAGAGTTGCTCGATGGTCAATACAAAATAAACTTATTTTACATATTTTCATCATCTGCTGGGAAAAGAATGCCGGCTTTTCTTCTAGCTATAGTTTGTATTTCAGTCACGATCATACTATGTTCTAGCATGTCATAACACTTTTGATAGTCATTCTGTTCATACATTCTGCTAAATTCAAAAAACTCTTCATACATTCTATGAACATCATTATTTTCATTAATTGTTTGTGTAGACCCATCATTCATCAATAAATCAAACGAACCTATATAACTTACTGGTGTTGGAATATGAATACATCCTCTATCTCCTTGAATATTATTAGATAATGGTGCTTTACAATCTTTCGCTCCTATACAGACACATTGGAATGTATCATATTTTAAAATAAGTATTCCTGATGTGTCTATCCCTTTTTCTATATTTGGATAATATTCAATATCAATTGGTTTCCCAAATAATCCTACAACAAAATGAATATTATAAATATTCAAATCCATTAAAGCTCCACCTGATTTTGTATAATCAAAAGCTGGTAAAATCATTCCTTCCTTAAATGCATTATATCTTGAAGAATATTGAGAATAATTGCACTCAACAATCTTTATATGACCTAATTCATTTAGCAATGATTTTATTTTATAAAAGTTTGGTAAGTATTGATTCGTAATCGCTTCCCATAGAAATAAATGATTTTGAATTGCTAATTTTTTTAACTCCTTGGCTTCTTCTATTGTAGATGTCATTGGTTTTTCTAAAATAACATTTTTATGTGCTTCTAAAGCAAGTTTTGTATATGAATAATGAAGATGGTTTGGTAATGCTACATAAACAGTATCAACTTCAATATCATTCAATAATTCATCATATGAAACTGAACACCTTTGAAAATGATGCTTTTCTTTCAACTCTCTTACCTTTTCTTCACTACGCTTTGTACCTGAAATATGAATCAGTTCGATACTTTCTATATCATGAATAAAAGATAGAAGATCGTTGACAATCATACCAGTTCCTACAATTCCTAATTTCATTCTATCGCCTCCTTAATTTATTTTAACATGATTAAAATAATAATCATCGTTTTTTTCAAGATTTATCAACGAAATATTTTTATTTTATTTGTGTCATCTTTTCGTAATAAGTTAATTTATTCTTAATATTTCTATCATAGTCTAATTTAAAATAACATGTATAAAGACTATCCAAGATATAAAGCAATGACATTCTTGTTGAGAAGGACGATATTTTATTATAATGATCTTCATGTGAACTCATGTATAGAATATAATCAGCAGAATTCTTTAAAGGGTTTTCTAAAGTAGAACAGATTAAAACTATTGGTGTCTTATTTTTCTTCAACAATTCAGTAATTGCACCTATTGAACTTCCTCGTCCTCCAAAAGATATGACAAGTGCAACATGATCTTGATTACTCATTGCTGCAGCTAATCTTTGCTGATATTCTTCTAAAGGAACATGAATATTGATTCCTATTTCTTGCATTTGAAATTTAAAGTTTTCAGCAAAATAAATATTTCCTGCTGAAGTATAAACATCTATGCTTTTAGCTTTTCTCATTTGGTTTGCAATTAATCGCAATTGTTCGAGATCTATTAAATTTAATGTAGATGTAATTGTTTGTTCATAAACTTCTTGTAATTTATGAACTATTTGATATTGTGTTTCATTTTGTTTGAAAGGAAAATTATAATCAAACTTTTTCTCTTCTTTTAAATGATTTTCAATAGATGCAGAAATATGGACTTTGAGTTCTGAAAGTCCACTCACATCTAATTTATTGCATAATCTATATAAGGTTGAAACAGAGACGAAACATGTCTTGCTAATGTCTTTTGCACTTAAACGAATAAAGTCATTCGTATGCTCTTTCATATAACAAACTAATATTTTCTCATTATCTGTTAAATCAACAAGCTGCTCAAGTTTATTAAAAATGTTCATAAGTTTTCACCTCATGAACATTATATATGATATTAAGTTTAGGCACAAATCAATTCAATTCTGGCATATGTTTATGTAAACATACTGCAATGCCATCTTCATCATTAGATAATGTCACTTCATCAGCAACATCTTTTAAATCTTGAACAGCATTTTCCATAGCAACACCAATACCAGCATATTTCACCATTGAAGCATCATTATGACCATCACCAAAAGCAATCATTTCCTCTTTTTTATATCCCATTGGAATTAAAACAGTATCTAAAGCTTTGGCTTTATCAATTCCTTGAGCAGTAAATTCAAAATAGAATGGACCTGTAAACATACAACTTAATTTATCTTTAAATGGTTCCATCATTTCTTGATAATGTTCTTGTAAATACTCAGGGTCACTCGTAGTTAAAATCTTGTTTAGTTCAAAATCAACAAATTCTGCTAAATCATCAACTTCACATAATTTAAACTTTCCACCACGTGATTCATATTGAATAACATCAAATGGTGCCCCATTCCATTGAATCATATTATCATAAACGTTATTCACATACATATATTCCCCTTTATCAATCATAGGTCTTACTTTATCAAAAGATTTCATATGTTCTAAAACAGCTTTTCCTTCTTCTACACTTAATGCTTGATTAAATAATGTTTCCATTGTTTCACAATCAATAACTTTTGATCCATTATATGAAACCAATAACCCATGATGTTTATCCATTTCTAATTCTTTTGCCAAATCTAATAATCCAGATGTTGGTCTTCCAGAAGCTAAAATTAAAATAGCACCTGCTTTTTCTGCACGAATTAATGTTTCCTTAGTTTTAGGACTTAATTCTTTTTGACTATTCATTAATGTTCCATCAACATCCATGATAATAACTCTTACGCTCATCTCATTTCCTCCTTATTCTTAGTTTCTATGATATACTATTTTTCTAGACTATCAATATTTCTTGCAAATATTGAAAAAAACATATCACAAACTGTCTTTTTTCAAATAGTGATGTGACATATTTTTCTCATATCAATTTTCTAACCAATTTTAATTGTTCACTTGTATATTTTTTGTACTCTATCAAGATTTGTTCCTCTTTGCTATATTCTATTTTAAAAATCACTCATTATAAAAAAAGCCCAATTGGGCTAAATATACTGAAATATATCTAACAAAGTTTCTAAAACTTTGATATTTTCATCATCAACATGTTCTTTACCAATGAAATAAGGTTGAATTCCTACTTCTTGAGCAGCTAAGATATCTTTTCCGAGACTATCTCCTATATAAATAACTTCTTGAGCATCTAATCCGATGATTTCTAAGGCCTTCTCAAACGCTTCTTTGGCTGGTTTATAATAATGTGTCATTTCACTTGAGATAATTGCTTTTGGTTGCAGCTCTAAACGATTCATGCTTTCTTCTACATATTTTGTATCATTGTTAGTGAGGATATAAATTGGTAATTGACATTTAGCAAAGAAATCATAAGCATCATCAAATGCAGGTGTGTTTTTCCAATGTTCTGCTAACATATCTGTATAATGTTGACTATCACCTAACAACCCAAGTTCTGCTTTGGTGCATTCAAATGCTTCACATGCAATTTGATATTCAGTTTTATAATTCTCTCCATTATATTTTTTAAGGAGTTCATCATGTTTTGTAAACCAATATTTTGTAATCGTTTGAGAATCACAATCAGGGCAATTCTTAACACACTCACTCATTAATTTTTCTAAATATTCACTTTGTTCATAGACAAGTGTTCCCATATGGTCAATCAAAACTGCTTTTATCATTTTCTTTTCCTCCTAAAAAAATTCATTTTCTTTCTTTACCATGCATTGCTTTTGTAACTTTTGTGATGCCATTTTTATTTTTATAGAACTGCATTTTCTAGCTTGTTGTGGACAGATATGGACACAACGCATACATGAAATGCATTGACCTTTCATTATCTCTTGAGGATTATCAAGTGGAATCGCTTGAACAGGACAGCGGCGTGCACATAATCCACACTGATGACATGTGCTTGATGCTTTAGGATGCAAGGGAATAACATGGTATTCTTTATACGGATTATTGCCTGGGACATATACAGATATAGCCTGTTTTTTCAAGCGTTTTTTTACCTCTTCCATAAATCCTGCCATCTCATTTAAATCATCTTGATTTGGTCTTCCTTTTGCAAACTGATGCATGATTGAATGCTCTGCCACACAAGCAATTGCTGCAATACAAATAAAACCTTGTTGTTCTAGTGTTTCCTTGAGTTCTAATAACGTATCTTCATATGCCCGATTACCATAAGTCACCACAGCAAGAACAGGTGTTTGATGACCTTTTAATTGAGATAATCTTTTTATCGCAATATCAGGAACTCGTCCACCAAACGATGGAACACCAACAATACAAAAATCATCTTTTCCTATATTAATAGAAAAATTATTTTTAGGTAGAGATAGATCAACATCAGTGCACGTATTTATTTGATTAGCTAAAAAACTTGTTACTTTTTGAGTACTCCCTGTTGGACTAAAATAAATATTATAAATCATGATGAATCACTCCCTCACAATATCGTTCCTCACAAGCTTCACAATTATCCTGCTGGACTTCTTCAATTTTTCTAAACAACCGAATAAGTGATGTCACACGACTACTTCGATAATTAAGATAATAGAAGTTTTTAGTTCCTTCTTCTCGCATCCCAACAATTCCACAACCTTTTAAGATTTTTAAATGATGTGATAAAGCAGTCCTAGAAATATGAATCTCGTCGACAAGTTCACCAACTCTCATACCACCTGTTTTCATATTTTCCAATAAACATAAAATAATACTTTGTCTTGTCGTGTCACCTAACACAGAAAGAATAGGTCGACAATCATTAAATTCTTTTGCTAAAGTCTTTCTTGTCTCTCCCATATCCTTTTTCCTTTCGTCAATATTCATTGACCATTATATACATAAAATGGAAAAGTCGCAACATTGGTTAAGCAAATCCGTACCAACCTATCAAATACTAATGAAATTGTTACCTGTCTTATTAATATTTTTCTCCTTTATTTTACTATAGGTGTTGTTAGTTCAATATGGTTGCCTTCACTATCAATAAATTCAACAACCCAGTTATCTCCTATTTGTGTTAATGGAAAACAAATCTCTAATTGTTGAATCTTTGATTGCAAAATATTTAAGTTTTCAACTTCTAAACTTGGCAAACAATTACTTCCGAAAATATGTTCCTCACCCATTTTCTGATATGCAAACAACCCAAATCGAAAACCATGAATATCAAAAATACTATAAACTTCATCCCTAATCAATACCTCTTGTTCAAAAAAATCTTCATAAAAATGAATCGCTCTATCCATATCATTGACACATAAATACATTGATTTTATATAACATTCCATATGAATTGACTATACTCCTTCCTTAAAATTGAATAATACAATTTCTCTACATACATACCATCTTTATAAAAAATTCTCTCATATTGAAACCTACATTTTAAAACAACTTGCTTTGATACAAGATTTTGAGCCATATAACAGATTTGGATTTTATGAATCCAATACTCTCCTCAATTCTTCTAAAGTGCAATAAACTGGTTCTCGATACATTGATTGAATATCTTCATCTGTATATGAAAAGTGTCTTAATAATCATCTTCTGTTGCCATATTTTGAGTTCCTACGTGTGATGTCCTTAGTCTCCTCCACTTTTATCATAATCTGCGTTATATATTCGTCCATATTGGCAATCGCAAATTCATTTAGTCCCAGTTCATAAGCATATCCTATTAAATTGAGATGATGGCATGATGCATACTCTAATATTTCTTGATATAACTGTGAAAGTCCACTCCATTCACCCAAAAGATATGCAACAACATACTTTCCTTTTGGTCTTATCACTAAATCAGCATTCTTAATACGATTGGTTATTGGTATAAAAAAACCTTCATATTCATCATAATCTCCTTGCTTGATTTTGTCTATAGAAATATAACTTCCAAAACCCATTCGATATAATTCTGGTTCCCATGCTTGCTTGATATGGGCATAAGCTGTTTCAATATCATCATCTACAAAACTATACGGTGATATAAGTATATATTGTTCTTCACAATCTATAATTTCAATTTGATGATTGTGTATTTTTTTACACAATAAAAGTTGTTGTTGCTTCTTTTGTAGAATTTGTTTAGCCCTTTTTAATCTTTGTATTTCTGTATCAATTTCCCCTATTTTTTGTTTGGCAATTTCTTGAAAAGCCAAAACATCTGGATGATTAAGATAAGTTTTTATTTCATCCAAACTCATATTTAATTCTTTTAACATCAATATATATTCTAAATCTACACTCTGTGCATAATCATAGTATCTATATTGATTTTTACCTTTATAACGTGGAGAAAACAATCCAATATCATCATAATAATGTAATGTTCGTTTGTTCAAATGGTGTAATTTTGAAAATCGTGATGTTGTTAATTTCATTATCTTCTTATTCATACTCTTTCCTCTTGACTCTACAGTTACTGGATACTTTAAGATAAGTATACAAGATATACAAAACAATGAAAAGGAGTTATAAACAATGAAAAATAAAATGATATTGAGAGAGTTTCAAAAAGAAGATACAAGAGAAATGATAGACATCATTAGAAAGACTTGGCATTATGATGAATTCTGTAGTCATAAAGTTGCTAATAAACTTGCAAAAGTTTTTCTATACAGCTGTTTAGCAAATCAAACTTATACAAAAGTAGCTGTTATCGATAATTGCCCTATAGGCATTATTATGGGGAAAAATATTGCTAGACATAAATGTCCATTTCGATATCGTATAAAACAAATGATTTCAATTATTTCACTTTTACTATCATATGAAGGTCGTCAAGCTATTCATCTCTTTAGAGATGTGGATGGGATTGATCGAGAATTGTTAGATCATTGTGAAATAGATTTTCAAGGTGAAGTTTCGTTTTTCGCTATTGATGAAAATTATCGTGGTTTAGGTATTGGCAAGAATTTGTTTGAATCTTTGCTTTATTATATGAAGGAACAAAATATTCAGCAATTCTATCTATTTACTGATACAAGTTGTAACTATGGATTTTATGAACACCAAGGTATGAGAAGAGAACATGAAAAATCATTGACTATGGATATCGCAAATCAAAAACAAGTTATGAAATTCTTTATTTACTCATATCAGATTTAAACATTGGAAACAAATCATTTAACGAAAATAATCTGATAATCACATGTCTTGTTCTATTCTATTCGTTAAAGACGTAAAAAATTTCTTTTTATATAAGAATCATATCATAATAGATATAGTCAGCAATAATAAAACTATGTAAGCAGATAGATTATCTTCTGCTTACATAGTTTCTTTTTTATTTATTTCTTATTTTGACAAGCAGCGGTTATAAACCCTTGAAATAAAGGTTCACTTCGATTAGGTCGCGAAGCGAATTCAGGATGAAATTGTGCTGCTACAAAATAAGGATGATCTTTTAATTCAATAATCTCCACTAGATCTCTTTCAGGATTTCTACCTGAAATAATCAGTCCATGTTGTTGTAATACATCTTTATATTTATTATTAAACTCATATCGATGTCTATGCCTTTGTTGAATGAGATTTTTTCCATATAGAGATTGTGCTTTTGTTCCTTCTAATAGTTCACAATCATAGTTTCCTAGTCTTTGTGTTCCACCCATATCATCTAATGATTGATCACTCATTAAATGTATAAGAGGTGTTCGACACAATTCGTTAAACTCCATAGAATTAACATCTTCTAAATGACATACATGTCTAGCAAACTCAATAGAAGCTAGTTGCATACCTAAACAAATTCCTAAGAATGGTATATTATTTTCTCTTGCATATTGTATAGCAATAATCATACCTTCTATTCCACGTTCACCAAAACCTCCAGGTATTAAAATACCATCAGCTTCCCCTAGCAAATCTTGAACATTATCTGTATGCACATCTTCGGCATTCACCCATTCAATATTGATTGTACTATTTTCATAGTAACCCGCGTGTCTTAAAGCTTCATTGACTGATAAATAAGCATCTGGGAGTTGAACATACTTCCCAACCATTTTAATTGTGACTTCTTTATCAACACCTTTAACTCTCTCTATTAATTCCTTCCATTCACTCATATTTGCTTGAGGTGCATCTATTTTCAAATGTTCCAAAACTAAGTCATCCATATGCTGATCCAATAACATCATTGGTAATTCATATAAAACATCAACATCATAATTTGAAATAACTGCTTTTGTAGGTACATTGCAAAATAAAGAGATTTTATCTTTTAAATCTTGATCAATATATTTTTCACTACGACAAACAATCATATCTGGCTGAATTCCATAACCTCTTAATTCTTTAACACTATGTTGTGTAGGTTTTGTTTTGACTTCATGACTTGCCCCAATATATGGCAATAAAGTCGTATGAATATAAAGAGTATTCTCATAGCCTAAATCTAAACGCACCTGTCTGATAGCTTCAATAAATGGTAAACTTTCGATATCTCCAACAGTACCACCAATCTCAGTAATCACAATGTCAGCATGACTAGATTTTGCAGCAGCGTAAATCTTTGCTTTAATTTCGTTTGTGATATGAGGAACAACTTGAACTGTTGCCCCAAGATATTCACCTTTACGTTCCTTAGAAATCACATTGCTATAAATTCTGCCTGTTGTAATCGATGAATTTCTATTCAATTCCTCATCTATAAATCTTTCATAATGTCCCAAATCTAAATCTGTTTCTGCACCATCAGCTGTTACAAAAACCTCACCATGTTGAAAAGGTGACATTGTTCCTGGATCCACATTAATATATGGATCTAATTTCTGCATAAATACTTTTAGTCCTCTTTGTTTTAATATTCTACCTAAAGATGCAGCTGTTAAGCCTTTTCCAAGTCCTGAAACAACTCCACCTGTAACAAATATAAATTTAGCCATTTGCTTGTCTCCTTCCTTATTTTTCCAATAAAAAATGCACTTCAACGGAAAGCCGTGAGTGCCCTTTCTCATTCTAGCAAAAAATAATTATTAATGCAATTATTTTTTATCTATATTTCTATAAGAATATATTACCATTTCACAACTTATTCAAATGTTATCCAAAATGAGCTAAGATATACGTTTCTTTGAATTAATTAAGAAACCAAATATCTCATTTGATAGATTTTTAACTTCCTGTATTTAATATTCTCGTTTTTTAATAAGATGGTCATTTAAATAAGTATTGTTGCTACGTTAAATTCAGCTAAAATTTATATTAAATTTTATATTTAATTTTAGATTATCCGCATAAACACTACACTTTTAAACATTTTGAGGTATAGGAAATACTCATTTTACCACAGATTTACCACGATTGAATGAGCCTTGATATGATGATAAAACGACAAAGGGAGATAGCACAAATAACTGTGCATCTCCCTATATTTTCTTTGTTTATTCCGTTGATTACTTCATTTGATTTCAAACTTTAACGCTTTTTTATATCTCGTTTTTAAGTCCTATCATAGATTTCACTCCTAACAATTTATTTTTCCAGTAATATTAAACATCCCAAAGGTAAATACATAAACAGTAATGATAACCGTTGCCATAAGCCTTCAAAGGCTAAAACTGTATTTTTGTAATTAGGCTTATCTCCCATAACAAAACATGAAAAACACAATATTGCTAATATGAAACACCCTATGTTGAAATAAAAGAATTTAATGTTATTTATTTTATATGCATAAATTCCTAGAAAAAGTGGTGCAAATGCTAAGCACATAAAACCAATAACAGAACCATACCCATGTATTTTTTCTGAAAGAGTAGCAAGACTTTTTACTTCCCCAACAGGGAATAAACCAGAAAGAATACACCCTCCGATTGCATAAATCAACAATATTACAAAAAGTGTTACTGCAATCAGTTTGGAACTCTCTGAAATAATCGCATATACGTTGAAATCAATCACTATTAAGGTAATTCCAAAGACTACCAGCCACGCATTGTATATAATATGTAGCGGAGCCTTACTATTCCCGAGAACGCTCATAACTTGTATTAAATGATTATACCCTTTATATGCTGGAGCTAAGATAAAAGGAATAAGTAAATCTAAGATGAAAACTATTGGCAATATAGTCATAATGCTATTTTTCATCTTCTATACCGTTACTTAATTTACCAAGTCCTTTTAATATTTTCACAGCTAATTCTTTCATAACGTCCGCTTTTACAATCGCTATCCCTTGTTCTTCATCGCCCAACACTAATAAGGTATCCCCTGATTTAATATCAAAAATCTGTCTTGCTTCTTTTGGAATAACAATTTGTCCTTTTTCCCCTACTTTAACTGTTCCAAATATATGTTGTCCTTTTTTCATTGACATTTTCACATCTCCAATCTAACATTTCTATTTTGTTATACTTTTCATACTTGCAATAAAAATATAACAAAAATAATAAGACCTGTCAAGTTTAAAGAAGCGTGTACCTATAAAAGAGATACACGCCTTACTTTGCCAATTATCCGACAATCTTCCAGTTACTATCCTTATGTAATACAAGTTCATACTGCAATACCTGCGTCGCCTTTGTCTGATTTATCATAAATTAGCTTTTATCCCTTTCTTCCTCTTGGCTACCCACCACAGTCAAGAAAAAGCCCTGTCAAGAGCCTTGCCACCATTGGTGGTGCTTTGCACTCTTTACTGGGCTTTTTGTTTGCTGTATCTTCCATGCAAGAGGAAAATCAAAGACCTCTGTTCCATTTCGCCTTTAGATAATCTTCATAGTCCGCTTCATTAAAGTCTAATTGTGGCGAAGTGTCTGGTATGTTGTTTCTGTTGTCAATATCTGCAAGTTGACGGAATATCCAGTCAGCATAAGGGTCGTGGTATTTGTATTCTTTCAGTTGTTCTCTGTATCGGTCTAACCCTCGCATTTCCTTATGCACTTTCATCATGCGTTCTATTTTCTGATGCTGTATCAACTGCTTGATTTCCATAAGTTCTTCCAACTCTGTAACCTCATTGGTAATATAGTTATGGATATACTGTATAAGTTTATATACCTTGTAAAATCTGTATTCGTTTTCATTATCGAAAAATTCATTTTCAGACAGATAATCTAAAGAAACATTGAAGTCCTGTTCCCGTTTGATAATATCCATGATATATGGCTCGGTGTGGTCGATATACTTCCATTCTCCCGACAATAATTCATTGGGCGTTACACCCAGCACGTCCATTATCTTTTCCAGCGTATCAAAGGTAGGATAATTCACACCACGTTCAATCTTGGAAAGGCTCTGCATATTGATACCGATTTTGTCCGCAAGTTCCTGTTGTTTCATTCCTCTGTGTTTTCTTATGGTCTGTATGTTCTCTCCTAAGAAACTGATTTTCTTTATATAACCCTCCATGACTTAGTATAATCGCTCCTTTCGTTGCTTTTCTCATCACTTATAAGCATATCATACTTAATATATATCTAAAAGTCAACAAAAACTTCTTGACAAGTAATTCTAATGGCGTTATTATCGTATCAGATAGAGTGATTAAGCACGCTAGGGTCAATCACACGCTTGAGTAAGCACAAAAAATATGTATTTTCACTTTGATAGCATGAATAAACATGGACTATCAGACCGAAAATAAGGTTTCTGACTGGGGCTGTTCCGTTTAGCCACGAGCCTTACAAGGCTCGTGAGCGTTAAGAACGGAGCAGACACAGGAAGAAAGGGAACGCCTTTCGGCGTTCGTAAAGGGCGTATATGTAACACCGCCCTGCGTATACATGTCATAGTACCTAGAAACTGTGATAAATAAAGGACAAAACACGATTTTTACCCCGCAAAAAACGGGGCATACGAAAGGAGCAATGCACTATAACTACACACAAAAATTTATCCGTTAAGATTGATTACATCAGCATTGTATTTGATACTGTAACCGCTGAAGATGTAATCATGCACATTTTAGGTTTACCAACTGATATTTTTAATGTCTATCCGGCAAGCGTTAAATTCAAGACGTATCAAGCACGCTGGCAGATTGGAGATATTTATGTATCGGGGGACGCAAGAAAGACAGAGGACAACCCACAAGGGCTAGGCTGTTATCTCGTTATGACTGGCAGAGGTTGTGATGATATTTTCCGCATTCTTGACAGTAGGAATTATACCTTTGGGGATATGTTCCGACGCTGTGAGCGAAGATACGGACTGGATAATTTCCATTTCACAAGACTTGATATTGCCATTGATGATAAGAGCGAAAAGCCATTCTTTACAATAGAGCAGATAAAGAAGAAATGCGAAAAAGAGGAATTTATCTCCAATAGTGAGGGCTACCACTTTGATGAAAGCAAGTTTGACGATTTCGACACTGCAAAGACGGTTTATATCGGTGCTGGAAAGTCGGGATTGTCCTACCGCTTTTATGACAAGGATAAGGAAGTCTGTTCAAGATATAATAAGACGCTTGATGAAGTCGGCAGTTGGAAACGGACAGAAATGCAACTGCGTGATGATAAGGCTCATGCCTTTGCCATGACATTTAAGGACAGACCGCTGGAACTTGGGGAATTGGCTTTCGGGCTATTGGCAAACAACCTACGCTTTGTCGTAGCAAACAGAAATGAAAGTAATAAGAGCCGATGGAAAACGTGTCGATTTTGGGAACGCTTTTTAGGGGCTGTGGAAGTCTTGAAACTGCAAGTATCAAAACCATATAATTCCCTTGAAGAAACACAGCAATGGCTCACAGAGGGTGGCGTGATTTCCGCTGTCAAAAGTTTTTACTTCTTAGAAGAACATGACGCATTAGGTGGACTTGAAAAAGTGGGAACTATGCTTGACAAGGCAAGATACAGCACTTCCCTTTCCAGTAAACTAACTGCACATTTACAGAGGATAAACCGCACCGACCTTATCCCCTATATCCAGTATGACACGAAACATGGGAAAGGGGGTATCTGATGAATAACAACGATATTCCCGTATGGGAAAAATACACCCTTACCATTGAAGAAGCGTCTAAGTATTTCC
The DNA here is from genome assembly GCF_009767585.1 of Coprobacillus cateniformis. Classification (NCBI taxonomy): domain Bacteria; kingdom Bacillati; phylum Bacillota; class Erysipelotrichia; order Erysipelotrichales; family Coprobacillaceae; genus Coprobacillus; species Coprobacillus cateniformis. Next base: position 1,408,728 of record NZ_WSNW01000001.1, read on the forward strand.
GTATCGGAGAAAACAAGCTAAGACGATTGGCAGAGGAAAACAAGGACGCTGGCTGGCTCATTATGAATGGCAACCGCATACAGATTAAACGCCGACAGTTTGAAAAGGTTATTGATAAATTAGACGCAATCTAATGCAAATGAGCCTTGTATGTGTTATGATGAACACAAGTCATATCAAGGCTCTTTCCAACAAGGAAAGGAGCAGACACCATGAAAGAAAAAAGACGGGATAGCAAAGGACGTATCCTGCATACTGGAGAGAGCCAACGAACAGACGGAAAATACTTATATAAATATGTGGACGCATTTGGAAACACAAAATATGTGTATGCTTGGAGATTGACACCCACAGACCCGACACCAAAGGGAAAACGGGAAAAACCCTCACTTCGTGAACTGGAACAGCAGATAAGACGGGATATTGAGGACGGTATCGACAGCACAGGCAAGAAAATGACATTTTGCCAACTCTACGCCAAACAGAACGCACAGAGGGCAAACGTGAAGAAAAGCACACAGAAACAACGGGAACAACTCATGCGGTTATTGAAAGAGGACAAGTTAGGTGCTAGGAGCATTGATACGATAAAACCCTCTGACGCTAAAGAATGGGCGTTACGCATGAAAGACAAAGGCTTTTCCTATAACACCATTAACAACCATAAACGCTCGTTAAAAGCGTCATTCTATATCGCCATACAAGACGATTGTGTAAGGAAAAACCCTTTTGATTTCAAGCTGAGTGAAGTCCTAGAAAATGATACGAAAGAGAAAGTCGCATTGACAGAGGAACAGGAACAAGCCTTACTGTCATTCATCAAGACGGATAACGTGTATCACAAGTATTATGATGATGTGCTGATACTGTTAAAGACAGGACTTCGTATCTCAGAACTGTGCGGACTGACAGTAGCCGATATTGATTTCAAGAATGAGGTTGTGGTTATCGACCACCAGTTATTAAAAAACAAGGAACAGGGCTATTATATTGAAACGCCTAAGACAAAGAGTGGAACAAGGCAAGTGCCATTAAGCAGAGAAACGATACAGGCATTTCAACGGGTCATAAGGAAACGCACAAAAGGGAAACTGATAGAGATAGACGGATACAAAGATTTTCTGTTCGTCAATCCGAAAGGCAATCCTAAAGTTGCGATTGATTACAACGCCTTATTTGTCCGTATGGTAAAGAAATATAACAAACACCACAAGGATAACCCCTTGCCACATATCACACCACATACGCTACGCCATACGTTCTGCACAAGACTGGCAAGCAAGAACATGAACCCGAAAGATTTACAGTATATCATGGGACATTCAAACATCAGTATCACAATGAACTGGTATGCTCATGCGTCCATAGATACCGCAAAATCAGAGGTTCAGCGTCTAATCGCATAAGAAGTATTTACCACGATTTTAACCACGCTTGATAGCGAAAATATAAGAAGATAGACCTAGATATGTGAGGTTTACCACAAAAGCAAAATGCCCGTAGAGCCTATAAAATAAGGATTTGCGGACATTTAAGAAGATATAAAAAGATAGTCAAAAAGACATATATAATTTAATACAATTTATATTATGAATAGTTAAATAGATAAAAAAGTAAAATTATTATTTTAAACATAACAGAAAACCAAAGTATTACAAAATAATAGAAATTCTTTAGCTTTCTTTTTAACTAAGATAATGAAATCAAACTTTTCAAAACACATACTTTAAACATTTTAAAAAATTTCTTTGATATTTTTTAAAATTATATATAATAAGAATGAAGAGGAGGAAGTAAAATGGAAGCACCTCATATATTAGTTATTGATGATGAAAAAGAGATTACTGATTTAATTGAAATTTATTTAAGTCAAGAAGGTTATCATGTAGAAAAAAGATATAATGCATTAACATTATTAGAAGATATTAGGACTTATCAAATTGATCTTGTTATATTAGATGTTATGATGCCAGAAATCAATGGAATACAGGCATTAAAAATGATTAGAGAAAAATATAATATACCTGTTATTATTGTTTCTGCAAAAACAGCAGATAATGATAAAATTGAAGGACTCTTAACTGGTGCAGATGATTATGTCAGTAAACCTTTTAATGCAATGGAATTAGTTGCACGAGTAAAATCACAATTACGTAGATTTCAGGTTTTTAACAAACCTATTAATGATTCCTCTCATATTATAGAAGCAAGTGATCTTATCATTGATACTCAAAAGAAATCTGTTACTTTAGATAATCAGTCACTCGCATTAACAAGAATTGAATATGAAATTTTAGTCTTATTAGCAAGTCAACCAGGAACAGTTTTTTCAATTGAAGATATTTTTGAAAAGATATGGCATGAAAAGATATGGCATGAAAAGTCCACAAATTCTAATAATACTATTATGGTTCATATTAGAAAACTACGCGAAAAAATAGAAAGACAGCCAAGAAATCCACGTCATATTAAAACAGTTTGGGGTATTGGTTATAAATTTGATTTATGATGAAAAAGATTAAGAGATTGTTTATTAGTAGTTTTAGATGGCGACTTTTTATTAATTTAATTGTGACTTATATTATGACATTCTTAATTTATAGTGCATTAATTATTATTTTTGATAATTTTAATTTGTTAGGAATGTCTATTGAATTAAGATATTTTATTGCATTTATTATTTCATTATTTCTCTTTTTAGTTATTTTCTTTGATTTAATGAATATTACCTTAAAGTATTTAAGTGTACTTAGTGGGACTATTCAAGAAGTCACTGCAGGAGATTATAATGTTGAGGCTCCTATTGAGTATGATGATGAATTAGGATTATTAGCTGCCAATATTAATGCTTTGGCAAAAACATTAAAGGACAAAGAAAAAGAAAGTGAGATTTTAAAAGAAAATGAGCGTTTAGCATTTGATGCTGAGAGAAATGCTGAGAAACAAAAAAATGATTTAATTACAAATGTTGCTCATGATTTAAGAACTCCATTAACAACTATTGTTGGATATTTAGAATTAATTAAAAATAATGAACATCTTTCTAAAGAAGATATTCAAAAGTATTCTACGGTTGCTTATGAAAAAGCAAAGAAGTTACAAGGAATGATGGATGATTTATTTGAATTTACAAGTTTAGATAAAGCTGATGTAAGAGTTCATATGACAACTCTTAATATATCTGAATTAATTCTTCAAATTGTTGATGAATTCTATCCAACATTTCAAGAGCATGATTTAACTCCAGTGATTAATATAGCTCAACCCAATCTTTTCATTCAAGGAGATGGCCAATTAATAGCAAGAGTTTTTGATAATTTATTATCAAATGCTGTTAAATATGGACAAGATGGTAATGATATTAAAATTGAGGTTTTAACTGATGACCAGAACGTCACAATTAAAATTATGAATTATGGTCATCCTATTGCTCAAGAAGATTTACCATATATTTTTGATAAATTCTATCGTTCTGATGCATCACGTTCATCTTCAACAGGAGGAACAGGATTAGGATTAGCTATAGCTAAGAATATTGTGCAAATACATAATGGTCAAATCTTTGCAACAAGTCATAAAGAAAAGACAACATTTGTTGTTGTCTTAAGAAAATTGCAAATTCAGGATTAGAGAGTATGCTTGACAGCTCTCTTTTTAAATTTTATGAAAATGACTTGCATCAACCTTACATATTGGGCAAATATAATCTTCTGGTAAAGTTTCGCCCTCATAAATAAATCCACAAACATCACAACGCCAACCTTGCTTCGTTGTTTCTTCAACATATGATGGTGCACTCTTAGGTGTTGTACCATTTTTCTTATCATGATAAGCTGCATATGTTAAAACAGTTTCATCACTCAATGTCTGAGCATCTTCAACTTCACTGATAAACATTAGATGTGTTCCTACATCAACAGTTTTTTTAACACGACAAGCAAACATTGCTGCTGTGTTCTCTGTTAAGTATTTAACATCATTAACATCAGTTTCATACGCAATGTTTTCAAACTTATTGACATCTTTACCACATTGGAATCCAAATGTTCTAATTATTTCCATAGGAACTTTTTCTAATAAGACACTGACATTAAATACACCACTTTTTTCAATGATTTGAGTTGTATAATTTTCCTTGTTTAATGTTATACAGACTTGTGATGGTTCTGCTGTCACTTGTGTCATTGTATTAATGACACAGCCACTTTCCTGATTATCGTTTTTTGAAGTCACAATATATAATCCATAACTGAGTTTAAAAAATGCTTTTGAATCCATATTTCATACCTCCTTATAAGGATTATACCACAATTTATAGATTATAAATAGTAATTATTCCTATTTATGTTATTTTTATTAACTTATGTTTATTAGAGATTGATTTTTATGTACTGAAAGAGTACAATTACCTCGATTAATATGTAAAAAGAGAGGGATATATCATGAAGATGTATAAAGACATGAATCATGAAGAATTAGTTTCTTTACATGATGATTTATGTAAGCAATATGAGCAGGTTAAAGCAAAAGGTTTGAAGTTAAATATGGCGAGGGGAAAGCCGGATGTCAATCAGTTACTTTTATCTACTGATATATTGGATGTCATTAATAGTCATTATGACTTTGGAAGTCAATATGAATATTGTAATTATGGTATTTTGGATGGTATTGATGAAGCTAAAGAATTTTTTGCAAAGATGTTAAACACTTCTTCTCAAAATGTTATTGTTTATGGAAATTCTAGTTTAACAATTATGTTTGATCAAATTAGTCGAGGTTATACCCATGGCTATTTAGGAGAGAAACCATGGTGCCAATTAGATAAAATTAAATTCTTATGCCCTGTTCCTGGATACGATCGCCATTTTGCTATAACAGAACATTTTGGCATTGAAATGATTAATATTCCTATGCATGAAAATGGTCCAGATATGGACCTTATTGAAAAATATGTTCAAACTGATGAAAGCATTAAAGGCATTTGGTGTGTTCCTCAGTATTCCAATCCAACTGGCATAACATATTCTGATGAGGTTGTAGAACGATTTGCAAATTTGAATCCTGCAGCAAAAGATTTTAGAATCTTTTGGGATAATGCATATTTAGTTCACCATTTATATAATGATAAACAAGAACATGTTAAAAATCTTATAAAAGCTTGCCAGGAGGCTGGACAGCCAAATCTCGTTTTTGAATTCTGCTCAACATCTAAAGTCACTTTACCAGGTTCAGGTGTTGCAGCATTGGCAACATCACTTGAAAATAAAGAGGATATTTTAAAACACATGTCTATTCAATGTATTGGATATGATAAATTAAATCAATTAAGACATGTAGAGTATTTTAATAAAATTGAAAGTATAGATACACATATGCAAAAACAGGCAAGTCTATTAAAGCCTAAATTTGAAGCTGTTTTAAATATTTTTGAAAGAGAACTTGAACCATTAGGAATTGCTGAATGGACTAAACCATTAGGAGGATACTTCATTTCCTTTATGGCAATGGAAAACTGTGCAAAAGCTATTGTACAAAAATGTAAAGAAGCGGGCACACTCCTAACAACAGCTGGAGCAACTTATCCATATGGTCAAGATCCTCATGATGCTAACATTAGAATTGCTCCTTCTTTCCCAAAATTAGAAGAATTAAAACAAGCAACAGAATTATTTGTTCTTTGTGTTAAGTTGATAAGTGTAGAAAAATTATTAGAAAAGGCATAATTTATGTCTTTTTTATTTTGAAATATGAGGAATAATTCTAGTTTTAATGTGTATAATAAGGATGGTTTTTCAATAAAAGGGATGATTTAAACATTTTTTAGGAAAATTTGAATAAAGATATTGACTAAAACGCAGAAAATTGTTATATTATATGAGCATGATTATTGGGATATAGCCAAGCGGTAAGGCAACAGACTTTGACTCTGTCATCTCCCTGGTTCGAATCCAGGTATCCCAGCCAATATGGAGGTTTAGCTCAGTTGGGAGAGCATCTGCCTTACAAGCAGAGGGTCAGCGGTTCGAGCCCGTTAACCTCCACCATTCTATAAAACATAACAAAATATTTGCCGGCTTAGCTCAATTGGTAGAGCAACTGACTTGTAATCAGTAGGTTGAGGGTTCAAGTCCTTTAGCCGGCACCAGTAATGGGGAGGTAGCGAAGTGGCTAAACGCGGCTGACTGTAACTCAGTTCCTTTCGGTTCGGTGGTTCGAATCCGCCCCTCCCCACCATTACAGGACCCGCTAGCTCAGTCGGTAGAGCATCTGACTTTTAATCAGAGGGTCAGGCGTTCGAGTCGCCTGCGGGTCACCATCTTAAAAATGAATAGTGCATGCCCAGGTGGCGAAATTGGTAGACGCACAGGACTTAAAATCCTGCGGACCTTAAAATCCGTGCCGGTTCGACTCCGGCCCTGGGCACCATTCATGCGGGTGTAGTTCAATGGTAGAACTTCAGCCTTCCAAGCTGACTACGTGGGTTCGATTCCCATCACCCGCTCCATTGATTTGCTTGAATAGCTCAGTTGGTAGAGCAATCGGCTGTTAACCGATCGGTCGTAGGTTCGAGTCCTACTTCAAGCGCCATGTGGCCTGTTGGAGAAACGGTTAACTCACATGCCTTTCACGCATGCATTCACGGGTTCGAATCCCGTACAGGTCACCATTTGATAACGAGCGATCATATTGATCGTTTTTTTTATTTATATTTTTATTGAAAATCGTTATCCTTGACAACAATCAACTACCCTTTTATAATTGAAAAGCGTAATAGAAAGGAGTATTCTATGAATAAATTATCGAAACTGGGGTTAACTCTGTAAGCAAAAGCTATTTACAGAGTCTCATGATAGCTTTTGTTTACGACTAGATAAATGTTTATTTAGGAGGAAACAACATGAGCTATAGAAAAGCAACTGACATATTACCCATTGAGATATTACAAGTTATACAAGAATATGTAGATGGTGATTATCTTTATATTCCAAAAAAGAAAGAGAATATTAAAGAATGGGGTACAAATACAAAAACTAAAGAGTATACAATGCAAAGAAATAAAGAAATCTTTGAAAAATATGTACAAGGATATTCAACTATTCAATTAGCAACTCTTTATTATTTATCTCATAAAACAATACAAAGAATAATACGTCAACAAAGAAGCGCATAAGGCGCTTTTTTGTTTCTTAAATAAGTTTGAGGTCGTAATACTACCATATTCATGTTTTACTTAAAAACAAGGAGGTTTAAGTTCATGAATCTTGTAGACACTATATACAACAAAGTACTTTTACGTGAGGGCAAAAGAAAAATCGAAGACTATCTTTTAGAAATACGATTATTTTCATATAATTCTTCAAAGCAATTAGCCCAAACATTATCTATCCCAATCCCTATTATTGTTGCTATAAAAAAGGAGTTACAATCACTAAATATTTTAGAAAAGGGGAGCGGATTTTCTTTAACTAAATCTGGAATCGAAATCATCGATTTAAGTTTTCATATAAAAGCTCTTAATTTAAAACACTATCATTATTTATCTAACACATCGGCATTAGAAATCATGACAAAATTTTCTTGGCTTCTAGATTACTTTAACAACCGTCCAAGTGCTGATGTCACAATTGACCAAGCAAAATGCACACTAGAATCCGCTATCAAAAGAGTACAATATATGTTAAAAAAAGAAAAATTGCTTCATCGAAACATTCTCTGTCTAGGTGATGACGATTGTATGAGTATTATTATTGCCACATTTAATGCATATATATTTACAAATCATTCTGAAAAAAATATTCATGTGTTAGATAAAGATATTCGTATTTTAAACTATATTAAACAAAGTCCACCATATATTCAAAAACAAATTCATGTAGATGTATGTGACTTTAGAGACACTTTGGAAAATAGATTCCAAAGAACTATGGATATTGTTATTATGGATCCACCATATACGATTAATGGAATAACCCTCTTTTTATCCAGAGCTATTTTATGTTTAAAACACGAGGAAAATCTATCATGTTATGTATCATTTTTTAAAATGGATTACCAATTTCTGTACACAATTCAAAAATTATGGGTAGAAAATCATATCCTTCTTCTAGATATGATAATTGGTTTTAATCAATATGAAGGAGGTAGCATTCTAGGTAGTCAGAGTGATTTTTACCATCTCATAACGACAGACAAAACTACAGTTCCTTTAATTGATAATAAGGCAATGATTTATACTGGCAAAAGAAACCCTACAACCCGCTCATATCAATGCAAAAAATGCAAGAAAATATATAAAATTAATGAGAAATCTAAATTTAATACAATTGAAGAATTAAAAAAGGAAGGATGTGAAAAATGTGGAGGAGATAGATTCTGTTTATACAAAAGAGTTAGAAATTTGTAAAAGAGTAGGCAAAGAAGTATGCATCGATGTTTCACAATGCCAGTTAAATAAGAAAGATCTTACTATTTTATTACATCAAATATCCAAACTTATGAATACAACTGTCCTCAGTATTCATAGTCACTCATTCACACCCCAAGGAGACACTATCATGGCCATCATAGCAGACTCCCATATCGCTATTCATACATGGCCAGAATATAAATATGTAGCAATTGATATTTTTTCATGTAAACAAAATATTCCTGATAACATTTTTTCATACATCAGTAATTTCTTTGAGACAGAAGATATAACTTATCATACACTCTTTAGAAAAGTTCATTTTAACAATGATAAATAAGACGATATTAAAAAGATCACTTCACATTGTGATCTTTATTTATTTAAATATTCATTTAACGGAGCTTTCATACGATTTGTTACATAATTGCTACCACCACGTCCTTTAACATCTTCAACCATTGTCGAAATAACAATCGGCTGAGATGAATCAGTAGTCATAACAGTAAACCAGCCAACTTCTGTACCTTCAGTATCATCTTGTGAATCTTTAATTTCGCCTGTTCCCGTTTTCCCAGCTAAAACAACATTTTTGTTATAGAAAGAATGTCCAGTTCCATTTTTATCACTAATAACTTGAATTAAATCTTCTTTGATTTCGTTAGCAACATCTTTTGAAAATGGTTGAGCCCATACTGAAGATTCCGTTGTTTTTACAACATGTGGTGCCATCATTTTTCCTTCATTCACAAATGCTCCATAGACTGATGCCATTTGTACAGGATTCAACAAGATTTGTCCTTGTCCATACCCACTATCTGCAATTTGTATTTCATCCTTGAAATCACCACTACTATATTGTGATTTATTCAATGATAACTCAAAAGGAATTTCTTCACCAATCTTTAAAGATTTGTATCCTTTTACCAAATTATCCGCACCAATCTCTAATGCTGCCTTTGCAAAATAAACATTATCTGAATAAACCAGTCCATTTTTAAGATTATTAGGCGTTGGAGCATGTAATGTTGTGACATAATAACTTCCCCAGCTTGAATCTTTTTGCCATTTCATAGCTGATGAGAAATCCTTTGCAGGATCCAATGACTTTGTCTCTAAACCTATTGCAGCAGTTATTGGTTTCATACATGAACCAGGAACCCATGTTGATCTAAAACGATTTAATAACGGCTTATTTTTATCATCATTTAATGCATTCCATTGACTTGTGCTCATCCCCAAAATAAAATCATTGCTAGAAAATGTTGGTGTACTTACCAAAGCCAAAACTTCACCAGTTTTTGGATTCATTGCAACTGATGCACTCTTATCATTTTGGAATTGATTATATAAACTTTTTTGCAATGTTATATCAACAGTCAAAGTCATATCTTTCCCATCTTCTCTTAACTGTCGTGCAATTGATGCCTTACGTTCACCACTATCATCTTGTATATAAATTTCAATACCATCTTTCCCTTTCAAATCTTTTTCGTAAGCGGCTTCAATTCCGCTACGTCCAATATAAGAATTTTCAGTATATCCTTCTCCTTTATGCTTATCTAAGTCCTCTGCTGTTACCTTCTGCATATAACCCACTAAATGTGATGTTACTTTTCCATATGGATATGAGCGTATATTTGTTGTAGTTAACTTCACTCCAGCAATAGCTAATAAATCATTCTCTAAATTCTTATCATCTTTAGAAATTGTCTTTAATGGAACAAAAGAATCATCTTTAATCCAAGATGCACTCATTGTTTTTTGTATACCTTCTTTTGTTAGATCTAACAGTTTGGCTATCTTATCATAATCATTTTCACCATTCAATTTACCACGAACCAGTCCAACTGAATACGCTTCACCTTTTCCAGCCAAAACAGTGCCATTTCGATCTAAAATTCTTCCTCTTTGAGCCTTGTCTTCAACGATACGCACTTTATCAGTGCTTCCTAAATCAGGATATATAAAGGAATCATTCCATATAATTTTATCATCTTTGAATTGTGTTGTATTTTCAAACTCTGTTGATCCAGCAACCGTTTTCATATTGACAGTATAAGTTATTTTATCACCATCAGTAGAAACAACATCAATATTTATATCAGTCACTTCCATTCCATCATAAATATTTTTATTACGTTTTATAAAAGCTTCCTTTGTATATGTGGATTTTGCATCATCACTTATCATTGCATACATTTCATCATATTTTTGATTATTAATTTTTGCATAAAAATCTTTCAAGTTCTTTTCTTTACCATCACCACTTAATAAAAAGAATACAAAAAAACCAATCAGTATAACACCAATAACTGCTCCCCCAATAATTATAAGTTTCTTTTTATTGTTGTTATTTACATATACATCATACATTAGGTTCCCCTCCTTATTTTACAAATTAAGTATAGCACGTTCTTTCCATTTGATAAACAAAAATAAAAACCACGTCTAAAAGGCGTGGTTTTCTCTGCGGCTATAAGCCTTTGCTACTTGCTCGCGTCTCAAGGCGCTGCTTTCACTTCGCTCAAGCTATCGCTTTTGACTCTCGCTATCCCTCAAAGGGATTTTTTCTACTTCCCTTTCTTTTTCTCTTTTTTCTTCTCCTTTGTAATTCTCTTTTCTTCAAATGGATCCCTGTATTCCTTCACACTTAATTTATCCATCGCTATATCATGAGCTTCCTGCTCCCTTATATATTTTGCGACTGTTTCATCGTTTAATCCTACTGTGCTTACATAATACCCTTCTGCCCAGAAATGTCTATTTCCGTACAGATATTTCAGATTGGCATGTCTATCAAACATCATCAATGCTGATTTCCCTTTCAGATATCCCATAAATGACGATACGCTTTCCTTTGGTGGTATCATCACAAGCATATGCACATGATCAATCATTAGATGCCCCTCTATGATTTCCACTCCTCTATACCTGCATAGTGTCCGCAATATTTCGCCTAAGTCTTCTCGGTATTGATTATATATCGCTTTTCGTCTATACTTAGGTGTGAACACAATATGGTATTTACACATCCATTTTGTGTGTGCTAAAGAATTTGCTTTTTTAGCCATAGTCAAATCACCTTTCCTTTCTTTTAATGATAGCTTGAACAACTTCATTATATCGGAAAGGTGATACTATTGTTAAACTTTTTAATTGCTCCACCCGCATAGCAGGTGGTTTTTTGTTTCGCATATTTCATATGCTCAACTGACTAAAGTCTATGTGTTCAATTTTTGCAATTTGAACCTAAAGAAAAAAGCAAACGTACATTTATGCACGTTTACTTAAAGAACTTTTGTGATCTTTCTTCCCCTGGAGTATTCATGTTTGTTACAATAGCTAATAATGTCAGTATATGTCCTAATTTAACATCAGTAATCGCTCTAATTGTTTCTCTTAATTCAATATTCCCCTGATTGTATGTCAGTTTTCTAAGTTCTAAATAAGAAGCTAATTCTTGTTTTTGAATTTCATTTAATAAGTCTCTGTATGTTCCTTGAATATTCCCTTCTGGTATCATTGGATCAAAATTTGTTCCAAATTCTTCTCTATAAAAATGATTTAAATAATTAGCATTCTGCTCAGCATCTCTAGCAAATGCAAGTAAAACCTGCCTTTCACTTTGTAGTGTTGCCATTGCAGCTGCTTGTCGATATAACTGAGCTAACAATTTCTCAGTATAAATATAAGATTGGAGTTGTTCCCTATTCATTTCATACACCTCTATATATACTATGAAACTTATTCTAAATTGTGCTTATTATTTATTGTTTTTTGTGGATCATTCATATTAATAACAATAGCCATAATCGCAATAATATGCTCTAACTTAGAATCAGCAATTCCTCGCATTGTTTCTTGTAACAAATAATTGTCTTGAAAATACGTATGTCGACGATAATTTAGGAATGATTCAAGTTCCTGTTGCTGGATATGATTCAATACTTCTCGATATGTTCCCTGAATGTTAATCTCAGGAATCATTGGATCAAACTCTGAACCAAATTGTTCTTTATAAAAATATTTTAAACACCCAACCGCTTCATGGCAACTTTTTGAAAAGTCTAAAAACATTCCTTTTTCATCACTTAAGCAAGTTAATGTAGCAACTTTTTTGTAAAGATCACATAATAACTTTTCTACATATATATAAGATTGAAGTTGTTCCTTCATTTCTAACACCTCATTATAATCTATGAAAATTATTTTGAAATGTGAAAAAACTTACATACTTTCATAATTTCTCAAAAAATACTTAAATATTGAGTTTCCCAAAAAAGCATAAAGTATCCTTATTAAAATTTAACCATTCTTTAAACTTTAAAATATTACTGGTTGGATAGATTGTAAGGCTGTCAAACTGAGCTTGTTTCGCTTGTTTAAAGGAAGGTGGTTTACACTTCCATTATGTACTCCTCTAGGGAAGTGAGAATTGTTGCGTATTCTATTGAAATCTCTAAAAAAGTTCATTGGCAAAAAAGCCTTACCGAAAATAATCGGTAGGCTTTGATTCATGATATACAATTTAATACATATGCCCTTATCCCACTTTGAATATATTATGTGCTCAAAGTAGTGGATTGTTTATGTTTCGTTCTCAGGTAAAGACTGCATCACCAAACTGCGCTGTCGCTGTTTAAAATGATACTATAATATTATATAGACATAATTATATAAGAATGTAAAAATCTATTATCAGTTTGATATAATCCTCAAGTTCATTAGTGAAGACAGCATTAAAATACCATGAAAGATGAAGAGACACAACTATGTATTCGTTGTGAAACGTTCTCTTAATGAATATTATAAGATGTTTATATTTATTAGACAATCAATGTAAGTTAATGGAAGTATAAATAATTGTTAATTACTTTAAATATATAAGTCAGTTCACCTTTTATTTACAGCAATATCCATGACTAAATGCAGAAGAACATCTGCTCCTTTTTTAATATCTTCATAATCTGTCCATTCTTCGGGACAATGTGTTAAACCACCAACACTTGGAACATATAACATATTGGTATCTGTAAACTCTGTCATCATCATTGCGTCATGTCCACTACCATCATTAAGAATCATATAACTATATCCTAGTTTATTACATATCCTCTCCATCTTTTCTACATTCTCTTTATTCATAATGCTTGGAGGAGTCGGATTTGGATAATTTATTCTCGCCATCTCTTCTAATTCTATATGTAGTCCTGTCTTTTGAATAACTATATTAACCATATCATTGATTTTATTTTTAAAGTCAATTTGTTCAATTATTTCTTTATTTAATGTTCTAATCTCAACTTTATATTCTATGCAATTATCATTATCTATACTCAAGGGAATAATGATTCCTGTTATCTTATTTTTTAGACTTTTTAACATCTCATCAAAAAGTGCATTGAAATAATCGATGGCCGTTTTTGTATCATTATTCTCATCTTTAAATAAACAAAGCTTATATCTACCAATCCCTGGTACAAACCCTACTAATCCTATGTCTTTATTTTCATTTTCTAAAATAGGTCCTTGTTCTACATGAACTTCAATAAAATTTTTAATAGAACCTGGTTTTCTTTTTGCAGATTCTAAATTTGGAACTAATCCATATTCTTTCATAGCTTCCAGTTTTGTTTGTCCAAAACGGTTCTTTTTCATTGTTAACTCTTCCATTGTCAATGTTCCTAACATCCCCCTTGAATTTGTAACTCCTGACCCTTGACCAAACGTTGCCCCTTCTTCGGCATTCATCAAAATAAGCTCAATGGGATAATCATTGATAAAATGATTTTCTTCTAAAACTCGCAATACTTCTAAAGCCGCTATGCACCCAACTGGTCCATCGAATGCTCCACCATTAACTACCGAATCATAATGAGAGCCAATCATAATTACTGGTGCCTCTGCCATTGTCCCTTCTTTACGACCAAACAAAGTAGAAATTCCATCTTCATAGATTTTAAGATTAAGTTTTTCCATCTCTCTTATTAAATATTCCCTTGCTTGCTTATCTTCTTTAGAATACGATGAACGTGTAACACCAAATCCTGGTGTTGAAGTATAAGTGGCTAATACTTCTAAATCCTTTTTTATTCTTTCTAAATGAGTTTGCATAATAAAGCCTCCCTATCACTCTTAATAAATTAATCATAGCACAAAATATTAAAAAGAATACATATAAATAGGGTCCAAAATAAATTTTGTCCATAGAGTGATTAATCATAAGAAATGTCTTTCATCTTTTCTTACTATAAAATAAGGATAAGATACTTATATGATAGATATAAACAACTATTCTTCTAAATCTCTGCCTCTTTTAATTTTACACAAAATGTTAAACTTATAATAATATGTTTATGCTAAAAAAGAGAAAATCAAGATAATCATAATATTGAGATATGTGTTCAATATATATCTCACTCGCCAGAGTTAAAAATCGTATCATTAAATATGCTGATGATGAATATATAGAGTTCTACTAAAAAGTTAGTATTTTCCTAAATGATCTTATCTTACATTGTTTTGAAGATAATTTAGAAATGATTTGATACTATGGTTTCTATTGAAACAAAAATAATGATTTATTAGAAAAAGTTATATATTATGGAAAAAAAACAGACAAAAAAGCATCAACTTAATAAGGTTATTAAGTTAATGCCTTCGACTTATTTAAAAAAGTAAATCTTTTATGACTTCACTCGCTATTAGCAGTCCAGCGCTTGAAGGAACGAAAGCAGTACTACCTGGAACTGTTCTTTTGTTTGTTTTTTCATCAGATGTTTTTGGCTGTATAGGTAATTCTTTAGAATAAACAACTTTTAGATGTTTAATATGACGAGCCTTCAATTCTCTACGCATAACTTTTGCTAAGGGACATACTGATGTTTTATATATATCAGAAACCTCTAACATAGACGGGTTCATTTTATTACCCGTTCCCATAGAACTGATTAATTTTACATTTTGCTTTTCACAGCGTACTGCCAATTCTATTTTAGCAGTAATTGTATCTATTGCATCAACAACATAATCATATTGAGTTAAATCAATTGTATCAGCATTTTCAGGCAGATAGAACATCTCTAATGTTTGAACCTCACACTCAGGATGAATTGATTTTATTCGTTCTTTCATGATTTTCACTTTTTTATGCCCAATGCTGTCTCTTGTAGCAATAATTTGGCGATTAAGATTTGTTAGAGAAACTTCATCATTATCAACAATTGTTATATGACCAAGCCCACTTCTTATCAATGCCTCTACAGCATAACCACCAACTCCTCCAACTCCAAAAACCAAAACATGAGCGTTCTGGAGCTTGGTTATCTTCTCTTCTCCAACAAGTAATTCAAATCTTGAAAACATATTATCGCACCTCTTTATTGTATTTCTCTAAAAAATGATGTTCTCCCTCATCATCACTATAAGCAATAACCGTACCAAGCTTAACATTTTCCATACTTTTAAAAACATTCTTTTTAACGTTGGGGTTCATTGTTTCTAGATACTTAATTAAATTTTTCATTTCTTCTCTTTTAGATGTATGGTGAACATCTCCTAGCTCTTCCATCTCTTCTGTAAAACGACATGCACATTGAATAAATGCTAAATCATTATAATGACACCAATGAATAATATCTTTTTCTTCAATAAGATACATTGGACGTATAAGTTCCATACCTTCAAAATTGGTACTATGTAGCTTAGGCATCATCGTTTGGATTTGTGATCCATAAAACATTCCCATTAATATTGTCTCAACGACATCATCTATATGATGTCCTAAAGCAATTTTATTACATCCTAATTCTTTTGCTTTAGCATATAAAAAACCACGACGCATTCTAGCACATAAATAACAAGGTGATTTCTCAATATTTGTAACAACTTGAAAGATATCAGATTCAAAAAATTGTACAGGTATATCTAGAATTTCTGCATTCTCTTCAATTTTCTTTCTATTTTTTTCATTATATCCAGGATCCATAGATAAAAAAACCAATTCAAAATCAAATTTACCATGACGTTTTAATTCCTGAAGAAGTTTTGCCATCAACATTGAATCCTTACCACCTGAAATACATACAGCAATCTTATCATTTGGTTGAATCATATCATAAGTTTGAACACCTTTTACAAACTTACGCCAAATTTGCTTTCTGTACTTCTTAATAATACTTTGCTCAATTTCCTTTGTTCTATCCATAATACCATCCTTTGCTGATACATTTTACCATTATCCGCTCTTTTAATGCAATATTTTATATAGAAATAAAACAATCTCATTATCTTGCCATAGCTACGATATTTTTTTAAACTCTATTCAATGATTTGTTTTGTATTAAAAAGTATTTATTTCTATCTTTTCTAAATAGTTACATAAATGTTATTTGACTCTTTTTATGAAATCATCATATTGACAAAACCCAGTCTATTCTTCTATCATTATATAAATTATACATTATTTTATAATAATATCAATTTTATATTTTCACTTTAAGCAAACTATGTTATAATGCTTATAGCAAACCTTTTTTTCTTTCATTTATGAAAGGAGTCTTTATGAAGACATATATAACAATCATCACTTTAAGTTTTATAGTTTGTTATCTTGAAATTACAAACATTCATATAGAAGCAATTGTGCAAAAAAATATTATTTTACAACAAGAAACTATTTCAAAAAAAATATCTCAAAAAGAACTTAATCACAACACACAGAAAAAAACTATTCAATCACATGATACACGTCAAAAGATAATTCAAAAACAAAAAAAGATAGATTCAACTCCTTCAAATTCACAAGAAAAAGTATCTGATCAACCCCAAAAGAATAAAGAAAGTGACAACAAACAACAAACTCTTAAAAAAACTCATTCTATAAATGAAACTCTTATTCGTTCACAATTTCTCCAACTTATCAACACAACACGAGTAACACCTGTCTCTTTATATAAACCACTATTAAAAAGCACTACTCTTCGCGCTCAAGAAGCATCAATTCAATGGTCTCATACACGACCAAATGGAACAAAGTGGAATACAACCTTAAAAAATATAATTAACATTCAATCTACACCACATGGTGAGAATCTAGCCCAAACACAAGTTAATTATAAATCAGACTATACTGATAATGAAATTATTCAAATTGTTAATAATCTTCATCAAGGACTTCTTAAAAGTCCAACACATTATGCAGTCATGACAAATAAAAACTATAAAAAAGTAAATATTGGTATTTATATAGAGAAAAAAGATAACTATCTATTCATTACCATTGCTCAACATTATATAAGTTAAGCCCCCATAATCAATATGAGGGCTTTTCTATTATTCTTTACCACTAAAACAATATGTACATAATTGACATGGTTCTAAACCTATAGATTCTATCATGTCATCTAATCGGTGATATCTTAATGAAGTAAACTTTAATCTTCTACGGATTTCTTCTAACATATCTTGATACTTTTGATTGTCAGGATCTGCATATTCTTGTAATGTTTCATAACTAATATTTTCAGTTCCCTCTAAATCACGAATAACTCGTCTTGTGATAAGATCCATTTCTGAACTAGAACGAGAGAAATTCAAGAATTTACATCCAAATAATAGTGGTGGACAAGCTGGTCTAACATGAACTTCTTTTGCCCCTGAATCATATAGGAATTCTGTTGTTTCCCTCAATTGTGTTCCACGCACAATTGAATCATCTATAAGTAATAAGCTCTTATCTTTAATTAATTCCTGAACAGGAATTAATTTCATCTTAGCAATCAAGTTTCTCTGTCCTTGACTAGATGGCATAAATGAACGAGGCCACGTTGGTGTATATTTAATGAATGGTCTTGCAAATGGAATCCCAGAACGATTAGCATACCCTACTGCATGAGCTATTCCAGAATCAGGAACACCCGCAACACTATCAGGTGAAACATCGTCACGTCTTGCTAGCATGTCTCCACAACGATTACGCATAGCTTCAACATTTACACCTTCATATGTAGATGTTGGATATCCATAATAAACCCATAAAAATGAACATATTTTCATTTTTTCAAACGGAGCTTGTTCTTGTTTCAAATAATCATGTGTCATGAAAACAATTTCTCCAGGACCTAAATCTTTTTCATGTCGATATCCTAAATTTAAGAATGCAGAACTTTCAAAAGTCACACAGTTTGCATCATCTTTTGTACCAATAATGACAGGTGTACGTCCATATTTATCTCTAGCACAATAAATTCCCTCTGATGTCATAATGAGAATACTCATTGAGCCTTTAACAACATCCTGAACATGTTTAATACCCTCTACAATAGAATCTTTCTGATTAATAATCGCTGCAACCATTTCAGTAGGATTAATAACGCCACCACTCATTTCCAAAAAGTGTGTCTTTCCATATTCAAAACACTTATCTTTCAATTGTTCTAAATTATTAATTCTTCCTACAGTTGTAATAGCAAAGGATCCTAAATGAGAATTCACTAATAAAGGTTGTGCTTCATTATCAGAAATGCACCCAATCCCTAACTTCCCCTCAAACTCTTCAATATCTTTGTCAAATTTAGTTCTAAAAGGCGAATTTTCAATATTATGAATAGAACGATTAAATCCCTCTTTCCCATAAACAGCCATACCACCTCTTCTTGTTCCTAAATGTGAATGATAATCTACTCCAAAAAACAAATCCATAACACAATCATTTTTAGATGCAACACCAAAAAAACCACTCATATATGTAAATCTCCTTTTTTGTCATTTTCACAACTATTTTAGTTGATTTTATTTTGAAAGTCCACATATAATCACGTAAATTTAATAAGTTACCGCTTTCTTTTTAAATTTCACCTACCTTCAAAGTTACTTTTAAACAATAATAAATGTATAAAATCCTTAATTAATCTATTCGTGAATCTTTATAGTATATCTTAAAGAGATAGGTATATGATCTTTGAAAGGACTTATCACAATTGATTTGATCTATACAAAGCATGTAATCTATAATAAAAACTAATGACCATATGATTGATATGATTATTAGTTTTTATGACTTTTATGACATAATGAATGACTAAGATAGCTTCCTTCTTTTATCCAGTTGACGCTCCCCCAATAATTCAACTTGATATATGAGATTATCGTATTCTACATTTTCTATACCTGTATAAGTAGAAATTGGTGCTTTAAACGGATCAAGTTTTTGGTATTCATTTATTTTAACTCTAATTAATGATGAAAACTCTTCATATGAGATCGGATTGACTATCTCTTCTTGTTTCGTACAAAATTTTACTTTCACATACTTTTTAATAAAATATAATATTTGTGAAAAATAGATATCTTTTATGAGTTCAATTCCCATAAATCTTTCATTCACCTCAATATACTCACATGTATGTGAATCAAGAAATTCATCTAAATAAGATAATGGAATATTAAAAACTGCATCGAAAAAGGGATTTTCTTCTAGAGAAGATATCAAGTCTAGAAGTAAAATAGCTTCCATTAATGTACTTTCAAGCATAATAGGTTCATAAAGATTGAGATCAATATTTTCACTATCTAATCTTTTTATATAATCGAGATATTTATCAATAGGAAAAGATTTTAAGTCTATAATATTGTCAAGTTTACAATAAATAAGATAATTTTTGTTTTGAGATGATAACTCAATTGGATAATTATCTAACTCTTCTATTGGATAACTTCCAAAGATAAATACTTCTTCATTTGGAATCTCATTTATATCTGGCATTTTCTCCTTTCTTAATAAACTTAGTGATTTAAAAAAATCATATACATACATAATAAATTTCTCCCTTCTTTTTATGTATAGAACAATTATATATTATCATAATAAAGAGAATGATTAAATATAAAAATACACCTTGTAGTAATAATAGGTGTTTTAATACAAGGTGTCAAACTACAAATTATAGAAATATTGTTTTTAATATATAATTCTATTAAAAGGGTGATAATAATATGAATGATAAATATGGAAAATTTCATTTTAAAATAGAAAGTCTGTTAGAAGAGAAAAGTATTAGTAAGAATAAACTTTGTAAAGATATGGATATATTAAGACCTAATTTAAATAAATATTGTAGAGATGAAGTACAGCGTTTTGATAGTTTATTTCTAAGTAAGTTATGTCATTATTTTAATTGCACAATTGGAGATATTATGGAATATATACCTCCTGAAGATGATAATAACTAGTATCCAAATAATTTTAATGGTTTCCAATGAGGTTAACTTATTTCTTAAGTTAACCTTTTCATATGCTTTAATTGTTATTGTATGCATTCAAATTATAGCACACAGCAAACTATTATACAATGCTTTAAGCAAATATTTATGTAAACTAACTTTTATATAAAAATTTACAACAAAAAAAGCCAATGAAGTTCATTAGCTTTATTGAAAGTATTTATCTATACCATCTGCTATGCCTTTTGCACATTTATTTTGAAAAGATGAATCAGCGAGAAGTTTATCTTCTGACACATTAGAAATAAATCCCATCTCAATATAGATAGAAGGAACCTGACTCCAATTTATACCTGTCAAATCATTGCGATATGATACTCCTCTGCTCTTTATTCCAGTTGCTGCAGAATATGATTGGATAACACTCTGTGCTAATTTTGAGGATGCTTTAAATATTTCAGAACAATATGGATTATTCTTTGCAGGTGAAATTGTATGTGCGCCTCGTACACTTGATTCACCACCATCACAATGCAAATGAATAACTGCTGCTGCATTATTTTTATTTCCTATTTCTGCGCGTTGTTGGTTAGAAAGATTCACATTTTGAGTTGTTCTCGTCATAATAACTGTATAGCCTCTAGACTGCAATTCTGTTCTTAGCTTTAATCCAATCTCTAAATTAATCTGTGACTCTGCCTTGCGTGATGATACCCCCGTAGTTCCTGTTGTAACCTTCGCCTTTTTTGTTGAAGAACCAGGTCCTATCGCTTCCTTTTCACTATTTCCTTTTCCTTGATGTCCAGGATCTATGACAATGATTTTATTGTTAGGATTAGCCTTATATTGTTGAGGTGAGGATTGATTCCTTTGCTGATTCGAAACTGTTTCTTTCTTTTTTTGAACAGTTATAGCCAACTCTTTTTTTGCCTTATTGCCACTCTTATCTATAGCAATGATTGTCACAATATATTTTCCATTTTTTTGAGTATCTACTTGGCTATGATATGTATAAAAGCCCACATCTCCACTTTTAACATCTTTATCTTTTTTATATGTTAAATCTCCATCAGCATTATCTTTTACTGATTTTATATATTGAGTTATATTGAGTTGACTTCCTAATTCTATTGAATCTTTCTCTTTTGTCAGTGTTATGTCAGGTGCTTTTGTATCTCTTACTTCGATTTCAAATGCAAATTCTTTAGTTACCTGATTTTCCTTAACTACAAAAGTTATTTTATGCTTTCCTATTTTTGTTGTATCTATTGACTCTTGATAAATCACTTCACCAGAACACTTCTTAATAAGAGTTAATGGATCAAATGATTCTCCATATTCGATTACTTTTACATCATTCAATTCTAATATAATATCATCTGATTTAAACCTCATTTGATCATAAATCAAATACCCCCCAATAACAATAATAATTCCCAATATAACTATCCCTATTTTTCTTTTCATATTCTATCCCACCTATTTTCTTTATTTTATCATATTTTATTATGTTTCAGTATATAAACATGATATGATTTAATTAGAAATTAACATAGATTTGATGGTTTTTAATATTTAACTTTTTATAATAGAGTGGGAGGATTGATTATGCCAGCAGGTTATGCACATTTTGATTTTGGACAACAAGTTTATAACAAATTAGATTTAGAACTACAGGAGCGATTAAAAAAGCATATGAACTTATATAATATTGGAGTTCATGGCCCAGATATTTTATTCTATCATCAGGCATTAAAAAAGAATATAGTAAAAGATTTAGGTTTCTCTATGCATAAAAAACAGGCTTATGATTTCTTTAAAGATGCAAAGCATATTATTAATCACAGTCTATATAAAGAAGATGCTTTTGCCTATATTTGTGGATTTATCACTCATTATGTTTTAGATAGTGAATGTCATGGATACATAGGGAATCAAGAAAAGATATTAAATATGACTCACAGTGAAATTGAATCAGAGTTTGACAGGGAATTACTTGTTCAACAAGGCCAAGATCCTTTAAGAACTTCTCTTACAAGTCATATCCATCCTTCATTAGAGGTTTCTCAAGTCATTGCTCCTTTTTTTAAAGTCACTGATAAAGAAATTTGGAAATCTTTAAAAGATTTATTATTCTATTTGAATATGATTAAAGCACCAGGAAGATTCAAAAGAGGATTCGTATTATTAGCTATGAAAGTTGCTGGTATATATCCTAACTATAAAGGTCTCATAATAAATTATGTAAAAAATGAAACATCTCGAGAATGTATTGATGAATTGATCAGGAAGAAAAATCAAGCAGTCAGTCTTGCTGTTTCTCTGATACAAGATTACTCTATTCATCTTCATGATGATTATCTTAATGAAAGGTTTGGGCAAACTTATGAATGATAAGAAGTTAACAAAGTTAGAAAAATATTGGATTATGTATGATGTAGGAAATTCTGCATTTATACTCTTAGTTTCAACAATTATTCCGATCTATTTTAATCATCTTTCTTCAATGGCAAATATCTCTGAAGTTAATTATTTAGCATATTGGGGATATGCAGCTTCTCTTACAACAGCAATTGTAGCAATTATTGGTCCTGTACTAGGTTCTATTGTAGACACTAAAGGTTATAAAAAACCATTTTTCTCAATAAGTATGATGGTTGGTGTACTGGCTCTTGCTGCTCTCTCATTTCCAACGTCATGGGTTATCTTTTTAGCCATATTTGTCATCGCTAAAATAGCCTTTTCAACAGCTAACATCTTCTATGACTCAATGTTATTAGATATTACAACACCTGAACGAATGGATACTGTTTCTTCACATGGCTATGCTTGGGGATATATTGGAAGTTGTATTCCTTTTGTAATCAGTTTAGTATTTGTTCTTTTTTATGAAAGTATTGGCATGTCTTTTGAAATGGCTATTATGATTGCTTTCTTCATTAATGCAATATGGTGGTTTGCATTAACAATCCCTTTATTAAGAAAATATCAGCAAGTCTATTATGTTGAAAAACCAAAACATCCAATCAGGCAAAGCTTTCAACGCTTGTTTCATACTCTTAAAGAAATTACGAAAGACCGTAAGGTTTTCCTATTCTTGGTTGCATTTTTCTTCTATATTGATGGTGTTTATACAATTATTGATATGGCAACAGCCTATGGAAGTGCCTTAGGTTTAGATACTCAAGGGTTACTCGTTGCGCTACTTGTCACACAGATTGTTGCCTTTCCATTTGCATTAATATTTTCAAAATTATCTAAAATTTATCCTGCAAAATTACTTATTAAAATATGTATTGTTGCTTATACATGTATTGCTTTGTTTGCTATTCAACTTGATAAACAGTGGGAATTTTGGCTTTTGGCAATTTGTGTTGGTATGTTCCAAGGTGCCATTCAGGCTTTATCACGTTCATATTTTGCTAAAATTATACCACCTCAAAAATCTGGTGAGTATTTTGGATTATTTGATATTTGTGGCAAAGGTGCATCCTTTATGGGAACTGCTCTTGTAAGTATAACTGCTCAATTAACTGGATATATGAACATTGGAGTAGGCATGATTTCTATTATGTTTGTAATTGGATTTTATTTCTTTAATAAAGCAACAAAAGAAATGTAAAACAACAATATTTATACTAAAAAATACTCCTATTTATAGAATGATATAAATAAGAGTATTTTTTATTATGTTGTCTAGTCAATATTATAAGATTATTTTTCCAAATCAATAACTACACGTTTTAAATCCTCACGAATTGAAATTTGTTGTGGACACATTTTTTCACAAGCGCCGCATTCTTTACAATGACTCGCTTTTTCCTGCTCAGACATCTTTGCATACTTTCCTTTAAAAAGTTTTTCATCATCATAAACAAAACGATTATTCCAATATCTAAAATTGCCTGGTATATTGATTCCAAAAGGACATGGCATACAATATTCACATCCTGTACAACCATTCTTTGTACGTGAATGCAATGTATCTGCAACCTCTTCCACAATCTTTAATTCATCGTCTGTTAAATTTTTGTAATCAGTAAATGTTTTCAAATTATCCTCTACCTGTGCTAGTGTTGACATCCCACTTAAAATTACTTTAACACCTGGTAAAGTTCCAACATAACGCAAAGCCCAAGAAGCAAGCGTTTTATCAGGCGCATAATCTTTAAAGTGTTTTGTAACATCTTCTGGTAAGGTAGCTAAAGAACCACCTTTAATAGGTTCCATAACGACCAATGGAATACCTAATTCATTTGCTAAATCAACACCTTTTTGTCCAGCTTGTATTCCCATATCCATATAATTTAATTGCAATTGACAAAAATCCCATTGATGATAACGAATAATCTCCTCAAATACATTAAACTCATCATGAAAACTAAACCCTAAATATTTAATTTTTCCTTCTCTTCTTAATTCCTCGCACATATCAATAATATTATATTCAATAACTTTCTTCCATTTATCACTATCTAATGCATGCAATAAATAAAAATCAACATAATCAACATCTAATCTTTTTAACTGTGATTCAAAGATTTCTTTGGCTTCTTCTTGACTATTAATCTTCCAAATTGGTAACTTTGTAGCAAGTTTAAAAGAATTTCTTTCATATTTTTTAAGAACTCGTCCAACAAAGGGTTCACTCATTCCATCATGATAAGGATAAGCTGTATCAATATATGTGACACCTGATTGAATTGCCAAATCAATCATTTTTTCAGCTTCAACTTCTTCTATTTTTCCATCTTTAGTCAATGGAAATCTCATACACCCAAATCCTAATAAAGATGTTTCAACATTTAATTTTTCAAATTTTCTTGTTTCCATATACATTCCTCCATATCCATAATATAAGTATATATCAATTTTTATAAATTGGAAATTATTTCTTATCTGAAACAAAAAAACAAATCTTTACTTTTATACCCACCATCATCATTGACAATCTTTATTTAGCAGTTTTATAGTTTTTTATATCATTCTATTTGATTACTATAAACTTTATCTCTTCTTTAAACAAAAGTCTCCCTTTTAAAAAACACAGCATAATGATAACTAAGAAGATAAGCGATAATTCACACCTGCTTTAAATATTCAAGTAGATGAGTAAGCTCATTATTTACTCATGACACCCTTCTCAATTTCTGCTTGGTATATTTCAAAAAACAAAGGAATAAATCTCACATATCATATTTATAATGATTTTTCTCAAGTATTAAAAAGGAATTATTTTCAAAAAATATTCTTATAGGAATACTTTTCTTTTTTTGAAAATACTATTATCTGTAGCATATATGTTTGTAACATTTTGGCGAAAGTGGTATATTTAAACCATGGAGGTGATTCTATGCTGAGGAAAAATAAACATGGTTTCACTTTAATTGAAATAATTATAGTCGTTGTTATTTTAGCAGTGCTTATGGCTGTTGCTGTACCAACTGTTTTAAAATATATCGACACTGCTCAAGAGGCACCTGCTTTAACGGAATGTTATGCTTATGTTACAGCATCCCAAAAAAGAGTTATTGATAAATATGCTCAAAATAAAAGTGATAATATTCATTTAAACAATGATGATAAGATATGGATTGATGATTTTGTTGATGTAGAAAATGGTGAAATCCAAGGAAATATTAGTGTAGTGAATAATGAAATTACAAGATTATTATATAAAGCAAGTAATGGAATATATGTTCTTTTTGATAAGACTAAGGACCCTCAATATTCAATTGTATCTAAGGATGAAATTGATAATCCTCTTTATGATTCTATGAATAATATGCTGGGCATTTATATAGAGATGACA
Source organism: Coprobacillus cateniformis (assembly GCF_009767585.1). Lineage (NCBI taxonomy): Bacteria > Bacillati > Bacillota > Erysipelotrichia > Erysipelotrichales > Coprobacillaceae > Coprobacillus > Coprobacillus cateniformis. The sequence continues at coordinate 1,435,172 of NZ_WSNW01000001.1, forward strand.
AAAGAACTTGCTAAAGGACAAACAACACTTGATAGAAAAGAATTAATAGGGAAATTAATTAATGAAAATAAATTACAGAAAGTTGATAATAATATTTTAGAAAAAATAAATAGTCAAACTGACTTATATTGGAGACCTTATTATATAGGTGAGAAAGATAATCCAGAAATGATCTTATATGCAAATTCTAGTTGTACAAGCAATCCTGATTGGAGAGCTAATATTGTTTATGTGAATGGCAAGATTTATCAATGTAATATAGGTATATCTTCTTATTATAGTTATAAAAACGTAACTGACTTAGAAGCATTGATTCAAAGTCAACCACAGAATTATAAACTTATTGAATGAAATGAGAACAATAATCAATGAATATTGTTCTTTTTCTTGACTTCAAGCGTACTTTAAGTGTTAAGATAATAAGAGAATAGGATTTTTATTAAGTAGGAGGGAAAGTTATGGAGAAATCAAAAGTATATTATTGTGATATGCATACAGGAAGAATGAATCTTCCCGAAAAATTGAAGTTCTTAATGAAAAAGGCAGGTTTTGAAGACATTGATTTTACTAATAAGTATGCAGCTATTAAGATTCACTTTGGTGAGCCTGGAAATTTAGCATATTTAAGACCTAATTATGCTAAGGTTGTTTGTGATTATGTTAAAGAATTAGGTGGAAAAGCATTTCTAACAGACTGCAATACACTTTATGTAGGTGGACGAAAGAATGCTTTAGATCATCTAGATAGTGCCTATACTAACGGTTATAATCCTTTTCAGACAGGTGTACATACAATTATTGCTGATGGCTTAAAAGGAACTGATGAGGAATTGGTCCCAGTTAATGGAGAATATGTGAAAGAAGCTAAAATTGGTCAAGCAATTATGGATGCTGATATTGTTATTTCTTTAAACCACT